>NZ_JBHVLR010000009.1:0-235072 GCF_042797335.1 Nocardiopsis sp. NPDC057823 | reverse complement strand
GTTTTTGTTTAACACCCCCTGCGGCGGGGCTCGGGGGGGGGGCCCCCGGGCCCCGGGCGGGGGGGGGGGGCGGCCGCGGCCCCCCCCCCCCCCTCCGGGCTTCCACGGGTCCGGGGACTCCATGGACTTCTCCGACCGTCCGGCGTACACAGAGAGGGCCGGGAACGACGGACCCCTGGGGGAGTGCGATGCCCGAGGCGTGGATGCCCGAGGCCGAGCGGATCGACGGCGGCCGGGCGCACTCCCCGCCCGGGACCGGCGCCCCGCGCGCCGTGTGGACCGTGACCGGGACGGATCCGGCCGTGCGGTCGGCACGGGCGGAGGCCGGGCTGCTGGTGTCCGCGGGGCGGACCGTGCACCTGGTGTGGAACCCGCTGACGGGCGACACCGTCCAGATCCTGCCCGCGACCCGGCGGGCCTCCCCCTCCCCCGGCTCCACCCACCACTACGGGCTGCGCGTGGACCACGGCGACGAGGGGCGGGTGTGCCTGGTCGTCGCCGTGGTCGCCCACCGGTCCGCGCCCTTCACCCGCGGCCCGATGCGCGGCCGGGCCGCGCTGCTGGCCTGGCTCGGCTCCTGGGGTGTTCCGCGGACCTGGCCCGCGGGAACGCCCGGCGCCGGGGCCGCCCCGCCACCGGAGCGGGAACGGGCCTGGGCCCGGGGCGGCCACTTCGGCCACGACCAGGTACCGGGCTCGGCCGACCCGGGGCCGGGCCGCCTGGACACCGCCCGGCTCCTCGCCGGGGACGACCGGGTCCCCTCCCCGCGACCGGAGCCGGAACACCCGGTCACCGACTGAACACCCGGGGCGATGGCCTGCGGCGGGATGCCCCGGCGGACCCGGGAATCGGGATCCACTGGTCGAGCAGAGTTCCGAAACCCCTTAGTCTGACCCCCATGGGTGGATCTATCGAGCCGGGTTGGTACGCGGACCCGCAGGGCGACGCGCGAACGCTCAGATGGTGGAACGGCGACGAGTGGACGCGGCACACCCGCTCCCTGGATGAACTCCAAGGTGGCGGGGCCGACGACGACGAAGAGGCCGCCACCGCCTACCTCGGCGGGCCCGGCGGCCCCCCGTCCGACGACGAGCCCGGAACCGTGCGCCTGGGCCCCTCCCCCGGGGCCGTCGACGACGATCTCGGCACCATGCGCATCGACCCCTCCTGGGGACGGGACGCGGCGCACCCCCCGGTCGACGACGAGCCCGGAACCGTGCGCCTGGGCCCCTCCACCCCCGTCGGCCCCCCGCCGAGCGCCCCCGTGGACGACGAGCCCGGCACCGTCCGCATCAACCCCGGCCGGCCCTCCACCTCCGACGAGGAGCCCACCGCGGACCTCAGCGACGGCGCGACCATGCGCGTCACCCCCGGCACCGCCTCCCCCCGCCCCCAGGGGGGCGTCAACGACGGCGCCACCATCCGCGTGTCCCCCGGCGACCTGCCCGGCCGCGGTGAGGAGCCCCCCACCGCCGACCTGAGCGACGACCTGCCCACCGCCGACCTCACCGGTTCCGGCGCGGCCCCCGGCACCGGCTCCCCGGGCGGGACCCGGGTCTTCGAGCCCGGGGAGATCGGCGAAGCCCCGGGCACCCGCGTCTTCGACCCGTCCGACGCCGGCGGGACCTCCGGCACCAGGGTGTTCACCCCCGGTGGCGGCGGCGAGCCCGGCGGCACCGCCGTGTTCGACCCCAACGACCCGATGTTCTCCGGCGGCGCCCCCGAGGGCGACGAGGACGAGGGCGGCAAGAAGGGCGGCCGCTTCAACAAGCTGCTGGGCAGCCTCAAGGAGGGCTGGAGCGACCTCTCCGAGGAGCGCCGCGAGCAACGCCGCGTGGCCGAGGAGGAGGCCGCCAAGCGCCGTGAGGAAGAGGCCAAGCGCCAGGCCGAGGAGGCCGCCAAGCGCGCGGAGGAGGACCGCAAGCGCGCCGAGGAGGAGGCCGAGCGCCAGGCCGAGGAGGCCGAGCGCCGCGCGGAGGAGGAGCGCAACCGCCCTCCGGGGGCCGCGCCGGCCGCCCCCGCCGCGGGGACCCCGGGCGTCCCGCTCCCGGGAACCCCGGCCCCCGGGGCGCCCGTTCCGGGAACCCCCGGGCACCCCGCTCCCCCGGCCTCCCCGCCGGCTCCGGCCGAGGGCACCCCGTGGACCCCGGGCCGCCCGGACGCCTCCCGCCAGGCTCCCCCGCCGCACGCCGCACCGCCTTCGGGCCCCCAGCCGGGGTACCCGCCGACCGGCGGCCGCCCGGGCTACCCGCCCTCGGGCCCCCAGCCGGGCCACCCGCGCCAGTCGGGACCCCAGCAGGCGTACCACCGCCCGCCGCAGCCGCCGCCGGGCGGCTACCCGCCGCCGTTCCCGCCGCCCCAGCAGATGAACCGCCCCCCGGGGCGCCCGCCGCAGGGCCCGCCCCCGATGAACCGGCCCGGCCCGCCCCCCGGCTACCCGCCCGCGGGTCCGCGCGCCGGGGTCCCGGGCGGTCCGCCCGCGCCCCACGGCGGCCCCCAGCCCCCCTGGGGCCCGCACCCGGGCGCCCCGGGCCACCAGCCCTACCCGGCCCCGCCGCCCCAGCCCCAGCCGCCCAAGAAGAAGGGCGGCTGCGGATGCGGCTGCTTCACCTTCCTGCTGATCCTGCTGGTGGTCCTGGGCCTGGTCGTCGTCCAGTTCTGGGGCATCTGGGACTGGCTGTACCTCATCGGCGTCGGTGAGCCCCCGGGCGTCTCCGACCCCTTCATCTGGGACTGACCGCGTCCCGCCGCGGGGCGGCCTCCGCCGGAGGCCGCCCCGCGGCGTGTCCGGGCCCCCGCCCCCGAAGCCCTAAGCTGGCCGTATGAACGACAGTTTGGTGTGGATCGACTGCGAGATGACGGGCCTCGACTTCGAGAACGACGCGCTGATCGAGGTGGCCTGTCTGATCACCGACGGGGAGCTCAACATCCTCGACGAGGGCATCGACGTCGTGATCAAACCCCCGCAGGCCGCGCTGGACGCCATGGGCGACTTCGTGCGCGACATGCACACCACCTCCGGGCTGCTCGCCGAGCTCGACAAGGGCGTGACCCTCCAGGAGGCCGAGGACGCCGTCCTGGAGCACATCCGCCGCTACGTCCCCGAGCCGGGCAAGGCCCCGCTGTGCGGCAACTCCATCGCCACCGACCGCACCTTCCTCGCCCGCGACATGAAGCGGATCGACGAGCACCTCCACTACCGCATGGTCGACGTCTCCTCCATCAAGGAGCTGCTGCGCCGCTGGTACCCGCGCGTCTACTACGCGAGCCCGGACAAGAACGGCGGCCACCGCGCCCTCGCCGACATCACCGAGAGCATCCGTGAGCTGCGTTACTATCGCGCCGCCGCGTTCGTCCCCGAGCCGGGCCCGAACTCCGCCACGGCCCGCGCCATCGCCGCCGACGTGGTCGCCGGCGGCACCGGCCGCGTGGAGCCGCGCGAGGACGCTCCGGAAAACTGATCGAAGCACTCCCGGGAATCCGCTAAGATCTCATACGTACGCAGGGCCGCGAGGCCCGGCGCACATGGTGGGTGTAGCTCAGCTGGCAGAGCACTTGGTTGTGGTCCAAGAAGTCGCGGGTTCAAGTCCCGTCACTCACCCCACGAGCGAAAGCCCCTGACCGGCGCGAAAGCGCAAAGGCCAGGGGCTTTCGCGTTCCCGGGGTGCACCGGCGCGCGGGCCTCCATGCCGGGAAGGCCCCGGAGCACCGCCCACCATCCTCCCCGAGTCGGCCTCCGGAACGGAACCGAAGGCCGGCCTCCACGAAAGGTCTCCTCTTGAGCCGGGTCCTCCGTCTTGCAATACTTAGCCACATGGCTAAGTATGGTGCTCTGGACGAGGTCTTCGCGGCACTCTCCGATCCGACCAGGCGTGCCGTGATCCGGCGCCTGGGCCGAGGTCCTGCGAGCGTGGGGGAACTGGCGGAGCCGTTCCCGATGACGCTGCCGTCGTTCACGAAGCACGTGCGCATGCTGGAGAACAGCGGGCTGATCCGCACACACAAATCCGGCAGGGTGCGCACGTGCACACTCGACCGCGACCGCCTGTCACTCGTGGAGGACTGGCTCACCGAACAGCGGGCCCTGTGGGAGCGGCGCACCGACCGCCTCGAACAGTTCGTCACCGACCACCAGGAGGACCGATGCCCCCGATCGACGCCCGGCTCGACCTCGAACTCGACCGGCTGATCCGCGCCCCGCGCGCCGACCTCTGGCGCGCGTGGACCGAACCGGCACGGCTGGAGCGGTGGTGGGTGCCCGCGCCCGCCGTCGCCCGCGTCGACCGCCTCGACGTCCGTCCCGGCGGCGCGTTCGTGACCAGCATGAGCGATGACGGCCGGGCCTTCCTACCGCACACGGACTCGGTCTTCCTCGTCGTCGAACCGCAGGAGCGGCTCGTCTTCACCAATGCGATCACCGGTGCCTGGCGTCCCGCCGCGCCCGCGCCCGTGGCGATGACCGCCGAGATCACGTTCACCGACCATCCCGAGGGCACCGACTACAGAGTGGTCGTGCGGCACGGCGACCCGGCCGACCGCGACCGCCACGAGGAACTCGGCTTCTTCGACGGCTGGGGGTCGGTCACGGACGGACTCGCGGCACTCACGGAGAAGGAGGCGGCGGAATGAGGATCGCCATCACCCAGTTCGTCACCCTCGACGGCGTTTCCCAGGGGCCGGGGTCGGCCGATGAGGACCCCAGCGGCGGGTTCGTCCGCGGCGGCTGGTTCGTTCCCTACCTGGACGAGGCCTTCGTCCGACAGGCCTCGGACTGGCTCGACCTCGCCGACGGGCTGCTGCTCGGCCGCCGCACCTACGAGGCGTTCGCCCGCGACTGGCCCGAGATCGCCGAACCCGACCCGTTCACCGGGCGGATGAACGCCCTGCCCAAGTACGTCGTCAGCAACACCCTCGGCGAGGCGGGGTGGAATCCGACCACCGTCCTGCGCGGCGACATCACCGAGACGGTCGGCGCGCTGAAAGCCGGCCCCGGCCGCGAGGTACAGGTGCACGGCAGTGCCCGCCTGGCCGCCTCCCTCCTCGACGCCGGACTCGTCGACACGCTCCGCCTCGCCGTCGCCCCGGTGGTCATCGGCCAGGGGCGGCGTCTCATCACCGGGGACGCGGACCTCGGCCTCCGGCTGATCGGACAGCGGACCACACCCTCGGGGCTCGTGATCCTCGAATACGAGGTCGCCGGTCGCGCGCCGCTCGCCGACTACCCGGGCGTGGAGCCGCTCACCCGGTAACCGACGGCGGGCCCGGGACCCGCCCCGCCTCGGGCCGGAGATCCCGGTGCCGTCACCCGGACCGGCGTAGGGTCGGTGTACACCGGGTCCGGAGGATGCGGGTCCCCGGCGAGGAGGCTCCGACATGCGGTTCGAGAAGTCCGTCGAGATCCAGGCGCCCCGGCAGCGCGTCTGGGACGTACTGAGCGACATCGAGGCGTGGCCGCGCGTCGTGCGGCTGGTGGAGGTGGCCGAGATCGTGTCACCGCCCCCGCTGGCCAGGGGCGGCACCGTGCGCCTCCGGGAGCACCGGCTGCCCGAGGGCCTGTGGGACGTCACCTCCTGGAACGCCCCCGTCTCCTTCGAGCTGACGCAGCGGGCCGGCGGCGTCACGACCGTCGCCCGCCACCGCGTCGACGCCCTCGGCGCGGACCGCTCCCGCCTGACCCTGGACCTGGAGATGCGCGGGCTGATGGTGTCGATCGTCGGCGTGTTCTTCCGCAAGGCCACCCGGAACCACCTGGACCAGCAGGCCCAGGACCTCAAACGCGCCGCCGAGGTCACCCCCTAGTCACCGCACCGCCGCACCGCGGCGCGGCGGGGCTACCCCTCCGGCGTTTCGGCGGGGTCGGTGAGGCGGGCGGCGAGGCGGTAGTCCACGCGGACGTCGCGGTAGACCGTGCCGGTGCGGACGCCGTACGGGACGCCCGAGCGGTCGCTGCCCGCGGTGCCCTCGCCGTCCGGTTCGGTGCGGGTGCGCGACACGACCTCGGGCACCTCGTGGAAGGTCAGCTCGTCGGCGCGGACGCCGGCGGTGATCTCCACGTCGGGGTCGGGTACGGCGTCTCCGCCCGTGCCGTTCACTTCCGGCCCCCGGAGCCGGAGGACTTCCCGCGGGAGCCGCCCCTGCCGCCCTTGCGGCCGCCCTCCCCGCCGTCCTTGTCGTCCTTGCTGTCCTTGCCGTCGCCGCCGACCGCGTTCCCGGCGGCCCGGCCCGCCTCCTTCAGGGTGTCCCCCGCGTCGTCGCCCACGCCTTCCACGGCCTTCCCGGCCCCGCCGCCCACGTCCCGGACGGCGCCGCCGGCCCCTCGGCCGACGTCCTCCACCGCGTTGCCGGCGCCCTGCCCGACGTCCTCGACCGCGCTCCCGGCGCCCCTGCCCACGGCTCCCACGGCCTCGCCCGCGCCGCCCGCCACCTGTTCGAGCGAGGACCCCACGCCCCGCGTCACCTGTTCCAGGATCTGCGGGTTGGCGTCGATGGTCTCCAGCACGCGCGTGATGATGTCGCGGACGTTGTCGAGCCGGACCTTGAGCAGGGCCTGGGCCTCGACGCCCTTGATGGTGAGGTGGACGCGGCCGAGCCCGACGTCCGCGCCGACCTTGAGTTTGAGCAGGTCCAGCACCTCCGCGTGGAGGGACACCGAGGCCACGAGGTTCTCCACCTCGAGGTCGATCTCGTCGACCTTCACCACCGGGACGTCGAGGAGCACGTCGGTGTCCTCGGGGTCGCGGGCGGTCACGGCGTCCTCCGTGCGGTCGGCGTCCTCCGCCGTGTCGCGTGCGGAGGCCGTCCCCTTCCCGGTGCTCCGACCGCCGCTCTTCCCGCTCCCCTGCGTACTCCGGTTCATCGCTCCCGCACCTCCCGGACGGCCCGGCGCGTTCCCGCGGCCGCCCTCGCCCGAACGGCATCCCGTGTGTTCCGTTCGGCCCCGTGGGCCATGGGCGCCCTCTACCCCCAGCCCTCGGCGGGAAACGAAACCCCAGTTCAGGCCGGACCAAAGGCATACATAGGATGTTTCGGTCCCACTTTCTCGCGGGCGCGGCGCACCGCGTCCGCCCACTGCGGAGGCACCGGTGAGCACCATCGACCCCTCGGCCGCGCGCGAGGACCGCCGGCGCCGCCAGGCCGGGAGCGCGGGCTCCCTGGCGGGCACGGTGGCCGCCGGCGCGTTCCTCACCGCCTCCGGAGCGGTGGCCGGGTACGCCGCCGCGGCGTTCTGCGACCGGTTCCGCGTGATGATGGTCAACAGCGTCTTCTCCGACACCGAGTCGACCATGGCCGTGTGGACCACCCCCTTCGCCGTCGTCGGCTCCCTCGTCGCGTTCGCCCTGTACACGCGCTGGAACCACCGTTACTCGGGGTCGACGGCCGGTTTCGTCGGCGCCGGCCCCGCACCGCTGTGGCTGCTGGGCGCGGCCGCGGCCCTGTGGTGGGCGACCACGGCGGCGTGGGCGCCGGCCGATGTGGTGGGCACCGCCTACGACCCGGTGTTCGGCCGGCACGAGGAGTGGGGCGTCGGAGCCTGGGTCTGGTACACCATGCGGTGGTGGCTCCCGGGGACCGTGACGCTGCTGCTCCTGTCGTCGGCCGCGGTCGGCGTCCGGGCGCGGATGCGCGAGCGCGGCCGCAGCAGGACCCTGGTCCGGATGCTGGCGGAACGGGAGCCCGTGGCGGGCGAGGTCACCGCGGTCCGCGGCCCGGCCTCCTCGAACGCCGAACGCGTCCCGGTGCGCTGGACCTTCGCCTTCACCGACGACCGGGGGCGGCGCCGGTGGGTGGAGCGGTCGGAGGTGTTCCCCCGGAACGCGGCGCCCGTGGCCGGCGCCCCCGTGCGGGTCCTGTTCGACGCGCGGAACCCGGACGACACCTCCCGCATCTTCGCCGCGGTGCGGGGCGGCACCGCGGTCGCGGACTACCTCCGGCCCCGGATGCCGACCGGCTGACGGCCGCGGTCGGCGTGGGCGGGGCGGGCGCCGTCGCCGTCCGCGCGGGCGCTCCCCGCCCGCGGCGAGGCCCGCAGGGCCCGGTCCCGTGTCACGCCGAGGACCCCGCCCCGCCCGGCCGTCCACTCCCGGGCGGGACGGGGGGCTCTGTCCCCGGGTGGCGCCGTCACCGCGTCTCCGCCGCCACGGCCCCCGGACCGGTGTCCCGGCCGGGGGAGGGCACCAGGCCGCCGCGGCGGCCCAGCTCGGCGATGATCTCGTCGACCGGGCGGCCCACGGGGGCGACGGCGACCAGGCCGCCGATGGCCGCGGTGAGCAGGAGGTGGGTGAAGACCTCGCCGGTGACGTAGGGCATCCGCGTGTAGGCGGCGCCCAGGGCGGGGTGTTCGGCGACGATCCGCTCCGCGGCCTCCTCCCGGCGCCTCCGGCCCTCGGGGTGGTCCTCGGCGGAACGGTGGTCCTCGGCCGCGGCCAGACCGATGGTCAGGGCCGCGGCGGCGTTGGTCAGGACCAGCGCGGCAGAGGTGTCGTAGCCGCGCCGTTCCAGCGCCGCCACCTCGGACATCATCAGGGCGGCCCCGGAGTCCCCGCGCGGGAAGACGCTCTGGAGGTAGTCGGCCAGCCCGGGGTGTTCGAGGGTGAAGCGGCGCAGCTGCGCGGAGAACCCGACCAGGTGCGCCTCGACGCCCTCCTGCGGGTCGTCGTCCAGCTCGAGGTCGGCGAGCAGGCTCTCGCCGACCAGCTGCTCCAGGCCCCAGCGGCCGTCGACGTGCCGGTACAGCGCCGCGGGCGTCACGCCCAGCCGGGCGGCGACGGCGCTCAGGCTCAGGTCCCGCATGCCCAGCTCGCGGCCGGCCGCGGCGATGTCGGCGACGTCGATGGTGGCGGGGCGCCCGCCGTTGCGGGCGAGGGGACCGCTACCGCTCACGAGTTCCGCCCTCCTGGCGCACGCCATTAGTGAAGCCCCTTAACAAAAGGGACTCTACCAAGCGCGGAACCCCGCGTCGAGGGCGTCCGGGACGGAACGAACATGAAGGAACCTCATATCCGGGAGGTTCCCGCACATGACGGAACCGGGTGGCCCGCTTCGGGGATCGGCGAACGAGGAAATCGAGAATCTTCCGAGTGCGCCCAAGGCTCCCCCGCTACCCGGGCACCCCCCGGCCCCACCACCCACACACGACCCTGACCTGCGGCGATACACCCGCCGCGCACGGGGCTCCGGATTACCGGGAACGGGCGACCGGTTCCGGACAGGGCCCCTGACCGGCGGATTCGAACTTTGCGTACCCGTACCCTTACAGAATGTCGTAGCCCTCGGGCATACTCCTTACCGTCGGGTCCCCCGTATGAACGAGACTCTCTCCCTCTGAAAGGGTCATGTGACTTCCGCGAGCGCCCTCCCCACATCCGCCGTGTCCGCCGAGTCCCTCGCCTTCCTCGACCGCGAGATCCGGAGGGCTCTCGCCGCCCGCGCGACGAACGGGGAGGAGTTGCGGCTCCAGGACGGACGGCGCATCCGCGGCGGCGAGGGCCCCCACGAGTACGTGTTCACCTGCCACCACTGGCGGGTCTCCCCCGACTCCGCCGGTTTCCTCGTCCGGTCCCCGGGCTCCACGGGGCCCTGGCACCCGGCCGAGGCCGTCCCCGCGCTGGGCGGGAGGGTGCACGTCACGACCACCGCGGACCTGGGCCCGCAGCCCGGTGACCTGCTGCTGCGCGACGCCGCCGTCCCCTCCCCCGGGGGGCCCGCCGAGCAGTCGGCCGAGCGGATCGAGGCGGCCGCCCTGCACCGGCGCTTCGGGGCGCTGGTCCCGCCCGAGACGCTCGCCGAGCGCCTGCACGAGGGGGTGCGCTCCCGCATCGAGGAACTGGACTCGCTGCTGGCCACCGCCCGGGGCCAGGCCGCCGCCCGCGACCGCCTGGCCAGGAAACAGGTCGCCGTCGACCGGGTCCGGTCCCGGCAGGAACGGGCCTCGGCGGAGGTGGCCCTGCGGGAGGCGGAGGCCCGGCGGGCCCGCCGGGCGCTGGAACGGGTGGAGAGGGGGCTGCGCTCGGTGCGCGCGCCCTCCGGTCCGTTCGCGGCGCGCCGGGCCGCCCGGATCGACCGGACGACGGCCCGGGCCCGGGAACTGCGTTCGACGCTGGTCACCGCCCTGCGCGAGTGCGAGACCGCCGTGGAGCGCCTCGCCGAGGCGTCCGGGGCGGTGGCGTTCCGCGTCCGGGAGCGCGACCGCGCGCTGGAGGCGACCCGCGGCCTTCCCCCGGCCCGGGTCCTGGCCGAGCGGATCGCCCGGGTGGAGCTCGAACTCCGGCGCCTGCGGCTCATGGAGGTGCCGCCCGCGCCGCCGCGCCCCCGCCCGCCGCTGGAGGACGCGCCGCGCCGGCCCGCGGTGCCCGAACCCGGCGTCCCGCTGGAGGACTACGCCCCGGTGCCGGCCGCCTACCGCCCGGCCCAGGACCCGCACCCGGTGGGGCACCCGTCCCGGCCGGGGGGCGTCCCGCCCGCGATCGAGGAGGACCCGGCGGCCGCCGCCTGACCCGCCGGGCCCGGACCACGCCCGCCCGTCCCCGGCACGCACCCCGGTGCGGATACGCGGGGACGGTGCCCCGGGCCGCATCCGCCCCTCCGCAGCGCGCACCTCGGTGAGGAGGCGGAGGAACGGCGCTCCGGCCCACGCCCACCCGGCCCCGGCCCGCGTCCGCCCCCGGGAACCTCCGGTGCGCCCCTGCGCCCCTGCGCCCCTGCGCCCCGTGGCCGTCCCGCCCCCGTGCCCGCTCCCGGCCGCCCGGCGCGACCGCACGGTTACCGCGCGGGGACGGGTCGGTGAACACCGCCCGCGCGCCCTTTCCCGCTCTGGACACCGGCCCGCCGAGCGCAGCAGGATCGGTTCCCCGGCGGCCGCCCGGACCCCGCGATCCCCGGCCCACAGAGGAATCCGGTGTCTTCGGGAGGGCGGACGTGGACGGCGAGGACCCCGCGGGCACGGTCGGCGCGCCCGGCCCTCGCCGCTGGCGGCCGATCGGGACCGGCCTGGGCGTCGGCGCCCTGCTGGCCCTGGGCCTGGGCACCGCGCTGCAGGGGTTCCCCGACCTGCTCCCGGACGGCGGGTGGTGGGTGGTGGCGCTCGCCATGGCCGGCAGCGGCGTGGCGGCCTCCGCCCAGGCCCTCCTCGACCGGCGGCCCGCCGCGCTCGAACCGCCCCGGGAGCCACCGGTGCGGCCCCGCCTGCCCGCGCCCGTCGACCACTTCACCGGGCACGCCGACCTCATGAAGAAGGTCCTGGACGCGTTCTCCCGCTTCCCCCGGCGCCGCGGCCGCCTGCGCCGGCGCCGGGGCGGGCCGCTGATCATCGCGATCACCGGGGAGGGCGGCACCGGCAAGAGCCAGTTCGTGTCCCAGGTCGTCTCCCGGGTGAGCGGCCGCTTCCCCGACGGGACCCTGGAGTTCGAGCTCTACGGCCCCGCGACCGAGCACCCGGATCCGGGCGGCGGCCCCGGCAGCGGTCCGGTGGTCCGCCGACCGGCGGAGATCCTCGCCGAGATGCTCCGCAAGGTCGGGGAGCGGGTGCCCGACGGGGCCTCCTCGGAGAGGCTGTCGGGACTGTGGAAGGACGCCTGCGGGCATCGCCGTGTGCTCCTGGTCCTCGACAACGCCAAGGACTTCGCGCAGGTGGAACCGCTTCTGCCCACCGGACCGGGGTGCGCGGTGCTCATCACGAGCCGCCGTGCCTTCCCGTCGTCCCCTCCCGTGGACATCCGGGAGCACCCGATGGGGAAGCTCTCCGACGAGGAGGGGCTGCTGCTGCTCGAACGGCTGGTGTCCGCGCGGTCCCGGCCGCTGTCGGACGAGGACCGCGCGGCGCTGCCGGAGCTGGCGGCCAGGTGCCACGGGTTCCCGTTCGCCCTGTGCCTGGTGGGGGCGCAGGCCACCGAGGCCACGGGGCCCGGCGCCGCCGCCCTGCTCCGCCGGATGAACGACCCGGAGCAGACCCTGACCGTGGCGGGGCCGGAGTCGATCGTCCGGTCGCTGGCGTTCGGCCTGCGCGAGTGCACCGAGGAGCAGCGGCGGCTGCTGTGGCTGCTGGCCGGCACCGGGGCCGCGACGTTCACGCCGTGGGTGGCCGCGGCGCTGCTGGACGTGGGGCCGGGCAGGGCGGTCGGCGTGCTGGACGAGCTGCGGCGCCGGTACCTGGTGACGTACCTGTACTCGGCGGCCGGACACGAGCACTTCCGGCTGCACGAGTACATGCGCGACTTCCTCGTGCGGCAGGGACCCCGGCTGTTCGGGGTGGCGGACGCGGACCGGGCGGCCTGGTCCCGCGCCCGGCGCCGCGAACTGGAGGAGGCGGTGCTGCGGCTGCTGCACGCCTACACGGAGAGGGCCGAGGAGGCCGCGCGGCGGGCCTCCCCGCACGAGTGGTCGTTCGGCCCGCCGCCCGGCCGGGAGGCGCCCGCGCCCGCGCCGGCGCACCCGCCCCTGTCCTGGATCCCGGATCCGCCCCCGCCCCCGGCCTCCCCCGAACCGGTGGCCTGGCTGGAGAGCGAACAGCGCGGCTTCGAGCTCTGCTTCTGGTGGACCGGACAGGGGCGGTTCTCCTCGGACGTCGCCGACCGCCGCGGGATCGCGGCGTACGGATGGCGGCTGCACCGCGCCTTCTCCCTGCTCTGCCGCACCGGCCGGATCCACTGGGATTCGATGCGGGACTCCACCGCCGGGGCGGTCGCCCTGGCTCTGGAGACGGGCGACCCCCTGGCCTGCGCGATCGCCCTGATCGACCGCGCCGAGGTGACCGGCGGGCACGGCGACCACCACACCGGGTACGAGCTCGCCCTGACGGCCTCGATGATCCTGGACTCCCTGGACGGTCCGGGGGTGGACCCGCGCTGGCGGGGCCGGGCCCACCGCGCCGTCGGCGTGAACCTGTACCGGCGCGGCGACCCGGACGACGGCCGGGCGGCGATCGACGCGGCCATCCGGGTCTTCACCGAGCACCGGGACACCTGGTGGCTGGTGCGGTCGCTGTGCAACCTGGCGGAGCTGTACCGCTTCCAGGGGCACCTGGAGGAGGCGCACGGGCGGCTCGCCCTCGCGGAGCGGGAGCTGCGGGGGCGCCCGGAGGACCCGGAGCAGTGGACCCGGGTCCGGCTCCAGCAGGGAGAGGTGCTGCGGCTGCGCGGCTTCGAGCTGCACGCCTGGTTCGTGCTGGAGCGCGGACGCCGCCGGATCGCCGACTCCCCCAACGGGGACTGGTACCACGCCCGCTACCTGCGGGCCCTGGGGCAGCTGCCGTCGCACTCCCTCAACTCCCAGGCCGGGGTGTGCGAGCTGTGGCTCGACCCCCGCCGTGAACGCGAGCGGCGCCGGATGGCCGCGAGGGACGGGCGCCGGCCGCGGGAGCAGGAGAAGCGGGTGTCCGCGCTGTTCTCCGGCGGGGTGCCGCCCGCCGCGGACGGGTCCGCGCAGGAGGGCGGGGCGTCCCTGCGGACGGTGTTGGAGGGGTGGTTCGGCTTCGACCGGGCCGGGCCCGGGGACCGGTCCGGCCCGGTCCGGTGGCTCTCCCGGTTCCGCCGCGGCGAACGGCTGCGGGACTCCTGGCAGGTGTCCGACCAGATCCTCCGGCTGGAGAGGGCCGAGCGGGTGTTCGGGGAGCTCGGCGACACCTGGGGCGTCATGCGCACCCGGCTGGTCCGGGGGCAGGTCCTGATGGAGAGGGACCGGGACGAGGGGAAGGAGGAGATGCTGGAGGCGGCCGAGGGCTTCCGGGAGCTGGGCGACAGGTGGTGGCACGCCCGGGCGCACCGTATGGCGGCCCAGGCGCTGCTCCGGGTCCGCCGGACGGCCGAGGCCGAGGAGTCGGCGCGGGTGGCGGTCGAGGGCTACCGGGGGCTGCGGCACCGCTCGGGGCGGCTGCGGGCCATGAAGGTCCTGGCCCAGTCCCTCGTGGGCCGCGACCCGCTGGCGGCGTGGCGGACCCTGAGGAGGGCCGAGCTGATCGCGGAGGAGGGGGCGCGGCTCGGCCACGCGGTGCCCGAGGGCCTGGTCAGGGAGATCCGGGACATGCTGGACGCCCTGGAGCACGGCTCCGGTCCCGCGCTGGGGAGCGCACCGCCCGACCGGGCCGCCTGACCCGCCGCGGCCCCGCTCCCCGGCCGGCGCCGGCGGCACCGCCCGCAGTGGTCGTGCCCTCTGCGCCGGTGGTTCCCGCCGCGCCGGTCACACCAGCGACACCGTGAACCCCGTGTCCGTGCCCGGCGACCACAGTGCCGAGACCGGCCGCTCGGTGAGCGGCTCCAGGCCCACCGCGCCCAGCAGGTCGCCCTCGTAGTGCAGGAACTCCGCCCGGTGCAGCGTCCAGGGACGGTGGTCGGCGCGCAGCCACCAGGTGCGTCCCAGGTGGCGGGTGTGCAGCCCCCACCGCGCGGTGAGGAAGTGCTCCAGCGGATCGGGCCGTTCCAGCGGTCCCCCCGCCCGGACCGCCCAGCGGCCGCGGGCCCGGCCGGGGGCGCGCCTGCGCACCGCCCCGGCGCGCAGGCCGTCCCGCCCCCGCACCAGGGAGATGTCGGACCACATGTACGGGAGCCCGGTGAGCACCCGCGCCGCCGCGACCGCGTGGGCGGCGTCGGCGTCCATGCTCAGGAACACCACTCCGCGGCGGCCGTGTCGGTCCACCGAGTACACGCGCACGTTCACCTCGTCGAACCCGCCGACGGGCACCGCCCCCGCCACCGAGTTGACGGGCATCCGGAAGGCGACCAGGCCCACGTGTGCGGTCCCGCGGAACAGGTCGGGCCGGGTGCCGGCGGGCAGCAGCGGGGCGACCCGCGCGGGATCCACCGGCCAGTGCAGGAAGACGACGTCGCTCCAGCGCTGGCGCAGCAGGACCGCTCCGGAACGCACCGGCGGGGAGTCCGGCGGCAGCTCCGGCACCCCGGCCGCCGCACCCCGTTCTCCCCGTTCTCCTCCGCCACCGCGCACAGGACCTCCCCGCCTCCAATGTGGCCCCTCCGGGACGCCGCGGCCCCGGACCGCCCCGCCCGGGGACGGCACCGGGACCGTACACCGGACGGCGGCGGGCGGCGCACCGGGGGTCAGAGCGCGGGGGCGACCCCCACCGCGACCGCGAGGTCCTGCCAGGACATCCCGGCGCCCTTGAACACGTTCGGGCGGTCGGTCGCGCGCCGCACCTCGCCCCGCACCAGCGGGGCCAGGCCGACCAGCGCGTCCTTGGAGAGCGCGCCCTCCGCGACGGCCATCACCACGTCGCCGCACTCGCGCATCGCGGTCCCGTGGTCCTCGACCGCCACCAGCGAGCGGCCCATCAGGGCGCCGTCGAGTTCGCGCCGGTCCGGCTCGTGGGAGCCGATGGCGACGACACACGCCCCGTCGCGCACCAGGGCGCCGTCGAACAGGGGCTCGGCCGCGGAGGTCGCGCACACGACGATGTCGGCGTCGGCCACGTCGGCCGCGGTCCCCGGCACCGCCGGGACCCCCCGGCCGACCAGTTCGGCGGCGGCCGCCGCGACCCGGCCGGGGTCGCGGCCCACCAGGCGCACGTCCGCCAGGTCGCGGATGCCCGCCATGGCCACGGCGTGCTCGACCGCCTGGGGCCCGTTGCCGAACACCACCAGCCGGGACGCCCCGGGGGCGGCCAGCCGGTCGGCCGCCACCGCGGAGGTGGCGGGGGTGCGCAGCGAGGTCAGGGCGACGCCGTCGACGAGCGCCCGCGGGGTCAGGGTGCGGGCGTCCATCAGCACGTAGACGGCCTGGATGCGCGGCAGTCCCAGGTCCGGGTTGCCGGGGGCCACGGAGGCCACCTTCACCCCGACCCACTCCCCCAGCGTGGAGGGCATCAGCAGCAGGTGCCCGGAGCCCGCGCCGGTGTTGGAGCGGGCGGGGTCCCCGGCGGGGTCGAACCCGTCCAGCAGGGCCCGCTCCACCAGTTCCCGGGCGCGGTCGGGGCCGATGCGGCGGGCGACCTCGGCGGCGTCGACGAAGGGCAGGCCGGCGGTCATGCCGCGGCCCCCTCTCCCTCGCGGGCCTCCCGCTCCTCGCGGGCGGTGATCGCCGCGGTCTCGCCGCGCACCACGCGGCCGGACACGGACACGGCGGCGATGGAGATGACGGCCAGCACCACCAGGTAGGAGGCGATGGGCCACCAGGCGCCGTCGAACCGGGAGAGCAGCCAGGTGGCCAGCAGCGGCGCGGTGCCGCCGGCCAGGGCGGCGCCGATCTGGTAGCCGAGGGTGACACCGGTGTAGCGGACCCGGGTGGAGAAGATCTCCGACATCAGGGTGCCCAGCGTGGCGGTGACCGGGGGCCACACGACGCCGAGGCTGATGACGACGGCGGCGTACACGGCCCAGTCGACGCGCAGGTCGAGCAGCATGAAGAACGGCGCGGCGAACAGGGCGATCAGCAGCGAGCCGACGAGGAAGACGCCGGGGCGGCCGAACCGGTCCGAGAGCGAGCCCATGAGCAGGATGGACAGGGTGCTGACGAAGGCGCCGACGCTCACCGCGTTCAGGACCGTGGCCTGCTCCATCTGCAGGGTGCCGGTGGCGTAGCTGACGACGAACGTCGCGAAGATGTAGAACGGGGCGGTCTCGACGACCTTGGCGCCGACGGCGACCAGGACGGAGCGCCAGTGGTCGCGCAGGGTGTCCTTGATGGGCAGCTTGGCGACGTTGCCGGTCTCCTTGGCCTCGCGGAAGGCGGGGGTCTCGTCCAGGCCCTTGCGGATCCACAGGCCGACGAACACCAGGATGAGGCTGGCGATGAACGGCAGGCGCCAGCCCCAGGACTCGAAGGCGTCGGCGGGCAGCATGCTGACCAGCGCGAACGCGATGGTGGACAGGAGCATGCCGATGGTGACGCCGGTCTGGGGCACGGAGCCGAAGAAGCCGCGGCGGTTCTTCGGGGCGTACTCGTAGGCGAGCAGCAGGGCGCCGCCCCACTCGCCCCCGATGGCCAGCCCCTGGATGACGCGGCAGGCGATGAGGAGCACCGGGGCCAGCACGCCGACCTGCGCGTAGGTGGGCAGCAGGCCGATGGCGACGGTCGAGGCGCCCATCAGGGAGAGGGTGATGACCAGGGTCTTCTTGCGGCCGATGCGGTCGCCGATGTGGGAGAAGACCACGCCGCCGAAGGGGCGGATGAAGAAGGTCAGGGACAGCGACAGGTACGACAGCAGCAGCGAGATGACGGGGTCGTCGCTGGGGAAGAACTGCTTGTCGAAGATCAGGGCCGCGGCGGTGGCGTACAGGAAGAAGTCGAACCACTCGATCGCGCTGCCGCTGAGGCTGCCGATGAGCACACGGCGGTTGGTGGCGGATCCGCCCACCACGCTCTGTTGTGAGGACACGCGGTCACTCCTCGGGTCGGGGCCCGACGTCGCGTGGGCCGATCAACCTGTGCAACGTACAATTGTACGTTGCACAAACGCAAGACCTGGGCATTCCCGACATGATGACAGTCCTGTGACGGTCGTATGACGGCCCGGCCCCGACCGCCCGGGCCGCGCCGTGCCGCCCTCAGTCCTCGTCGCGCCCGGCCCAGATCCCGCGCACGTGCCCGAGGTGGCGGCGCATCAGGTCCTCGGCACCCGTGCGGTCCCGGGCCTCGACCAGGTCCAGCAGCAGGTGGTGCTCCCGGGCCGTGGCCTCCAGGCGGCCCTCCTCGTACAGCCGGTGCAGCGCCGACAGCCGGGACAGGCCGCGCAGCCGCCGCACCTCCTCCACCAGCCGCCGGTTCCCGGCGATGGACAGCAGCTCCAGGTGGAAGGTCATGTCGGCGGCGATGAACTCCCGCAGCTCCCCGGTCCGGGCGGTCTCGTCCAGCCGGTCGGCGACCGGCCGCAGCGCGGCGACCTGCTCGGGGGCGGCGATCTCGGCGACCCGGCCGACCGTCGGCACTTCGAGGAGGGAGCGCAGCTGGAGGATCTCGTCCAGGTCGACGTCGCCCAGTTCCACCACCCGGTACCCGCGGTGGCGCAGGGTCTCCACCAGGCCCTCCTGGGTGAGCTCCATCATCGCCTCGCGCACCGGCGTCGCCGACACCCCGAGCCGCTCGGCCAGCGCGGGCGCGGAGTAGATCCGGCCCGGCTCCAGCTCTCCGGCCACCATCGCCTCGCGCAGCACGTCGACCACCCGCGAGCGCAGGCTCGGACGCGCGGCGAGCGAGCCCAGGACCGGGTTCCCGCGGCCCTCGGGCAGATCGACGCTCATGCCGTTCCCCTCAACTCGACGTCCGGGCTCCCAGGATGCCACTCCCGGCGGGGCCCCGGTCCGGAGGGGAGGTTCGCGGACCGCCCGGGAGGGCGCACGGGGGCACCGCCGCAAGGGCGGACACGGGCCCCGCGGCACCGCCCGGGGAGCGCGCCGCGCTCAGCCGCCCATCCCGGCCGCGGCCTCCTCGATGAGGGCCAGCGACTCCGCCGGCCCCAGGGCGTGCCCGGCGACGAGGTCGTCGAAGGCCGAGGCGTACTCCGCCACCGGCGCTCCCCCCTCCACGAGGCCGGCCCCGCCCGCGCCCTCCAGGTAGAGGACGTCGTCGAGGGGCCCGTCGAACGACATCAGGGTCATCGGGCCGCGCATCCCCGGGTGCACGCCCCTCCCGAAGGGGACGACCCGGACGTCGACCCCGTCCAGGGCGGCCTCCGCGGCCAGGCGGCGCAGCTGCGCGGGCATCAGGCCGGGGTCGGTGCCGGCGCCGACCCGGCGGCGGATCACCGCTTCGTCCAGCACGTGGACCCGGCGGGGCGCCCGGCCTCCCTCGTCCAGCCGCTCCCGGCGTTCGCGGCACAGGTCGGCGAGCGCGGCGGCGCCGTCCGCGCCGTTCCCGCCGCCGGCCGCGGGGTCCGCCCCGGGGCCGGCGTCGTCGCCTCCCGGGTACAGCAGCGGGGCGACGGCCCGGGCGTAGGCGGGGGTCCGCAGGAGGTCGGGGACGAACGCGTTGTGCGCCTGCCGGATCAGTGCGGCGCCCGCCTCGAAGCCGACCATGCGCAGGTGGTCGGCGGGCACCCCGGCGGCGCGGTACCGGCTCCACCAGCCCTCCCGGCCGGCGCACCGGTTGAGCGCCACGAGCCGACGGACCCGCTCCCCCTCGCCGAGCCCGTACAGCCGGAGCATCGCCTCCAGGTCGGTGCGGCTGATGGACTGCTTACCGCCCTCGATCCGGATGACCTTGGCCTGCGACCAGTCCAGCCGCTCGGCCACCTGCCGCTGCGTGCGCCCGCTCTCCCGGCGCAGGCGCACGAGCTCGCCGACCAGCAGGGCCCGCTGCACGACCGGCCCCTGGTCCGCGCCCGCGGCGCGCGCCGCCTCCTCCGCCACCCGGTGGAACCCACTCCCGAGAAAAGACCGACACCCTCACCGGAACGGGGTCCCCATCCCGTCGACATTGTTAACCGAACAACAAAAGTGACTGATGTCTGATTCTGCGCAAGTCGCCTTCTCCAGAGACATTACCGGACGACATTCACCCATGCCACCCCGCCATCCGCGACCTCGAATAACACTTCCCGGCATATCGGCATCACATGGAGTGATTGCACTCAGTCTGCGGGGTATCAATTTGTCAGCAAACATCACCGGAAGCGAAAATCGGAAAGGAGGTGGGCAGTGGGCCGCCCGACCGCGGCCCGCAGACACAGGAGGGCCGCCCCGGCGGACCCCGCGAACCTCTGCCTGCCCAGCGAAGGGTGTCGCGGTGACCCGCAGCGAAGCGGCCCCGCCGGACCGGTGAGGGTCCGGGTTCTCACAGGTTCCCCGGTCACGGACCGTCTGACAAGGGTGAGGACCGTTCCGCACGAGCGCGTCGGCCGACCGTCGAGGACACCCCCGTGCATTGCCGTGCCTCCAGAGACCGCCCCAGCCCCACCGGCCCCACGGCTCCCGTCGGGATCGAGGACCGTTATCAGTCCCGAACCGAACACGGAGCGCACCCCTGTCCAGCACGAGCAGTCCGAAAGGGGCGACCATGACCGAATCGCCGCCCGTCCCGCCACCCGAGCGGCCCGACTCCGAGGACCGGATCAGCCTCCGCGTCGCCGTCATCGCGACGCTGGGCGTCCTGTCCGGGGCCGTGGCCGGGTCCCTGACCTGGCTCGCCCACGGCAACGTCGCGAACGCCGCCCTCGTGGGCCTGGGCACCGTCGCGGCCGCGTACGTGTTCTTCCAGCGGATCATCCACTGAGGAACCGGAGCGGAGAGCCGGGCCCCGGCGCGGACCGTCCTACGCGCCGGGGCCCCTCCGCGTCCGGGGTCGGGAGCCGGGGGCCGCGGTCGGGGGGACGAGACCGCGGGACGTGAGTCGCGGGGCGGGCTGCGAACGCGGGCGGCCTCAGGGGCCGTCGGCCTCCAGGGACTCCGGGTGCCCGGCCCGGATGCGGCGGGCCACCTCGTCGAACCCGCTCCGCTCCAGGACCGCCACCTGGTCGCGGACGAAAGCGTCGCGCTCGGGCCCCGGGGCGAGGGAGTCGATCATCCCGCGCAGGATGGCCACCTGGACGTCCCGCTCGGCACCGCCGTGGTCGCCGTCCTCCTCGGCCGGCCACCAGTAGCTCTCGTACCCCTCGCCGTCCACGTCGCTGCCCGGTCCGGCGCCCGGGGCGTCCAGGTCCTCGTCGCCGTCGTCCTCCAGGTCCGCGGGCGGGGGCAGGGGCGCGTCGGCGGCGCGGGCGGGACGGACCGCGGGCAGGGGCGCCAGGTCGTCCTCGGCGACCCGGGCGGCCTCGCGCACCACACGGTCCTTGCGCAGGTCGGCCATCCGGCGCAGCCGGCCGGCGTCGCCCTCCGACAGCCGCAGCTCCACCTCGTCGGCCCACACCACGATCCCGCTGCCCAGGACCGCGTGCTCCACCGCCAGCCGGGCGGCCAGCTCGCACTCGGCCATGCCCTCGTCGGCGGGGTCGGTCTCGCGCACCAGCTCGGCGGCGCGGGTGACGACCGCCAGCACCGCCGGGCCCATGGGGTTGCGCAGCCGCAGGTCGACGGTGTTGGACCAGCGCCAGTGGACCACCGCGGAGAAGTGCAGGTCGTAGTCGTCGGCGGCGCTGGGCAGGGCGACCGGGCGGATCCGCCGGCCGTCCCGGGGGCGGGCGGGCGGCGCCGCGGCGGACCGGGTCCGGCCGCCGTCCCCGTCGGGGTCGGCCTCGGGTCCGGCCCCGGGCCCCTCGCCGGAGCGGCGGCCGGGCCGCGCGCCCCGGGCCGGGAGGAGGGCGCGGAGAGAACGGAGGGCGCGCGGTTCGAGGGCGACCGCGACCGCCAGGGACACGGGGATCCACAGCAGGCCCCACAGGCCGGTCAGGGGGTAGAGCGCCGCCGGGACGAGCACCGCGGCGATCGCGAGCACGACGGGACGGACGCGGATGACGGGGGCTACGGTGGGCCTCCTCTCGCACACGGCCGCTGGGAAGGGACGCGGGCCCGGGGGTAGGGTCACGGAACGCGGGCCCCGGGCCGTGCGCGCCGCCGACCGGGGACGTTCTCCGTATCGGACCAGTCTGCCCGAGATCCGGAGCGCGTGCGCCGCCCTCCGGGGTTCCGGCGCGGGTGTGGCGAACATCCGGCCACGGGAGGATGTCGCCGCGACCGACATCGGGGGAACAAGAGGGCGCGTGTCGGCCTTCTGTGATCCGGCCCCTCGCATGACATAACAGAATGCGGACACACCTTCCCCCAACGACCGTTCCCCCGCACCGACCCTGTTCCCGCTCCCGGGGAGTCCCGCGATGTCCTCCGCTCCCGCTTCCACCGCCACGGAACGCCGTTTCCGTCCGGAGGTGCAGGGACTGCGCGCCGTCGCCGTCCTGCTCGTCCTCGTCTACCACCTGGATCCGTCGCTGCTGCCGGGCGGCTACGTCGGCGTCGACGTGTTCTTCGTGATCTCCGGCTTCCTCATCACATCGCTGCTCTACCGCGAGGCGTCCGGGCAGGGCCGGGTCTCCGTGGCCCGGTTCTACGCCCGCCGCGTCCGGCGGCTGCTGCCGGCGGCGACGGTGGTGCTGGTGGCGACGGGGGCCGCGTCGTACTTCCTGCTGCCGGTGACCCGGCTGACCGACACGATGTGGCAGCTGGTCGCCTCGGCCGCGTACGTGGAGAACCTCTACCTGGCGCGGCAGTCGGTGGACTACCTGGCGTCGGAGGTGGCGCCCTCCCCGGTGCAGCACTTCTGGTCGCTGTCGGTGGAGGAGCAGTTCTACCTGGTGTGGCCGCTGCTGTTCATCCTGTGGGCGGCGCTGCGCCGCCGGGGCGCGGGCACCGGGACGCTGGTGGCGCTGCTGGGTTCGCTGCTGGCGGCGTCGCTGCTGTGGTCGGTGGCCACGACGGGCGGGGAGCCGTCGGCGTACTTCCTGCCCACGACCCGCGCCTGGGAGCTGGCGGTGGGCGGCCTGCTGGCCGTCGGCCTGGCCCACGGCCGCCTGTCGGAGCGGGTGCGCCTGCCGCTGGGCTGGGCGGGGCTGGCCGCCATCGTCGCGGCGGCCGTGTTCTACGACGAGGCGACCCCGTTCCCGGGGTGGGCCGCGCTGCTGCCGGTGCTGGGGGCGGCGGCGGTGATCGCCGCCGAGCACGTGCAGGGCCCCCTGTCGGCGTCGGCGCCGCTGAGCACCGCCCCGGCGCGCTGGGTGGGCGACGTGTCGTACTCGCTGTACCTGTGGCACTGGCCGCTGATCGTGCTGACCCTGGCGGTGACCGGCCGCGACGAGCTCGGCTGGGCCCTGGCCGCGGCCGTGGGCGCGGCCTCGCTGCTGCTGGCCTGGGCGACCAAGGTGTGGGTGGAGGACCCGGTGCGGGACCACCGCCTGGTCCGCGGCGGCCGGGGCGCCCTGGCCGCCGCGGTCTCGGGGGTGCTGGTGGTGGCCGCGGTCGGCGCGACCCTGTACGTGCGGGTGGACCGCGTCGAGTCGGTGGAGTTCGACCCCAACGTGCACGTGGGGCCGCAGGCCCTGGGGCAGGCGCCCACCGGCGACCCGGTCTACCCGCCGCCGGTGCGGGCCGAGGACGACGCCCCGGTGCTGTACGACGACGACTGCCAGGCGTCCCAGACGGCGACGGCGCCCGAGGACCCGTGCGTGTACGGCCCCGAGGACGCCGACCGGACGGTGGCGGTGGTCGGGGACTCGCACAGCGCCCAGTGGGTGCCCGCGCTGATGGGCCTGGGCGAGGAGCGCGGCTGGCGGCTGGTGCTGTACACCAAGTCGTCGTGCGCGTTCACCGACACCATGACCAAGGGCCCCGAGGGCGGCCCGTACGAGTCGTGCCAGGAGTGGAACCGGGCCGTGGTCGAGGAGCTGGCCGAGCTGCGGCCCGACCTGGTGGTGACCAGTTCCTCCACCTCGGCGGTCCCGGCGCAGGGCGGCGAGGAGGACCGGGTGCCGATGCTGGCCGAGGGCATGACCCGGCTGTGGGGCGAGCTCGGCGAGGTGTCGGGGCCGATCGTGGCGCTGCGCGACACCCCGCGCCAGCGCCGCGACGTGGTGGAGTGCGTGGCCCGCAACCCCGAGGACCCCGGGGAGTGCACCATCCCCCTCTCGGAGGCGTTCAAGCGCGACGACCCCCAGGAGCGGGCCGTCGACTCCCTGCCCGGCGAGACCGCCCTCGTGGACATGAGCGACCTGTTCTGCGCGGGCGGCGAGTGCCCGGCCGTGATCGGCAACGTGATGGTCTACCGCGACTCGGGGCACATCACCAACACCTACGTCTCGCTGCTCACCGACCACCTCGGCGAACGCCTCGACGAGGCCCTCGCCTGATCCCGACCGACCATGGTCCCGTTTCCCCGCCCGTCGCGTCAGGGCATGTCCGTGAACGCCCCGTTTCCCGTCCTCTTTCCCCGGCGGGGACGGGCGACACGGGTCCCCCCGGGCGAAAGGCGGCGAGAATGTTCGGCGAAGAACTCCGCAGACTCCGTACACAGGCCGGTCTGTCCCTCAACGAACTGGCGGGGAAGGTCCACTACAGCAAGGGCTATCTGAGCCGGTTGGAGAACGGCCGCCAGGCCCCCTCCCGGGACATCGCCCTGGCGTGCGACCACGCGCTGGACGCCGGAGGCGCCCTGGCCCGCCTCGGCCCCCCGCAGACCCGCCGGGCCGAGGACGACATCCCGACGGAGCCGGAGAGGACCGGTCCGGAGGTATGGATCATGGCCATGAACGACGACGGCGGAACACACTTCACCGGGCTCGACCGGAGATCCGCCCTGTCTCTGGGAGGGGGCGTCCTGGCGGGGATCGCCATCCCGCCCCCGGTCGGCAGGGCAGGGTTCTCCGAATCCTCCCTGGCCGGCTTCCGCACCCAGCTCGCCCACCTGCGGGGCCTGGGTCAGCACACACCGCCGGCGATGATGGTCCCCCTCGTCATCGCCCACACCAACGCCCTGCGCCGACTGGCCCGGGACGCCCCCTCCCGGCACCGGGCCCCTGCGATCCGTCTGGCCGCCCGGTTCGCCGAGTACACCGGATGGATGGCCCAGGAGGCCGGGAACGACCAGGCGGCCCTCTGGTGGACCGATACCGCCGCGGCCATGGCCCGCGAGTCGGGGAGCCCCGACTTGGACCGGTACGCGCTGGTTCGCCGGGCGCTCGTCTCCCTGTACGCACAGGACGGGGAACGGACCGTGGAGTTGGCGGCCGCGGCCGACGATCCCGCGGCCTCACCCCGGGTGCGTGCCCTGGCCGCCAAACGGGAGGCCCAGGGGCACGCGCTTCTGGGCGACCGGACGGCATGCGAGCGGGCCCTGAAGCGGGCGCGAGACCTCCTGCCCCCGGTGTCCTCCCCCGACCCCGAGATCCTGGGGTCGTCGCACGTGCCCGACCCGGTCGGGGTGACCTGGGGCTGGTGCCTGGTGGACCTGGCTCTGCCCCGGGAGGCCGCCGAGATCCTGGACCGCGAGACAGCGCTGCTGCCCCCGGATGCCGTCCGATCCCGCCTCCGTTTCGGGGTGCGCAGGGCACTGGCCCATGCCCTGGCCGGCGAGATCGACCACGCCTGCCGGATCACCGGGGAACTCCTGGACACTCCGGGTACGACGATGACCGCGACCGTGGTCGCGGACCTGCGCCGCCTCGTATGGGCGCTGAACCGGCACCGCGGGCACCGGTCCGTCCGCGACCTCTCACCCCGGCTGGCCGCAGCACTGCGACAGGGCTGAGACGAGCCGGGGACCGGAGACCGGCCGGTGGGCGGGAACAGGTCCCGCCCACCGGAGCCGGATGCCGGATCCGGTCGCCGAAGTCGGTCGACGGGATCCGGCCGCCCGGGCTCGGTCGGCGGGGATCAGCGGACCGGTACCCCGTTCACCGGACCCGGCGACGGCACGGTGGGAGCCCCATCCGGATCCCCGCCGGGCGGACCGGCCTCGGGGTCTGGGGCGGGGCCGCCGCCGGGGTCGTAGTGCACGCGCAGACGCGCAGCCAGCGGAGCCTGGGCCGTCTGGGCCAGCACGTCGGAGATGCGGTTCGCCACGGCCAAGCGGATGTGCTCGTCCCCCGCCTCGTCGATAACGGCGGCGAACACGTCCAACGGGTCCTGGTCCCGGTTCTGCTGCCGGAGCCCCTCCCACTCCTCGTCGTCGCCGCCCTCCTCCATCCAGGGGGGAACGACCCTTGAGACCGCGGGCGCGGACCCGAACTCCTGCAGCGCCTCGGCCAGTTCCGGCTCCCACCCGCGCAGCCGTTCCCGCAGGTCTTCCAGGTCCGTTCCCTTCCCCGCCTCTGAAACGTAGGCGAGGATGTCCACCAACCGCGCCGTCCTGGTGACATCGGCGCCGTTGCGCACGAGGTCCCAGATGACGGCGTTCCCGGGGGTGGAGAACACATCGTCGGAGAAGTGTGCGCGTTTGCGGGCCTCCAGTTCGCACTCCATCTCCCACTCGTCGCACTTCTTGCGGAGTTCGGCGAGCCTCGCCAACCGTTCCGCGTCCTCTTCGGTGAGGCGGACGACGACGTCCTCGGCCCACACCTCCATCGTTCCGTCACCGGTGACCAGCGCCGTACCCAAAAGCTCGGCCAGGGTGTGCCGGACGAGGTCGGCCTCCGCGGCGGCGTGGGTTCCGGCGACCCTCCGGGCGGTGGAGACGACCAGGTTCTCCACCCGGCCCGCCGGGTTGCGTACCTCTGGTGCCTCCCCCCGCGTCCACCGCCACCGCACCGTGGCCGAGAAGAGGAACATGTAGTCGGCCTCGGCACTGGTCAGCCGGGCGTCCCGGACCCGCGTCGTCTGCACCGGTCCGGGCTCGCTCCGGGGCGCGGTGCCGTCGGCTCCGACGACCGGCGTCCGCTCCGCGGCGAAGGACGAGGACAGGAGCAGGAGGACTCCCACCAGGGCCCACACCAGGGGCGTCCATACCAGGGTCCACCCCTGGGCGAAGGGGTAGAGGGCGGCAGGGGTGACCACCACAGTCACGGCCATGATGATGACCCGTTTACGGGCGGGACCGCTCATCGTGTCTCCTTTTCTTCTTCTCGGGGGACGCGGATCTCCAGATCCAGGCCCTGGGCCCGGTCGATCCGCCGCAGGAGCTCGCGGGACCGCTCGGAGCGCAGGGAGCTCAGCTCGGTGTCCCGTGCCCGCCCCGGCCAGCGCAGAGCGGTCGCGTAGAGCAGGCAGGCACGGCCGGTGCCGTGAGCGGCCTCGACGAGGAGCCCCGGCATCGGTTCGGGGGCGTCGAACAACCGCTCCGCGTGGGCAGGGGCTTCCTGTGGAGCGTGTGCGAAGATCCCCTCCAGGCCGGCTCTGATCCACGTGCGGACCTTCTGCTCCGCGAGCGGCCCGGACCATGAGGAAACGAGCCGTTCGGGGTCGGTCAGGAGGGCGAACAGCTCCCGGTCGACGGCCCGGTCCCTGCGATCGGATCCGTGGAGCTTTCCCGAGACCCTGCGCAGCAGGGCGCGGTACAGCTGGGGGTCCTCGACGAGGGCGGCGAGCACGTCCACGGCCTCCGCCGCGACGACGGGGTCGCTGTTCTCCGCGAGCAGGTGCAGGCGGACGAGCGCTCCGTCGGGGTGGGTGGCCACTAGGTCCCGGGCGCAGACGGCGATCAGCACTCTGGCCGTATTCCGGTCCAGCCTGGGATTGCGCGCCCACTGGTAGATCGCTCCGCGAGCGGCCGCACCCTGCCAGGCGTCCTTGAGCGCCTCACCCAGAATCAGTGCCGCCTGGGAGGCACGGCGGTCCTGGGACCAGCCGGGCACCCGTGCCAGCAAGGCGTCCGAGCGGCGGGTCCGCAACACCTGGGCGGCCCAGAAGCGGGCCATGTCCTCGCGCTCCGGATCGGACATGCCGGGGTCGGCCGTGCAGGTGTCCACCCAGGCGGCGAACTCCCCCTGGAGGTGGGGGTGTGTGTCCCAGAAAGCGTTCCTGACGGCCTGCGCACGGCCGGGGCTGCGGAAACGGACACGGCGTTCCGCGTCCACGCGGAGCCCCACGCTCTTCAGCTCATCGGTGAAGGAGCGCCGCTCCAAGGGAGGTGTGTCGTCCTCGGGAGAACGGACCTCGGCCATCAAGCGATCCACGGCGGCCACGTGCTGTTCCACCGCGGCGCCTTCCAGGAAGGCTCCGGTGAACAGGACGGCCCGTCTGCGCCCGCTGTATCCGGCGATCTCGCGTATCACGTCGTCCGTGTCGACGCCGAGGGCGGCGAGAAGGCGGTCCGCGCACTCCCCTTCCTCCTGTTCGGCACGCCGTACCAGAGCGGTGATGTCGGCCATGGCCGCGTCCCGCGCCCAGGCGTCCACGGCGTCGGGGATCAGATGGGGCGGGGGTATCCGCGTACCGCGCACATGCCGGAGGATGACGCTGCGCGGTTCGGGTCGGCGTACCCGTACACAGCGGTCCCGCAGCTCACCGGGGAGTTCGGCCTCGTCCTCGGTATCGACGAGGACGATCATCCAGGCCCCGGCCGTGCGGACCTCGGAGACCAGGAACTCCAGTTCGGAGCGAAGGCGTCCCGGACGCGTTCCCGGGGATCCGCCGAGGTCGAGGAGAAGGAGTTCGTCGGGGTCGACCGTTCCAACGGTCAACGCGGGCCGGGGCCATTCCTCGGCGTCGACACGGCGCAGGTCACGGCGTCCCTCATGGCCCGCGGGGATCAGCGTCATGTGCGCGACCGTGCCGAGCCCCGCCCCGGGATCGCCGGACAGCGCGACGGTCCCGTGCCGACGCAACTCCTCCCGTACCTGTTCCTCGTCGTACCCCTGCGGGGCGACGTAGCGGGCTCGCAGCTCGGCCAGCCGGTCTTTGGTGACGGAGATGCGGGGGCGCTTCGCGCGCGTCAGCGGTTCGATCAGCAGCGCGGAGGCCTCGGCTCCCAGGGCGCCGGTGAAGACGTACTGGGCCCCGGAGCCGTGGTGCGCCGCGGAGCCCTCGTAGCTGTCCCGGCCGGCGACCGGCCCTGAGTTCCCGGCGATGAGCGTCCCACCGCCCTCGGTCGTCAGCGGGCCGTCCACGGTCACCGGCGCTCCTCACGGCGGGTGCTGCGGTACTGGGTTCCGAGGATCTGGTCCCCGGAGCCGTGGTGCACGGTGGAGCCGCTGTAGGAGTCCCGCCCGGCGACCGGCCCTGAGTTCCCGGCGATGAGCGTCCCACCGTCGCCGATGTCGCGCACCTGTACCCCCGTTCCCCCCACATCGCGCATGGTGTTGCCGATGTCCTCGGGCCGTGGCTCCTGCGCGGGTCCGGCCCCTTCCTCCAGGCGCGGGACCGCGATGGCGATCGCGTCGGCGATGTCGTCCAGGCCGCTCTGTGAGGTCCGGTGGTGATAGCGGCGGTACTGGCAGCGGGCCAGCCCCTGGATGTCCTCGGGGAGGTCGGCCGCGCGCAGCCGAGGGGCATCGCCGAACAGGACGGGGATCACCGGGGTCCCGGCATCCAGGGCCATGGCGATCTCCCGGCGCGTCCAGTCCGCGGGGTCTGAGAAGGCGGGGGCGGTGCCGCCGGGTCCGGGGACCCGGGTCCACTCGGGTCCGATCACGGCGATGAGAACGTCACAGCGTCGCACCGCGTCGACCAGGGCCCGGGTGAAGTCCTCACCCGCCTCGATCGACTTGCTCGCCAGGAAGACCTCGTGCTCACCGAACCTGCGGGACAGGTCCCGGTCCAACAGGGCGGCGATGTGCTCGCCATCGCCTGTGCGGTAGTTGATGAAGCAGCCTGCCATGGGGGTCCTCTCCGTCACGTGGGGGCGGGGCGGAGATGGACGGGGGCACGGTTCCACCTCCGAGACAGATCCTGTTCCGGACGGACCCGTCAGGAAAGGCCGAATGGTCCTGTTTCCCATCTCCTGTTCCAGGGGACACGGGAAACCGCGCAGTACCACCGGGAACTCCGGGCACCCCGGGGATCACCGCAAATCCATCGGGAAACCAATAAGTCACTCCCGACCGCATTTCGGTCGCATTCCGGAAAAGTTCTCCAGAGAACAAAAGGAGACGAATGTGACCTGGGACGCCACACCCTCCACGGGTTGACGTGTTTCCCTTTTTCCGCCACCTCCGCCGGAGTATCCTCGGCAAAAGGAGACCGGTAACGCCACTCGTGGAAATCGGCGGTGAAAGGCGGCCCGATGACGGCGTCCGACGACACGGCAACCCCCGACTCCCCCCGCCCCCTGGAACAGGTCCTCGCCTCCCTCGACGACCGGCTGGCCGCCCTCGACGAGCGCGCCCGGCACCGGGAGGCGGTCATCGACCGCCTGCACGCCGAGAACCGTGAGCTGCGCGCCGGCCAGGACCGCACCCTCTTCGACCCCGTCGTCACCGACCTCGTCCACCTGCACGACCAGCTCGCCCGCGAGGCCCGCGGCCTGCGCGAACGCGGTGAGGAGCGGCTGGCCGACCTGCTGGCCGGGTTCGCCGACGACACCCTGCTCTCCCTGGAGCGGCTGGGCGTCGAACCCGTCCACGCCGACGTCGGCGACCCCTTCCGCGCCGACCTGCACCGTCCGCTGGCCACCGTCGACCACCCCGACCCGGAGCGCGACGGCACCGTCGCCGAGATCACCGCCCCCGGCTTCCGGGACACCGTCACCGGGCGGATCCGGCGCCGGGTCCACGCCCGCTTCTTCCGCCACGTCGGCCCGGCGTCCCCCGAGGGGGCCGCCACACCTGGGAAAGGCTCATGACCACCTACGGAATCGACCTGGGCACCACCTACTCCTGCACGGCGTTCGTGGACGGCACCGGCCGGGCCACCGTCACCAAGAACGCCATGGGCAACGACACCACCCCCTCCGTCGTGTACTTCGAGTCCGCCCACAACGTCGTGGTCGGCGAGGAGGCCAAGAACACCGCCCTCCTCTTCCCCGACATGGTCGTCTCCCTGGTCAAACGGCAGATGGGCACCGACGCCCGCTACGAGTTCCACGGCCGGGCCCACGACCCGGAGTCGGTCTCGGCGCTGATCCTGCGCGAGCTGGCCCGGGCCGCCGGCGAGCACACCCGGGACAAGGTCGAGGACGTGGTCATCACCGTGCCCGCCTACTTCGGCGTGCACGAGAAGGAGGCCACCCGCCGCGCCGGGCTCATCGCCGGCCTGAACGTGCTGGACGTGGTGCCCGAGCCGGTGGCCGCCGCCCTGCACTACCAGAGCCTGGACTCCGGCTCGGGCGTGCGCCACCTGCTGGTCTTCGACCTGGGCGGCGGCACCTTCGACACCACGGTCATCCGGGTGGAGGACGAGGACGTGCGCGTGGTGTGCACCGACGGCGACCACCGGCTGGGCGGCGCGGACTGGGACCACAAGCTCGCCGACCTGCTGCTGGAGCTGTTCACCGAGCACCACCCGGACCCCGACCCGGCCGGGGACGAGCAGTTCCTGCAGGACGTGGCGTCGGCGGCCGAGCAGATCAAGCGCTCGCTCAGCACCCGCGAGCGCGCCCGGCACAACCTGCGCTTCGCCGGGTCGACGGTGCGCGTGGAGTTCACCCGCGGCGACCTGGAGGCCCTCACCTCCGACCTGCTGGAGCGCACCCTCACCATCACCGAGCGCACCCTGGAGGCGGCCCGCGAGCGCGGGGTGGAGCGGCTGGACGACGTCCTGCTGGTGGGCGGGATGACCCGCATGCCGGTGGTGGCGCGGTCGCTGCGCGAGCGCTTCGGGTTCGAGCCGCACCTGCACGAGCCCGACCTTGCGGTGGCCAAGGGCGCCGCCCTGTTCGCCCTGGTCCGGCAGGTCAAGAACGTCATGGAGGCGCCGGACCGCGACCCCGCCGAGCGCGCCCGCCGGGCCGAGGAGGTGGGCGCCGCCCTGGGCATCACCCGGGAGGAGGTGGAGCGGCTGGCGAACAAGACCGTCACGGGCGTGTCGCCGCGCGCCTTCGGGGTCAAGGCCACCGACGGCTCCGACCCGGTGTTCGCGACCGACCCGGGCCGGGCCCGCCAGTACATCAGCCACCTCATCCGGGCCAACACGCCGCTGCCGGTGACGGTGGAGGACGGGTTCGCGACGGTGTGGCCGGACCAGGAGCAGGTCGAGATCGACGTGTGGGAGCAGGCCGGCTCGGTGGCCTCCGAGGAGCTGGAGCACAACCTCCGGATCGGGGACGCCCTGCTCACCGGGCTGCCCAAGGGTCCGGCGGGGACGCCGTTCCGGATCGAGTTCAGCCTGGGCGCCACCGGGATGCTCGCGGTGCGCGGCTGGGACCCGGCCGGCGGCAGCGAGATCCGGTTCGACATCCGGATCGGCGGGATGGGCGAGGAGGAGGTGCGCCGGGCCCGGGACGCCATCGCGTCGATCCGCACCTCGGGGTGACCCCGGGGCCCGCCGGACGCGGGCGCGGGGACGGTGCGGAGCGGACTGCGGCGAGGGAGCGGACGGCGGTGCCCTGGGACGTACGGGAACGGCGGCGGTACGAGGACGAGGTGCTGGCGGCGGCGCGCACCGGCGGGCCGCCCGCCGACCTGTTCGTGCGCTACGGGGTGGGCCCGGAGCTGGAGCGGCGGCTGGCCGCCGACCCGGGGGCGTTCACCGCGCACGTCGCGGCGGTGTGCACCTACTGGCGGGGGCTCCAGGCGCGGCGCCGCACCCTGCGCCGGGTCCTGGTGGACCTGGTGGCGGCGCACGAGCGGCTGGACCGGGAGGGCGCGCTCACCCACGCGCACTTCTCCCGGGTGCGGGACGAGACCGCGCGGCGGGCGCTGGCGGAGTGGTCCGACATCGTCGACGGGCTCGCCACCTCCCTGGTGGACCGCTGGTCGCTGCGGGCGATGGCCGGGTCGGTGGGCCTGCCCGAGGCCGAGGCCGAGCGCCTGCTGCGGGAGCGGGGCGTGCGGGTGGTGGAGCGCCTGCCGGAGCTGCCGGTGCAGCCGCCGGTGCGGACCTTCCGCAGCCTGCGCGACAACCTGCGCACGCGGGGCGCGGTGTTCTCCCCCGAGGTGGTGTTCGGGGCGGGGCGGCTGGCGGGCGGGTTCACGGTGGTGGACGGGTTCCGGCTGGCGGACGGCGGCGTCCTGGACGACGCGGCGCTGGACGAGGCGGTGGCGCGGGTGCAGGTGGAGCCGCTGACCGAGGGCAAGGCGGCGGCGGAGAGCGTGCTGGGCGTGCTGCGCTCCTGCGGCTCCCGCGCCGGGCGCGACGCCGTGGTGCTGTGGGAGGTCGCCGAGGACCTGCGGGCGCGGCCGGCCGAGGTGGGCGAGGCGGCGCTGGCCCGCCCCTGGGTCCGCCGGGGGCTGCTGGAGTCGGAGGCGGCCCTGCTGGCGGCGGCGGTGCGCCGCCGCCCGGCGGGCTCGGACCGGATCGCCCGCGCCGAACGCGAGGTGCGCGACCTGCTCGCCGACGACCAGCTGCGCCAGGCCCAGGCCGCGGCGGCGGACCTGCCCGCCGACCACGGGCTGGCCGCCCAGGTCCGGGAGCGCGCGGCCCGGGTGGACGAACTGTCGGCCCGGGCGGAGGCGGCGCTGCGCGAGGGCCGCGACGAGGAGGCGGCACGGGCGCTGGCCGACGCCTGCGCGCTGGCCGCCGACGACGAGGCCCTGGTGGCGCGCCTGGGCGAGGTGCCGCCGCTGCCGCCGCGCGAGGTGCGCGCCCGGGTGGAGGGGCGCGGCGCCGTGGTGGTGTGGCGGCCCAGCCCGAGCCTGGTGGGGCGGATCGGCTACCGGGTGCTGCGCCGGGTGGGCCGCGGCGGCCGGGAGGTGCCGGTCGGGGAGGTGAACGGGACGGAGCTCATCGACCCGGGGCTGCCGGTGGGCGCGGAGGTGCGGTACACGGTGGCGGCGGTGCGCGAGGGGCGGGGCCTCTCCGAGCCGGTCGCGACCGACCCGGTGCTGCTCGCCCCGGAGGTCGCGGACCTGTCCGTGCACGCGGGCGAACGGGACGTGTCGGGGTCGTGGCGGGTGCCGCCGGAGGCGGTCCGGGTGGAGGTGGTGCGCGGCGAGGGCGCCCCGCCGCGGGGCGGCGACGGGGTCCGCGTGGCGACCGACGGGATGGGGTTCCGGGATCCGGACGTGCGGCCGGACGTGGAGTACTACTACCGCGTGCGGGCGGTGTACCTGACCTCGGGGGGCTCGGCCTGCGGCTCGGAGGGACTGGTGCGCCGGGTGGTGCCGGGCCCGCCCCCGCCGCCGGTGGAGGACCTGCTGGTGGTGCCGGACGACGAGGGCGGGTTCACCGCCTCCTGGACCCCGCCGGCCCGCGGGCGCGTGTCCCTGCGCACCGCGCCCGCTCCGCCGCCCTGGCCCCCGGGCGCCCGCGTCCCCCCGGCCGACCTCGCCGCGCACGGTGACCCCGTGCCCTTCACCGACCCGCCCGCGCCCCCCGGTCCCGGCGGCGCCGACACCGGTGGTGCCGCCGGGGCCGGAGTGGTCCGCAGCGGACGGCGCACCGGCCGCCCGCCGGCGACCGCAACGGTGACGCCTGTGTCCCCCGAGACCCCTGATGCCCACGAGATACGGGTGACGCCCCCACCGGCGATGCCCGAGCCCTCCTGGGCCGCCGGTGCCCCCGGGACGGCTGGAAGCCGCGAGACGCTCGATGCCCACGAGGCGATCGAGGTATCCGGGACGACCGGGGACCGAACGGCGGCCGAGGGGTCCGGGACGGCCGGCGCCCCCGAGGGAACGGGCACCGCGCGGCCGGAGCGGGTGCGGGTGGGCGTGGCGCTGGGGGCGGGGACGCACCACGTGGTGGCGGTGACCTCGTGCGGCGACCAGGCCGTGGTCGGCGGTTCCGTGCGGGTGGTGGCCGTGCCCTCCGTGACGGGGCTGCACGCACGGCGGTTCGGCGACCTGGTGCGGCTGGGCTGGACCTGGCCCGAGGAGGCGGCCGCCGCCCGGGTGTCCTGGCGCTCCTTCGGCTCCCCGCAGGGCGGCGAGCGCCTGTGCGAGCGCCCCCGGTACGAGGCCGGGGGCGGGTTCGAGGCCCCCATGGGCCCCGGCCCGGTGCGGGTGGCCGTGCGCGCCGTCGTCGGCGGCGTCCCGGGCCCGCCCGCCGCCCTCACCGTCCCCGGCGGCCCCGTGCTCGACTACCACGTCGTCCCCGCCGGGCTGCTGCGCCGCGACCGGCGGGTCACCCTGGCCGCCCGGACCGACTGCACCTCCCCGCGCGTCGCCGTCGTCTACGCCGAGGGCGGGTTCCCGCCGGACCGCGCCGACCAGGGCCGGGTGCTGGCCGTGTTCCCGTCCCAGCGGCTCACCGCGGGCCGGCGGCTGTCCCTGCGGGTCCGCCCGCCCCGGCCCTCCGGCCCCGCCTGGCTGGTGTGCCTCCCCGTGGGGGACGACCCGCACGGCACCCGGCTGTGCCAGCCCTCGGTGAAGGAGCTCCGCCTTTGACCGCTCTCGACCTGCTGCGCCCGGCGCGCGCCGACCGCCTCGTGTGCCCCTACTGCTACACCCGGCTCACCGAACGCCTCATCCTGTTCCGCTGCACCGGCCGCCCCGGCCCCGACGGCTCCCGGTGCGCCCCCGTCGACGACGCCGCGGTCCGCGCCCACCTGGGCCGCCGCGAGCGCCTGCCGCCGGTGTTCGCCGCCGACGGCCGCCGCCCCCGCGCGGTGTGCCCCGACTGCGGCGCCTCCACCGCGACCCGGGTGTGCGTCACCTGCCACGCCCGGCTGCCGGTGAACTTCGGCCGCATCCCCGGCCGCCTCATTGCTCTAGTCGGCGCCCGCGAGTCCGGCAAGACCGTGTTCATGACCGTGCTCATCCACGAGCTGATGCACCGGGTCGGCGCCCGGTTCCAGGCCTCGGTCGGCGGGTCCGACGACCACACCCGGCACCGCTTCCACACCGACTACGAGTCCCCGCTGTACGACGACGCCCGCCTGCTGGCCGCCACCCGCCGCACCGGGGCGGCCCGCGAGCCCCTGGTGTTCCGGTTCACCACCCGCCCGCGCGGCCCGTGGTCGCGCCGCCCCCGGCACACGCTGCTGTCGTTCTTCGACACCGCGGGCGAGGACCTCACCACGCAGGAGAGCGTGGAGACCAACCTGCGCTACCTCGACAACGCCGACGGGGTCATCCTGCTGCTGGACCCGCTGCGGATGCGGGGCGCCCGCGCCGAGGCCGCCCCCGGCACCCCCCTGCCGCCGTCCGAACGCTCCGAGCACCCGCCGCTGGACATGCTGAGCCGGGTCACCGACCTGCTGCTGCACCGGGCGGGCTCACCCTCGCGGCTCATCCCCGTTCCGATGGCGGTGTGCCTGACCAAGCTCGACGTGTTCCACGACGCGCTCGACCCGGGCTCGCCACTGCGCCGCCCCCAGCCCGACGCCCCCTACTTCGACGAGTCCGACAGCCGCGACGTGCACGTCCAGATCCGGCGGCTGCTGCACCGGTGGGACGGCGGCCGCATCGACGCGCACATCACCAACCACTACGCCGACGCCCGGTACTTCGGGGTGTCGGCGCTCGGGCACGCCCCCGACGCCGAGCAGCGCCTGCGGGGCGGGGTGCGCCCCTACCGGGTCGCCGACCCGTTCCTGTGGATGCTCGGCGGCTTCGGGGTGGTCCCGTCCCGCGAAGGGCGGTCCTGATGGGTTTCGCGCAGCTCTACTACACCTCGTGCGAGCACGGGCTGTCGGGGTACGCGGGCTACCAGTTCAACGCGGCCACGCCGGGGGTGGACCAGCGGGTGCTGCAGGAGGTGGAGCGGTTCACCGTGTACGAGCCGCCCGGCGGCCGGGTGGAGGAGCACCCGGTGAACCTGTGCTACTCCCCCGACCTGGGCGGGTACCCGGTGGTGAGCCGGATCGTGTCGTGCGGCCCGGACCCGTCGGGGCGGCCGGGCAACTACTTCGCGCACAGCCTGGTGGGGGCCGGCGGACCGCTGGCGGCCGAGCTGTGGGACGCCGACTTCTGGGTGTCGGCCCCGGTGTCCGACCGCGACCTGCCGGTGCTGGAGGTGCCCGGCGGACCGCTGGGCCGGGCGCGCACCGACTCCTGGGTGCGCCGCCGCCCGCCGGAGCTGGTGGTGCGGCTGCTGGCGGCGGTGGACGCCGCGATCGCCGGGGGGCGGCCGGTGGTACTGGTCGCCGACAGCGCGACGGTGGCGCACTGGGTGGCGGCGCTGGCGCACCTGCTGCCGCCGGACCGGGCCCGGGCCATGGCGTTCTCGACCTACTGCGCCAGCCCCCAGGAGACGTTCGCCCACGTGGTGGGGGTGCCGCCGGGCGTCGACCCGGAACCGCTGCGGGGCCGGTTCACGGTGGTGGACCCGGTGGTGGGCGCTCTGGACGCGCTGCCCGCCCCGCCGCCCGCGAGCGGGGAGGCGGCCGCCCGGGCGGTGGCGGCGGGGACCGCGGGGGCCGAGCGGCTGTGGCGGGCGGCGGAGCGCCGCGCGGGCGGCCGGGAGGCCTCCCTGGCGGACTGGCACCCGGTGCTGGTCGCCACCGAACTGCTCGCCGCCCCGTCCGGCGCTCCCTCCACCGGTGTGACGGCGGCGGAGCTGCGCGCGGTGCGCGCCTGGCTCCCGGCGGCCGTGGAGTGGCTGCCCGCCCGGGACGCCGCGGCGCTGGCCGACCGGGTGGTCGACGACGGGGCGGCCGACGCCCGCGTGCTGGCCGACCTGCAGAGGGTGGCGCACCGGACGGGTTCGCCCGCGCTGATCGGCCGGCTGGACCGGCTGGTGGTCCACCGCTGCCTGGACGGGATCGTGGCGGGGGCGGCGGCCCCGGCCGCGCTGCCGACGCGTTCCGAGCCGGTTCGGGAGGCGGCGCGGGAGCGGATCGCCGACCTGCTCTCGGCGCCGTTCCCCGGATCCGCCGCGCCCGGCCGGGACGGCGTTCCGGAGTGGACGCCGCCGGAGCGGGCGGTGGAGCTGCTGCGCTGGTCCCGTGCCTGCGGTCTGGTCCCGTCGGCCCTGGCGCTGGAGCGGTACGGGCACGGGGTGGTGGGACCGCTGCTGGCGGCCGCCCCGCCGGGGGACGCCCCCGGACCGGCGGTCGAGGCCCTGCTCTCCGCCCACCCGGAGGTGCGGCGCGGGGCTGCGGCCCGGCTGGCCGACCTGCCCCGGGACCGGCTGGGCGAGCTGGCGTGCGGCCCGGTGGGCGCGCTGTTCACCGGGGACCGCGACGGCGGGGCGCTGCTGCGGGAGCTGCGGCGGTTGGGCCTGGACGGGCGGGAGGACCCGGCCCGGCTGCTGGAGGAGGTGGCCGTGATCCGTGTCGGGGGCCGGGCGGCGGGATCCCCCGGGGTGCCGGCGCACGACGTGGACGCGTCGCTGCTGGACGAGGTGTGGGGGCGCGGGCACGGCCCCCGGGCCGCGCTGCGCACGCTGCGGGTCCTGGGGACGGGGGTGCGGACGGCCCCGGACGTGGCGGGGTGGGTGTGCGCGCCGCTGCTGGCCGCTCCCCCGGTGGGCGCCGAACCCGCCTGGCACGCCCTGGCCGAGGAGGTGGCGGGCCACGCGCTGCGCGGGGGGATCCCGGCGGAGGCGGAGCGGGTGCTCGGCGACCGGGCGGCCCTGGAGGCGGCCCTGGACTCCTGGTCGCGGACGGTGGAGTCCGGCGCGGCCGACGCCCCCGGCCCGTGGGCCCTGCTGGCCCGGTCGCACCCCACCCCCGCCGACGTGTCGCTGCGGGCCGTGGCCGCGCTGCTGCTGGACCGGTGGGGGCCGCCGACCGCGGCGCGGGTGCTGCGGGACTGCCCGGAGGAGGTGTTCGTCGCCTACCGGGAGGCGGCCGCCCACCGCCTGTGCGACGACCCGCCGGACACCGGCGCCGCCGCCCGCGTGTACCTGGCGGCGCTGCGGTCGGGGCTGGGCCCCGGGCGGGCGGCGGTCGTGGAACAGGAGGTGCTGCTCCCGGCCCTGGCGGGCTGGGGGCGGCGGAACACCGGACGGGTGCGGCGGCGGCTGCCGCGCGAGGAGGCCGCCGGGTTCGACCTGTGGGTGCGCGGGCACCGGTCCCGGCGCGGCCTGTTCGGGGTCCGGGGAGGTGACCGGGTGTGAGCGGCGTCCGCGGACACGACGGCGGTGCGGCCCGGCCCGAGGCCGCCCTCCTGGGCGTTCTCCTGCTGGTCTCGGTGGGCGCGGTCGTGGTGCTGCTGCGCTGGTGGATCCTGGCGGCGGTGGTGAGCCTGCTGGTCGGCGCGGGGGTGCTGGCCGCGGTGGCGGGCCTGGTCGTCCTGACGTGGCTGTACCTGCGGGAGGTGCACCGGGTCATGCTCGGCGGCGACCACCCCGCCGAGCCCGTGCCCGACGGCCGCGAGGAGCCGGCCCACCGCGGGTACCACGGCGGCCCGGCCTGGTGGGACCTGTGCGCGGCGGTGCGGCGGACCTGGCGGGCGTCCGCGCTGTGGGGCGTGCTGCTGCTCCCCCACGTCACCGCCCACGCCCTGGTGGTGGGCGCCTACCTGGCGGCCGCCTGGTCCCTGGCCGGGGCGCTGCGGCTGGTGGACACGGGGCTGCGGACGGTGCGCCGGATCCGGATGGTGTGCCCGGAGTGCTACCGGCGGCTGCCCTACCCGGCCTACCTGTGCGGCCGCTGCGGGCGGCGGCACGACCGGGTCCGCCCGGGCGCGCGCGGCCTGCTGCGCAGGCGCTGCCGCTGCGACCGCACCCTGCCCACCCTCATCCTGCTGGGCGCGGCCGACCTGGAGACGCTGTGCCCGCACTGCGACCGGCCGCTGGAGCACCGGCCCGGGGAGGCGCGCGAGTTCCTGCTGCCGCTGTTCGGCGGCACGGGGGCGGGCAAGACCCGGCTGGCGGCGGGGCTGCACCTGGCCCTGGAGCAGGCGGCCCGGCACGGGCCGGACTCCTACCTCGAACCGCTCGGCGAGGAGGCGGCGCGGCTCTCCCGCGAGGGCGCGCGCGTGTCGGCCCCCGACCACCGCACCCGCCCCACCCCGCCGGGCCGCAAGGTGCGCGCGGCGACGGCGCGGCTGGGGGCGGGGCGCCGGGCCCTGGTCCTGCAGGTGTTCGACGCCGCCGGGGAGCGGTTCAACCGCTCCGCCACCACCGAGGAGCTCGCCTACCTGGGTGAGGCGTCCACGTTCGTGCTGGTGGTGGACCCGCTGGGGATCCCGGCGGTGTGGCGCTGCCTGACCGCCGCCGAACGCGACCGGCTGGCCGGGGAGCGCTCGCACACCCGCGACCCGGAGCTGGCCTACGGCACGGTGCGCGACGAGGTCGAGCGCGGCCGGCGGTCTCCCGAACGCGGCCCGAGCGGCCGGCTCGCGGTGGTGGTCACCCGCGGCGACCTGGTGCGCGGCACCTCCGTGGACCCGGGCGCGGTCCCGGTGCGCGAGTGGGCCGAGCACCGCCTGGGGCTGGGCAACCTGCTGGCCCGGGCGGAGGCGGACTTCGGGTCGGTGCGGGTGTTCCTGACCTCGGCGGTGGCCGGTCCCGACGGGCGGGCCGACCCCAGCCTGCACGGGCTGGCGGCCTGGCTGCTGCTCCCCGAGGGCCGGGCGTTCGCCGAGCTGGCCTGCGGCCCCGCGCCCGCAGCGGCGGGCGGTGCCCGGTGACCCCGCCGCCGGTCCCGCGCGGCCACCGGGCGGCGCGCCGGGCCATCGCCGCCGCCGTGTACGTGCTGGCCGTCGCCCTCACCCTGGTCCTGGCCGCCGCGCTCGTCCGCTCGGGCGCCGACATGGTCGTGCGCACCTGGGAGTACGCCGCCCACCGCGCCCGCTGACTCAGGCCGTCCCCGGTCCCCGGGCGGTCCGCGGCGCGCAACGGGGTGACCCGGCGCCCCGGCCGCGCGCGGGCGCGGCCGGTCCGGGATCATGGGGCGGTACAACCCAGCCACCAGGAGGGACGCCCCATGGCCGTCTACGCCGTCACCTACATCTACGCCGAGAACAGCACCGCCGCCCGCGACGAGCACCGCCCCGCGCACCGCGAGTACCTGAACGGGCTCTCCGAGCAGGGCGTCAACCTGGTCTCGGGCCCGTTCGGCGCCCAGGACGACCCGGGCGCGCTGCTGCTGTTCCGCGCCGGCTCCGCCGAGGAGGTGCGCGCCCTGCTGGAGAAGGACCCCTTCGTCCTGGAGGGCGTGGTCGCGGAGACCCTGGTCCGCGAGTGGATCGCGGTGCTGGGCCCGCTGGCGGAACACCTCCGGCCGTAGGACGCGGGACCGTCGGGGCGGCGGCGCGTCCCGCGCCGCCGCCCCGGCGCGTGTCAGAGCAGGCCCTGCTCCTCGTAGTAGCCCCGCACCCCGGGGTGCAGCGTGTCGGGGTCGATCCCGACCAGCGCGTTCTCCACCCGGACCCACTCCCCGTGGGCGGCCTCGGCCGGCCCCGCGTACATGGTCTCCACCGGCAGGCGGGCGAGTTCCCCGTCGAGCCCGGGCGGGGCGTAGAGCGTGTCCCAGGTGCTCACCAGGGTGATCTCCTCCTGGCCGAGGTAGGTCCGCGCGTCGACGGCGACCGGGGAGTAGAAGGAGTCCTCCACGGCGACCTCCTCCGCCGGGGAGGACTCCGCGGTGCAACACGTTCGAGGGCACGAGCACCCCGGCCTGGACCGGGGTGCGGACGGGGTTCACGGCGGAGCACCCCGGATCACTCCGGGAGGAACCCGTTGTCCTTCAGCCACTGCGGGTCGGGCTCGACCATCTGGAGGATCTCCACGAACAGCCCCTGCGGCCCGGCGACCTGGAAGCGGTACTGCCCCCAGGGCTCGCGGCTCAGCGGCAGCGTGACCTCCAGCCCGGCCTCGCGCAGGCGCTTCTCCTCCGCCTCCACGTCGGGGACGAGGAAGGCCACGAGGGCTCCGGAGACGGCCCGGCCGCGCAGCCCCTCCGGAGAGGAGTCGTGGTCGCGGGCGACGAAGTCCAGCGAGAAGTTCTTGTGCTGCGGGTGCTGGGTGTTGATGTACCAGCCGATGTCGATGCCGAGCTCGAAGCCGAAGTGCTCGACGAACCAGTCGGCGGCCGCGCGGGGCTCGTCGCACAGGTAGGCGGTGCCGATGAGGTTCACATGCATGGTGTCTCCCTGGGGTAGGCTGTTGACCACTGCATTTAAAGTACTACACCTGAAGTTGTCCGTGCAACACGCTTCCCCACCCCAGGGGAACGCAGAGAGAGGAGGCGGACGATGGTCCGCAGGAACCCCGAGCGCCGCCGCGCCCTGCTGGACGCCGCCATCGACGTGCTCGCCGAGGAGGGCGCGCGCGGGCTGACCTTCCGCGCCGTGGACGCCCGCGCGGGCGTCCCCACCGGCACCGCGTCCAACTACTTCAGCGACCGCGCCCAGCTGCTGCTGCAGGCGGGCGCCCACGTCCACGTGCGGCTGACCCCCACCGAGGAGTTCATGGCGTCGTTCGCCGACACCGCGCCCAGCCGCGAACAGACCCGCGTCGGCATGCACGACCTGCTGCGCCGGATCCGGGGCGACCGCAACGGCTACCTGGCCCTGCTGGAACTGCGCCTGGAGGCCAACCGCCACCCGGGCATCCGCACGGAGCTCACCCGCACCATCCGCGACACCCTGGAGGACAACGTGCGCCTCCACCTGGAGGGCGGCTTCCCCGGGGACCGTTCCACCGTGATCACGCTCTACCTGGCGATGACCGGCCTGTTCCTGGAGTCCCTGACCCTGCCCGACGTGCTCGGCGACGAGGACCCCGGGGTGCTGGTGGACCGGATGATCGACACCATCGTCCCCCCGGGCTGACCGGGGCCGGACGCGCCGAAGGCGGGCCGCGGCCCGCCTTCGGTGTCGTCTCGGGTGTCTAGCGCGGGGCCTTGCCGGGCTCCCGCCGCGGGGCCGTGCGGCCGGCCTCGGCGCCCTGCGGGGGCACGCCCGAACCCTGGGCACCCGCCCCCGGGCCCGCCTGCCCCCGGGCCCCCTGCCAGCCCGCGTTGGCCTGGGAGAAGGCCTGCTGCGCCCGCTCGTCCCGCTCCTTGCGGAGGAAGCGCTCGCTCTCGCCCAGCAGCATGGTGGTCAGCCACACGGCGGCGCCGACGTCGTCGGTGAGGCCGAGCAGCGGCACGAACAGCTCGGGAACGAAGTCGATCGGCGAGACGATGTAGAGCGTCAGGGCGATCATGCCGAGCATCTTGGCCGCGCTCATCTCGGGGTAGCGGCCCCGGACCTTGGCCCACATCATGCGCGGAACGGCTCCGGCCCGCTGCCACACGGAGATGTTGCCGTCCGTGTTCTGGATGACCTGCCAGGCGGCGGCGCCCGCGGCGGCGCGGTTTTCCTTGCGCATCGTTCGTCTCCTCTGGGGGGCGCGTGGCTTCTCAAGATATGACGCGAAACCCGCTCTGATCGTTCCCGGTGGGACGGCCGTCAACCGCGAAGAGACGAATACGACACCCGACCGTGCACCTGGGGCAACACCCACCCCTGCGCCACCACCCTCCACGTCCGCCCCAGGGTGCGGGAAAAACGGGAGTGCGGTTGTCCACAACCGGGCCCTGGTCCCTGGTGACGAAAGAAAAAGGAGGGCATTCTAGGGGGGTCGCCAGAACGCCGCACACACGCGAACGCAGTACCAGAACAACGGACACCAGCCCAAAAAGGGGACACAGCAGACAAAAAGCCCAAGAGTCGACGACCAGCACGGTGACCCGGCGCCCCTCGTGGCCGCACGCGGTCGCCGGGACCCCCGGATCCCCCGCGTACCAGGGCCGCCGGAGAACGACGGCCGCCCCGCGGCCCGCCCCCACGTGCCCCGGGGTCCGACCCCGCCCTCCCCCGAGACCGAGATCAGCGCCCTTCCCCCGTCGATCGCGGAAAAACGCGAGGGCTCCCGCGCCCTGGCACACATTCGTTACGATGCGACCGAGTGGGGCATTCCACACGGAACGCCATCCGGCACATCCCACCCCAGGCGCAGAACCGATGGAGCTTGCCCAGTGTCCACAGCCCTACCTCGGTCGGCGACGGCCGTCGCCCTGTTGGCGGACATCCCCAGCACGGGCCACGTGGGCGAGGTCCGGGCGCAGCGCTTCACGATGCACGGCGACGGCATCGGCGAACGCAGCGCCGCGTTCGTCGCCTTCGCCCGGCAGCAGATCGCCGAGGACCGCAAGGTCGTCGCGCTGTACCCGTCCTGGCGGGAGGACGACGCCCGGCGCGCCGTGAACTTCGCCCGCGGGGCCCTGCGCACCGACCACATCGCCGGCGTCCCGCTGGACCTGGCGCCCCTGGCCCTGTCCCTGGTCGCCGACCAGCTGGCCTACCTGGCGCCGTACCTGCCGCCGGGCATGGTGGCCGCGCTGTCCGCCGAACTGCCCCGCCACCTGCTCGCGGGCGCCTGGCTCAAGACCGTGTCGGGGCTGGAGACCATCCCCACCTCGGTCCGCCAGCACATGGGCTCGTACGCGCCGACCGTGTCGTTCCTGGCGTACTGCGCGCCCATCCTGCGGGTGGAGCGGCTGCGGCCCGCGGAGGTGGCCCGGCGGCTGCCGTTCCGGCCGGTGCAGCCGGTGCAGCTGCTGTGCTCGACGCCCGACCCGGCCATCACGGCGGTGTTCGACGACAACCTCCCGCAGGCGATCCAGCCGGTCGCGACCCGCTCCCTGCCCGCGCAGCCGCTGGGGCCCGTGTACTGGGGCACCTCCAAGTACGTGGAGTTCGTGGCCCTGAGCGCGCACCCGCAGGCGCTCGCCTACGCGGCCGGGGCGGTGCGGGCCTCGGCCTGCTCCTGGTGCGGCGAGCCCATGACGGCGGCCCCCTGCCCGTTCTGCGCCTCCGGCTCGGCCCGCAGCCCCCTGCGGACCCGGATGTCCGGGCCGGCCGACGCGCACCCCCCGGTGACCGACACCGGCACCTGGACCCGCCCCGAACCCCGCCCGAACGGCGGTCGGCAGGCCCCGTCCCCGGACGCGGTCTCCCCCTGGGCCGCTCCCGGCACCGGCGGCCACCGCACCGCCGACCCGGCACCGGACACCCGCGGCGCGGCCGCGCCCCTTCCGGACGCCGGCCTCCCCCCGGCCGCCGCACGCCCGCGCCCGCCGGCCCCCGCCTTCGGCGACCGGCCCACGGGCGCACCGGCCGCGCAGGGCCCGCCGGCGGCACCGGGCACCCCGGCCCCGGCGGCCCCCTCCGGACGTCCGCCCGCCGACACCGCCGCCGCGTGGGCCGCGCGGACCGGCGACGGCCACCGCACCGCCGCCACGGGCCCCGACCCCGTCCGCGCCCCGGGGTCGCAGACCCCGCCGGCGGACGGCCGCCGGCCCGTCCGGGAGCACCGGCCCGCCGACGACGGGGTGTGGGTGCGGGGCGAGCCCGTGCCCGGCGACACCGCGGCGGCGTGGGCGGCCCGGGCCGCCGGATCCCCGCGGGGCGCCCGCGAGGGCATCGCCGCGACCGGGCGGCGCGACGAGCACGACCGGCCCCCGTACGGCGACCAGCACCTGTCCCTGGAGGCCGAGGCCCTGCCGCCGGTCACCGTGGACGAGGACGCCTGGCACTCCACCGTCGACGGCCTCCCCCACGGCGCCCCGCGCCCCACCGCGCCCCGACCACCCGCCGACCCCGACCCCGGGGACCGCGGCGGAGCCCCCGCTGCGGACCCGCGGACCGCCGGCGGCCCCGACCCCCGACCACCCGCCCCCGACCGACCCGAGAACCCTCCGCTCGCGGGACGCGCGCCGCGCCCCGAAATCCCCCGGACCTACTCCCGCTAGGACCCCGGCCCCGGACGGGTCGCCCGCAACGAGCCTGGAAACGGAAACAGACCTCCCATGAACCCCCGTCAGCGACGCGGCGTCCTCCTCATGGTCGTGGCCGCCCTCGGAGCCGTCGCCGTGTTCTTCTCCGTGTTCGCCTACCTCGACTCCAGGGAGTCGCAGCTCGGCGACTTCGAGACGGTGCTGCGCCTGACCGAGGACGTGGACGCCTACCAGCCCCTGGGCCCGGACTCCGTGGAGACCGTGCAGGTGCCGGCCATGTACTTCGACCCCGAGGTGTTCCTCTCCGACCTCTCCGAGATCGAGACGCCCGCCGACCAGGAGCTCGTCGCCGCCTCCCACCTGGAGGCGGGCGTCTACCTGCAACGGGGCATGGTGCAGCCGCAGCCCACCCTCACCACCGGCGAGCGCGAGATCGCGATCATGGTCGACGCCGAGACCGGGGTGGCGGGCAAGGTGCAGCGCGGCTCGTTCGTCGACATCTACGCCACCTTCCAGCCCCGCGACCACGGCGAGGCCTGCGCCGTCCGGATCCTCACCGAGGTCGAGGTCCTCGACATCGGCGAGCTGCGCACCCAGGAGACCGAGGCCGGCGGCGTCGCCGGGGTCGTGCCGGTCACGTTCCGACTGGACCCGCAGGCCGCCCTGCGCCTGGCCTACGCCGAGGACTTCTCCACCAAGATGCGGCTGGCCCTGGTCAGCGCGGCCGGGGGCGGCTCCCCCGGCGAGTCCGAGTTCTGCAGCCAGGACATGGACGACCTCGTCGGCCAGGGTTCCCCCGACGAGGGCAACGAGACCGGCGGGGACACCCGCCGCACCCCCGGAGGCGACCGATGAACTTCCGCGTCCTGGCGGGCATGCCCACCTCCGAGACGGAGATGGTGCTGGCCGCGCGCTTCGACGAGCTCACCTCCGCCGACCTGGTCGCCGTCCGCTCCACCAGCGCGGCGCTGATCGACGCCGCCGGCGAGTTCCCCGACCTCGACGTCGTGCTCATCCACCAGGACCTGGGCCCGGCCCCGGTGTTCGACGCCATCCGCGACCTGTCCCACCGGCACCCGCAGCTGGCGATCCTGCTGGTGTCCTCCGCCATGGACGCCGACACCTTCACCGGGGCCATGGAGGCGGGCGCCCGCGGCGTGCTGGCCGCCGACTCCGGCATCGCCGAGCTGGAGAACCGGATCGCCCGGGCCGCCGACTGGTCGCGCACCCTGCGCCGCCACCTGGAGTCCGCCTCCCTCGACCTGCCCGCCTCGGGTGTGCGCGGGCGGGTGCTGGCGGTCAGCGGCGCCAAGGGAGGGGTGGGCACCACCACCTGCGCCGTGCACCTGGCCTTCACGGCGGCCGCCGCCGGCCGGGTCGTGTGCCTGGTCGACCTGGACCTGCAGACCGGCGACCTGCCCGCGTTCCTCAACCTGCGCCACCGCCGCTCCATCGGCGACCTGGTGGGGGCCGGCGACGAGATCACCCCGGGCATGCTGGCGGAGACCCTGTACGTGGACCCGCGCGGCCCGCACGTCCTGCTCGCCCCCGAGCACGGCGAACGCGGCGAGGACGTCACCGCCCGGGTCGCCCGCCGGGTGCTGACCGCGCTGCGCTCCCGCTACGAGCTGGTGGTGGTGGACTGCGGCACGATCATGAACGAGGCCACCGCCATGGCCGTGGAGCTCGCCGACCGCGCCGTCGTCGCCGTCACCCCCGACGTGCCCTCCCTGCGCGGCGCCCAGCGGCTGATGGGCATGTGGGAACGCCTCCAGGTCCGCTCCCAGCAGGACGTGTACGCGCTGGTCAACCGGCACAGCCGCAAGAACGAGATCCAGCCGGACTTCCTGCGCCACCTGCTGGGCACCCGGGTGCTGCGCACGCCCGTCCCGGCCTCCTACCGGGGGCTGGAGCCGGGCGAGAACAACGGCGACCCCACCCGGGTCACGGACGAGGGGCTGCGCAAGGCGTTCTCCCGGCTGGCCGCCGAACTCGACCTGCTGAGCCCGCCCGCCCAGCCGGGCAACGGCAAGGGCGGGGCGCCCACCCCGCCGGGCGGCCTGGTCTCCGCGCGCACGGTGATGGAGGGCGGCCAGTCCACCCGGGACGTGTCGGGGTTCGTGCACGCCTCGGCCGACCCGCGCCGGTCCGGCGTCCCGGGCGGCCCGTCGCGCGACCCGGGCGGGCACGGTGTTCTCGGTGGCTGACCGCGGGGGCCGGTCGCCGGACCGGGGCGGGGTGATCGTGGAGTTCGCCGCGGTGGTGCCCTTCCTCATGCTGGCGCTGGCCCTGGTGTGGCAGGTGCTGCTGCTCGGCATCACCTCCATGTACGCCTCGCACGGGGCCGCCGAGGCGGCCCGGCAGGCGGCGGTCACCCCCGACGACATGGCCCGCATCGACGAGGAGGCCCGCAAGCGGGTCCGCGCCCCCTGGGACGGAGAGGACGTGATGACCGTGGAGATCGTCGAACGCGACGGTGTCCGCCACGCGCGCGTCACCCTGGCCATGCCGATCTTCCTGCCGGGGGCGTCCGGCCCCTGGGACATCAGCGCCGAGTCGCGGATCGTCACCGAGGTCGCCCCGCGCGGGAGCGTGGGCGACCCGGCCGACCCGCGGGGGGCGGGGTCGAGTTGAGCACCCGCCGCGCCCGCCGCCCCGACCGCCCCGGCCTCCGCGACCGGCTCCGCCGGGGTGCCCGGCACCGCGGCCGGGGGCGCCGCGACGACCGGGGCGGGCCGATGCTGGAGTTCGCCATGGCGTTCCCGGTGCTGCTGCTCACCGCGGTCATCGCCATCGAGGCGTTCCTGGCGTTCGTGGCCGCCGAGCGGCTGGAGTCGGCCGCCCGGGCCGGGGCCCGGGTCGCCGGGCTCCAGGGCCTGGAGGGCGCCGAGGCCACGGCGCGCGAGTCCCTGCCGTCCTGGCTCGACGACGCGACCGTCACCGGGGGCGCCAACGACCACGAGGGCTTCTACGTGGAGGTGTCCCACCCGCTGCCGGTGGTGTTCTCGTCCGCCGGGTTCGGGATCACCGTGACACGACGGGTGGACATGCCGAATGTGTGAGACGCAGGACCCGCGCGCGGGGGCGTACCGGACCGCGGGGGCGCGGACGCGCGCCGCGGCGGCGGGGGGATCCGGGGGAACCGGGGGAAGGAGTCGGCGATGGGCCTGAAGGACCGGCTGGAGGAGGACCGCGCCGCGGAGGCGCGCACCGACCGCGGCAGCGTCACGCACTGGCGGCGGCGCCTGCTGGAGGAGATCAACCTGGAGGACCTGACCCGGCTCACCCTGGCCCAGCGCCGGGTGCGGCTGGAGAAGGTCGTCGGGCACATCCTCACCCGCGAGGGACCGGTGCTGTCGGACCGGGAGCGCTCGGTCCTCATCCGCAGGGTGGTCGACGAGGCGTTGGGGCTGGGTGTCCTCGAACCCCTGCTCGCCGACGAGAGCATCACCGAGATCATGGTCAACGGGCCGGACAACGTGTTCATCGAACGCGGCGGGCGGATGCAGCGCGTCGACGCCGCGTTCAACGGCGAGGAGCAGCTCTACCAGACCATCGACCGCATCGTCTCCCTGGTCAACCGGCGGGTGGACGAGTCGTCGCCCATGGTGGACGCCCGCCTGCCCACCGGCGAGCGGGTCAACGTCATCATCCCGCCGCTGTCGCTGTCGGGGCCGGTGCTCACCATCCGGCGGTTCCCCAAGCCGTACCCGATCGACGAGCTCGTGCGGATGGGCAGCCTGGACCAGGCCACCGGCGTGCTGCTGTCGGCGATGGTGCGCTCCCGGTTCAACCTGGTGGTGTCCGGCGGTACCGGCACCGGCAAGACCACGTTCCTCAACGCCCTGTCGGCGTTCGTGCCGCCCACCGAGCGCATCGTGACCATCGAGGACTCCGCCGAGCTCCAGCTCATGCAGGAGCACGTGGTGCGGCTGGAGTCGCGGCCGCCCAACATCGAGGGCCGGGGCGCCGTCGCCATCCGCGACCTGGTGCGCAACGCGCTGCGGATGCGGCCGGACCGGATCATCGTCGGCGAGGTCCGCGGCGAGGAGACCATCGACATGCTCCAGGCGATGAACACCGGCCACGACGGGTCCCTGGTGACCGTGCACGCCAACTCGGCCGACGACGCCATCCACCGTATCCAGACGCTGGCGACGATCGGCGACGGCCGCATCCCCTACGAGGCGATCCGCGACCAGATCAACAACGCCGTGGACGCCATCGTGCACCTGGGCCGCTGGCCGGACGGGTCGCGGCGGGTCAACGAGATCAGCGTGGTGTCGTCCAAGCGCCGCGAGGAGTTCCGGCTGGAGACGGTCCTGCGGTTCGAGGCGATGCCGCTGGGGGCCAACCGGTCGGTGGAGGGGCGGTTCCGGCACTCCCCGCTGCCCCGGCACATCGCCGAGCGGATCTACCACATGGGCGAGACCGTGCCCGCCGTGTTCGGCGTGGTGCCCGCCGAGGAACGGAACGAGTGGTGAGGGCACCCGCGCCCCGGGTGGCCCCCGCCCCGCGAAAGGAGCCGCGGTGAACTGGCAGATGGCGGCGATCCTCGCCGGTCTGGCGCTGGTGCTGGGCCTCGTGCTGGCGGCGCTGTGGCAGTTCATCGCCAGCGCCGAACAGCGGCGGCTCATCGCCGCCCGCAGCGCCCTGGACCAGGCCGAGTACGCGGCGTCCACCCCCATGGCCCGGCTGGAACGCGCCCTGCACCGGACCCAGTGGGGTTCCCGGCTGGCCCGCCGGATCGCCCGCTCCGGGACCGACATGCGGGTGTCCACGTTCGTGGTCGCCCTGGTCGGCGGCTCCCTGCTGGCGGTGCTCGTGGTGTGGCAGGTGTTGGCGCCGTTCTTCGGCCTGCTGGCCGCCGCGGGGGTGGCGTTCCTGTTCTTCTCCTACCTGAACCGGGCCGAGGCCAAGCGCCGCGAGGAGTTCACCGGCCAGCTCCCCGACCTGGCGCGGGTGCTGAGCAACGCCACCTCCGCGGGGCTGGCGCTGCCGACGGCGGTGGCGATCGCCGCCGACGAGCTGGACGGCCCGGCCGGCGAGGAGCTGCGGCGGATGACCGAGTCCATGAAGCTCGGGGCGTCCTTCGAGGAGGCCGTCGCCGAGCTGCGCGAACGCATGCCGTCCCGGGAGCTGGGGGTGCTGCTGTCGACGCTGCTGGTGGCCTCCCGCTCCGGCGGTTCGCTGGTGACGGCGCTGCGGAACATCTCCACCACCCTGGAGAACCGCAAGGAGACCCGGCGCGAGGTGCAGACCATCCTCAGCGAGACCACCAGCACCGTGTGGGCGCTGGGGTTCATGTCGGTGGGGGCGCTGTTCCTGATCAACGCCATCGAGCCGGGCATCCTGCGCACCATGACCACCTCCCCGGCGGGCATCGGGGTGCTGCTGGTGGTGGCGGCGCTGTTCGTCACCGGTTTCGCGCTGGTCACCCGTATCACCAAGTTCGACCTGTAGGAGTCCGTCCGATGAACCTGGCCTGGGTCGTCCCCGCCGCGCTGTCGGCGGCCGCCGCACTGGTCGTCCTGACCGCCGCGTACGGGGTGTTCCTGATGATGTCGCAGACCCGGGTCCGGGTGGACGAGCCGGCGGGGCCGCCGCCGCGCACCCGGGAGGAGCGCACGTTCGTCCTGCACCGGATCACCGAGGCGCTGGGGCGGCCGTTCTCGGGGATGGTGCTGGAGTCGCTGGGCGAGACGCGGCGGCGCTCCATCGCCCGGCGCATCGAGGCGGCGGGGAGGCCCGACGGGCTGACCCCGGACCGGTACCTGCGGCGCAAGATCGGCGAGATCGCCCTGTACGGGTCGCTGGGGACACTGATGTTCCTCGTGGGGAACCCCCTGCTGGGGGTCATCGTGCTGGCGTTCGCGGGGCTCACCGACCTCAACCTGTACGTGCAGGCGCAGGAGCGCGCCGACCGGGTGCAGTCCCAGCTGCCGGACTTCCTGGACGTGCTCGCGGTGACCGTCAGCGCGGGGCTGTCGTTCCGCGCCGCGGTGGGCCGGGTGGCGGAGTCGATGCCGGGGGTGCTGGCCGACGAGTTCACCCTGGCGCTGCGCCAGATGGAGCTGGGCACCTCCCGCCGGGAGGCGTTCGAGATGCTGCGCCGCCGCAACCGCAACGACTCGCTGAGCAAGTTCGTGACCGCCATCCAGCAGGCGGAGGAGCTGGGCGCCCCGCTCAGCGACACCCTCGTGAACATCAGCCAGGACATGCGCCGCGCCGACGCCCAGTACATGCGCCGCAAGGCGCAGCGGCTGAACCCGCGCGTCACCATGATCACCGCGGTCACCCTGCTGCCGGGGCTGCTGCTGCTCATCGTCGGCTCGATGTTCCTGGGCACCGAGGTCGACCTCGGCACCATCCTCGGGGGCTAGCCCCGGCGGCGCTCCACGAGGATCGCGATCCGGGTGACCGCCACCGGGGCCGCCGACCAGAGGGCGTACCCGGTGTACATCCCGCCGCCCCGGACGATCTCGTCCCACAGGGCGGGCACCGGCTCCGCCCCGGAGCCGAACACGGCGGCGCCGGTCGCCACCAGGGCGACGGGGGCTCCGGCCACGGGGATCAGCCCGGAGAGGTTCGTCTCGACGGCGACGAACAGCAGCGCGGTGAGCAGGACGGGGAGCCCGTAGAGGATCAGGCGGTCGCCGAGCGCCCACTGCGCCAGCGAGGCGGTGTCGATCCGGCCGATGACGGGCAGCAGCGGGTACAGCTCGGCGACGGTGAGGGTGATCATCAGGCCGACGCAGATCAGCAGGGTGGCGCCGGCGGCCAGGAGGACCTTCGCGGCGGACAGGCCCAGGCAGGCGAGGACGACCAGGAGGACGGGGACGAGGGGGGCGGCCAGCCGGGCGCCGGGCATGGGACCCCCGTCGAGCCAGTGGACGCACGCCAGCGCCAGGGTGGCGGCCGCCGCGGCCAGGACGACGCGGCCGCAGAACCCGAGGACCCCCGCCGCGGTCCGGAACGCCCCGGCGGCCGGTGGACGCCGCCGTTCGGCGTGGGGTTCCTCGCTCATGGGGCCTCCTCGGGAGCGCGGAGCGGGGCGGGACGCCGCCGCGGACGGCGACGGCTCTACCTCTCTCGGACGCTCGGCGGAGGAGGCGCGCCGTGCCGGGGGCCGCCGGAGGCGGCGGCCGCCCGGCGTACGCGCGCCGGGCCGGGATCAGAGCACGCCGGTCCGGAACAGCATCACCACCAGCACCCCCAGCAGCACCGCGCCCACCACGGCCGCGTTGACCAGCAGCCCCGCGCGACCGCCCGGGGCCGGCTCGCGCACCATCGTGGCGGTCGTCCCGGCCGCCCCCTGCGGCTCGCCCCACGCCGGGGCCGTGTCGGCCGGGGCGTTAGAGGTCCCGGGCCCGCCGGGGGCCACGGCCGAGCCCTCCGGGGTCGCCGGCTCCGCGTAGATGCCGAAACCCGTCCCCGGCGCGGCGGACGGCACCGCCGGGGCCGACGGCCCGGCGGGGGCCGAGGGCGCGGCGGCCGAACCCTCCGGGGTCACCGGCTCCGTGTAGATCCCGAACCCCGCCCCGGCCCCGGCGGACTCGGAAGGCGCCACGGACGAGCCCTCCGGAGTCACCGGCTCCGCATAGATCCCGGAACCCGCCCCGGACCCGGCGGGCTCGGGAGGCGCGACGGCCGAGCCCTCCAGGGTGACCGGCTCCGTGTAGATCCCGAACCCCAGCGTCCCCGCCGGCTTCACCGGCCCGGCGTCGGCAGCGGCTTCCGCGGCAGGCGCGTCGTCGGAGGCCGCGGTGGCGACCGGGTCGTCCGTGTCCGGTGGAGAGGACGCTCCACCGCCGGCGGAGGCGTCGGCCGCCGCCACGGCGTCGGCAGCGGCCGACGCCATCGAATCGCCCGTGACGACCGTGACATCGGGGTCGTCCGCGGCGGCCGAGGTCTCCGGGGCGTTCGCGGCGGAGTCCGACGAGGCGTCAGAGGCGGCCGCGGCCTCCGGGGCGCCGGGGACCGCCGGGGTCGGTGCCCCTGCCTCGGCTGTGGCACCCGGGGCGGACGCGCCGCCGGGAACGGCCTCGGTCTCCGAGGCGGCGGAGGGCTCCGGGCCGCTCGTGACGGCCGCGGCCGCCGCGGCCTCAGAGGCGGCAGAGCCACCCGGGACGCCTGCGGCGGCCGCGCCGACCGCACCGCCCGGGAGCGCGGCGCGCAGCCGCTCCGCCGCCGGGCCCCCGTCGCGTCCGTCCAGGTGCCGCAGCGCCACCGCCAGCACGTCCTCCGCCGAGGGCCGTTCGCCCGGTTCCGGCGACAGCGCCCGCGCGACCACCTCCCGCAGGCCCGCCGGCACCCCCTCCAGGTCCACGCCGTCCTGCCGGGCGCGCCGCTCCATCTCCACCAGCGCCGCCCGGCGGCCCAGCCGGGAGGCGGGCGACTCGCCGAACGGCTCCCGTCCCGTCGCCGCCAGCACCACCAGGGCCGCCCACCCGAACACGTCCGCGGCGGCCGTCGACCGCCCGTCCTCGTACACCTCCGGGGCCACCCAGCCCGGGACGCCCCGCAGCCCGGGCGCCTCCGGCGCGTCGGCCCTGCGCCCCAGCCCCGTGTCGAGCAGGCGCGGCCCCGCGCCGGTCAGCACCACCGCGTCCGGCCCCACCTGCCCGTGCGCGGTGCCCTCCCCGTGCAGCACCGCCAGCGCCTCGGCCACCGCGGCCGCCAGCACCACCGCGCCCCATTCGGGCAGCGCCCCGTGCGCAGCCACGTGTCCGCGCAGGTCCGGCCCCGGCTGGTCGGGCAGCACCGACCACGGCCGCCCGTCGTGCTCACCGGTCTCGATCGCCCCGACCGCGCACACGCCCCCGGCCTCCGGCTCGGGGAGCGGCTCCCCTGCCTCCCGCCCGCGCGCCAGGCCGAGCAGCACGGGCTCCCCGCCGTCGCGGCGCGCCGCGTACAGCACGCCGCCTCCGCCGTCGGACACCCTTCCCTCGATCCGGTACCCGCCGACCTCGCTCGGGTCTTCGGAGGTGAGGGGTTCGGTGCGCGCGCAGAGGCTCTGCGAGGGGTGCGGCGTCATGAGGGGTGTGCCTCCGTTGTCCTGTTCCGGTACCGGACATCGTCGCGCCTGGCGCGCCCACCGGCAAACCCGTTGGCCACTGGTGGCCGTGCGCCCGCCCCCGCGCGCCCGCGGACCCGTCCCGTGCGCGCGGCCCCTCCCCGGGGGATCGGGGAGGGGCCGCGCAGGGGATGGGTCGTGGGGCGGGTGTTACAGGCGGACCGTCCTGGTCGCCGTCGAGGTCGCCCCGTCGGCGTCCGTGACGGTCAGCGTGACGGTGTAGGTCCCGGGACCGGGGTAGAAGTGCCAGGTGTAGTCACCGCTGCCGGTGGTCCCGTCGCCGAAGTCCCACGCGTAGGACACGATCGGGGCGTCGCCCGCGGTGGAGGAGCCGGCGTCGAACTCGCAGAGGTACCAGAACGAGTAGCACCCGCCGTCGAAGTCGGCCGTGGGCCCGTCGCCTCCGCCGGGGGACCCCACCGACACGGTCGCGGTGGCGCTGTCGGTCGCCCCGGAGTCGTCGGTGACCGTGAGGGTCACGGTGTAGTCGCCCTCGGCGCCGTAGGTGTGCTCCACGGTGGTGCCGCTGTCGCCCGCGCCGTCGCCGAACTCCCACTCCCAGGCGGTGACCTCACCGCTGGAGGTGGAGCCGGAGCCGTCGAAGGAGCAGGTCAGGGTGGTGTCGTCGCAGGCGTGGGTGATCGACGCGACCGGCCCGTCGGGCGGGGTGGTGCCGCCGTCGGCCGGGAAGGTGGCGGGGTCGCCCACGTCCAGCAGCGGCTCGTGGTGGCCGTCGCCGGAGGTGTCGTCCCAGTCCTGGTTGCCGGCCGAGATCAGGGTGTCGTAGATCGCCATGACCCCGTTGCGGTCGGTGGGCTTGGCGTTGCCGACGGCCAGCAGCGCCAGGCCGCCCGCGGCGTGCGGGGAGGCCATGGAGGTGCCGCTGGAGCTGCCGTACCCGCCGCCCGGGACGGTCGAGATGATGCAGGACCCGGGGGCCGCGATCTCGACGACCTGGCCGTAGTTGGAGAAGTAGGACAGGGTGTCGTCGTCGTCCCCGGTGCACCCGAGCGCTCCGCCGTTGCCGCCCGGGGCGCCGTCGGAGTCCGCCATCGAGGACACGGTGAGCACGTCGGGGTGGTTGGCGGGGAAGAAGTTCGCCGCGTCGCGCGAGCTGTTGCCCGCGGCCACCGCGAACGCCACCCCGGAGTCCACGGCCGAGGTGATCGCCTGGCCGAGCGCCTGGTCGGTGCAGCCCTCGCAGCCCAGGCTCATGTTGGCGACGGCGATGTCCCCCGCGTTGGCCGCCACGTAGTCCACGCCGGCGGTGATGCCGGCCAGGCTCCCGCTGCCGCTGGAGTTGAGGACCTGGACGTTCCAGATGTCAGCGCCCGGCGCCATGCCGACGACGCCCTCGCCGTTGTCGATGGCCGCGATGCTGCCCGCGACGTGGGTGCCGTGCCCGTTGCCGTCGGAGGCGGTGTTGGAGACGCAGGTGCCGCTGGTGCAGTTGACGGAGTTCACCACGTTGAGGTCGGGGTGGGCTCCGTCGACACCGGTGTCCAGGACGGCGACGGCCACGTCCGGGACGTAGTCGTCCTGCCCGTTGATCGCGAGGCCGGGGTTGTCGGGGGCGAAGGTGCGGGCGATGCCGTCGGGCACGTCCTGCTCGAAGGTGTGGACCGGCTGGTCCTCCTGGACGTAGGCCACGTCCGAGTCCCGGAGGAGCTCGGCGGCCTCGGCCGCGGTCATCTCGGCCGCGTAGCCGGTGAGCGCGTGCTCGTAGACGCCGATCGGGTCGTCGCCGTGGCGTTCGGCGACGTCCTGCGGGGTGGCGGAGTCGTCCAGGACGACGATGTAGGTCCGCTCGGTGGTGTCGGAGGTGTCGAGGAAGTCGGGGACCTCCTCCGCGAGGGCCGGTGCTGCGAACATGACAGGCAGCAGGGCGACGGCCGCGAGGGCCGCGCCTATCTTGCTCTTGCGCATGATGCGGAGAACCCTTCGGGGGGATGGTGGGGGACGGGGGATGTGGAAGGGTGGCCACCCGGGATCAAGAATCCGTCACGGAGGGCGACCCTGACCATACGTGTTCACTACGTAACTTCGTACACGTCGGGGGGTGCTACGTAGTGCCCCGGCGGCCACTACCTACCCGGCGCCCGCCGACCCCGTGAGCCGGTCGCGGCCTTCGGGGTCGGCGGTGTCCGAGCAGGTCGGCGCGGTCCCGGGCCGGTCTCCGGCCGACCGCGCCGGCGTCAGCCCGGCAGGGGGACCTCCGCGAGCAGGGGCAGCAGCCCTGCCTCCTCCTCGTCGAGGTGGGCCTCCAGCTCCCGGCTCATCCTCTCCAGGTCCGCGCGGAACGCGGCCGGGTCGGCGGTGGCGACCTCCGCCAGCAGCGCCTGGATGCCCTCGCGGATGCGGTCGACCTCGCGGTGCTGCTCCGACAGCCGCTCCAGGGTGCCGGCCAGGTGCGGGTACCGCTCCGCCAGGGAGGGGAACAGCATCTGCTCCTCCCCGTCGTGGTGGAACCGCAGCGACTCGCAGAACGCCAGGCAGTGCTGGCGCAGCTGGAGGCTGAGCCCGGGGGCGGGGACCTCCCCCTCCCGGGCCGCGCGCCCGTCGCGGTCGGCGAGGTAGGCGTCGGTCTCCTCGCGGATCCGGCGCAGGTGCCCGCGCAGCCAGCGGTGGACCTGCACCAGCTTCTCCGCGAGGTTCGCCGCGGCCTCCTCCGCCCCCGGGCCGTCCCCGGCGACCGCCGGTTCCAGCACCACCACGGGCAGGACCCGGTCGGTCCCGGCCTGGTAGTCGCCGTACCCGGGGGCCACCCGAACGGCCTCGGCGAACAGGCGGTCGCGGTCCTCGCCCTCGGCGGGGACGGCGACCGCGGAGAACTCCTCGGTGCCCAGCTCGACCCGGACCATCGGGTGGGCGAGCAGGTTGTGGTACCAGGCGGGGTGCCGGTCCGAGCCCCCGGCGGAGGCGATGACGAACAGCCGCCCGTCCGCCCGGACGTAGCCGAGCGGGCTGGTGGTCTCGCGGCCGCTGCGCGCGCCGACGGTGGTGAGCAGCAGCAGGTCGCCGCCCTCGAACATGCCGCCGACGCGGCCGCCGTTGGCACGGAACTCCGCGACCACGGGCCGGTTGAAGTCGCTCACGTACGGCTCGGGCCGGGCCAGCGGTCCGGGGCCGCCGCCGCGGGCGGCCTGCGAGGTGTCGGTGTCCTGTGTGTTCTGCAAAAGGTCTCCTCTCGGTACGGGGGAATGCGGGTGGGCGGCCGCCCCGAGAGGTCCGTGCGCGCGGGCGCCGCGGACACGGTTTCAGGGAAGAGGGGCATGCCGACGCCGGCGTCCGCGGACACGGGGGAACGCGGACGGAGTCGGGATGCGGGAACGGGGAGGCCGCCGGAGGGCGCGGCTGTACGCCGCACCGGAACGCGGATCAGGCGTGCTGGGTGCTCATGGTCGGCTCTCCCTCGGATCGTGTGCTCGCCCGTCGACCCGACCGGCCCACTGCTCGTGGTCGGGGACACGTGGCACGCGCGACACGGTATGCCATGCCCCGGGGCGCGTCAACCGCCGGGGCCGGGACACGGCGGGGGCGCGTCCCCCGCTCTCCGAGCGGCGTCCGGCCGCGGAGCCCGGTCCGGTAGGGCCCGCCCCACCCCCCATCGACGGGACCGCCCCAGCGACCGCGGCACCCCGCCCTCCGTAGTTTCGAAGGCCTCGGCGCCTCGGCGGAAACGGCCGATACCACGGAACAGGAGACACCGATGGCTTCGCACACCCCCCGGGACCGGACGGGGTCCGCACGGGCGGACGGCCCCGGACCGGCACGGCGCTCACTGGCCCCGGACCTCGCCCGCGGGTTCATGCTGCTGTTCATCGCACTGGTGAACGCCGGCTTCTTCCTCACCGGCCCGGAGACGGTGCGCACCCTGGCCGACCAGGTGGTGACGTTCGTCCAGCTCACCCTGGTGTCGGGGCGCGCGATCCCGCTGTTCGCCCTGCTGTTCGGCTACGGCGCGGTGATGATCGCGCGCCGGGTGCGGGCCTCCGGCGGGGGCTGGGTGCAGGCGCGCATCCTGCTGCGGCGGCGCGGGTGGGTGCTGCTGGCGCTGGGGGCCGCGCACGGCGTCCTGCTGCTGCCGGTGGACATCCTGGGCGCGTACGGGCTGGCGCTGCTGCTGTTCGTCGGCCTGGTGCGGGCGCGCGACGTGACGCTGTGGTGGACCGCCGGGGTGCTCGCCGCCGCGTCGGCGGCCGTCCACACGGTGTGGGCGCTGTCGCTCCCGGTCGACGGCGGGGACTCCTCGGTGGCCGCGCCGTCCCTGGTGGAGCCGTCCTTCGTCGCGGCGTCCGTCGAACGGTTCAACGAGTGGACCCTCTACACGCCGATCACGATGCTGCTGGTGGCGATGCCCACGATCGTCCTGGGCGTCTGGGCGGGGCACCGGCGCCTCCTGGAGGAGCCCGGGGCGCACCGGCCGCTGCTGCGGTCCGCCGCCGCCTGGGGGCTGGGCGCCGGTGTGCTGACGGGGCTGCCCAGCGCCCTGGTGACGGCCGGATGGGTGCCCGCGGGGCCGCGTCTGGACGGCGCGCTGGCGGTCCTGCACGAACTCGGCGGCTGGGCGGGCGGCATCGGCTGGGCCGCGCTGATCGCCCTCCTCGCGGCCCGCTGGGAATCCCGCCCCGCGCGCACGTCCCCGTACGACGGCACCCGGGCGCCCGTGCCCGCCCCCGGGCCGGCGGTGGCGGCCGTCGCCGCCGTGGGCGAGCGCTCCCTGAGCTGCTACCTCCTGCAATCGCTGGTGTTCACGGCGGTGTTCGCCCCCTACGGCCTGGGCCTGGGGGCCTCCCTCGGCGCGGCGGGCGCGGCCGCCGTGGCGGTCGCGACCTGGCTGGCGTCCGTCGCGGCCGCCGAGGCCCTGCGCAGGGCGGGCCGCCGCGGTCCCGCCGAGGTGCTGGTGCGCCGTCTCACCCGGCGCCGCGAACCCCTGGTCGCGCCCCCGCTGCCCCGCGCGGAGTAGGGCGTCTGCTCCCCGGGGAGCAGGCGCCGTGCTCCCCGGGCGGTGCCGGACCGCCCCGGGGTGCCTCCCGGCGGGGGACGCGGCGGCCGGCACCCGCTCCGTACCTTTCCCCCATGACCTTCTCCCCCTTGAACACGCGGACCGCGATCCTCGCCGGGAGCGGCCTGTGCGCCGCCGCCTTCATCCTCTCCGACCTCGTCAACCGTGAGATGAGCCCGGTCGCCGAGACCGTCAGCCGGTTCGTCAACACCGGCCACGGCTGGCTGGTCACCGTGGGCCTGGTCGGCCTCGCCTTGGCCGGGGCCGCCTCGGCCGTGCGGGTGGCCGACCGGCCCGGCCGGGTCCTGCTCTGGATCTGGGCCGCGGGGATCGCGGTCTCCGCGGTCTTCCCGGCCGACCCGCCCGGCAACTGGGCGGCCCCCTCCGTCTCCGAGACCGTCCACGGCCTGGCCGCCTGGGTGGCCCTGGGCTCCTTCACCGCCGCCGCGGTCGTGCTCGCCCGCCGGTGGCGCGGCCTGCCCGGCACCCCGCGGGCGCTCGCCCCGGTCACCGCCGGCCTGGCCGCCTCCATGGTCCTGTTCGTGGTCACCCTGGTGGACGCCATGGCGTTCCGGGAGCTCCCGGCGCTGCTCGGCGTGACCGAGCGCGCCGTCATCGCCGCGGACCTGGTCTGGATGTGCGTCGCCGCCTTCCGCGTCCCGGCCGCCCCCGCCGCACCGGTGCCGGACCGCGTCCCGGCGCGCGCCTGATCCCGTGCACGGGCGGGGCCGCCCCGCCCGGGGCGGCCCCGCCCGCCGTCACCTCTGGATCTCCTCCGGCGCCGGGACCCCCACCTCCAGGTCCCCGTCCAGCCCCGCGAACGTGTACCGCGTGTACCAGTACTCCGGCGCCGGGACCGGTTCCGCGAAGGCCGCCGGGACCGCCTGCGCCACCGGCCGCCCGTTGAGCACGTACCCGCCCTGCGGCGGCCCCTCGGTGGAGAACGCCAGGGGCTCCCCGTCCTCGGTCGCCACCAGCGTGAACGCCGACTCCTGCGGCGACTCCTCCGAGGGCCTGAACGTCCCCTCCACCAGCACCGCCGGGACCCCGTCGGGCGGGTCCTCCCCCGCCAGGTGCCCGTAGGCGTCCTCCGTCGGCCCGGGCGCGTCGAACACCGTCTCCTCCTCCGAGGTGACGGTGCCGGTCTCCACCACCCGGGCCATCGGCTCCAGGATCCGCTCGGGATCGAACACCGCCTCCGACGCGCCCAGCTCCTCGGGGACGGCCGGCCGCCACACGGCGGGCCCGTTCCAGGCGGTGGTGTCGCTGTACAGCAGTTCTCCGTCCACCAGCATCAGGTCGCTGGCGCGGGCCCCGCTGACGGTGCTGGTCCAGCGCACCGCCTCGGGGTCGGCCTGGTACAGCACCCGGTCGAACAGGGTGGGCTCGGCCGCGGTGTCCGCGGGCAGCGGCTGCCCGTACCCCTCGCCGTTCCCGGCGTGGGTGAGGATGGTCAGCTCCAGGGTGCGCGCCCGCGTCAGCCGGTCGAGCGAGGCGGACACCAGGTCGATGCCCGTGGGTGCGGCGCTCTCCCCCGGGCCGTCCGGGCCGCCGGGGTTCTCGGAGACGGGCTCGGCGTCCTGGGCCAGGGCGTCGAACAGCACGTATCCGCCGCCCCCGGCCACCGCCAGCGCGAAGCAGCAGGCGGCGCCGACGGCCAGGATCCGCCCGGCACCGCCGCGCCGTTCGCGGCGCCGACGGCGGGAGCGCCCGCCCCGGCCGCCGGCCGCGCCCTCCGGGACGCCCCGCCCGCCGCCATCGGGTTCGGGCCCGGAGCCGCCGTGCGCCTCCCCCGGCCCGTCGTCGGGGGCGGGCACCATGATCAGCTCCCCCGTGATGGGGTCGCGGGTGCTGACCAGCCGCCGCGCGTTCCGCACCCTGGTCCCGGGCGTCCAGGTGCGCCGTCCCGAGGCGGCCGCCTCCTCGTCCAGCCCGCGGGCCGCCTGCGTCCACAGCTCGGGCCGGTGCCAGGACACGTCCACGTACGGCCAGTGCGTGCGCGCCGCCCCGTGGAGCCGGTCGCTCCACTCCTCGCGGACCGTGTCCTCGGGGACCCCCAGCAGTGCCAGGCACTCCAGGTAGACGTCCTCGGCGGAGGGCCGCCGGGCCGGGTCACGCTCCAGGGCCCGTTCCAGGACGCGCGCCAGCTCGGGCCGGAGCGTGGACAGGTCCACGTACCCGCGTGCCCGGACGGCGGCGTCGGCCTGCGAGACCACGGTGCCGAACGGCGGCAGGCCGGTGCCCGCGAAGACCACCGTGCACGCCCACGCGAACACGTCGGACGCCTCGTCGGGGCGGCTGCCCGCATAGCGTTCGGGCGCCATCCAGCCGAGGCTGCCGACGGTGGTGTGCGAGTCGCCGTCGTCCACCTGGCGGGCCAGCCCGAAGTCGACCAGGCGCGGCCCGGTGGCCGTGACCAGCACGTTCCCAGGTTTGACGTCGCCGTGCGGGACCCGGCCGTCGTGCACGTCCATCAGCGCCTCGGCGACCCCGGCGGCCAGCACCAGCAGCGCGGCGCCGCCCATCGGGCCGCGCACCCCGGTGTGGCGCCCCAGGTCGAGGGCGGGCAGGTACTCCACTGCGGACCACGGGCGGTTGCGGTGGACGCCGCTGTCGAGCACCCCGAGCGCGCACGAGCCGGGCACCCGGCGCAGGTGCACGACCTTGTCGTCGGGATCGGCCGCGGACACCCACTCCTCGCCCATGACCTTGAGCGCCAGCGGATGCCCCTCGGGGGTCAGCGCGGCGTAGACGGCACCCAGGGCGGAGTCGCCGAGCCGGCCGATCAGCCGGTGCGCGCCCACCCAGGGCGGGTCGTCGGGCACGAGGGGCCGGACGTTCGGTGGTAAGACGACTGTCGGTGCCATGGGGGGTTCGCTTCCACTCTCCTGGGACCAGGGGTTCGGGAATATCGGGACACGGCGCTCGCATTCGGTGGATACCGAACGTACATTCCCCGATGCTCCGGGGCCAATGGTGCGCACGGGTCGCGGGCCGTGCACCGGGTGAGAACCTCGGGCGGGCGCCCGCGGTTCACTTCATGACCGATTCTTCACCGAACTTCGCACGAAAAAGGATATGCGCAGCGGCCCTCCGAGCACCGGTCCGGACCCGTCCCGTGGCCGCTCACGGCCACGGTCGGCGAATAAGGACACCGCCGGAAAAGCGGGTTCTCGGATGTTCCGTAACGTTTTCCCGATGATCACCCGAACGTACCGGAAAAGGTCGAGGACGGGCCTTCTTCCCCGGCCCGGCCGCCCACGCGCCGCAGGGCCTGCTCGAGCACCGGCAGTGCCGCGGACGCGTCGCCCTCCACCGGCCCGGGTTCCCCGGCGGCCGGCGGCACCCCCGGCGGGGTGTCCCGCGCACGGTCCCGCCGGGCCTGCCGGCTCCTGAGCGACCTCGCCGACATGGTCGCCGCCCCCGCCCCGGCGGCGACCGCGGCGACCGCGCCCAGCACCGCCGCCACCCCGGTCCGGTCCAGCAGCAGCGCGACCCCGGCGAAGACGAACAGCAGCACGGACATGCCCGCGTAGAAGAACACGTTGTCGTCCCGGGCGTCCCGGGCTGCCGGGGAGTCCGGGGAGTCCGGGTCGCTCCGGACGAGTCCCCCCTCCCGCGGGACCCCGCCGGCCCCCTCCTCCGGGGCGGCGGGGGCACGCATCCCGCGCACGGTCCGCGCCGCGAGGTTCAGCTGCGGGGACGCCTCGCGCAGGGTGACGGCCAGCGCCCACTGCGCCTCGGGGGCGGCCATCAGGACGGCCTCCCGCACCGCGACGCGCAGTTCCGCGTTCTCCGGGTCCAGGTCCCGCGCCGCCAGGGCGGCCAGTTCGCCGCGATCGGTGACCGGGGCCGCGGCGGCCCCGTGCGCCAGCGCGACCAGGCGCGGGAGCGGCGGGGAGAAGAGCAGCCCGCCGTCGGGGAAGGCGTCGGCGAACGGGGCGTTCCACTCACGCTGGGCGTCGACGGCCTCCATGAGCAGGTGCAGGTTCTCCGCCGTGCGCGCGTACCGGGCGCAGGGGGTGCCCCGGCCGCATCCGTGCGCCTCGGGGGTGCGGCAGTGGTGCCTGCTCAGGGTGCGCAGCAGCCCGGCGCGGATCGCCCCGGCGATGCCCGCCAGGAACGGCACCGGGTCCCCGGCCCCGTCCACCAGCAGGTGCAAGGACAGGTCCTCGCCCCGGTAGGAGGGCCGCAGGGCGGGCGCCATCCGGGCCACGACCCGGGCGAGGAGGAGTTCGTCCCCCGCGCCGTCCCCGGAGGAGGCGGGGGCGTCGGCTAGCAGGTCACGGGCCGCGGCGTCCAGCGGCGGCCACTGCGCCAGCCTGCGGCGCTGCTCCGGTGAGCGCAGGAACCCGACGGCGGTGTCCCACCGCTCCTGGAAGGCGTACGCCAGGGACACCGGCGAGGTGTGGTCGACACCGTCGAACCGGAAGGGGGGCTCCTTGCGGATCTCGGCCGCGGCCGCGGCGATCTCTTCCACGGGCACCCTGATCGTGGTGGTGTCCCCGCCGTCGGCGTCCACCGCCCCCCGTTCCGCCTCCCTCTCCGCGCCCAGGACGGCGGCGATCTCCTCGGCGGACATCAGCCGGGTGGCGGGCCGGGCGGCGTCGGGCCCGGCGCCCGGGCCCTCCTCCCCCGCACCGGGGTCGTGCCGGTGCCCCAGCAGCGCCATCAGCACGTCCCGGGCGGTCGGGCGGTTGCGCGGTTCCCTGTCCAGGCAGCGCCGCACCAGCGGCAGCAGCGTTTCCGGCACCCCGTCCAGGTCGGGTTCCCCGGTGGTCACCCGCATCAGCAGCGCCGGCATGTTCGGCGCCTCGAAGGCGCCCCGCCCGGTGGCCGCGAACACCATGACCAGGCCCCAGGCGAACATGTCGATCGCGGTGGTGACCTCTCCGCCCCCGAACTGCTCGGGGGCCATGTACTTCGGTGTGCCCAGAATGGCGCTCGCGCTCGTCCCGGTCCCCTCCAGCGCGCGGGAGATGCCGAAGTCGATGACCCTGACCCCGTCTCGCCCCAGCAGGATGTTGTCGGGTTTGAAGTCCCGGTGCACCACCCCCGCCCGATGGATGGCCACCAGCGCCGTGGCGGTGGACACCGCGAGCCGGTACAGGTCCCCGTCCGAGCCCGGCCCCCTCCCCCGGATGTAGCCCTCCAGGGGCGTCCCCTCCACATACTCGGTGGCGATCCACGGCGGATCCCCGCCGGGGTCGGCGTCCAGCACCCGGGCGGTGCAGAACGGCAGCACCGACTTGATCAGCCCGATCTCGCGGTCGAACCGCTCCCGGAAGTCGGCGTCCCCCCGGTGGCGGACGTGCAGCACCTTGACGGCGGCGCGGTGGCCGTCCCGGTGCTCTCCCAGGTACACGGTGCCGAAACCGCCCGCGCCCAGGAGGCGGCGCAGGCGGTATCCGCCGACCTCGGAACCGATGTCGACCACGGGGGACTCCTTGTCGCTCTCTGCTCGGGCGCCGCTCCCCACCGCGCACCGGGAACGCACCGTAGCACCGCGGGGTGAACGGGACACGCGGCGTGCCGCGCCCATCCTTCTCCGCAGGGGCGGGGGTTCCGAGGACGCTGACCGCATGTGGCCACGACGCCCCACGGGCGGTCAGGGCTCCGGGTGCCGGGGCGGAGACACGGCCCCGCCCCACCCGGCGGCGGACCGCCCCGGGAGGGCGGTCGGCCGGGACTCCAGGTGCCTGGACGGAACACAGCCCCACCCCACCGGGCGCCCGTCCCACGGAACAGACGGCGACCGGGACGACAAAAAGGGAAACCCACACCGAGGTAATACCGGAATTCCGGAAATGGCGAAGAAGAACAGCAAGAGCGCTTGTGAGGCGTGACGACATCCCCGGGCGTTCCGTGCCGGTTCATCCCCGGAGAACATCCGCCGGGCGCGCGCGATCACCGCCTTCCACGTCTCCACCGGGTAGAAATCCCGCGGCCGTTCCACCGATCCATCCCGTGGAACGGCTGGGGGCGCGTTCTCCGAAACGGCATCGCACCCGCGCGTTCCCGTGCATGCGTAGGGCAACGACTCCGGGCAGGGGCAGCGAACGGGCACGACGCACCCGACGAGAGGGGCACACTCGTGTGCGCATGCCGGGGGTCGTCAGCGGCCGCGGTCGGACACCTCATTCGCGCAGGGTTCATGCGAAGCGGCACAACGCGTACAGGGACCGGTGGGAAAACTCCGTTTTCCGCGTCCGCCCCCATATGCCATAACACTCAGGGGATGGCGCTCCGACCCGACCCCCGGGGGATAAAACGGACCTACCTGCCACTTATTCGCGAGAAACGGCATGTTTTCTCGAATACGTCCGGGCCTTCGCCCTTTCCCCTAAAGTGGGGGGCCGGGGCCGCCACCCGGCCCCTGGGGCGGGCGGCGCCCCGCGCTCCCGTTCACTCCTACTCCCGGGGGCGCGGGGTTCCGCTCGCCTCGTCGCCCCGGCACACCGGAGCGCGGGCGGGAACGGGAGACTCGGGCGAGACCCGAAGAGGTTCCCGGCCGCCCCGGGCCGACTAGACCGACCGGACCGCCGCCTCCGCGGCCGCGTCCGCGTCTCCGTTCGCGGGCACCGTGTCCCCGCAGGCGAGCGCGCCCCGCTCACACGAGAGCACCGTCTCCAGCAGCCCCGGGAACCGCTCGGACACGTCCCCGTCCCGCAGCGAGATGAAGCACCGGGTGCCCTCCGTACGGCTCTGCACCAGACCCGCGTTGCGCAGGATCTTCAGGTGATGGCTCAGCGTGGACTGCGCGATCGGCAGGTCGATGTCCTTCCAGGCGCGTTCGCCGTCCCTGGCCGCGAGCATGCGCACGATCTTCAGCCGGGTGGGTTCGGCCAGCGCGGCCAGCACCGTCACCAGCTCGACCCCGTCGAGCGGTGGATGGTGTTGCTCCCTCGCCGCCACGCGAACCTCCTCACACCGGCGTTTCGCACCAGCATAGTGGGACGGGTGTATCTTCGATATTCGACGATCATCGAACACCAAGGGACAAGCATGCCCATCACCCTGTCCGTGCTCGACCATGCCGGCATCTCCGAGGGGTCCACACCCGGGCAGGCCCTGCGCGACGCCCGCGACCTGGCCCGACACGTGGAATCGCTCGGCTACCGGCGCTTCTGGCTGTCCGAGCACCACAACATGCGGGCGATCGCCAGCGCCGCCACCTCCGTCTCCCTCGGCTTCATCGCCGAGGGCACCTCGACCATCCGCATCGGCGCCGGCGGCGTCATGCTGCCCAACCACTCGCCGCTGGTCATCGCCGAACAGTTCGGCACCCTGGAGTCCCTCTACCCGGGCCGCGTGGACCTGGGCCTGGGCCGGGCCCCGGGCACCGACCCGCGCACCATGATGGCGCTGCGCCGCGACCACTCCGCCGCCTCCGCGTTCCCGCACGACGTGCAGGAGCTCCAGTCCTACTTCGAGCCCGCCGACCCCGGCCAGCCTGTGCGCGCCATCCCGGGCGAGGGGCTGCGGGTGCCGCTGTGGATCCTGGGGTCGAGCCTGTTCGGCGCCCAGCTGGCCGCGCAGCTGGGGCTGCCGTACGCGTTCGCCTCCCACTTCGCGCCCGATGCCCTGTACGAGGCGCTCAAGGCGTACCGAGAGAACTTCACCCCCTCGCGCCAGCAGGAGACGCCGTACGCGATGGCGGGGGTGAACGCGTTCGTCGCCGACACCGACGAGGAGGCCCGGCGCCTGTTCAGCACCATGCAGCAGGCCTTCCTCGGAACACTGCGCGGGGCGCGCGGGCTGCTGCGCCCGCCGGTGGACTCTCTCGACACCATGTGGCGTCCCGGGGAGCGGGAACGCCTGGACCACATGCTTCGTTACTCGTTCGTGGGTTCCCCGGAAACGGTGCGCCGCAAGCTCGAGCTGTTCGTCACCGACACCGGTGTGGACGAGCTGATGGTGTCGTCGATGATCTACGACAAGGAGGCTCGCCTGCGCTCTTTCGAGCTGCTGGCGGAGGTCGCCGGTCTGGGCTGAGTCCCGTCCCCGCCCCGGGGGGCACCGGGCAAGGGTGGCGGCCATCGGGCGCTGTTGGCAGGCGGCGCCGGCCGCCTCCCCCGGGTGGGGAAGACGAAGGGCCGGGCACCCCGCGGGTGGGTGCCCGGCCCTTCGGTGTACCCGGACCGGCCCCGGGCCCGTTCGGCGACGCCTCGACAGAGCTCGGTGCCCCGCCCCTCCGAAGGTTCCTTCTCCCGAAGCCGCGGCCGGCCCGGACTCGCCCCTGTGAGCGTCCCGCCCCGGTGCCGACCGTGAGCATCCCACCGGAGCGGGGCACCCTTCCAGGACGTGAACTCTTGTCGTCCCCCGACCCAGAGCCGGGTGAAGAAGACACCCCCGAATCCCCGCCGCGCACGCGGATGAACGCATTCGCACCGGTCGTAGGCACGATCGCCCACCGATCACCGGACAAGTAGTGACGCCTCACGTGTCGGCTGAGAAGATGGTGACCCGTCGGGCACCGACCGTTATACGTGTTCATGGGCGCTCCACCCGAATGCGGTTCCGCCCCCGGAAGGGCGGACGGAACCGCGAGAGGCGCCCCCACCTGCGTTTTCAACGGAGCCGAGAGGGCCTGTGGACAAGGTGTGGTGGCCGGGATCGACGGGCATCGTGAAGGAGGATGACCTCTTCTGGACAGGTACAGGGCGTATGCCCGGGACGTGTGCAGGATAGTGAGAACCCCGAGGCGACTGTGCGAGCAGGAGCCTCGCTCCGTAGCCGAGTCGTTGACACCGGTGAATCCTTACCCTTGGTTCACCTTGATGAAGGCCACCAGGCCGAAGAGATGCCCGGCCGCGGGCCACGAGGACGTGGCCCGTCGCCCCGGATCTCCTCCCCCAAGGAGCTGACCCCTTGTGAAGACGCCAATGAGCAAGCTGTGGGCGACCCTGAGCGCCCTGATCGTCCCCCCGTCCAAGAAGAACGACACCGGCGCCACCATCATCGAGTACGCGGCCATCCTCCTTCTCATCGCCGCCGCCGCCACCCTCATCTGGGGCCTCGGCATTCCCGAGAACATCAGCGGGTCGATCGGTACGGCCGTCTCCGAGATCCTCAGCGGCCCCTGACCCGGACAGAAGAACAAAGAACGAAGGCCCCCATAGGCCGGGCGAAGCATCGAACAAACGAGAACCGCTTGCTTTCCAAAACCTCCACCCCGAAAAAAAGAAGACAGGCATTCTCTTCCGGGGTAACAGCAACACTTCTCCTGACGCTGACCGCATGTGTGGTGTCCCCAGAAGACGGAAGCACCCCACGACCAGAGGACACCGGAACCCTAGAAAGCAATCCACCCGATGAGCAGGGAGGGGACACCGAGGGGAACCCGATCGCCCACGCGGCGACGACCACCACACCCCTGGGCCAAGACCTCGAGATCGGCGTTGTAGCCCTAGAGCGACTGGAAAGCGAAGCACTAAGACTTCGCCTACAGGTGTCCAATAAATCCACGGAAAGCATATCACTTTTCGACGGGCTATCCGAGCCGAACGACCCGAACACAGCAAGCCTGGTATCCCTGGTCGACGCAAGCAATCAAAAAAGATACCTCAGCTACGACCAGAGCAATGGACAATGTTTCTGCTCCCCACCCCTGGAAGGTCCCATACCGGCAGGGGAAAGCGAGGAGATCTGGGTTATATACCCAGAACCCCCGGATGACCTGGAACAGATGACGGTCGTGGTTCCACTGGCGCCACCGATCATGGACGTACCCATCAGTGACTCTACGGAAAGAATGGATAATATAAGCCTGGCGGATGCCCAGATACTCAACCTGACAATGATATCGGACAATCTGGAGGATCAAACCGGTCGCACCGAGAGCGGCGAGGAAGTGAGCATCATCCTGTCCTCCGACGTGCTTTTCGAGACCAACAGCTCCGATCTGAACTCTGAAGCAGAAGAGATACTGGAGCAGGTCGCCCTGGAGATCGACGACTCGTCGGCCACGACCGTGAAAATCGACGGCCACGCCGACAACACGGGAAGCGATGCGACAAACGTCCCGCTCTCCGAGGAACGAGCCGAGTCGGTCAAGGAGGCACTGGCGGATCTCCTGACACGATCTGGGATCGATTTCGAAGTCGCCGGCCATGGATCGAGCGACCCGATCGCCGACAACAGCACGGAAGAAGGACGAGAGAGAAATCGCCGTGTCAGCGTGACGTTCGAAAAGTAGGCGACCATGAAGCAAAAAAGAAAAAAAGCAGCAAGCACCCTCTGCATGGCTGTTCTCGTAGCCGCCACCATGTCAGCTGGAATCAGCTCGGCAGCTCCCGCTTCAAAGCCGAGAGATCTCGAATCCCTTGGGTCTGCCACTGGAAATGAAACCCAGTCGAGCAACCTCATCGCAGAAGCAAACATTGCAGAGAGGAACGAGGCCGGAAATATACTGTCCATCACATGGAGCATTGAGAACACAGGGAGCGATCGAGTCACTCTGACCTGGCTCGCCGGGAGGTCATATCTTTACTCAGGCGCCAACTACGCCGGAGTGACAGCCATGGCCACAGACGGATCGTCCAGATTCCATCCCATCATGGACGAATCCGGTTCCTGCCTGTGCTCAGGAGACAGCTCGTCGGCCTTCAAAGAGTGGGTGAGTCCCGGAGAAAAGGTCTCATACTGGTCGATGTTCTCTGTCCCCTCCGATGTCGAGAGCATCACCTTGGAGATCCCCGGGTTCGAGCCGATCGAGAACATCCCCATTTCTTGACAGCCCCCGACCAAAACCTTCTGGAGAATGATTTGTCTGGCTCCCGGCACACGAACTTCGGGGAACCGCGGAGGCCATCGCCTTCGCGGCCTGCGGGGCGTGCGGGGGAACGCAGTGGACCCCCGCGCTTCTGGCGTTGGCTGTGGCCCTCGGACCCCCATGGCGGAGACCGGGGCGCGGCACTGACCGAGACGGCGGCCGTGCTCATCCTCGTCGCCGCCGTCATGGTCGCGGTGTACCAGCTGGAGCTGAGCAGGACCTTCAACGAAGGCGTGCGGCAGATGGTGTGCCTGGTGCGCGGCCCCTCCTGCGGGGAGACCTGGACCGAGGCCGATCGGCCGGAGGCGCCGGAGTCGTACGAGTGGGGCCAGGGCAACCCGAACCGGGTCGACAACCAGAACATCGCCCGATCCCTCGCCGAGGGCTACGGCTGGCAGGACGCCGAGTGGCAGTGCCTGAGCAACCTCTGGGGGGCGATGTCCCACTGGGACCACACGGTCACCGACCCGGAGACGGGGGCGGTCGGCATTTCGGGGTTCGTCCCGGGGGTGCACGGCAGCCTGCCATCCGGGTTCCGGGACAGTGCCCAGGCCCAGGTCGAGTGGGGGCTCGGGCACATCAGGGACACCCACGGAACCCCGTGTGTGGCCTGGTCCTACTGGCAGGGCAGCGGCTCCTACTGACCGGGGCCGCCCGGCACGCCCGCTCCGACCGTCGCCGTGGCCCCTGCCGGATCCATCCGTTCGCGGCGGTGGCGGGAGCCCATGCGCTTCCAGCACGTCGCGAAGCCGGGTCCGGCCCGCCCCGTCCCCCGGGCAGGCCGAGTACCCCTCGGTTCAAGGAGTCGCGCAACAGAACTCCGTGACTTCCGACGCCTCCGCGCACTCACCACCGTGGGTGCCGTGGCCGCTCCTATCGACGGAGCCGCCCCCGCTCCCGTCCACCCATGGCCGTGCCCCTGCCCCACGCGCGACGCGTGCACCCCCCACCCGGGAACACCGGTCAGGGCTGGGTCTCCTCCCGCTCGGCCTGCTCCTCGATGAAGCCGATGACCTCGGCCAGGTGCTGCTCCACGTCCAGGGTCTCCTGGGCCTCCGGTCCCGCGACGCGGCGCAGCGCCGCCAGCACCTCCCGGTACTCGGCCTCCGCCTCCTCCAGGAGGCCCAGGCTCGCCCACGTCGCCGCCATGCGGCTGCGGACCCGCAGGGTCTCCGAGTGGTCGGCGCCCAGCGCCCGGGTCTGGGCCGACACCAGGTCACCGAGTTCCGCGGCGGCGCCCTCCAGGTTCTCCCGGCCGCCCGCCCGGACCAGCGTCACCACCAGCGCCTGCCAGACCCGCCAGGTGTCCGGGTCCCGCTCGCCGTGCCGCAGCAGGTAGCCCCGCACGATCGCCCGCAGTCCCAGCACCGCTTCGTCGTGGACCCCCATGTCGCTCAGCGTCCAGGCGGCGACGAACAGCAGGTCCAGGCGTTCCTGGTCGCCGGGCTCCCGCCCCGGCAGCCGGCCGGCCTCGGTCAGCGCCCGCACGGTCTCCGACGCGGCGGCGCGGTAGGCCTCCAGGCGCCGCACCATCGTCTCCGCCTCGTCCGCATCCGACGCAGCCTCCGGGCCCGCGTCCGGCGTCACTCCCGGCGGGTCGGTGGCCTCCAGGGCGCGCCGGTGCGACTCCATCGCGCCGGTGAGCCCGGCCTCCTGCCGTGCCGGGTCCCACCGCAGCGCGCGCAGCAGCTCGGTCCGCATCGCCAGGGTGTGCGGGTGGTCCTCACCCAGCGCCCCCTCGAGCCTCCGCACCAGGGCCTGGACGAGGTCGGCGACCGCGGCCCGGTGCTCGGGGTGCCGCGCGGCCACGTCGCGCAGGCCGGCCGTCCACTCCCGGTGGTAGCGCCGCACCTGCCGGTGTCCCTCCCCCAGGACGCGTTCGGCGGTCTCGACCACCGGGGCGAGCTCGAACGCCGACTCCGCCTCGGCCCCGCGCCACCGGGGCATCCGGCCCAGGTCCCAGCGGCGGGCCAGGGTGTCCGGGTGGTCCGGGCCCAGCACCCGGCAGGAGGCCACCACCAGGGAGAGCAGTCCCGATTCCAGATCCGGGAGCCGGTCCGGCTCCCGGTCGGGCATCGTTCCCGGCCCGGTGCCGCGGTCCCGCGCGCCCCGCCGCATCAGGTCCTCGTCGACCCGGCAGGCCAGCTCCCAGGCCTTGAGGGTGTCCGGATGGTCCGCACCCTGGACCCGCCGCCGGTCCCGCAGGACCTCGCCGATCTCGGCCCCGGCCTCCTCCGGACGGGCGAGCGCGCGCAGCGTCAGGGCCAGGCTCTGGCGGGCGGCCAGGGTGTCCGGGTGGTCGGGGCCGAGGGCGCGCATTCGCCCCTGCCACACCGCCCGGTACTCCGGGACGGCGGATTCGCGCCGGTGCTCCCACAGCAGTGCGGCCAGTTCCTCCCGGGCCGCCAGGGTCTCGGGGGCCTCCGGGCCCAGCGTCCGGGCCCGTTGCCGGGCCCGGTCCTGCAACCGCTCCCGCTGCGGGGCGAACCCGGCCCTGCGCTCGTCGCGGCGGGCGCGGCCCCGGAGCCTGCGCACCCGCCGGTAGGCGGACTCCGCCTGCCGCAGGGCGCCGTCGGCGAGCTGCGTGCGGGCGATGTGCAGGGCCTCCTCCCGCGAGGAGCATCCCAGGAGCACCTGGAACTCCGCGTCCGGGACCTGGTCGGTGTACCCGCGGGGCGGCTCCGGATCCATGCCGGTGACCGTGTCGGCGGTGAGGAACAGCCGCGGCATCCGCGCCCGGGGGGCGGTCAGCCACTCCCACGCCTCGGCGAGGGGCTCCGGTTCCCTGGACAGGGCGTCGTCCCCGGCCCCGGGATCCGCGTCCTCGGGCAGGTAGCGGGTGTGCAGCTCCTCCACGGCCGCGCGGCGCAGCGGCCACGGGTAGCCGCAGCGGCGCATGCCCATGACCGCTCCCAGCAGCGCGGCGGCCCGCAGCGGCATCACGATCCCCACCGTCCTCTCCGCGGGCCGCCCCGGTCGGGGACCCGCTCCGGTCTCCCCGGAGGAGGCCCCGCGGCCGCCTCCGGCCGTCCCGGCCCGCGCACCGTCGCCGCCCCCGCGCCGCGGACGCCCGGGACGCAGGACGAGGCTACCGCCCGGTCCCCGGCCGCGGTGGACGTTCGCCCGGGAGGGCCGGATGCGGTCACGGCCCGCCCCACTCCGGCGGGCAGGCCGCCTCCCCGGCGCGGGCGAGTTCCCCCTCGACCTCCTCCCGTGCGGCCGGGACGTCGGCGCCCTGGTGGATGCCCGCCGGGAGCCCGGCCGACCGGGGCACCGTGACGAACACGTCCGTCCCCACGGCGAGCGCCCCCAGCGGGTCCGCGTAGGCGGGGTCCGGGACGGTCACCCGCGCCATCTCCCCTCCGGAGGCGGGCTTGACCCACTCCCGCACGGCGATGGTCACCTCCACCAGGGGCTCCTCCGCCGCCCTGGGCCCTTCCCCTCGTGGGTCCGTCACCGCCTCCACCGAGCTGACCTCGCCCTCCACGATCACGTCGGCGCAGGCGATCTGCTCCGCCAGGGTCTGCCCCCGGTCCACGGCGGGGCCGGTCCCGTCTCCGCCGAGCGGCACCACCAGGACCGCCGTCAGGGCGCCCGCGGCCGAGACCCCCGCGATCCCCCACAGGGCGGGGTGCCCGCGTCGGCGCCCTGCCGCCCCGGGTGCACCGGCCTCACGCCTCACCCCCGACCCCCCGCCCGGAGTCGGGGGAGTCCGCTCCGCCGTCGGCGGCTTCGGTCGCGGCCGCCCGGAGCGCCTCGTTCATCCGCTGCTCGCTGCGCAGGGTGTCCTCGTGGTCGGGCCCCAGCACCCGGACCCTGATCTCCCACACCGCCCGGTACTCGGCGGCCGCCTCCTCGTACCACTCCAGCCCCTTCCAGGCCAGGGCCAGCCTGCTCCGGGCCCAGAGGGTGTCGGCGTGCTCGGGACCCGACACACGGGTCCGGACCTCCAGCATCTCGCGGAGTCCGGCTTCGGCCTCCGCGAGCCGACCCGCCTCGTGCAGCACCAGCACCTGCCTCTCCCAGGCCCAGAGGGTTTTCTCGTGTTCCGCGCCCAGGACCCGCGCCGAGGCCTCCCGCATCGCCCGGTACTCGGTCAGCGCCTCCTCGTACCGGCCCAGATCCTCCAGTGCCAGGGCCAGTCCGCTCCAGTCGGCCAGCGCCTCCTCGTTCTCGGGGCCCGCCGCCCGGGCCCGGACCTCCAGAAGCCCCCGGTACTCGACCGCCGCCTCCTCGTGCCGCTCCAAGCGCCCCAGGAGGTGGGCGACCCACCTCCGCCCCTGGAGAACCTTCGAGGCCTCCTCGCCCGAAACCCGGGCCCAGGCCTGCGTCAGCTCCCGGTACTCGGCCAGCGCCTCCTCGTACCGTTTCAGATTCACCAGTACACCGGCCGACCACTCCAGCATCTTGAGCGCCTCTTCATGGTCGGGCCCCGAGAGGCGGTTCCGCGCCTCACGCACCGCCCGGAACTCGACCAGCGCCTCCTCGTACCGGCCCGAGGAGGACAGTGCGTGCCCGTACCACTCCCGGGTATTCAACGTGGTCGGATGCTCCTCCCCCAGCAGGCGCCGCCGTACCTCCAGCGCCGCGCCGAACTCGGGAACGGCCTCCTCCCCCCGCCCCGTGTCGGACAGTGTCCGGCCCAGCTTGTCCCGTGCCTCCAGGGTCTCCCGGTGCTCCTCCCCCAATACGCGCCGCGTGTCCTCCACCAGTGCGCGGAGTTCGGCCTCGGCCTCCTCGTAGCGCTCCTGCACCCGGTGCAGTTCGGCCAGCCGGCTGCGGAGCCCGAGCGTGGACTCGTGCTCCTCCCCGGAGATCCGACGCCGCATCCGGAGGGCCTTCAGAAACCCGGTCTCCGCCTCGTCCATGCGCCCCAGCCACCAGGACGTCGCCGCGAGGTCCTGGTGGTAGGCCACCAGGTCCGGGTGGTCCTCCCCGAGGTCGCGGATGAGGTCGTCGCGAGCCGCGGCGGCCTCGGTGTAGTGCTCCTCATAGCACCCGGCGTCCCGCAACGCCGTGGTCATGGCGTACCGGGAGGCCAGGGTGTCCGGGTGGTCGGCGCCCAGCACTCGGGCGCGGTCCTGGTACACCGCACGCCATTCGGCGAGGGCCTCCTCCTTCCGGTCCAGGGCCGACAGCACCCGGCCGAGCCAGTGGCGGTCCGCCAACACGAGGGGGTCGTCGGGGCCCGACATCCGTGAGCGGATCTCGTACAGCGAGCGCGCCTCGGGCTCGGCCTCCGACCAGCGTCCCGCGTTGACCAGTACCGTCACCAGGGTGTTCCGGGCCCTCACTTCGAGGGGATCGGCGGCATCGGGCCGGCGGTCCAGGACGGCCACGATGTCCCGCAGTTCCGCCTCCAGTCCGATCCGGTCGACGTCACCGCCTTCGCTCTGTTCGGCCGCGTAGCCGGCCATCAACGTTTCGAACCGGGCCTTCTGGGTGTCCGGGTGCTCCTCACCCATCGTGCGGCGTCGCAGCTCCCACAGGGCCCGGAACCCGGCCTCGGCCTCCCGGTGCAGACCTTCGCGCGAGGAGACCACCGCCAGCTCCCACATGGCCGCCGGGATGAGCGGGTGTTCTTCGCCCAGGGCGTGCACCGCCGTGTCGAGGATCTCCCGCAGTTGAGCACGTGCGGTGGACAGCCGCTTCAGGCCCACGTTGGACTGCGCGAGGCGGAAGCGGGTCCACAGGGTGTTCTCAGCGTCCTCGCCCGCGCTCCGGCGCAGCACTTCCACAGTGGCCTCGAACTCGGCCCGAGCCCGTCCGTGCTGCCCGAGCAGGGCCAGGGTCATGCCCAGCCGGTTCCTGGCCTCCACCGTGTCCGGGTGGTCCTGGCCCAAGAGGTGCAGACGCGCCTCCCGCACCGCTTCGGCCTCGGGAAGGGCCTCTTCCAGGCGGCCCGCCCGGTGCAGCGCCAGCGCCAGGAAATACCGGGTCGACAACGTGTCCTCATGGGCTTCTCCCAGGATTCGGAGCCGTGCGCGGGCGACCCCCTCCAGCTCGGCCACGGCCTCGGTGAGACGCCCCCCGAAGGTCAGCACCGTTCCCAGGGACTCCCGGAGTTCCAGGAGCACCGGCTCGTCCGGGGCCACGGTGGCCGCGCGCAGTTCGACCGCCTTACGGTAGGCGCGTTCCGCCAAGTCGTAACGCGAACGCCCCGAGGCGTCGCGCCCCAGGCCGGAGGCCGAGCCGATGGTGGACGCGTACCCCAGGATGCGGTCGAACTCCTCGTCCGTGATCGGGATGTCGTCCGGGTACAGGCTCCAGACCTCGTTCAGCACCCGTGGGGATATGCCGACGCCGTCGCTTTCGAAGGGGATCAACAGGGCCTCGAACATCGCCATCGGCCCGGACGAGAACGAGAGCTGGGCCATGGGCGAGGACTCGGCCACGGCCTCGGTCGCCCAGGCCCACGCCTCCTCCAGCGTTTCGGGGATCGGACCCGACCCGCCCGGCCGTTCCTCCAGGAACCTCGTGTGCAGGTGCTCCACCAGTTCCCGGGGAACGGTCCCCTGGAAGCCGCGGCTGTACACCAGGGCCGTGGCGGTGACCAGGGCGACGCCCCGGGGGCGGGGTGTCCCGCCGGCGGCCGGGTCGGCGGACCGGGCCCGGTCCCAGCGGTCGGCCAGCAGGTCGGTGTTCTCGATGCAGGAGGCGAAGCCGTAGCGGCCGCCGTTCTTGAGGACCCGGTCGAACCGGTCGTCCCCCGACCAGGATCGCACCTCCCGCACGCGGTCGCGCTCGGCCTCCGACAGGGCCCGGGGCACCATCACCTCGACCGCCCGGTCCAGTTCTGCTTCCACGGCCCGACCGGGAAAGGAGCGTATGAGGGTGCCCATGTACTCCTTCAGGTCCTCCTCCTCACCCTCCTCCAGTCCCGCCAGCCGCGTGGCGGTCCGAACCGCGTACGAGGGCAATGTCGTGCTCCCCGCCCTGGCCAGCAGGGCCCGCTCGTCCTGGGAGAGCATCCCCACCAGCAGGCGGTGGCCGCCCGGCGGGGCGTCGAGGAAGCGGGCGAGCTCCTCCGCGGGGTTCGCCGGATCCATGCCGAGCCACAGCCACTGGATGCCGCCGTCCAGCCACAGCACGCACCGGGGGTGCCGGGCCGCCTCCCGCCACAGTCGCGTGAGCCCGGTCCCGGGGCGGGGGATGAGGAGGGTGTGGTCGGTCAGGTGCGACACGGCCTCGTAAGCGCTGCGGGACCGGCCCGCGGTCCTCTCACCCGTCAGGAGGACGAGCCCGCCCGCGTCCACGGCCGCCCGGAGCCGGCCGTCGAAGTCGCGGGGGACGTAGGGCGGGACCACCGCCGTTCCGTCGGCGGTGACGACGGGGCGGCGCACCCCCCAATTCGTCGGGTCGCCCCACTGACCGACGGTCGGGGGCGTGCCGTCGGCCAGCGTCTCGTACGCCGCGCTCTTCCAGCGTTCGATGTCCTCGCTCCACTGAGCGGGCATACCCCCGAGCCCCCTGCGTCTCCCGGACGACTCCGACATGTGCGACCTCCGTCGTGTTCTCCTCGGCAACACCTCTAGGACGCCAGGGGGGACACGGACGGTGCCGGGGCTCCGGCCCCGTGGCCGGGAGCGGCCACGGGACACGGGCGGCGGCGGGCGGTCAGCCCGCCTCCGCCGGCGGGGCGTCGAGGCGGCGGACCTGGTCGTCGGTCAGCTCCAGCCGCGCGGCCGCGGCGTTCTCCTCCAGGTGGCCGACCGAGGTCGTCCCCGGGATCGGCAGGATGTGGGCGCCCCGGCGCAGCAGCCAGGCCAGCTGCACCTGGACGGGGCTCGCCCCCGTCTCGGCGGCGACCTCCGCCACCGGCGAGGCGGCCACCGCCTCCCCCATCGCCACCGGGAAGAACGGCACGAACGCGATGCCCAGCTCGGCGGTGCGGTCCACCACCGGGTCGTGGTCGCGGGCCGCGTGGTTGTACAGGTTCTGGACGGCCGAGATCGGGGCGACCGCGTGCGCGCGCTCCAGGGTGGCGACGTCCACCTCCGACAGCCCGATCGCCCGCGCCTTCCCCTCCCGCTGCGCCTGTGCCAGGGCTCCCACCTGGTCCTCGATCGGGACGGCCGGGTCGACGCGGTGCAGGTAGAGCAGGTCGATCGTGTCGGTGCCCAGGCGGCGCAGGCTCGCCTCGACCTGCTGGCGCAGGTAGGCGGGGTGGCCCAGCGGCACCCATTCCTCCGGGCCCGGCCGGGTGACGCCGACCTTGGTGGCGATGGTGGCGCCCGTGCCGCGCAGCGCCTCCCCGAGCAGCCGCTCGCCCTCGCCCAGGGCGTAGGCGTCGGCGGTGTCGAAGTGGTCGATGCCCAGTTCCAGGGCCCGGTGCAGCAGGGCGATGAGGTCGTCCCGGTCGGTGGGGGCGCTCCAGACGGGGGCCGTGGCCCCGGACCGCCGGTGCGGGGCGTCGGCGAAGCGCATGGTCCCCAGGCCGATCCGGGAGGTGGAGAGGGAGTGCGCGGGGGCGGTGTTCCGCTCGAGGGTGCCCGTGGTGTTCTCTGTCATGCGAGGACGTTAAGAGCTGACATCGGTGAGAGGGGCAAGGGGACGTGGCACGGATCACCGGAATGCGGATCGGGGACCTGGCCGCGCGGACGGGTGTCGGCGTGCGGCTGCTCCGGTACTACGAGGAGCAGGGGCTGCTGGCGCCGCGGCGCACGGCGGCGGGCCAGCGGGTGTACGAGCCCGGTGACGTGGAGACGGTGCACCGGATCCGCCGCCTGTTGGAGGCGGGGCTGGGCACCAAGGTCATCCGCACCGTTCTGGAGTGCGCGTGCGGCGGCGGGGGCGACGTGGAGCCCTGCCTGGACCCGCTGCTGGCGCGGGAGCTGGAGCGCATGGACGACGAGCTGGCCCGGCTCGCCCGGCACCGGAGGGCCGTCGCGGAGCTGCGCCCGGGGGCGCGGGCCGACGCCGCGGCGGGCTGAGCGCGCACGGCGGGCCGTCGCCGCGGGGTCCGTCCTCCCCGGGAGCACCTGCGCGGCGAACAGACCCGGCGCGCAGGCGAGGGGCCTGCGGGCCCGGTACTGACCCCGGAGGCACGGGCGGCACCGCGCACGCGCCCCGGGTCCCGGCCGCCCGCCATCGGCCGCCCCGGGCCGGCGCGCGGGTCAGAAGAGGAAGTGCCCGGCGAAGCCGGCCAGGGGCAGGGCGCGGTCGTCCGCGGCCCTGCGCAGGGTGCCCAGGCCCTGGTCATGGCGGGTGCCCGCCAGGTGGACCACCGCCACGACCAGGAGGAAGACGGCGACCCCCGCCCAGGAGTAGGTCAGCGAGATGTTCGGGAAGGCCGCCGCGGCGGCGGCCAGGAGCGCGACCGCCAGGGCGAGCAGCGCGCCGCCCCGCACCAGGCGCCTGGGGCGCACGCGGTCCCTGATCGACTCCAGGCTGTGGACCTCGACGGTGAACTCCTCCTTGCAGGTCGGGCAGACCACCGGGTGGATCACCGCCCCCGTGGCCGGGCGCCGCACCTTGACGGTCACCGACTGACCGGTGTGGTTCCGGCGCCTGCTGTGGGCCAGGCGGACGGTGGCGACGGGCGAGGGGCGTTCGGGCATGGGCCGGTCCTTCGTGCGACGGGGGTGCGGACCAGGTTAGGGCACCGTGGTCCGGGGGCGGTCCCGACGGATAGGGGTCCGCGGCGGACGAGCGCGGGCCGGAGCGGCGGCACGGGCCCGGAGCGGCCCCGGGACCGCCCTCCGTGTCGTACGGACCCGCGCCGGCGGCCCTGTGAACAGCATGCAAAACACCGACATACCGTGGCAAACCTTCCGGCAGGAGTTCACAGGACCGCACGTCGGGGGTGGCCGCCGCTCTTAGCCTGTTCATTCCCGCACCGCTCCGCCCGCCCCGGCGGCGGGGCGTCCGGTGCGGGTGGGCGACGACCGGGGCCGGTCCGTGCGGGGGCGCGGACCGGCCCCGAGAACACGGGGGCCAGGTGAAGATCGCTTATCTGATCAACGACATGTACGGCATCGGTGGCACCATCCGTACCGTCGCCAACCAGGCGGCGGCCCTGGCCGCCCGGCACGAGGTGGAGATCGTCTCGGTGTTCCGCCACCGCGACGAGCCCGCCCTGCCCGTGCCCCCGGGGGTGGCCCTGCGCCCGCTCGTCGACGTGCGCGACCACGACGGTTCCACCGGGGTGGGCGGCCGGCCGCTGTACGAGGGATCGGAGCGGGCCGGCCTCCCCCCCGTCCTCTTCCCGCCCGAGGACTCCCGGGGCTCGACCCACAGCAGGCTCACCGACGACCGGCTCGAGCAGTACCTGTCCACCACCGACGCCGACGTCGTCGTCGGCACCCGGCCCGGGCTCAACGTCGTCATCGCCCGGTGCGCCCCCGACCGCGTGGTCAAGGTCGGGCAGGAGCACCTCACCTACGAGCAGCACTCCGGATCGCTGCGGCGCGTCATGGCCGAGGAGTACCCGGGCCTGGACGCCTTCGTGACCGTCACCGAGGCCGACGCCCGCACCTACGCCCGGAACATGCCGCTGCCGGGCGTGCGGGTGCTGTCCATCCCCAACTCGGTCCCGGCCCCGCCGTTCACCACCAACGGGCACAACAGCCGCACCATCGTCTCCGCCGGGCGGCTGGCCCCCAGCAAGCGGCACGACCTGCTGGTGAAGGCGTTCGCGTCGCTGGCCGAGGAGTACCCCGACTGGACGCTGCGCATCTACGGCCGCGGCGACCGGCGCAAGACTCTGGCCCGGCTGGTCGGCTCCCTGGGGCTGCACGACCGGGTGTGGCTCATGGGGCCGCACACGCACGTGGAGGAGGCGTGGGCGCAGGGGGCGTTCGCCGCGGTGACCTCCAGCGAGGAGCCGTTCGGGATGACCATCGTGGAGGCGATGCGCTCGGGCCTGCCGGTGGTGAGCACCGACTGCCCGCACGGGCCCGCCTCCATCATCCGCGACCAGGAGGACGGCTTCCTGGTGCCCAACAAGTCCGTGCAGGGCATCGCCGAGGGCATGTCCCGGCTCATGGCCGACGACCGGCTGCGGCAGCGCATGTCGGCGGCGGCGCTGGCCGACTCCGAGCGGTTCGACCCGGCGAACGTGGTGCGCCTGCACGAGGGCCTGTTCTCCGACCTGGCCGGGGCGCCGCTGACCGCCTCCGACGTCGCTCCCCCGGTCCCGGTCCCGGCGCCGCGCACCGAGCCCCCCGTCTCCTGCCGGGTGCGCGCCGGCGGCGACGGGCTGGTGACGCTGTCGTTCACCGACCCGCCCGACCTGGTCGAGCTGGTGCGCCCCGGGCAGCGCGTCACCCTGGCCCCGGACTGGCGGGGGCAGGTGGTGGTGGACCCGGCCAGGGAGCGGCTGGCCGCCGTCACCTGGGAGGTGACCCGGGTCGACGGCGACGCCATCACCCCGGTGCGGGACCTGGAGATCCACCAGCAGGGCTACCCGTTGGCGCCCAAGCGGACGCCGGAGCTGTCCCTGGTGATCCCGACCCGCTCGGCCAAGGGCGGCCTGCTGCTGCACGTGCGCCGGTCGGCCCACCACGCGGAGGTCGAGCACGTGGAGGTCGCCGAGGGGCTCATCACCGTCCAGGGCCGGGTGCTGGGGCACGACGAGGCCGACGCCCGCGCCCGCATGGTGGTGCGGCTGCGCAACTCGCCCCGGACCCTGCGGGAGTTCTCGTCCCCGGTGGCGATCGGCGGCCTGTTCACCGCCGTCATCGACCCGGCGGCGGTGGTGCGCGGCCGCCACGGCGACTCCGAGACCTGGGAGATGCGGCTGGTGCTGTCCAACGGCACCGAGTGCAGTGTGGGCCGCCACCTGCCCGGGGTCGTCGGGTACAAGAAGATCATCGAGTACCCGGCCCAGGACGTGCGCCCCGCCCGCGGGCCGGGGTCGCGGGTGCGCCCCTACTACACGGTCAACGACCGGCTGGGGCTGCGGACCTCGCCGCTGGCGCCCACTGTGGAGGTCGAGGACGTGCGGGTGCGCGCCACCGCCCGGGGCGACCGGCTCCGGTTCGCGGTCCGGCTCACCGACGCCCTGCCCGAGGGGGTCGCGGCGGCGGTGGAGGTGGTGCGGGGCTCCGACGCCGGGCAGCGGTACCCGTTGGACGTGGAGGGCCGCCTGCTGACCGGGACGCCGCCCCTGCTGGCCCGCCCCGAGTACACCGGCACCGACGGCCTGCGGGCGACCTGGCAGGTGCGGCTGCTGGTCGGCCCGGCCGGGGCGCTGAGCCGGATCGGCGCCGGGAGCGTGCTCGGGCACACCGCCCGGCGCTGGAACCACGGCCCCTACGTGCGCTCGGTGACCGCGTCGCCGCTGGCCAACGGCGACCTGAAGGTCACCGTGGCCGACGTGCACCTGTGGTCGGCGATCAACCGGCGGCTCCGGTGAACGGGTCGCCCCCGCCGTTCGCGGTGCGGATCATGCGCTGGGCGCGGCCGAGCCGCTCCAGCAGCCAGTCGGGCATGTGGTCGGCGCTGCGGGGGAAGCGCACCGCGTCCCGGTAGAAGTCGCGGGGGTCGGGTTCGGCGTCGAACTCCGGCGGGTTGCCGTGGTCGAAGTGGACGCCGATCTCGCGGGACTCCTTGACGGTGAGCCTGGCGGTGAACCAGGTGCCCTTGCCCGGCTGGTACATGCCGGTGCGCAGCCGGTCCAGCAGCCGGGCCGCCTCCGGCGGCAGCAGGTCCCATTCGCGGCCGTCCTCGCGGGCGACCTCCACCCGGGTGGAGGCCACGCCGACCAGCGCCTTGTGGTCGATGACGATCTGCCTCCACTCGCCCCAGACCGCCGCGACGGTGCGGTCGGCGATCTCTTGGACGGTGTCCATCATCTCCTCCGGGGTCATGTCGCCCGGGTCGATGCGGCCCTCGCGCGAGGCCCCGGGGGCGGCCAGCGCCATCCACGGCGACACGGTCTCCGGGACCAGGTCGCCCTCCAGGCGTTCCAGCAGCCAGTCCGGCATGTGGGCGCGGTCCCGGGGGAAGTGCTCCAGGTCCAGCAGGTAGCTGTCGTTGTCGCGGGGCTCGTCGAAGTGGGGCTCGTTGTCGTGGTCGTAGCGGACCCGGTAGCGGGCCGGGCGCTCCAGGTCGTAGTAGACCGTGTACCAGGTCCCGGTGCGGGGGCGGGCCATCCCCGCCCGCAGCTCCCGGAGTTCGTCGAGCAGCGCCAGGGGCGGGACCCGGCCGACACGGCCGCCGTCGGGGAGCAGGGCCTCCAGGTGGATGGACTCGCAGTCGACCAGGCCCGCGTACACCAGGCGGAGTTTGATCCAGTCCTGCGGGGCGGCCTCCAGGAGCACCGACCCGATCCGGCGCAGGGACCGGTCCTGCTCTACCGCTGTCATCGGAGTACGGGGATTCATACTCTCGCCTTCTGGTCACCGGGCCACCGCCGGCCGGGCGGTGGATCTGCTGATACGGAATGTGTCGGACAGCGTCCATCCTCTCCGCTGGAGTCGGTTTTTGTCGGACACACGCGCTGGAAAGCCGGGTGTGTCACGGAAACGATGCCGAACACACCCTTCCCGTGTTCCCGGGCGGGCGCACCCCGGCGACCGCACCCGGCCACGGGCCGCCCTTCCACAGGGAACCCCGGCCCCCTACCGATCGCCGTGGCCTCGGGGTAGGCTGCGCCCGGTGGCCCCAACGTGGTCGGGTGCTCACCCCGTGCCATTCGCGGCCTTCCCCGCCCGCCCCCTTCACCCCTCGGACGACAGCATGGGATCGCCGACCCCCGCCCCCCGACGACGCCACCTGCTCGGTCACCGCGACGACGGGCAGGCCAACATCCTGCTCCTGTTCGGGCTGACCCTGGCCCTGCTCGCGCTGACGCTGCTGTTCGTGCGCGTGGGGGCGGCCGGGGACCAGCGTTCGCGGGTGCAGACGGCCGCGGACGCCGCCGCGCTGGCCGCGGTGAGCGCCCTGCAGGAGTCGGCGGCCGAGGACCTGGTGGAGGGGCGCTTCCCCATGCCCCTGTTCGACGAGGAGGTCGCCCGGGAGCGCGCCGAGGAGTACGCCCGCGCCAACGACGCGGTGGTCACCGACCTCCGGGCCAGCGACAACGTCATGGGCCGCAACGGCAACATCGTGCGGGTCGAGGTGCGCGGGGCCATCTGCCAGAAGGAGCTGGAGGAGGACGGCTCACGGCACTGGGGCGACGTGACGTGCGACGGCGAGGAGGACGGGAGCACGCGGGTGGGGACGGCCGCGGCGATCGCGATCGCGGAGTTCCCCGAGTGCGGGCGCGACGACGGCGGGATCTACTGCTCGGGCGCCGAGGTCACCAGCCTGGACCAGGCCCGCCGGGTGGTGAGCGTGCACCTGGTCGACCAGGAGGGGCGCTACGAGTTCGACCCGAGCCGGGTGGTGTTCGGTGCCGGGGCGATCGTCGACTGCGCCTCGCTGGGGCAGCTGCACCCGACCATGTGCCAGGTGCACGAGACCCTCCAGCAGGAGTTCGGCGGGTTCTACCTGACCGCGGGCGGCTACCGCAGCGAGCCCACCAGCGACCACGGCTACGGCATGGCCGTGGACTACATGATGGCGCCCATCGGGACCGTCCCCACGCCGCAGATGCACGACAGCGCGGTGGGCGTGATCGACTGGATCATCCAGAACGCCCACCGGCTGGGCGTCAAGGGCCTGATCTACGACCACCACATCTGGAACGCGACCAGGGGCGACCCGGTGGGCCCCTGGATGGAGGTGCGGCGCTTCCACCAGGACACCGGGAACCTCACCCAGGACCACGTGGACCACATCCACCTGGCGGCGGGGCCGGGGAACATGCGGTAGCGGCGCGCGAGGGTTGTCCACAGGTCCGGAGAAGGGCTTGTCCGGGCCCGGGCCCGCACCGAACCTGGATCCATGACCCGTGACCCCCTGGACACCGAGAGTCCCCCCGCGCCGACGCACGAGCCCCTGCCGGACCGGGGGCTGCTGCTGCGGACGCTGCGGCCGATCGTGCCCGTGCTGTCGCCCCACGCGGTGGTGCGCGACCTGACCGCCGCCTACCTGTGGGGCGTCGACCTGACCGGCCCCGAGGAGCACATCACCCGGTCACCGCCCCGGGTGGCGCTGCCGCCGGGCACACCCCTGCGGGGCCTGCCGGTGGCGGTGCGCCGGGAGGTGGTGCCGGCCGCCGACCGGGTGGTGGTGGAGGGGATCCCCGTCACCTCCGCGGCGCGCACCGCCGCCGAGGTCACCGCCCGGGCCCCGTCGGTGCCGATGGCGACCGCGCGCATCGACGCCTTCCTCTCCCGGGGGCTGGCCGACCCGGAGCGGGTCCTGGGATACCGGCACCTGTTCACCGAGGCGCACTTCCGGCGGCTGCGCACGGCGGTGGGCTACGCGTCGCCGCTGAGCCGGTCCCCCGCCGAGTCGTGGCTGCGCGCGGTGATCCTGCAGGCGGGCCTGCCCCCGCCGCAGGCGCAGTGCCCGGTCCGGGTGCACCACCGGACGCTCCACGCCGACCTGGGGTGGCCCCGGTACCGGCTGGCGGTGGAGTACGACAGCCTGCTGCACCACAGCGGCCCGCGGATGGAGCGCCGCGACCGGGCCCGGTACACGCTGATGCGCGCGGCGGACTGGCAGGTCGTGCCGGTGACGATCCACATGCTCCAGTGCCACGCCCCGAAGCTGCTGACCCGGATCCGCGACGAACTGGCCGCCCGGGGCTGGGAGTGCCCGCACGGGGAGCGGGAGCGGATCCGGCGGCGTATCCGGGGCTTCGAGCGCCGACCGCCCCGGCTTCGGTGAGGGGGCGCCGTGGACCGCGGACACGCGCTGGCGGAGTACGCGGCCGTGCTGGCCCTGGTGGCGGTACTGGTCGTCGCGGTGCTCCCCGCCCGCCCGGCCTGGGAGGGGGTGGAGCGGTCGCTGGACCGGGTGGTGCAGGGCCCCGGCTCGGCCCCGGACTGGACCCTCGACCCGGTGGCCGCGGCGGACGTGCTGCTGCGCTGCGGGCGCGGACTGCCGCGCCCCGACCCGGTGGGCAGGGTGGACTGCGCCCTGGCCGTGCTGGCGCTGCTGGACTCGGAGGTGCTGGAGGCGACCGTGCTGCGGCTGGAGGCGGAGGAGCTGTACGAGCTCTTCTCCAGCCGCTCCTTCTCGGAGGTGCCGGCCGCCCGGATCGCCGTCCGGCTGCTGTGGGAGCACGCCGCGGAGGAGGTGCTGCGCCGGCTGGCGCGGACCGAGACGTTCGGGTTCCTGGAACAGGCCCTGGACTCCCCCGCCGGGGACTGGGTCCTGAGGTTCGTGGGCACGGGTGGTGATCGCGTGTACGCGATCCTCGAACAGAACGCTGCGTCACCGCGTCGTACCTTGGGCACGCACAACACCGCGATGTCGTCCGGACGCCCCGGGCGACGACCCCCCGTACCCCCCGCGATCCGCGCGTGGTCGCGTGAACCGCAGAATCGAGGTCGAGGCCGTGTCGTCGATGTCGTCGTTGCCCGACACCGCGCCCGAGGACGAGTCGGCCGCCCCGGTCGGGCGGCCCGGGTGGCCGATGACCCTGGCGATCCTCGCCGTGTGCCTGGCCGTGGTCGCCAGCGGCTGGTGGGTGGCCCGGGTGGTCCTCAAGGAGCCCGAACCCGAACGGCCCTCCCCCGAGGACGCCGCGGCGTTCGTGCTGGACGCCGCCGAGCGGATGGAGGCGGCCGACTCCTACGCGCTGACCTTCACCCGGCTCCGGGAGGGGCGGCCGGTGGGCGAGGGCACCGCGTCCTACGACGTGTCCGGGAACCCGCGGTTCGAGCTGTCCTTCACCTACGCGGACGGCCCGGAGGTGTACCACTACGACCTGGGGGACGGTGTTCCGATCACCACGGCGGGGCACGGGCTGCAGATCCCGGAGGAGCCCTCCGAAGCGGACCGGTACCTGTGCTCGGCGATGTTCGGCTCGGCCAAGCTGCGCGAGATCGCCGAGTCCTCCGAGGACCTGGAACTCGCGTCCCGGGAGGAGCTCGACACCGGTGCGGGCGACGTCACCGCCCTGCGCTACGAGGGGACGTTCACCGCGTGGGTCGGCGGCTACGACTCCGGCACCGGGACCAACACCGTGGAGTCGCTGGAGGGGGTGCCGTTCACCCTGTGGCTCACGCCCGACGGGGACCCCCTGCGCCTGGCCTACGGCACCTCGACCGGTCTGGAGGAGCTCTACGAGTACGGCCCTCCGCCCTCCTGAGGCCCAGCCGGGGACCGGCCCGGCCCGCCCGCGGGACCGCCGGGACCCGGTCGCCCTACCGGGACCCGCCCGGCCGGGCGCCGCCGAGGGACGGCGGGCCCGGAGCACCGTGCCAGGGTCACGGGGCGGGACCCGGACGGGCCCGCTCACGCCGACGGCGGACCGGGACGCCGCGCCGGTCCCGGGCGCCGACGGCAGGGAGTGGAGACGGATACGGCGGCGCGGTCGCTGCTCAGGGCCGGGGCGCGCTCACGTTGGCGGCGCGGGTCAGTGGGGGGCGCCGGCGGTGGCGGAGACGATGTCGGGGACGTCGGCGGTGTCGTCGAGCTCGTAGGCGTAGGGAGGGTCGTCGACCGAGCCGAAGAGCTCGGGCTGGGCGGTGTCCACCAGGAGGTTGTCGCGGGTGAGGGTGGCGCCGGGCTCCTCCGGGTCGATCCGGACGGAGATCCCGAAGCCGTCGAAGTAGTTGCCCTCGACCAGGACGGCGGCGCCGTACCCCGACTCCACCCCGTACTCGGCGTCGCCCCGGTACAGGTTGTTGAACACGTGCACCTCGCCGCCGCGGACCCGGGGGCTGCGGGTCTCGGTGCCGTCGAAGAGGTTGTGGTGGACGCTGACCCGCAGCGCCCCCGGCTCCTCCTCGCGGCCGCCGATGCTCAGCGCCGCGTCGGCGTCGCGGAAGTGGTTGCGGGAGACGGTCACGTGGTCGGCGCCGCCGGTGACGGACACGAGCGGGTCGCCGCCGCCGTCCCACAGGGTGTTGCCGTCGATCCACACGTGGTGGGCTCCGCCGCTCACCGACACCGCTGTGCCGTCGGTGTCCAGGGTCAGGCCGCTGACGATGACGTTGGCCGCCCCGTCCACGGCCAGGCGCCCCCCGGTCAGCTCGGCGCCCTCGCCCGCGGCGGCGACGAGGGTCTTGTCGGAGCCGATCTCGACGGTCCCGTCCAGGTCGATGCCGCCCGAGACCTCGATCACGAGCGGCTCCTCGGCGCTCAGGTGCCGGGCGAGCTCGTCGGCGCCGGTGGCGGTGACGGTCTCGCCGGCGGCGCCGCCGGTGACCGCGGGGAACTCCTCGCCGTCCCGTTCCAGCGGCTGGGCGGCCCAGCCGACGGGGGCGGCCGCCCCGTCGTCGGAGGCCGGGGCCGAGGGGCCCGCGCTCTCGTCGCCCGTGTCGGGCGCCGGGGAGGCCGCCCCGGCCTGGGCGGGCTCTGAGGCGGGTGCGGGAGCGGGGTCCTCCCCACCGGAACAGGCGGCCAGGGCGGCGCCGAGCGCCAGGGCCGTCGCGACGGCGAGGAGCGAACGTGCGGTCATGGGGAGCTTTCCAGCGAGCGGGGCGGGGGGTGGAGGGGGGATCCGATCCACACCTTGCCACAGCACGGGCCGCGGTCCCAACCCGGCCCGCACGGGCCCCGGAACGCAGGAGGGCGCCGGCCCCGCGAGGGGGCCGGCGCCCGGAGGACGTTCACCGGCGGCGGGTCAGGGCCGCCCGTGACCGTTTCTCACAGAGGGAGGACTACTCCGCGGCCCAGCCGATGTCCTCGTAGACGTAGTCGCCCGCGAGGCCGACCTCGCCCCAGTTGTGGAGGTTGTCCTTGAGGACGTACTGGCCGGGGCGCTCGAACATCGGGATGGTCAGCACCTCGTCCCAGATGGCGGCGTCGATCTGGTTGGCGATCTCCGCGTACCGGTCGGGGTCGGTCTCCTGGCCCAGCTCCTCGAACAGGTCGTTGATCTCCGGGGTGGAGTGGAAGCTGGTGTTGTTGCCCCAGTCCTCGCCGGCCTCGTCGTACGGGCCGCCGAAGTTGCCGGCGCTGCTGGTGGCGTACGGGTTGGTGCCGGTGAGCACGAACGCGGCCAGCTCGTAGTTGCCCGGGATGATGTAGTCCGAGAACAGGGCGTTGCCCGGCACGTGCTGGACGTCGACCTCGATGCCGATCTCCGCGAGCATCTCGCGGGTGATGTCGGCCTCGTCCTTGGCCAGCTGCATGTCGTCGGAGGCGACGTAGCTGAGGGTCAGGGTCTCACCGTCGGCGTTGGTGCGGAACTCCGCACCCTCCTCCAGGGTCCAGCCGGCCTCGTCGAGGAGCTCGCGGGCCCGCTCCGGGTTGTACTCGCCCAGCTCGCCGCTGTTGTCCTGGTAGCCGTGCTGGCTGGAGCGCAGGAGGCGGTTGACCTCGCCGGTGATCGGCCAGTCGACCGGGCTCAGGGCGACCTCGGCGAGGGTGTCGCGGTTGATGCCCATGGCGAGGGCGTGGCGGACGTTCTTGTCGGCCAGGATCTCGCTGCCGGCGTTCACCGAGACGAAGCGGTGGCCGTTGTTGACGGCGCGGGTGAAGTACGCGCCCTCCTTGCCCTCGAGGAGCTGGTAGCCCGCGGAGTCGTAGCCGAGGTAGAAGCCGTCGATCTCACCGTTGTTGAACGCGGTGGCCTGGCCGTCGATCGCCACGTTCACGAAGATGATCTCGTCGAGCAGCGCCGGGTTGCCCCACCAGTCCTCGTTGCGGCTGACGGTGATGCGCTGGGTGACCTCGTCGAACTCGGGGTTCGCGAACGGGCCCGCGGTGATGAACTCCTCGCCCTCGGTGTAGCCCTCGGCGAACAGCTCCTCGTCCTCCATGTACTCCTTGGGGTACACAATGTCGAAGAGGGCCGGCCAGTCGGAGTACGGCTGGGAGAACTCCAGGGTGAAGGAGAACTCGTCCTCGCCCTGGACGACCTCCTCGATGTACTTGTAGCCGTCGTCGCCCTGGATCTCGAACTCGCCCTCGACGTCACCGTTGATGACGGCGACCATGGCGGCGTAGTCCTCCCAGGTCACGGGCTCGCCGTTGGACCAGGTGGCCTCGGGGTTGAGGGTGAAGTCGACCGTGAGGCCGTCCTCGCTCACCCCGTAGTCGAGCACGTACTCCTCGCGCGGCTCGTAGGTGCCGTCGGGCTGGAAGCGCGTGATCGAGGGCATCATCGCGCCCATGACGCGGCGGACGTCGGCCTTGTTGCCCTGGATGTGGACCATGTTGTACTGGTCCTCGTACTCGCTGAGGGCCCAGACGAACTGGCCGCCCTCCTGCAGCTCCTCGCGGGGCGCCGGGTTCAGGTCGGTCGCCTCGAGGGAGGCGTTCTCCTGCTGGGCCTCCTCGGGCGACTGCTCGTCGCCGCTGCTGCACGCGCTGGCCGCAACGACCAGTGCCGCGACGGGGGCGAGATAACGCGCCTTCCCGATTCGCATGGGGATTCCTCCTCTGGGGATGGGTAGGCCGACGCGCGGGGCGGCGTCGGCCCGTGCCGTATCGAAACCGGACGGGTCTAGAGGACCGACCGCCGCTCCGCGAAGTGGCAGGCGGTCGCCTGGTCGCCACCATTGGTGGCCTCCAGCGCCGGTTCGACGCTCATGCACCGCTCCTGTTCGGGTTCGGAGAGGGTGACGAACTTCTGGCACCTGGTCCGGAACCTGCAACCCGATGGCGGGTTGGCGGGGCTGGGCAGGTCGCCGTCCAAGACGATGTGCGTGCGCGCGCGCTCCTTCTCCGGGTCGGGGATGGGGATCGCGGACAGCAGCGCCTGGGTGTAGGGGTGTGCGGGCCGGGTGTACACCGAGTCGGTGTCGCCGATCTCGACGATCCGGCCCAGGTACATGACGGCCACGCGGTCGGCGATGTGCCGGACCACGGACAGGTCGTGCGCGACGAAGAGGTACGACAGGCCCAGCCGGGCCTGGAGCTCCTCCAGGAGGTTGACCACGCCCGCCTGGATGGACACGTCCAGGGCGGACACCGGCTCGTCGAGCACCAGGAGCTTGGGCTCCAGGGCCAGGGCTCGGGCGATGCCGATGCGCTGGCGCTGGCCGCCGGAGAACTCCGAGGGGTAGCGGGTGGCGTGTTCGAGGTTGAGGCCCACCAGCTCCAGCAGCTCGTAGACGCGGGCGGTGGTGTCGGCCTCGCTGTACCGGTGGGTGCGCAGCGGCTCGGCGATGATGTCGAAGACCGGCATGCGCGGGTCCAGCGAGCTCATCGGGTCCTGGAACACGATCTGCATGTCGCGGCGGAGGGCGAACCGGTCGGCGCCGCTGATCTTGGAGGTCTCGCGCCCCATCACGGTGACGGATCCGCCCTGAGGCTTGGCCAGCCCCATGATCTCCATGAGGGTGGTGGACTTGCCGCAGCCGGACTCGCCGACCAGGGCCAGGGTCTCGCCCTCGCGGATGTCGAAGTCGATGCCGTCGACCGCGTAGACGGTGCCGACCCGGCGCTTGAACACCGCACCCTTGGTGAGCGGGTGGTGCTTGATCAGCGACTCGACCCGCAGCATCTCGGTCCGGTCCTCGCGGCGCACCGCGGCGGCGGGGACCTCGGGGATCTCCGGGATGGGGTAGATGTCCTGGGCGGTCCAGCCGTTCTCGGCGATCTCGCCGGAGCGAATGCAGGCCACCCGCTGGACGCCCGTGTCGCCGACGGCGGCGGCCTCGGCGGGGGCGCCCGCCTCCTGGGCGGCCCGGATCTGCGCCTCGGAGGGCTGCTCGCCCACCGGGAGCAGGTCGGGTTCGGCCAGCGAGCACTCGGGCTCGGCGATGGGGCAGCGCGGCGCGAAGGGGCAGCCGGGCGGCAGCGCGGTCAGCGAGGGCGGGGTCCCCTTGATGGGGACGAGGGCGCCCTGGCGCTCCAGGTCCATGCGGGGCACGGCGCCGAGCAGGCCCATGGTGTAGGGCATGCGGCTGCCGTAGTAGATCTCGTCGACGGTGCCCATCTCGACGGGGCGGCCCGCGTACATGACGAGCACCCGGTCGACGAACCCGGCGACGACGCCGAGGTCGTGGGTGATCATGACGATCGCCGCGCCGGTCTCCTCGCGGGCGGTGCGCAGCAGGTCCAGGATCTGCGCCTGGATGGTGACGTCCAGGGCGGTGGTCGGCTCGTCGCAGATGATGACGTCGGGGTCGTTGGCCATCGCCATGGCGATCATGACGCGCTGGCGCATACCGCCGGAGAACTCGTGCGGGAACGAGCGGTAGCGGCCCTCGGGGTTGGGGATGCCGACCAGGTCCAGCAGGTGGACGGCCCGCTTGCGGGCCTCCTCCTTGGACGCCTTGGGGTTGTGGATCAGGACGGCCTCGGACAGCTGGTCGCCCACGGTGTAGACGGGGGTCAGACCCGACAGCGGGTCCTGGAACACCATGGAGATGACCTTGCCGCGGCGGGTGGCCATCTCGCGGTCGTCCAGGCCCAGGATCTCCTCGCCGTGCAGCTTGACCGAGCCGGTGATGACGGCGTGGTCGGGCAGCAGGCCCATGGCCGCCATGGACGACACGGACTTGCCCGAGCCGGACTCGCCGACGATGCCGAGCACCTCGCCGCGGCGGACCGCGTAGCTGACGCCGCGCACGGCGTTCACGTCCGGGTTGCCGTTGAACCCCCGGAAGGTGACGTGGAGGTCCCTGACCTCCAGGACCGGGGTCTCGTCGCCCTGGCGTTCCGAGGCGGCCTCGGTGTTCTCGATGGTCTGTGCGCTCATGTGTGCTTCCCCCCTAGGACCGGCGCGACTTGGACTGCGGGTCCAGGGCGTCACGCAGCCCGTCCCCGATCATGTTCACCGCGAGCACCAGGATCACCAGGAGCACCGTGGGGAACGCGAAGATCCACCAGCTGGTGTTGGCGTAGCTGGACCCGTCGGCGATCACCACGCCGAGGCTGATGTCCGGCATCTGGACGCCGAAGCCGAAGTAGCTCAGCGAGGTCTCGCCGATGATCGCGGTGCTGACCGCGATGGTGGCGTCCGCGATGAGGAGCGACGACATGTTGGGCAGGATGTGCCGGAGGATGATCTTGTGCGAGGGGACGCCCATGAACCGGGCCGCGTGGATGTACTCCCGCTCCCGCAGGGAGATGGTCATGCCGCGGATCATCTTGGAGGTGACCATCCAGCTGAACGCGGCCAGCAGGACCACCAGCATGATCCAGCCCCCGTTGCCGCCGAACTGCTCGGCGAGGATGGCCAGGATGACGAAGCTGGGCAGCACCAGGGCCAGGTCGGCGATCCACATCAGGGCGCGGTCGGTGATGCCGCCGAAGTAGCCGGCGAAGGCGCCGACCAGGGCCGCGATGCCGGTGGACATCAGCGCCACCAGCAGGCCGATGAGCAGCGACTTCTGCAGGCCGGCGGTGGACTGCGTCCAGACGTCCTGGCCGGTCTTGTTGGTGCCCATCCAGTGCTCGGCCGAGGGCCCGTCCAGGAAGGCGGTGTAGTCGCGCTCGCCGACCTCCCAGCCGCTGATGGCCGGGCCGACGAAGGCGAGGATCGCGAGCAGGGCCAGCAGGACCAGCCCGATGATCACCCGGGGGGTGCCCAGGAGCTGGCCGACGATGGCCTTGGCCCGGTTGGGCGCCGGCGGTACGGTCGGGGCCTTTCCGAGCTCCGTGCTCGTTTCGGTGGTGCTCATGACCGGATCTCCAGCTCGATGGCAGCGGGGGCGTACTGGCGGGGCGGGGTGTGCGCGGACGCGCGGTTCCTTGTCACGGTCACACCCGCACCCTCGGGTCGAGCCAGGCGTAGAGGATGTCCGAGAGGAACGACGCCACCATGATCGTCACGGCCATGAAGCAGGAGGCCGCGGCCACGATGTGGACGTCCTGCTGGAAGATCGCGTCGATCAGCCAGGCCCCCATCCCGTGCCATCCGAAGATCTTCTCGGTGAAGGTCGCGCCGGAGACCATCACGCCGAAGGTGAAGGTGAAGTACGTGATGGTCGGGATCAGCGCGGTGCGCAGGGCGTGCTTGAACAGCGCCTTGCGCCGGGTGAGCCCCTTGGCCATCGCGGTGCGCACGAAGTCCGAGCCCAGGACGTCCAGCATCATGTTGCGCTGGTAGCGGGCGAAGGCGGCGAAGAGCGCGACGGCGAGCACGAAGGTCGGCAGGATCGCGTGGTGGATCCGGTTGAGCAGGAGTTCCCATGCGTTGCCGCGGAAGCCCGCCGAGTACTCGCCGGAGAACAGGAAGAGCTGGAAGCCGACGGCCTCGTTGATCCCGGTGGCGAACACCTGCACGCTGAGCGCGATGACGACGGTGGGGATGGCCAGCACGAAGAACGAGGCGACGGTCGCCGCCTTGTCGAACATCCGGTACTGGCGCACGGCCGCGTAGGCGCCGATGGCGATGCCCAGGGCGCTGCCCAGGAGGGTGGCCACCGTGATCAGCCGCAGGGTGACACCGGCCTTGAGCCAGATCTGCGGGGTGACGTCCCTGCCCTGGATGGTCTGTCCGAAGTCGCCCTGGGCGACACCGCTCAGCCAGGTCACGTACCGCTGCGCCAGGGGCGTCTGGTCGTTCAGGTTGAGGGTGTCGAGCTGAGCATTGATCACCGCGTCCGTCGGCGGCGGCTGCATCTGCTCGAAGTAGCCGCGCGGGTACAGATTGGCGGCGGCGAGCAGGTACGCGAAGCTCGTCGCGAGGAAGATCAGTACGACGTAGTTCAACAGTCGTCTGACCAGGAACTTGCCCAAAACTCTCTCCGAACCTCACAGCCGAGCCCGGCGCGGCGGTCTGCTGACAGGGCGGTCGTAGCCAAGAGCGCCGGTGGAGGAGGCACGGATCCGCGAGGCTGGTGGCCTGTTAAGCATCCGTGATCCCACTACCACCGGCGGGGGTCACTCCCGGTGACTGCCGAAACACAATTGCGTCCGATTCACGATCAGTGACCGGAATGTCAAGAGTCTGGGGCATCGCTAGACACTCGACGGTAACCAGTGCATCAAGAAAAGACAACGGAGCCCTTTTGCCCGGTGAACTCGTGGCGATTTGTCAATCTTTGCACAGAAAGTCACGAGTGCGTCACCCGCAGCTAGAAAAGCGCGCTGAGCTGCGGAGACGCACCCGCCGAACCGGGCGATACGTCATCACTGTTTACATGAAACCCGACAAACCCGGCAATCATACGACCAAAAGACAGCAAGTTGTCACCCCGGGGAAACACGCTTCCGCTCCGCCGGACCACCGCCGCCTGTTCGCCTCCGGGAGCGCCCGGACCCGCGAAAGGGGTTCCGATGCCCCGGACCGGCGGACATCACCCAGTGTGAGTGGACTTAACCGGACCTAACGAGGGTGCGTGAGCCCTCCTCAGCCCGAGCGGGGTCCCGTGCGCGGGCCGCCTGCGCCACGGCGAAGTCCGGACGGCGCACCCGGGGCAGGAGCGGGGCCGCGCTGCGCGACCGCGCCATCCCCCACCAGGTCCCCAGGCCCCGGGCCGCGTCACCCGCGATCCCCAGCGCGGTCCAGGTGAGCGGGTCGACCGGGGCGGCGCCCCGTGCGGTCCGCCAGGCCGCCGGATGCGGCGCCACCAGGGCCGCGGCGGTGGCCGCCGTGGCCAGCACCGTCGCCGCCGCGGGCCTGCGGCCGCACCGCAGGTCCCGGGTGATCCGCACGGCGCCCAGGGTCAGGGCCGCAGCGGCCGGGGGCCACCAGGCGCCCCTCAGGGCCCGGGACGCGGCGCGGGTCTGGCGCACCAGCCCGGCCGCGACCGCCGGGGCGGTCCGGTCCGCGGGCACGCCGGTGGCGGCCAGGGCCGCCACCCGCACCCCGCCCCCGGCGACGGCCAGGGCGGCGGCCGACAGCGGTCGGCCGGCCAGCAGCGCGGCCAGGACCGCGACGCCGGTCGGGGAGAGTTCGGGGCCGGCCGCGCGGGTGCCGCGCAGGCGGGCCAGCCGGGCCGCGGCAGCGCCGGTCCCGGCGCAGGCCCGCAGGTAGCCGCCGAGGTCGGCGAGCGGCGGGACCCGTACCCGGGACCGGGGCTCGTGGCGCACGGTGAGCCCCCGGTCGGCCAGGGACCACAGCAGCGCGGGCTCGGCGGCCGCGCCCAGGGCCGGGTCGAGGAGGGAGGGGTCCACCGCGGAGCGGCGCAGGACCAGGGCGGTGACCGGGCCCAGCGGGTCGCCGGTGTCGGCTCCGGCCGGGCGGGCGAGGCCGGGGGCGGCGTGCCCCCAGGGCAGCACGGGGGCCGGGTCGGGTCCGCGGTCGGGTCCCACCCGGGCCGCGGCGACGGCGGCGACGGCCGCGGAGCCCTCCCCGCCGGAGGCCGGGAGGTCGACGAGCGTGCGCGGCAGCACGGCGGCGACGGCGGGATCGGCGAAGTGCCCGGTGCACGCCTCCAGCCAGCCCGGCCGCGGCAGGTGGCCGGCGTCGACCAGGGCGACGAGCTCGGCGTCGGAGACGGTGAGGGCGAGCGCGCGGGCCGCGGCGCCGCCCACGGGGATGGGCAGCACCCGGGCGCCGCGCTCCCGGGCGGCCCGGGCGGCGGGCCCGGTGGCGCCCACGACGATCGGCTCCGCTCCGGGGTGGAGCCGGGTGAGCCGGTCCAGGGTCGCGGTCAGTCCGCCCGCCGCGCCCCGGTCGATCACGACGATGTCCACCGTGGGACCGCCCCGCTCCCCCACCGGACGCGAGGACGGGTGGGAAGGGCCGCCCCGAAGGCGTCCGTTGAGGATGGTGGCGGGCGACGGGTGGGCGAGCCCGGCCGCGATGAGGTCGGCGGCGGTCGCGCCCTCTTCGGCGTCGCGCACCGGTGCCCCGCTGATCCACCTGATGAGTCCGCTGACCTGTCGCGACGTCAGGCGGACGGCGCGGGTGGGGTCGCCGCCGACGAGGAGGTGCCCTTCGTCGGCGAGGCGCACGGCGCGGTCGAGTTCGACGCCGAGGCCGGTCGGCAGGGGGGAGCGGGAGGCCATGTCCCTTACCTTGACGGGTAGTCCCCGAAGTGCGCAAGACCCCGGTATGGGACGAAAAGCGCAACTACGTTACCGCATCGTTACTCATTCCCTTGAGTCACACCAGTCACGGAACCTCGGCCTTGACCGGTCGCATACCCTGACCGAACACCCTCTTTAACCAGGTCAAGAGGGGTCGTTCCGACACGGCCAGGTCGGCCGGGTCCCCGGAAGAGCACGGAGCGTATGCTATGCGCGAATACGCCCTTCAGTGTCGTGGGGCACATCCGATACCAGACACGACCATTCGCCCCGGACCTCCCCCGCACCCCGTCCGCCGCCCTCCCGCCGCGCGCCCGGTCGTGCGGCACCGCACCCCTCCCTGTACCCGGGGGCCTCGACCCGTGTGTCCGCCCCGCGCCGTGACCCGTTCCGGGCATGGACGCGACACCGAGGGGCAGGCGCTGCTCCGCCCTGTCCTCCGAGAACACACCGTGGAGTGAACAGCACATGACCGCAGCAGCACCCCACGACCCCCTCGTCCACCTCGGTGTGCGCGGTGCGCCCGTCCCGGAGCGGGCCGCGAGCGTCGACTCCTCTCCTCCCGTATGTGGTCCGGCAATGGAAGAGCACAACAGATCCGCCAGACGCCGCTTCCCCGGTCTGCCGAGCCAGATCGCGTACGCGCGCAGGTTCGTCGCCCGACAGCTGGCCGACTGCCCCGATCCCACCACCGCCACGCTGTTGACCAGCGAACTGGCGACCAACGCCATCACACACAGCGCCTCGGGGCGCTCCACCGGCAAGTTCGAGGTCAGCGTCCACCGCGCCCCGGGCTGGGCCCGGGTGGAGGTGCGCGACCTGGGGAACCTGAACGAGACGCCCCGACCCCAGCACCGGGACCCCTACGACACGGCCGAGCACGGCCGGGGCCTGGACCTGGTCGAGGCGCTCTCCAGCAAGTGGGGCAGCGAGCCCCGCGGCGACGGCATGGGCCGCCAGGTCTGGTTCGAGCTGGTGTGGGACGAGACCGCCGAGGACGGGTGACCCGGGGTCACCCGCCCGTCGCGGTGTCCTCCTCGGGGGCCGTCCCCTCCCCCGCGGCCGCGGGCGCCTCCGGCAGCCGGTAGCGCTCGTAGAGGAGGCGGGCGTAGTCCTTCGCCTCCTGGGAGGGCTCGGCGCCCAGTTCCTCCCGAACGAGATCGTCGAGTGACTTCTTCTGCGTTTCCGTCATGTATCGCAGCCTGCCGTTCCCGCGCCGATGACACAAACCAACGCTCCGGTCACAGCATGCCACCGCTGCCCCGTCCCCGGGGCCGGAACGGCGACGGGCGCCCCGCGCCGGAGCACGGGACGCCCTCTCACCTGGAGATTCCCAGCGTCAGCCGACGGTCTCCTTCTCGCGCGCCAACGCGGAGGCGGCCGCGCGCTTGGAGCGGCGCAGCTCCTCGCGGGAGGCCCTGCGGGCCGCCCGGCGCTGCTTGCCCCACTCCACCAGCTGGTAGAGGACGGGGACCAGGATCAGCGTCAGCAGGGTCGAGGTCACCAGGCCGCCGATCACCACGAGCGCCAGCGGGGCCGAGATGAACGCGCCGCCGCCGGTGATGCCCAGCGCCATCGGGGTCAGGGCCGCGACGGTGGCCAGGGCCGTCATGAGGATCGGGCGCAGACGGTGCCGGGCACCCTCCACGATCGCCTCCGTGAGCGGCATCCCCCGGTTCTGGTTCTGGTTGATGAGGTCCATCAGGACGATGGCGTTGGTGATGACCACACCGATGAGCATCAGCATGCCGACCAGGCCGGCGATTCCCAGCGCCGTGTCGGTGACGAGCAGCAGTGCCAGCGAGCCGGTGATCGCGAACGGGATCGAGATCAGCAGCATGAACGGCTGGAGCAGGCTCTTGAAGGTCGCGACCATGATGAGGTAGCAGATGACCACGGCGGCCAGCATGGCCAGGGCCATCTGCATGAAGCCCTCGCTCTGCTCCTGGCTGACACCGCCCAGCGTGGCGGTGGCGCCCTGGGGCAGGTCCATCGTGTCGAGCGCCTGGGTGATCTCGGCGCTGACCGCGCCCAGGTCGGAGGCGGTGACACTGGCCTCGACGGTGGTGCTGGTGATGCCGTCGATGCGGGTGAGCTGCGGCGGCTGCTCCACCTCGACCACGTCGGCGACCTCGGACAGCTCCACCGGCCCGGCGGTCGGCGAGACGACCACCAGCTCCTCGAGCTCCTCGACGGTGGTCGGGGCCTCGACGGCGCGGACCACGATGTCGCGGCGGCTGTCGTCGACGGTGACGGTCCCGGTGTTCTGCCCGTTGAACGCGGCGCTCACCTGGCCGCCCACGGCGGCCTCGGTCAGGCCCAGTTCGGCGGCCTTCTCACCGTCGACGCGGACCTCCATGGCGGGCTGGGTGGCGGAGATGCCGTTGACGACGTCGGCGGCGCCGTCGATCCCCCGCAGCTCCTCCTCCACCAGGTCCGCGGCCTCGGCCAGGACCTCCTGGTCGTCGGCGGTCACCCGGACCTCGATGCCGGAGCCGGCGCCCATCGCGCCCATGGCGCTCATGGTCGGCTCGTAGTCGGTGTCCAGGTCCTCCAGGGAGTCGCGCAGGACCTCGCGGTTGCGCTCCTGGTCGGTGTCGGGGTCCGCGGTGATCGTGTAGTCGATCTGCGAGGCGCCGCCACCGCCGAACGGGCCGGCCATCGCGTTGCCGCCCACGTTGGTCTGGTACGACTCCACCCACGCGAACCCGGCGAGCATCTCCTCGACCTTGACGGCCTCGGCGTCGGCCTCCTCCAGGGAGGTGCCCGGGGGCAGCTCCTGGCTGAGGGCGTAGGTGTTCTCCTCCGACTGGCCCATCCAGTCGGTCTCCAGCTGGCCGGCCATGTAGACCGTGCCGCCGAAGATGACCGCGGAGGCGACCAGGGTGACGATCGTGGCCTGCTTGCGCTTGGTGGTGATCCACCGGATGACCGGCATGTAGGCGCGCTGCAGCGGGCTGCGCAGCTCGCGCTCGGTCTCCTCGCGCTCGATCTCCTCCTGGGTGGCGTCGCCGATGTCGCGCGGCTTGAGGAACCAGTAGCAGAGCACCGGGATGATGGTGATCGACACGATCAGCGAGGCGAGCAGGGCGAGGCTGGCGGTGACCGCGAACGGCATGAAGAGCTCGCCGACCATGCCGCCGACGAAGGCCAGCGGCAGGAACACCGCGACGGTGGCGAGGGTGGAGGAGACCACCGCGCCCGCGACCTCGCGGACACCGGTCTTGACCGCCTCCATCTTCTCCTTGCCGTAGTCCAGGTGCCTGCGGATGTTCTCCAGGACCACGATGGAGTCGTCGACGACGCGGCCGATGGAGATCGTGATGGCCGCGAGGGTGAGCATGTTCAGGGTGAAGCCGAACGCCTGCATGCCCAGGAAGGCGATCAGCACCGACACCGGGATGGACACCGCGGTGACCAGGGTGGAGCGGATCGACAGCAGGAAGACGAGGATGACGATCACGGCGGCCGCCAGGCCCATGCCGCCCTCTTCGAGCATCGCGAGGATGGACTCGTTGATGTAGGGGGCCTGGTCGAAGACCACGCTGATCTCGATGTCGTCGCCGAGGACGTCGGCCTGCTCGTCGAGGACGCGCTGGACGCCCTCGGAGACCTCGACGGTGTTGCCGTCGGGGGTCTTCATGATCATGACGCCGACGCTCGGGTCGCCGTTGACACGGGCCAGGGTGGTGGCCTCGTCGCGGACCAGCTCGACGTCGGCGACCTCGGAGAGGCGGACGGGCTCGGGCTGGGCGGCCGGGGGCGCGCCGGGCATGGCCGAGGTGGCGCCGGCCTCCGGGGCGGCCGGCCGGATCCAGATGTCCTCGACCTGCTCGACCGAGGTGAACTGGGCGCCGGTGGTGACGTTGAGCGTGCGGCCGTCGGAGTCGACGTCGCCGCCGGGCACCAGCTGCCCGCTGCCCTGGAGGGCCTGGGTGATGTCCTGCGCGGTGAGGCCCGCCTCGGCCATCTCGTCCTCGTCCGGGGTGATGACCAGGTCGGAGGAGATCGCACCGGTGATCGTGGCCGAGCGGACGCCCTCGACGGACTCCAACTCGGGGATGAGGTGGGTCTCCAGCGGCTCGACCATGCCCTGGTCGTCGCCGTTCTCGGCACCCGCGGCGAGCATGACGACGGGCATCATGTCGAGGCTGAAGGACATGACGCTGGTCTCGACGTCCTCGGGCAGCATGCCCGCGACCTGGTCGACCGCGATCTGGGTCTGGCGGACCAGGTCGTCCTGGTCGGCGCCGTAGTCGAACTCGACGGTGACCTGGGCGGTCCCGCTGCTGGAGGTCGAGGTGACGGTGGTGGCCCCCGCGACGCTCTGGACGGCCTGCTCCAGCGGCACGGTGACCTGGTTCTCCACGACCTGCGGGGAGGCGCCCTGGTAGGTGCCGGTGACCATCACCATCGGCAGGGACATCTGCGGGAAGAGCTCCCGCTTGGCGGCTCCGGCGGCGAGCACGCCGAAGAAGAGCACGGCCAGGGTGATGAGCAGTACCAGCGCCCGGTTCTTGAGCGACATGACCGCGAGGCGGTTCATCCGGTCGCCCCTTCCGTGCGGGGGGAGCCCGCGTGCGGGGTCCTGAAAGCCGATCTGGACATGAGAGGTTCTCGCTCCTACTCGCTGCGGACGTTGGACCGGTCGGCGCGGTGTGCGCCGGGTCGTCGCCGCCGGGCGGCGGTCGGTCCTCGAAGTCGTGTGGTGGGGATGCCGTCGAAGGCGTGCCGCCCTCGTCCGGGCGGGATCCGCCCGCGGGACCGTCCCGTCCCCCGGGTGCTCCGCCGGGCATTGCATCCGCCGGGCGCCTCCCCACGATACGTCGCGTTATATCGGGACTTCTCGTCCTCGGACGCGGATCGGGGGGCTTTCAGGGACGCGTCAGTCTTCTGTCAGGGTCGGCCCCTGACCAAAGTTAGGGACATCCGACAGAAGTCGGAGATTCCCCGGCGGGACATGGGACTTCATCACGCTCCACCACCCCCGGACCCCTGTAACGGGCATCACAGTGGCAGGTTCCGGTCATCCGCAACAACGGCGGCGGGAACGCGCTATGGGGGAGCCGGGCAACGCGGGAGGCGGGTGCGCCGGACGGGTCAGCCCGCGCGGCGCTCGGCCCCGGCGTCCCGCCCGGCGTCGTCGCCGGGGGCCTCGTGGGGGCGCCCGGTGCCCCAGACGACGCGCAGCAGGTCCTCCAGGGCGTGGGCGAGGGAGGAGTCGACCAGTTCGTAGGCGACCCGGCGGCCGTGGGCGTGGGTGCGCACCAGTCCGCAGTCGCGCAGGCAGGCCAGGTGGTTGGAGACGTTCTGGCGGGTCAGGCCCAGGTGCTCGGCCAGGTCGGCGGGGTAGCCGGGCCCCTCGAGCAGGGCCAGCAGGAGGCGGCAGCGGGTCGGGTCGGACAGGGCGCGGCCGAGCCGGTGGATGGCGGAGAGGCGCTGCTCGGAGGTCAACATGAAAACCATTGTACATAGCTTGCTGTATAGACAGCGCAGACTGTATAAACAGTGGTGACTGAACCGACGTGCGCACGCACGCGGGAGCACGCACACGAGAAGGGGGACCCATGGGCGCCGGACACGGCCACGGCCATGGCCACGGACACACCGCGGGCGCGGCCAACCGGGGACGGCTCGCGCTCGTCCTCGCGCTCATGCTCGGCGTCGCCGTCGTCCAGGTCGCGGGCGCAGCGTTCAGCGGCAGCCTCGCCCTGCTCGCCGACGCCGGGCACACCGTCACCGACTCCTTCGGGGTGGCGCTGGCCCTGGTCGCCGTGTGGATCGCCGCCCGCCCCGCCCGGGGGCGCAGCACCTTCGGCCACCAGCGGGCCGAGATCCTCGCCGCCGCCGTCAACGCCCTGGTGCTGTTCGTCCTGTGCGCGTTCATCGTCGTGGAGGCCGTCGAGCGGCTGCGCTCCCCCGCCGAGGTGTCCGGCCCCGGCATGGTCGTGGTCGCCGCCGTCGGCCTGGTCGCCAACATCGTCGGCGCGCTGGTGCTGCGCTCGGGCGCCAAGGAGAGCCTCAACGTCAAGGGCGCCTACCTGGAGGTCGTCAGCGACGCCCTGGCCTCGGTCGGCGTCATCGTCGGCGGCCTCGTCGTCTGGCTCACCGGCTGGACGCAGGCCGACACCGTCGTCTCGCTGCTCATCGCCGCGATCATCGTGCCCCGCGCCTGGTCGCTGCTGCGCGAGGCCGTGCACATCCTGCTGGAGTCCGCGCCGCGCGGCATGGACCTGGACGAGGTGCGCGGACACCTGCTCGACCACCCGGCCGTGGTCGACGTGCACGACCTGCACGTGTGGACCATCACCTCCGGGGTACCGGTGATGTCGGCGCACGTGGTGGTCCCCGAGGAACGGCTGCGCGACTGCGGGCGCACCCTGGACGAACTCCACGCCTGCCTGGCCGGGCACTTCGACGTCGAGCACTCCACCCTCCAACTGGAGCCGCCCGGGCACGCCGACCACGAGGGCGCACGCCACGACTGACGGGGAACGGCGACACATCCTCGCCCGTCCCACCCTGGGACGGACCGGTCGCCCCCTGCTGGCACAATCGTTCGGGTCGAACGACGGTGACCTGCACGAAGCGGTGGAATGACGAGGACATGAGGCAAGCCCTGAGAGCCTTCACGACCCGGATGTCCCGGAGCGCCGCCGCGCTGCGGGACCTCCGCGTGCGGCTGACTCCGCGCCGGCGCCACACCGGCTTCGACAGCGGGCCCGTCCACCACCGCAAGAACGCCTGGGGCAAGCCCGCCCGGGCATTCGTCCTGATCTTCTTCGTCGTGGACCTGCTCGGGACGCTCCTGCTCATGACCCCGTTCGCGGCCACGGGCGAGCCCCTCACCTTCACCGAGGCCCTGTTCACCGCGACGTCGGCCCTGGCCGTGTGCGGCCTGAGCGTCATCGACATCGGCGACCAGCTCTCGTTCTTCGGCCACCTCGTCATCCTTGTGATGATCCAGACCGGCGGACTGGGGATCATGACCCTGGCCTCGCTGATGGGCGTGGCCATCATCCACAGGTTCAGCCTGCGCATGGAGCTGAACGTGCAGGCGGAGAACCGGGCCCTGGCGGTCGGGGACGTCCGGGGCATCGCGACCCGGGTGCTGAAGGTGAGCCTGATCCTGGAGGGCGCCGTCCTGGCGCTCGTCCTCCCGAGGATGTGGCTCGGCTACGACATGGCCTTCTGGGAGGCCCTCTACTCGGGCGTCTTCCACTCGGTCTCGGCCTTCAACAACGCCGGGCTGTCCCTGTACGGGGACAGCCTGACGCGCTTCTCCGGGGACGCGTTCATCCTGTTCCCCCTCGCCTCCGCGGTCATCCTCGGCGGCGTCGGGTTCCCCGTGCTGATCGAGCTGCGCCGCCGCTACCGGACCCCGCAGACCTGGAGCCTGCACACCAAGATCACCGTCACCACCAGCGCGGCCCTCTTCCTCATCACCATCGTGCTGGTGATCGTCATGGAGTGGAACAACCCGCTCACCCTGGGCCGTTTGGACTGGTGGGCCAAGATCACCGACGGGGTCTTCCACGGGGTGATGCCGCGCAGCGGCGGGTTCAACGTCACGGACACCGGTTCGATGTACGACTCGACCCTGCTGCTCACCGTCATGATGATGTTCGTGGGCAACGGCAGCGCCGGGACCGCGGGCGGGATCAAGGTCGCCACCCTGGCCGTCCTCTTCCTGGTGGTGTGGTCCGAGGTCCGGGCGCACGACCGGGTCCACGTGTTCGGCCGCCGGCTGGCGCCCGAGGTCATCCGGCAGGCGCTGAGCCTGACGTTCCTGTCGATGACCGTGGTCGCGGTGAGCACGGTGATCCTCCTGCACACCACACCCTTCAGCTTCATGGACACCCTCTTCGAGGTCGTGTCGGCCGTCGGGGTGGTCGGGCTCTCCACGGGGATCACCCCTCAGCTGGACCCGTGGGCCCAGATCTTCGTCACCTTCCTCATGGCCGCGGGCCGCATCGGACCGGTCACCTTCGCCACGGCGATCGCCTTCCGCGAACGCAAGCGCCGCTACGATCTCGCCGAGGCCCGCCCGATCATCGGCTGACCACGAATCCTCTAGGAGCACCCACATGCCCCAACAGACGAAACTCAGGGACAAGCGCATTCTGGTCATCGGGCTGGGCCGCTTCGGCAGCTCCCTCGCACTGGAACTGGTCAACCACGGCTGGGAGGTGCTGGGCGTCGACTCCAACCCCCGCCTCGTCCAGGCCTACGCCGACGCCCTGACCCACACCGTGATCGCCGACGCCACCGACGACGAGGCGCTGCGGCAGGTCGGCGCGCCCCAGTTCCAGCGCGCGGTGGTGGCCATCGGCACCCACCTGGAGGAGAGCATCCTGGCCACGTCGCAGCTCGTCGACATGGGCGTGCCCGACATCTGGGCCAAGGCGATCAGCAGGCGCCACGGCCGCATCCTCGAACAGGTGGGGGCCCACCACGTGGTCCTGCCCGAGCACGACATGGGCGAGCGCGTCGCCCACCTGGTGTCGGGCCGCATGCTGGACTACGTGGAGCTCGAGGAGGGGTTCTCCCTGGGCAAGACGAAGGCGCCCAAGGAGCTGCTGGGCAAGCCGCTGCGCGAGACGAAGGTGCGCCAGAAGTACGGGATCACGGTGGTGTCCGTGAAGCGCCTCCACTCGGCCTTCACCTACGCCACCGAGGAGACCGTGCTGCAGAAGGGCGACGTGATCGTGGTGGCCGGGCGGACCGACGACGTGGAGCGCTTCGCCGAGGTCACCTGAGCGGGGACCGGGGCCGGACATAAGGGTCAAATTGACAACCATTTTCATTTTCCCGATGATGGTCCCATGCGTACGATCCTGCGAACCGCCGCCCTGTCCGCGGTGGCACTGATGACGGCCACCGCCTGCGGTGGCCAGGGTTCCCCCGCCGGCGGGGAGGGCCCCGACCCCGCCGACGCCGACCTGACCGTGGTCACCGGGGTCTACCCCCTGGAGTGGCTGGCCCGCGAGGTCGGCGGGGACGGCGTGGCGGTGGTCCAGCTGACCGAACCCGGCATGGAGCCCCACGACCTGGAGCTGACCGGCCGCCAGATCGGCGAGCTCACCGAGGCCGACCTCGCGTTCTACGTGGCCGGGCTACAGCCCGCGGTGGACGAGGCCGTCGAGCAGGAGGCGTCCGACCGCGCCCTGGACGTGGCCGACGTGGTCGAGCTGCACCCGGCCGGGGAGGGCGGGCACGAGCACGGGGAGGACGACGGGCACGGGGGCGAGGAGGCCCACGGGCACGAGGAGGACGCGCACGGGCACGAGGAGGACGCCCACGCCGAGGAGGAGCACGCCGAGGAGGGGGCCGGGGGCGACGGCCACGACCACGGCGACCTCGACCCGCACTTCTGGCTCGACGTGGACCTCATGTCCCAGGTCGCCGGCGCCCTGGGCGAGCGGCTGGGAGAGCTGAACCCCGAGGCCGCCGCCGAGTACACCGCCAACGCGGAGGCGGTGACCGCCGAACTGGAGGCGATCGGCCAGGAGTACGAGGACGGCCTGGCCTCCTGCGAGCACAACGAGGTCGTGGTGGGCCACACCGCCTTCTCGTACCTGACCGAGCACTACGGCCTGGAGCAGGTGGGCATCTCCGGGGTCGACCCCGACAGCGAGCCCTCCCCCACCCAGATCGCGGAGATCGCCGACTTCGTCAAGGAGCACGGGGTCACCACGATCTTCACCGAGCCGCTCATGCCCGAGGAGACCGCTCAGACCATCGCCGGCGAGACCGGCGCGGCGGTCGAGGTGCTCGACCCGCTGGAGGGGGTCACCGACGCCTCCCCCGGCGACGACTACCCATCGATCATGCGCGGGAACCTGGAGGCGCTCCGGGCCGCCCTGGTCTGCTCCTGACCCCTGCTCTCCGCGCGGCCCCGCCGGACACGCCCCCGAGGCGTCCGGCGGGGCCGCGTCGTGCTGCGCGCCGGGGAGCCGTGTCCGTGTTCGCACGGTTCGCCATGGAGAAGACCCCTGGTCGGGCGCCCCGTGTATCACGTGGGACTCAGGATGGCTAACTCTCGGACAAGTGGCGAGGGTCACGCTATGCTTATGAACGTGCCAATGCTCTTGCACGTGCATTTGGCAGTGCAGGCGCACGGCACATCCCCTCGAGTGACTCCGAAGGAGAAGTGGGCATGACCCCGTACAACGGCATCAACGCGACCGAGCTGACCGAGGCCGCCTGGCAGAAGGCCAAGCGCAGCAACTCCCAGGGCGCCTGCGTCGAGATGGCCCGCCTGGCCGACGGCTCCATCGCCGTCCGCAATTCCCGTTTCCCGGCCGGCCCGGCCCTGGTCTACACCCAGGAGGAGATCGACTGCCTCATCCTGGGCGCCAAGGACGGGGACTTCGACAACCTGTTGGGCTGAGGCCGCACCGCTCTCCCTCCAGGCCACGGGCGGGGGGTCGCACCCCAGGGGTGGGACCCCCCGCGCAGGCGTGGAACGGCCCCGTCCGGAGAGCGGCGGACGCCCCGGGCACACCGCGAAAGAGACCGCGCGGAACGCCGAAGGACCCCGTCGGGGGACGGGGTCCTTCGGCCGTGTGCCGTTCCGGCCGCTTCGGCGGGCCGGCTCGGGGGTGCCGCTGCGGGGTCCGACGGGGTCAGCCCAGGCCGGCCGCCTCGCCGTCGGGGCCTTCGTCGGCCTCGGTGAAGTCGGCGAGGATGGACCGGAGCATCTCCAGGCTCTCGTCGGGGGTGGCCGCCGAGACGCTCAGCCTGGTCATCGCCTTGGTGTAGGCCTCGACCACGTTCGGGCGGTCGTTGAGCTCGCCGTCGTGCAGCTGCTCCAGGTACACCATGTCGGCGAGCTCGTAGTCGGAGTAGCGCAGCAGCGTGAACGAGCCCGCCTCGGCGGCGTGCGCGCCCACCGAGAAGGGGATGATCTGGATGGTGATGTTGTCCTTCTCCGTGCTGAGCCGGATCAGGTGCTCGATCTGGCGGCGCATCACGCCCAGGCCCCGGATGCCCACGCCGATGGGGCGGCGGACCGCCGCCTCGTCGAGGACGACCCACATGCGCATGCCCTCGTCCGTCTCGACCCGCTTCTGTCTCTTGAGCCGCGCCGCCAGCCGCTGCTCGGCGACCGTGTCGGGGGCGTCGACGCCGCCGAAGATGATCTCGCGGGCGTACTCCTCCGTCTGCAGCAGGCCCGGGACGAATTGCGACTCGTAGATGCGGATCTGGTCGGCGGCCTCCTCGAACCCGATGTACTGGGTCAGCCACTTGTGGAGGGAGTCGCCGTAGTCCTTCCACCATCCGGGCTTGTTGGATTCCTTCGCGACTTCGAGCATTTCCTTGATCGTGCGGCGGTCGGTGCCGTACAACTTCAGGAGGTCCTCGATATCGCGCAGCTTGAAACCGACCCGGCCGAGTTCCATGCGACTGATCTTCGACGCCGAAGCCCGAATCCGCGCCCCGGCGTCCTCCCGGCTGATACCACGCTGTTCGCGTCGGCTGCGCAGTTCCTGGCCGAGCAGCATGCGACGCACGGTGGGGCCGCTCCCCTTGCGCAATCGAGCGATATCCACGTTCGCCGCCTCCCTGTCATTCCCGCAACGGGCGTCCGCTGCGCGGGACACCCGGGTACACGATATAGCCGATGTGATCGCGGTACCGGGGTCGGCTCCTCCGGTCCCCGCCACTCCGCGGATCCGGTCCGCTCGGGGGCGGTGCGAAGGACGCCGGCCCGGCACCGGCGGTTCACACGAATTGCGCCCAAACGAACTTTCCCCCGGGGGGAGTGGGAATCACACCCCACTCTCGCGCGAAGGCGCTCACCAAGGCAAGTCCCCGGCCACCCTCCATGGTCGGGTCGGACCTCCTTCTGCGCGGCAGCCGATCTCCGCCGTCGCGAACCGCGCAGATGAATTCACGGCCGCTTCTCATCAGGGAGAGTTGAATACCCCCGCCGCCCGGCCCGGTCGAGACCAGCGGCCCGCCATGGCGTACCGCATTGGTGACCAATTCCGAAACGACCACGGAGACATCGGGGGACAAGTGCCCCATACCCCATTCCCGGAGCAGGGCGTCGGAAATCTCGCGTGCGGCCGACACGGAGTGGGGGCGCGGCGCGAAGGTCCACGTGACGGCGTCGTGCCGGTCCCCGCACAGGGGCGTGTTCCAGCGCCGGGAGCCGTGGGTGAGGACCCTGAGCCACCAACCTCCGGCGGGCTCCATGACCGCCTCCGCACACTCCATGCCTTCCACTCCTCCCCGAGCAGGTCGGGCGCGTGCTGCTGCACGGATCGAATGCACGTGCATCCTGGCCTTGCAGACATCGTAGGCCAAGCGGGGGCGGTGTGCAGGAAAACGGGGGGACCCGATGGCGCACTTCTTTCCGCGGCTCGGGGACGCCCAGGTGGCGGCGTGCGGGCCCGTCCGGGAAGGGACCGGATAAGGCCCCCCGGCCGCTTACCGACCGGTAGGAATGTCGATAGGATTCCCCCGCGCCCACCACGTGAATTCTGGAGGTAACCCATGTCCGCAACGCCTCGTGTGGCCATTGTGACCGGAGCGGCCCGTGGTATCGGCGCCGCCACCGCCGAGCGCCTGGCGGCCGACGGCCGGGCCGTCGCCGTGCTGGACCTGAAGGAGTCCGACGCCCAGGAGGTCGTCGACCGCATCACCGCCGCCGGGGGCACCGCCCTGGCCGTCGGCTGCGACGTCGCCGACGAGGACCAGGTCACCGCGGCCGTCGACACCGTCGCCGAGCGCCTGGGCGCACCGTCGATCCTGGTGAACAACGCCGGTGTGCTGCGCGACAACCTGCTGTTCAAGATGTCCGCCTCGGACTGGGACACCGTCATGAACGTGCACCTGCGCGGCTCCTTCCTGATGAGCCGCGCCGCCCAGGCGCACATGACCGCGCAGAACTGGGGCCGGATCGTCAACCTGTCCAGCTCCTCGGCGCTGGGCAACCGCGGCCAGGCCAACTACTCCGCCGCCAAGGCGGGCCTGCAGGGCTTCACCAAGACCCTGGCGATCGAGCTGGGCAAGTTCGGCGTCACCGTCAACGCGGTCGCCCCGGGCTTCGTGGAGACCGCGATGACCCGCGCCACCGCCGAGCGGATCGGCATCTCCTACGACGACATGAAGAAGTTCAAGGAGGCGGAGATCCCGGTCCGGCGGGTGGGCCTGCCCGAGGACATCGCCAACGCGGTGGCCTTCTTCACCTCCGAGGACTCCGGGTTCGTCTCCGGCCAGGTCCTCTACGTGGCCGGCGGCCCCCTCGACTAGCGTCCCGGTCGGCCCGCCGGGTGTCCGCCCGGCGGGTCCTCCAGGGCCGAGGTGACCGTGGTGACCAGCTCCTCGGTCAGGGCCACGCCCGAGGTGTAGTCGCGGCTGCCCTCGGACATGACCGCGATGAGGTACTGGCGGTCGGGCCCGGCCACGTAGCCGACGCTGTTGACCAGCCAGCGGCCGCCGTCGGACTCGCGGGGCGTCCAGCCGTTCTTCAGGCCCACGACGTCCCCGGGTCCGGCCGCGGCGGACACGCCCCAGGCCTGTTCCGGGGCGACCGTCTCCATCAGGCCGCGGATGTGGGCGCGCTCGTCGGCGGTGAGCGGCCCCTCCTCGGTGTACAGGGCGCGCAGCAGCCGGATCTGGTCGGCGGGCGTGGTCAGGGTGCCGCCCCACACGCCGTTCGGGTGGGGCTCGGTCCCGGTGAACCCGAGCCGCTCGGCCCCCTCGGCGAAGCCCGGGTTGTAGCCGATCCTCTCGTAGAGCCCGTTGGCGACGTCGTTGTCGCTGTAGCGGATCATGGCCTCGACCTGGGACCGCTCGGCCGCGGTGAGCTCGCGCCCCTCGTCCCGGGCGTGCAGCACCAGCATGGCGGTGATCATCAGCTTGGCCACGCTCGCGGTGGCGAAGCCCTCCTGGGCGCCGTGGCTGAACGTCGCGCCGGTGCGCAGGTCCTGGACGGCGATCCCGGCGCGGGCCCCGCTGTCGGCGATGGTCCGCGCCACGCGGGCGTCCAGCTCCTCGTAGCGCTCCGGGGTGAGCACGGCCCCGCCGGTGGCGGGCGCGGTCACGAGCGGGAGGAGGGCCTGCGGCCGCAGGCCCCCGGCCGGCACCGCGCGCGCGAGCGCCGGGGCCGCCTCGGGCAGGACCCCGGAGGGAGCGGACGGGGACACGGCCAGGAGGAGGGCGAGGGCGGCCACCAGGAGGGTGCTCAGGCCGCGGGGGAACGGGGGGATGTCGGCGGGGAGGCGCCGGGGCACACGATCACCGGTTCATCGAACGTCGCTCAGTGACTTGGTGCACCCATTATCCCGCTCGAATCCCTCTGTCCCGAGGGCCGATACGGAATCGGTACGGACGTAACACGGCCGTGAGACGGCGTTTCCTCGGCGGGAACGCGGGCTCAGGCACCGGCGTCCTCGTCGATGCCGCGGGCCACCAGGGCCTCGCCCGTGGCCTCGGCCATCCGGAACAGCTGGACGATCAGCGGGGTGACCAGCAGGTACGGGCGCCCCGACAGGCCCCGGGCGCGGTAGCCCTCGACGGCGGCGCGCCAGGCGGCGGCGACCATGGGGATGGAGCGGATCGTCAGCGCCAGCACCAGGGCCACGCGTTCGGGGGCGACGCCGAACCGGGCCAGCGGCCGGGCCAGGCGCTCGAACAGGTCGAGCATCTCGCGGACCCGGGTGGTGAGGGTGACCGCGTTGGCCAGCACCACCAGCCCCAGCAGCTGGGAGCACAGCCGGACCGCGGTCAGGGGGTCGCCGAAGACCGCCTGGAACAGCCCGATCGCCAGCAGGAACGGCCACAGTCCGCGCAGCACCCCGAGGACCCGCCGGAAGGGCAGCCCCACCGCGGGGTACAGCAGGACCGCGCCCGCCAGGAGCCCCACCGACACCCACGGGTGCGCCAGGGCGATGACCGCGACGCAGACGGCGAGCAGCCCGGCGAGCTTGGTGCCCGCGCTCAACCGGTACAGCAGGCCGTCGCCGGGGATGTAGAGGCCGAGCGTGTTCACCGGTCGTCCAGGAGGCGGTCGTCCATGAGCTTCACGTAGTGGTCGACGGCGTCGGCGGGCGGGCCGTCGAAGACGATCCGGCCCTCGTCGACCACCAGGACCCGGTCGAAGGAGCCGAGCAGGTCGAGGTCGTGGGTGAACAGGACGACCTGCTGCTCCAGGGTGTCGAGCACCCGGTGGACCATGCGGGTGTTGCGCAGGTCGAGCAGGGTGGTGGGCTCGTCGCAGACGAGGATCTCGGGTTCGGTGGCCAGGACCGAGGCCAGGGCCAGCAGCTGCTTCTGGCCGCCGGAGAGCAGGTGGCCGGGGTGGTCGCGGTGCCCGGCCAGGCCGTAGCGCTCCAGCAGGGCGTCGACCCGCCGGGCCGTCTCCTCGCGCCCCAGCCTGCGGGAGCGCAGCCCGATCTCCACGTCCTCGGCGACCGTGGGCATGATGATCTGGTTGGCGGCGTCGGAGAAGACGAACCCGACCCTGCGGCGGATGTGCCTGGCGTGGCGCCGGGTGTCCCACTCCCCCAGCGTCACCCGGCCTGCGTCGGGGACGACGAGGCCGTTGAGGGTGCGGGCGAGCGTGGACTTGCCCGATCCGTTCGCCCCGATCACGCCGATGCGGTGCTCGGCGAGGTCCAGGGTGATGTCGCGCAGCACCGGCCGCGCCTCGTAGGAGTGGGAGACACCCTCCAGGCGGAGCATCAGGCGCCCTCGCCCCTGGCCGCACCGTCCCCCTTGTCCCCGGTCCCGGCCTCCTCGATCACCGGGCGCCCGGCGGGCGGGATCGGGTAGGCGCGGTAGACGGCGGCGGCGATGAGGGAGGCGATGACGGCCTTGGCCAGGTCGCCGGGCAGGTAGGCGACCATGGCCACCAGCGCGGCCAGGTGGTCGTTGCCCATGGCGACGCCCAGCCAGGGGACGCCGACGGCGTAGACGACGAGGACGCCGCCGAGGACGTTGACGGCCAGGCCCGCCCAGAACCGGTACCGGCCGCCGCGGACCATGAGGTCGGTGAGGAACCCGATGACCAGGGCGGCCGGAATCCAGCTGACGATGAACCCGGCGGAGGGCCCGGCCAGGACGCCCAGGCCGCCGGCGCCGCCCGCGAACAGGGGCAGGCCCGCCAGGCCCAGGACGAGGAAGACCGCGACGGCGAGGGTGCCGCGCTTCCACCCCAGCAGGGCGGGGGCCAGCATGATGCCCAGGGTCTGGAGCGTGATCGGCACCGGGGACAGCGGCACGGTGATCTGGCCGGAGATGCTGAGCACGGCGATGAACGCGGCGAACACGGCGATGAGCGCCAGGTCGCGCGCGGTGAGGCCGCGGTAGCGGATGCCGGCGGTCCGGGTCGTGGGCATGGGCTTCCCCTCGGGAGGCTGAACAGGAGTGGAACAGCACCCATTGTCCGTTATCGGGGTCCGTCGGCGGGATGGCGGGGATGCACAGAACCGCCCCGGCGGGAATTGTCGACCTCCCCCTGAGACGCACCTCACACCCCTGGCCTCCACGGGCCCCGGCCCGTGCCGCGGGCACCGGGGCGGGCGTGAGTGTCGCGGACGGGCGGTACGCTCCGGGTCTCCCCGTCCCGCCGCCGCGGTCCCCGGGCCCGGCGCCCACTGGAAAGACCTCCCCATGGAACCCGTCTACGCCGACCTGTCCGTCGAGCCGGCGCGCCTGGCCAACACCGCCGTGGAGTACGAGCACTGCTCGTTCGGCGGTAACCACCTCGCGCTGAACGCCGGGGGCGCCGTCAGGGCCGACTTCGATCTGGACGCCGCCGAGAGGATCGCCGAGGGGATCCTGACGGTGACGGCGCTCGTCTCCAAGAGCGGCCGCTCCGCCGGGTACGCCCCCCTGACCGTTCTGGTCAACGGCGAGCCCGTGGCGTCGCGGATGACCGTCCCCGGCGGCGGCGACCTGCCGCAGGACTGCGTGTTCTCCGTCCCGGGCGCGCTGCTGCGGCCGGGCCGCAACCGGGTGACCGTGCGCAGCGGCGCCGACGCCCGCACCCTGCTGTGGCTGTACCGGATCACGTTCGACTCGGTCCACGAGCGGGGCCTCTCGGCGCGGGCGATGCTCGCGGCCGCCGACGAGCGGTCGGTGCTGCGCTACGCGACCCGCACGCTGGTCCACGATCCGGAGGGCGGACCGCACCGCTGGGAGGACGCCGGGACGCTGGTGGTCCACGTGGACCGGGGCGAGCGGGCCCCGATCGCCCAGCTCTCCTGGCGCCGCGCGGACGGGTCGGAGGCCTCGGTGTCCTTCCAGTCGGCGCTGGAGGAGTTCCACGGCTTCCACCGGGCCGCGGACGGCGGCGTGGCCGAGTACCGCGGCCGCCTGCGGGACCGCCGGGCCCGCCCCGGGGGCACGGAGGGGGTGACCGTGCACCGCTTCCGGACCGAGGAGGGCTGGGGCGGGGGCTGGCACTCCTCCGGGGAGCTGAGGCTGGCCGTCGACGACGGCGGCGCCCCGCTGGAGCGGGTGACCTGGCGCGACCAGCGGGAGAACACCGGCTCCGTGGCGTTCGGGGAGGGGGCCGCGGGGTTCCTCGGCTACTACCAGCGCGCCGGTGAGGGGCCCATCGGGTTCAGGGGCACGGCGGTCGCCGGGGGGTGACCGCCGGGCCGCGCCCCCGGCCCCGGGCCGTGCCCGGGTTCAGGGGCGGTCGCAGGTGCGGCGGATGCGGTTGATGGGGACCGGCAGGACGCAGACCGGGACCGGGATCTCCAGGCGGTGGCCGGTGTCGGCGGGGACGCCGGTGTCGGGGTCGATGCGCAGCGAGCGGAGCTCGTCGCCGTTCTGGGCGGCGACGACCAGGTGGTCCGGCTCGTCGCGGTGGCCGCGGATGACCGCGAAGTGGCGGGGCCAGTCCCCCACCGGGGTGTCGGCCAGGTGCTCCAGCCGGGCGCCCTCGTCGCGGACGGCGAAGGTGGAGACGGCGTTCGCGCCGCGGTTGGACACGTACACCCGGCCCTCGTAGGTGGTGGTCATCGGCAGGGCGTCGCCGTCGGCGATGTCGCGGCCGTCGACCTTGAGGCGGTGCAGGGCGATCTCCGCCGGGAAGTTGGCCTCGTGCAGGCCCCCCAGGGAGGGGACCGACCCCAGGTGCTCGCCGGTGCCGCGGCGCGGGTTCCAGCGGACGACGTGGACCCGGGAGTCGAGCTCCCCGGCGACGTAGACGTGGTCGCCGTTGACGGCCATGTGGCGGGGGCCGGTGCCGGCGGGCAGCTTCACCGTGCCGAACAGGCCCTCCTCCGGGCGCGCGGGCTCCTCGTCCTCGACCGGCACGGCGTACTGGTACACGCGCAGCTCGTCGGCGCCCAGGTCGGCGGCGAGCAGGTAGCGCAGGCGGCGCTCGTGGGAGTTCATGACCACGGCGGTGCTGTGCGCGTGCGGGCCCTCCTGGCGGTCGGAGACCGGGCCGTGCCCCCGGTGGCCGAGCTCGCGGCCGGACGGGTGCGGGCGGCCCTCGGCGTCGGTGGGCACGAAGCTCACCACGCCGTCGGCGTAGTTGGCGACGGCCACCTGCTCGGGGCCCAGGTAGCGGACGTGGCAGGGCGAGCCGCCGCCGGTGGGGACCTCTCCGATCCCGGTGAGGCCGGCGTCGCCGTCGACGCGGAAGGCCGCCAGGGTGCCCTCGGCCCGCTCGTTCACCGCGTAGACCGTCGGCGGCTCGGGCCGGTAGGCCAGGAACGAGGGACCGGGGGTCTCGGCCGCGACGCCCTGGTCGAACAGCTCCCCCGTCACCGGGTCGAAGCCGACCCGGTGGATGCCCCGGCCCGCGCCCGGGGGGTCGGAGTCCGGGGTGTAGGTGCCCACGAGCAGGAGCCGTCGTCCGCTTGCCCAGTCGCCCACCGGGGACCTCGTTTCTCACGCGTCTGCACGAACCGTGGCCTGCGCCACCGCCGCATGCTACCGTCCCGCGCTCCGGGCGGGAGAACCGGCGCTGGACCTCGCGGAGGGTTCCTCCACGTAGCGGATCTGTTACAGTCCTCCCCAAAAGGCCACAAAAGCAACAAGGAACACTGACACCCCACGCGTCCGTTCGCTTCCCTCGGAGCCCAGGTGGAACGACCTCTGGGCCCGCGGACGGACTCACGGCCCCGGGCCCGCGCGAGACGCGCCGCACCCGCCGAGAAACGCCGGTGCAGGCCCCTCCGACCCCGGTGACCGTGAGTGCGCGCCGCCTCGTGCGCTCACCAGCCGTGGTTCCCCGCTCATTCGAACCTTGGACCGTCCTTGACCCTTCGCCGTGTATCCGAAGTGCCGCTTCCCGACCGGGAGACCATCGAACTGGTCCGCCTCTCGTCCGTGGACATCCCCGAGGGCTCGGCCCGCCTGGCCAGGAGTTTCTACGACAACCTGTTCGAGATGGTGCCCTCCGTGCGGAGCATGTTCGCCGACGACATCAGGCCGCAGCAGCAGCGGATGGCCGACGCGCTCCTGTCCGTGGTCCGCCACCTCGACGACCCCGACGAGGTGGCCCACCACCTCAGGAGGCTGGGCCGCCAGCACCACCGGGAGCTGGGCGTGGTGCCCGAGCACTACCCGTACGTCGGGCGCGCCCTGGTCCGCGCCGTCAGCGAGGTCTCGCCCACCTGGACCTCCTCCATGAGCTCCGCCTGGGTGCTGGTCTACCAGTGGATCACCGCCCAGATGATCGCCGGGGCCGAGGGCGATGACACGCCGCCCGCGCCGCCCCGCGCCCGGGGCCTGGGCGAGGACCGGATCCCGAACGGACCCCAGTACCAGGTTCCGGGGCGGGCTCCGGCCGGGACCCCGGGCCGGCACTCACGCTGACGGGGCGCTCGCCCGGCCCCTCCCCGAACGCACGCACGTCCACCGTCGAAAGCCCGGTTTCATGACTCAGACCAGCCACAACACCGCGACCGGCACCGAGGGCGAACGGTACGTCCAGCAGGTCATGGGGACGTCCGATCGCGCGGCGCGCTTCTACCGCGACCAGATGCTGAACCACCTCAACAGCGACATGCGGGCCTTCATCGCCCGCCAGGAGATGCTCTTCATCGCCACGGCCGACGACCGGGGCGAGTGCGACTCCAGCTTCCGGGCCGGGCCCCCCGGGTTCGTGCACGTCATCGACGAGCGCACCCTGGCCTTCCCCGAGTACCGCGGCAACGGCGTGTTCGCCAGCGCGGGCAACATCGCCGAGAACCCGCACATCGGGCTGATGTTCCTCGACTTCCAGCGCGACCGGATCGGCCTGCACGTGAACGGCCGCGTGAAGATCATGGAGGACGACCGCCTGCGCGCGCACGTGCGGGACCTGCCCCTGCCGCAGGTCCCGGGCCAGCGGGCGCAGATGTGGCTGCTGGTGCAGGTCGAGGAGGCCTACATCCACTGCCGCAAGCACATCCCCCACCTGCGCAAGGTCGGTCCGGAGGAGGACTGGGGCACCGACGACACCCTGCGCAAGGGCGGGGACTTCTTCCGCGCCAAGCAGGAGAACGACGCGCGGCGCGGCGGGGACGTCCTCGGGATCTGAGCCGGGCGCCGGGCCGCCCGTCCGGGGGGCCGTGTCGCGGCCCCCGGACGGCCCCTCCCGGGGCGTGCTCGGCGGATGCTCCCGTGCGGTCCGGCGCTCGCGCCGAAGGAGCACGGGCGGCCTCCCGGCGACCTCCTGCGGGACGACGAACACGGGCGGCCTCCCGCAAGGCGTCGGGCGCGGAGCGGCCCGGGGCCGTCCGTCCGGGCGGAGGCGGCGCCGCGGGAGGCTGCCCGCGGGTGTGAGGCGGGCGTCGACGCGGGTGGTGCGAGGCATCGAGGGCCTCCCGGCGGCCGGTGGGACGTCGCCGATCCACACCGGTACCGGAGGCCCTCCCGGTTCGTGTCAGGCGGGGCCGGTGTCACCGACCTCCATGGTCAGTACACCTAGGCGGCCTTGACCGCCTCGACGGCCTTCATGATCCGCTTGTCGGACACCGGGTAGGCGGTGCGGATCGCCCCCTGCGCGAACAGGCTCACCCGGTACTCCTCCAGCATCCAGCGCAGCTCGGCCACATCGGGGTCGGCGGCACGGCCGGGCTTGAGCGCCCCCGTGGCCCGGGCGACGGCCTGGCGCATCTGCTCGACCTTGGACATGCCGACCTGGTCGCGGCGCGGGTTCTCCGGCAGCTTCTCCAGCCGGTACTCGACCCCGCGCAGGTAGCGGTGCAGGTCGTCGAGGCGCCCGACCCCGGCGGCGCTGATGAACCCGTCGCCGACCAGCGAGCCCAGCTGCCCCTGGACGTCGTTGAGCGAGGGCAGCACCGCCAGCGACGTGGTGCCCTTGACCTTCTTGGTGACCTTGCGCCACAGCGCCAGGACCCGGGCCGCCCTGGGCAGGATCTCCGCGACGGTGTCCCCCAGGTCGGCGCGGACGCGCTCGGCCAGGGCCGCGAAGTCGTCGCCGTTCCACACCGGCCCGCCCTCGCGGACGAGCAGGTGGTCGACGGCGGCCGCCTCGGCGTCGGCGAGGAGCTTCTTGACGGACCCGTACGGGCTGTCGGCCAGGGCCAGCTTGTCGGGGTTGTTGAGCCCCTTGCTGACCGCGGCCGCCGGGGAGGGCAGGTTGAGCAGCAGGAGCCTGCGGGTGCCGAGCCGCATGGCGGCCCGCTGTTCGGCCTCGGTGTCGAAGATGCGCACGGCGACGCTGTCGCCCTCGTCGACCAGCGCCGGGTACCCCTTGACCTTGGGGCCCAGCGCCTTGCGCTCCAGGGTGCGCTCCAGCGGCCCGAAGTCCCAGGCGGTCAGCCCCTTCTTCTCCACGCCCTTGGCCTCGGCGGAGATGGCCTCGCGCAGGCGCGGCTTGAGCTTGGCCCGGAGCCGCTCCAGGTCCTTGTCCTCGGCCAGGGAACGCTGCCGGTCGTCCACCGCGCGGAAGGTGATGCGCAGGTGGTCGGGCACGCGGCTCAGGTCGAAGGCGTCGGCCGGGATCCGCTCCCCCGACATGCGGGTCAGCTCGGCGGCCAGCGCCGCGGTGAGCGCCCCCTCGTAGGGGGTGAGCCCGCCCAGGGCGCGGTCGGCGTTGTCCGGCACGGGGACGAAGTTGCGGCGCAGCGGCTTGGGCAGCGACCGGATGAGCGCGGTGACCAGCTCGGCGCGCAGGCCCGGGATCTGCCAGTCGAAGCCGTCGGCCTCCACCTGGTTGAGGACCTTGAGCGGGATGTGCGCGGTGACGCCGTCGGAGTCGCTGCCCGGCTCGAACTGGTAGGTGAGCGGGAAGACCAGCGCCCCCTGCCGCCAGGTGTCGGGGTAGTCGTCCTCGCTGACGGCGGCGACCCCGTCGTTGATGAGGTCCTCGCGGGTGAAGTCGAGGAGCTCCGGCTGCTCGTGCCGGGCCTTCTTCCACCAGGCGTCGAAGTGGGCGGCCGAGACGACGTCCGCGGGGACGCGCGCGTCGTAGAACCGGAACAGGGTCTCGTCGTCCACCACGATGTCGCGGCGGCGGGCCCGGTGCTCCAGGTCCTCGACCTCGTCCAGCAGGGCGCGGTTGTCGCGGAAGAAGTGGTGGCGGGTGTCCCAGTCGCCCTCCACCAGGGCGCGGCGGATGAACAGGTCCCGGGACATCTCCGGGTCGATCCTCCCGTAGGACACCTTGCGCTGCACGACGATGGGCACCCCGTAGAGGGTGACCCGCTCGTAGGCCATGACGGCGCCGCGCTTGCGCTCCCAGTGGGGCTCGCTGTAAGTGCGCTTGACGATGTCCCCGGCCAGCTCCTCGGCCCACTCCGGCTCGATGCGGGCGACCATGCGCCCCCACAGCTTGGAGGTCTCGACCAGCTCGCCGGCCATGACGAACCGGGGCTGCTTCTTGAACAGCGCCGAACCGGGGAAGATCGCGAACCGGGCGCCGCGGCCGCCGAGGTACTCGTGCTTCTCGGGGTCCTTGAGGCCGACGTGGGACAGCAGCCCGGACAGCAGGGACATGTGGACGGCGCGCGGGTCGGCGGCCTCGGGCCGCAGCGGCGGGACCTCCACGTCCATCTGCCGCAGCACCTGCTTGAGCTGCCCGTGGATGTCCTGCCACTCGCGCACGCGCAGGTAGTTGAGGAACTCCTCCCGGCACATGCGGCGGAACTGGTTGCCCGACAGCTCCTTCTGTCTGTCGCGCAGGTGGTTCCACAGGTTCAGGTACGCCAGGAAGTCCGACTCCTTGTCGGTGAACCGGGCGTGCATCTGCTGGGCCTGCTGCTGCTTGTCCGTGGGGCGCTCGCGCGGGTCCTGGATGGACAGCGCGGAGGTGATGACCAGGACCTCGGCCAGGCAGTCGCGCTTCTCGGCCTCCAGGACCATGCGGCCCAGGCGCGGGTCGACCGGCAGCTGGGCCAGCCTGCGGCCCAGCGGGGTGAGGCGGCGCTTGGCCCCGGAGGGGTCCGGGTGCAGGGCGCCCAGCTCGGTGAGGAGGTTGACGCCGTCCTTGATCTGGCGGTGGTCGGGGCCGTCCACGAACGGGAAGGCGGCGACGTCGCCCAGGCCCAGGGCGGCCATCTGGAGGATGACCGAGGCGAGGTTGGTGCGCAGGATCTCGGGGTCGGTGTACTCGGGGCGGGACAGGAAGTCCTCTTCGGAGTACAGCCGGATGCAGATGCCCTCGGAGACGCGGCCGGAGCGGCCCTTGCGCTGGTTGGCGGAGGCCTGGGAGATCGCCTCGATGGGCAGGCGCTGCACCTTGGTGCGGTGCGAGTAGCGGGAGATGCGCGCGGTGCCCGGGTCGATGACGTACTTGATGCCGGGGACCGTCAGGGAGGTCTCGGCGACGTTGGTGGCCAGGACGATGCGGCGGCCGGAGTGGGAGGACCACACCCGCTTCTGCTCGGCGACCGAGAGCCGGGCGTACAGCGGCAGGATCTCGGTGTTGCGGAGCTTCTGCTTCTCCAGCGCCTCGGCGGTGTCGCGGATCTCGCGCTCGCCGCTGAGGAAGACCAGGACGTCGCCGGGCTCCTCGCGGGAGAGCTCGTCGACGGCGTCGAGGATGGCCTGGGTCTGGTCGCGGTCGGTCCCGCCCCCCGGGTTCTTCTCCTCGGGGTCGAGGATGTCCTCGGAGATGGGCCGGTAGCGGACCTCGACCGGGTAGGTGCGGCCGGAGACCTCGACGATGGGGGCGTCGTCGAAGTGGCGCGAGAACCGCTCGGGGTCGATGGTCGCCGAGGTGATGACGACCTTCAGGTCGGGGCGCTTGGGCAGCAGCTGCTTGAGGTAGCCCAGCAGGAAGTCGACGTTGAGGCTGCGCTCGTGGGCCTCGTCGATGATGAGCGTGTCGTAGGCGCGCAGCATCCGGTCGTGCTGGATCTCGGCCAGCAGGATGCCGTCGGTCATCAGCTTGACGAGGGTGTCCTCGCCGGAGGTGTCGGTGAAGCGCACCTTGTATCCGACGGTGGCGCCCAGCGGGGTGCCGACCTCCTCGGCGATGCGCTCGGCGACGGTGCGGGCGGCCAGCCGGCGGGGCTGGGTGTGGCCGATGGTGCCCATGACGCCGCGGCCCAGCTCCAGGCAGATCTTGGGCAGCTGGGTGGTCTTGCCCGAACCGGTCTCGCCCGCGACGATGACGACCTGGTTGTCGCGGATGGCCTCGGCGATGTCGTCGCGCCGGGCGCTGACCGGCAGCGACTCCGGGTAGGTCAGCTCGGGGACGGCCTCGCGGCGCAGGTCCACGCGCAGGCGCGCCTCGTCGACGTCCCTGGCGATCTGGGCCAGGACCGAGGCGCGGCGGCGCTCGTCGCGCATCTTGGCGAGGCCGTCGATACGGCGGCGCAGCCGGTGCCGGTCCACGGGCATGAGGTCGCGGAGCCGGGAACGGAGATGGTCCGCGGTGGGCGCGGGCGTGGTGGTGCTCATCAATAGTCAAGGGTAGGAGGGGCGGCAACCGGTTTTCCCGGGGGCCGCACGGAAACGGGCGCGGACGGGGTCCTCGCGGGCCCTCGGCTCAACACCCGGGCGGTCCCCGTTGTTCCGGTCTCCGTCGGGTAACGGCCGCGGTCTGTACCGCCTCACGGCCTAGCATGGAGGGATGCCCCACGACACACGTACCGTGCTGTTGGCCTCGGCCACCGCCCTCCTGGACGGCGGCGGCGTCGAGGCGGTGACACTCCGGGAGGTCGGTCGCCTGAGCGGAGTGTCCCACATGGCCCCCTACAAACACTTCCAGGACAAGGAGTCCCTGCTGGCGGTGATCGCCACCCGGGAGCTCGACCGGCTGGCGGACATGATCGACCGCGCCGCCGACACCCCCTACGACCCCGGCGGGACGCTCCGGTCCGTCCTGCACGCCTACGTCTCCTGGGCCCTGGAGCACCCGGTGCGGTTCCGGCTGATCTACGGGGGGCCGTGGACCTGCCCCCGGCCCGAACTGGAGAAGGCGGCCGAGCGCACGGCCGAGCTGATGTCGGACGTGGTGCGCCGGTGCCAGAACAGCGGCGAGATGCCCGACCGGGACCCCCAGCGGTGCACCTGCCTGCTGCTGGCCGCGGTGCACGGCGCCGTCCAGTTGCAGCTGGCCGGACACCTCACCTCCGGGACCGAACCGGACGCCATCGTCGACGACCTGCTGGACCTGCTGCGCTCCACCCGCTAGGGAGCGCAGCCGGACCGGTCACCCTGTCAGGATCCGGCCCCCGGCGGGAACACCGTGAACGTTCCCGCCGGGGGCCCTCGCGTCCATCATCGGGGTATGGACCCCTTCTCAGGCACCGCCCCCTTCGCCGCCCGCGTCGCCGACGTGGAGCTGGAACCCGAACCCCTGGACCCCGAGCAGATCGAGGCGGGCGACCCGCGCGTCTCCTCCCGCACCCTGTGGGAGTCGGCCGACGGCTCCCAGAGCCGCGGCGTCTGGCAGATCACTCCGGGCACCGTCACCGACACCGAGGCCGACGAGGTCTTCGTGGTGGTGAGCGGGCGCGCGACCGTGGAGGTGGAGGGCGGCCCGGTCCTGGAGGTCGGCCCGGGCGACGTGTGCCTGCTGCGCGCGGGCGACCGGACCCGCTGGACGGTCCACGAGACCCTGCGCAAGGTCTACCACGTCACCTCCTCCTGAGCCCGGCTGCCCACCACCGGCGGCGGCCGCTCCGCTCCGGACCGTCGGTCACGGCCGCGTCGACGGCCTCGGCCGTGGTGGACGCGTGCGCTTCCATCATGGAGAGGTGGTCGCCGGGCACTTCGATGCGGCGGTGATCACCCGGCCAGGTCCAGCCCAGCCCCGCGCCCTCTCCCGTGGAGACGCGGACCGGGTCGGTCGGCCGTATCTGGAAGGTCGGAACGTCCAGGGGACCGGGCCTCCAGCGGGCGAACAGCTCCAGATAACCGCCCATCGCGCTCAGCCCGGCCGTGTCCAGCAGTTCGAACTCACCGGCGCGCGCGGTGACCGCCTCCGTGACGATGGGCAGCACACCGGGAGCGTCCGGCAGCGGGGTATCGAGCAGGACCAGGTCCGACGGGGCGTGTCCTCGGCGGCTCAGCTCCTCGGCGGCCGCGTGCGCCGCCCACCCTCCGGACGAGCGCCCGACGAGGGAGAACGGGGAACCGTCCGCCGCGGCGAGTACCGCGTCGGCCAGCGCCCGGGAGAACTCCGAGAGGTCGTCGGGGAGCTCCTCACCGTCGAGGAAACCCGGCAGGGCCAGCGCCCGGACCGAACGACTGCCACGGAAGTGCGCGGCGAACCGGGAGAACTCCTGCGCCCCGGAGATCATGACGAGCGAGGGGACACAGACCAGGAGGGGTGTCCGCGCGCCCGTGGCGAGCGAGGTCGGCCCGGTCGGCCAGGACCACCCGGGGGGCGGGGCCTGCCTGGTACGTGCGGCGGCGCGGGCGAGATCGACCGCGGCTTCGGGCCGTCCGGCCCGGCATGCCTCACGGAACAGGTCGACGAGCCCTCCCGAGGGCTCCCTCGCTGCGGAGGGCCCGGGGTCCCCGGTTCCTTCCCCCGCCAGAACGTCGTCCACATGGGCCGCCAGTTCCCGCGGGGTCCGATGGGAGAAGACGACCGCGGGGGGCAGCCGCACCCCCGCGATCTCCCGCAGGTGGTTGCGGAGCTCGACCGCGGTGAGCGAGTCGAAGCCCGACTCCAGGAAGTCCTCGTCCTCCCCCACCCCGGATCCGGCGGGGCGGCCGAGGATCTCCGACGCCCTGGTGCGGATCAGTTCCACGAGCAGGGCACGCCGCCGGGCCCCCGGCTCGGCCGCCCGGACACGGGCCGCCGGGTCCGGGACGGAGGAGCGGCCGGCCCCGGACGGTGCGCCGGCCAGGCCGCGCAGCAGTGCGGGCACCGTCTCGGACCGCATGGCACGCGTCCGCAGTCCGGCCAGGTCCAAAGGAACAGGGATGAGGTGGGGGGCGTCCAGGGCCGCGGCCGCGTCCATGAGCGCGCACCCCTCGTCGGCCCCGATGGCCTCCGCCAACCCCCAGTCCCGGGCCATGCGGGCCTTCTCCGCGTCCCCGAGGCGGGCGGTCATCGCACTCTCGTCCGCCCACAGGCCCCAGGACAGGGACTGCGCGGGCAGACCCGAGGAGCGGCGGTAGTGGGCGAGGGCGTCCAGATAGGAGTTGGCCGCGGCGTAGCCGCCCTGGCCCGATGCGCCGAACACCCCCGCCGCGGAGGAGAACAGCACGAAGAAGTCCAGATCGAGGCCGGCGGTGGCCGTGTGCAGGTTCCATGCCCCGTCGACCTTGGGGCGCAGGACCCGGTCCAGGGTCCGGGGGTCGAGACCGGCGACGGTGGCGTCGTCCGTCACTCCGGCCGCGTGGACGACACCGACGAGCGGCCGCTCGTCGGGCACCTGGCGCAGGAGTTCGTCCACCTCGTCCGGGTCGGCGACGTCGCAGGCGGCGACGCGCACCTCGGCCCCCAGGGCGGACAGCTCCGCCGCGAGCCCGACCGTCCGGGGGCCGGCTCCCCTGCGGCCCGCGAGCAGGATCCCGGTGACACCGTGCCGCACGACCAGGTGGCGTGCGATCAGGGCTCCCAGGGTCCCGGTGCCTCCGGTGATGAGGACGGTGCCGTCGCGGCGGTACCTCGAGGCCGTGTCGAGGACCACCTTGCCGACGTTGCGCCCCTGTTGCATGAGGCGGAATGCCTCCTCCGCCCGTTCGACGGGGAACCGGGTGACACCGATGCCGGGCAGTTCCCCCTTCTCCAGGAGGGGGACGAGAACGGAGAAGGCGTGCCGGATCCTCTCCGGGCCGACGGTCGAGAGGTCGAACGGACGGTATTCCACTCCCTGGCCGGTGCGGACGTGATCGGGGTCGCGGATGTCGTTGCGGCCCAGCTCCACGAAGCGCCCGCCGGGCGCCGTCAAACGCAGCGAGGCGTCGATCGCCTTTCCGGTGAGGGAGTTGAGGACGACGTCGACCGGGGGTGAGACCTTGCGGAACCGGTCCTCGAAACCGAGGTCCCGGGAATGGGCGAGGTGCTCTTCCGCGATCCCCAGACCGCGGAGCAGCCCCCACTTCTCCGGGCTGGCGGTGGCCAGCACCTCCGCTCCCAGGTAACGGGCCAGGTGCACGGCGGCCTGGCCGACTCCGCCCGCGGCCGAGTGGACGAGCACCCGTTGGCCGCGACGCAGGTCCGCCTCCTCCACGAGCGCGAGGTAGGCGGTCAGGTAGGCGGCGGGCACCGCCGCGGCCGCGGCGTCGTCCCAGTCGGCGGGCACACGGGCGACCAGCTCGCGGCGGGCGACGGCGGTCGGAGCGAAGGCGCCGGGGAAAATCCCCATGACCCGGTCCCCCGGCGCGAGGTCGGTCACGCCCGGCCCGGTCTCGATGACGACGCCTGCTCCCTCGTTGCCGATCATCCCCGGCTCGGGGTACATGCCGACGGTGATGAGCACGTCGCGGAAATTGACGCCCGCGGCGCGCACCGCGATCCGGATCTCGCCGGGCTCCAGCGGGCGGTCCTGCCCGGGGTCGGGCACCAGGGCCAGGCCGTCGACCCGCCCGGGCCGGACCGCGTCCAGCCGCCAGGCGGTATGCCGCTGCGGGGCGTGCAGACCGGAGGCCGGGGCCGCGGCCCCGGCCAGGCGGGGGGCGTACGGTCGTCCGTCCCGGACGGCCACCCGGGGCTCCCCTGTTCGCAGCGCCGCGGCGAGGGCGTCCGTGCCGGGACGGTCCGTGTCCACCAACAGGAAGCGTCCGGGGTCCTCGCTCTCGGCGGAGGAGACCAGGCCCCAGACGGCGGCGCCCGCCAGGTCCAGGCGGTCCGGATCACCGGGGTGTTCCGGAACCCGTACGGCGCCCGTGGTGACGACGGCGACACGGGAGTCCCTGAGCCGCACGTCGTCCTGAAGTCCGTGGACGGTCTGCAGGATCCGGCGCAGTTCGGCGTGGACCCTCTCCGGTTCGCTCCCTCCCCCGGCGGGGACCACCAGCAGCTCCGGTACAGGTGCGCCCTCGTCCAGCGCGGCCGTCAGAGCCACCGGGTCGGTGTACCCGGGAACGCCCTCGGGGCCGCCTCCGCCGACGGCGGCCCAGGAGAGGGCGGTGGGTGCCGCGTCCCCGGGCGCGGGAGCCTCCGTCCACTCCTGGTGGAACAGGGCCCCGGGCTCGGTGCCGGGCACGGGCGCGGCCTCGCGCACGGTGAGTCGGTCGATGGACAGGACCGGTGTCCCGTCGGAGTCGCCGAAGGCCACGGCCCAGGTGTCGGAACCGGTCCGGCTCATCCGCACGCGCAGGCGCGACGGCGTCCCGGTCCCGTGGCGGCGGACCCCGTTCCAGGCGAACGGCAGGACCGGGCGCGCCGTGCCCTCCCCCGACAGGTGGTGCAGGAGCAGCGCGTGGAGCGCCGCGTCGACCGACGCCGGATGCGGTCCCGGCACGGTACCCGGCTGCGGCGCCACCGCCGCCTCGGCCCCGATGCCGTCCCGGTCCACCCAGGCGGCGGCCAGTCCCCGGAAGGCCGGACCGTAGTGGTATCCGTGCGCTGCGAACAGTTCGTAGGCATCCGCGACGGGCAGCGGGACCGCGTCGGTCCCGGCCGCGGTGACCGGGGCGGCGTCCCGTCCGCCCTCCGGTGCCAGCTCCCCCCGGGCGTGCACGGTCCATGCGCCGCCGTCCGGGGCGAGCGTGCTCAGCCGGACGGCCCGGCGCCCCTGCTCGTCGGGAGCGTCGACCAGCACCTGCAACCGTGTCGCCGGCCCGTCTCCGGGGATCTCGACGGGTGCCGTCACGGTGAGGTCGGCGATCTCGGGGCAGCCGCACACGTGCCCCGTGTGGAGCAGCAGCTCCAGGATCGCGGTCCCGGGCAGCAGGGGGCGCCCGCCGACGACGTGTTCGGTGAGCCAGGGGTGCCGGTCGGTGTCGAGCACTCCGGTGAACAGCGTCTGGCCGGTGCCGGCGATGGGCGTGTGCGCGCGCAGGAGGGGGTGCCCGGTGTCCGCCACCCCCAGGGCGGCGGGCTCGGCGGCCGGGCGGAGGTCGGGCAGCCGGTGGGGGCGGTGCTGGAAGGGGTAGGTCGGCAGGACGATGCGGGCCCGGCCGCCGCCGGTGACGCGCGCCCAGTCGACACCCACCCCCCGGCAGTGGGCCTCCGCCAGTGCGGTGATGAAGCGCACGGCGGAGTCCTCGCCCCGCCGCAGCGTCGTCAGGACCGCCGGTTCGGGTCCGCTCCCGGACTCCAGTGTGCGTTCGACCGCCGAGGAGAGCACCGGATGCGGACCGACCTCGACGAACGCCCCGGACCGCTCGGCGAGCCGGTCGACCACGGGGGCCAGGAGAACGGGGTTGCGGAGGTTGCGGTACCAGTACTCGGCGTCGAGCCGCTCCCCCCGCACGGGCTCCGCTGCGGGCGGGGAGTCCGTCGACCAGCCGGGGTGGGGAGAGACCGTGGAGTGGAACGGCACTCGTGTCGGCCCGGGGCGGATGCCCGCGAGGTCCGCGAGCAACTCCTCCCGGACCCGTTCGACGTGTGCGGAGTGCGAGGCGTAGTCCACGTCGACCCGACGCACGTGCACCCCCGACCCCTCACAGGCGGCGACCAGCTCGGTGATCGCGTCCTGGTCGCCGGACACGACGGTCGACTCGGGGCCGTTCACCGCGGCCACTCCGATCCGGCCCGCCCAGCGGGAGGCGAGGGCCGCCGCTCGCTCGGGTCCGACCGCGACCGCAGCCATACCGCCGAGCCCGGCCAGGGACCGCAGGATGCGACTGCGCACCGCCACGATCCGGGCCCCGTCCTCCAGGGAGAGCGCGCCCGCCACGCAGGCGGCGGCGATCTCCCCCTGGGAGTGGCCCACCACCGCGGCGGGCTCCACCCCTGCCTCCCGCCACAGTCGCGCCAGTGACACCATGACCGCCCACAGTGCCGGCTGCACCACGTCCACACGGGCGTCCCCCCCGGTGACGGCGGGGGCCCCAGGCGCGCCGCGCAGCACCTCTTCCAGGGACCAGTCGACGAAGGGGTCCAGGGCCCTCGCGCACTCGGCCACCGACGCGGCGAACCGGGGCGAGGAGGCCATCAGTCCGGCGGCCATCCCCTCCCACTGTCCCCCTTGTCCGGGGAAGACGAACACGGGGGCGGAGGCCCGGCCGCCCCGGGGCGCCGCTCCGGCCACGACGTTCTCGGCGCTCCGGCCGTCCGCGAGCGCGCGCAGACCCTCTGCGAGTTCCGCGGTGTCACCCCCCAGCACCACCGCGCGGTGGGCGAAGACACTCCTGGTCGTGGCCAGGGCCCGGGCGACGTCGGCCGGGTCGTCCGCGCCCGTCTCCTCCAAATGGGGGCCCAGCCGTGCCGCCTGGTCGGCCAGGGCCCCGCCCGTACGGGCCGACAGCACCCAGGGCACGGGACCGGACACGAGAGCGGGCGCCTCCCCCTCCTGGTCGGAGGTGTCCTGCGGGGCTTCTTCGAGGACCACGTGCGCGTTGGTCCCGCTGATCCCGAAGGAGGACACCCCGGCCCGCCGCGGCCGCTCGCCCCGGGGCCAGTCGCGCGCGCGGGACAGCACCCGCACCCGTCCCGCGGACCAGTCCACCAGGGGAGTGGGGGTGTCGGCGTGCAGCGACGCCGGGAGGACACCACGGTCCAGTGCCAGCACCATCTTCATGAGTCCGGCCACCCCGGAGGCCGCCTGGGTGTGGCCGATGTTCGACTTCAGCGAGCCGATGCCGACCTCCCGGCCCCCCGTGGAACCGAACACCTCGATCAGCGCCTGGGCCTCGATCGGGTCTCCCAGCCGCGTCCCCGTCCCGTGCGCCTCCACCGCGTCGATGTCCGCGCCGTCCAGTCCCGCGTCGGCCAGTGCCGACCTCACCACCCGCACCTGGGCCGGACCGCTGGGGGCGGTCAGCCCGTTGGAGGCTCCGTCCTGGTTGATCGCGGTCCCCCGGATCAGCGCCAGTACGCGGTGTCCGTTGCGACGGGCGTCCGAAAGCCGCTCCAGCACCACGGCCCCGGCACCCTCTGAGAAGCCCGCCCCGTCCGCGGACGCGCCGAACGCCTTGCAGCGGCCGTCCGCGGCCAGACCGCCCTGACGGGCGAACTCCGTGAACAGGGCCGGGCCCGACATCACCGTGGCTCCCCCGGCCAGGGCCAGGTCGCACTCGCCGCTGCGCAGCGACCGGACCGCCAGGTGTACGGCCACCAGTGAGGAGGAACAGGCCGTGTCGACCGTCAGGGCGGGCCCTGACAGTCCCAGCGTGTACGCCACCCGCCCGGAGGCGACGCCGGTGGAGGTCCCCGTCAACAGGTACCCCTGCGCCTCCTCCGGAACCGGGAGCGCGCCGGCGGTGGCGGCGCCTCCGTAGTCGCTCACGCTGATCCCCGTGAACACACCAGTGGAGCTGTCCGCCAGGGAGGTCGGGTCGATCCCCGCCCGTTCCAGCGCTTCCCATGACACTTCGAGCATGAGCCGGTGCTGGGGGTCCATGGCCGCGGCCTCGCGCGCCGAGATGCCGAAGAACTCCGCGTCGAATCCGGTCACGTCGTCCAGGAAGCCTCCCGCGCCCGTCCCTCCGGGGAGGGCGGTCAGCGACGCGACGTCCCACCCCCGGTCGTCCGGTATGCCGCCGATCGCGTCCCCCCGGCCCTCCACCAGGCGCCACAGCGCCTCGGGGGTGTCGGTGCCGCCGGGGAAACGGCACCCCATGCCCACGATCGCGATCGGCTCGGTCCCACGAGAGCGCAGGCCGTCCAGTTCGGCGCGCGTGCGGCGCAGGTCGGCTGTCACCCGTTTGAGGTAGTCGAGGAGTCGGGCGTCGTCCGTCATAGGTCTTGCCTCACCGATTCACGTTGTCCGTGTCCGTGGCCGGACACGGGAGGGGCCGGGTTCCGGGTGCCGGGGTGCGCCGATCAGTCGCGCAGCGCATCGTCGATGAACGCGAAGAGCTCCTCCCGGCTCGCGGATTCCAGATCCCGGTCGTCCGCGGTGCCGGGCGCCGGGGGCGACAGCCGGTCCAACAGGACGCGCAGCCGCCGGGCGACGGCGTCGCGGTCCAGGTCGGGACCCTCGTGCTCGGCCAGGGCGGCCTCGATGCCGTCGATCCGAGTCATGATGGCCTGCTCGGTGCCGCCGAACATCCTCTCCTCCAGATGGCGGGCGAGCGCCGCGCACGTCGGGTGGGCGAAGGCCAGCCCGGAGGGCAGCTTCAGCCCGGTGAGCACGGCGAGCCGGTTGCGGAGTCCGACCGCCGTGACCGAGTCCATCCCCAGGTCCCGCAGTCCGCGATCGGCGTCGATCGCGGCACCGGAGGGGTGTCCCAGGAGGACGGCCGCCTCTTCGCACACGTGCTCGGTGAGCACCGCGCGCCGTCGGGCCCGGTCGAGGCCGGCCAACCGCTCCGCGAGCCCGGCGGTGCCGGGCTCGGCCCCGGTGGAAGGTGCGCCCAGTTCCCCGATCAGCGGGCTCGGCCGGTTCGCGGTGAACGCGGTGCGGAACCGCGGCCAGTCGATGTCGGCGACGGCGAGCGCGGTCAGGTCCCGGTCGAGCGCCTGCTCCAGAACGGCGAGGGCGTCCTCGGGGTCCATGCCCGGCAGCCCGTGGCGGTTCAGGAGTTCGGAGACGACCGTGTCCTGGGCCATCCCGTTCCCGGACCAGGCGCCCCACGCCACCGACGTTGCGGGCAGTCCGAGCGAGCGGCGGTGATGGGCGAGGGCCTCGCAGAAGGCGTTGCCCGGTGCGTAGTTGCCCTGCCCGGCCACCCCGAACACCGAGGAGACCGAGGAGTACAGCACGAACGCCGACAGGTCGCGCCCGCGCGTCAGTTCGTGCAGGTGCACGGCTGCGTCGGCTTTGGCGCGCAGGGCGGCGGCCACCTGGCCGGGGCGCAGGTCCGCGATCGCGGCGTCGTCCAAGGCGGCCGCGGTGTGCACCACCGCCCGCAGGGGGTACTCGTCGGGGATCCGGTCGAGGAGCCGTTCCAGAGCGGACCGGTCGGCGACATCGCACGCGGCGATCGTCACGCGTGCCCCCGATCCGCGCAGTTCCTCCTCCAGTTCCGCCGCGCCCGGGGCCTGCGGTCCGCTCCGGCTCACCAGGAGCAGGTGCTCGGCGCCGCGCCGGGCGAGACGGCGCGCGGTGTGCGCGCCCAGAGCCCCGGTCCCGCCGGTGATCAGCACGGTTCCGCGTGGTTCCCAGCGGCGCACGGCCTGGATCCGGTCCATCGGCGCCCGAACGATCCGGCGGGCCAGGACACCGCCGGAGCGGACCGTGAGCTGGTCCTCCCCCGCGGCCGTCTCTCCCGCCAGGACGGCGGCGAGCGCCTCCCCCGTGTCCGGCTCCCACTCGGCGGGCAGATCGACGAGGCCGCCCCACCGATCCGTGTGCTCCTGGGCCGCGACCCGGCCGAGTCCCCAGACGAGTGCGCCGGAGGGGTCGGTCACCGGCCCGGAGGCGGGTACGGCGCCCCGTGTCAGGCACCACAGGGGCGCGTCCACACCGGCGTCGCCCAGGGCCTGGATCAGCGCGACCGTGTCCCGTTGCCCGGCCGCCTCCGTGGGCAGGGCGGCCCCCGGGGTACCGGGAGGATGCAGGAAGGCCGATACGACGCCGACCACGGGTGCGGCACCCTCTCCCGCCCGGGCCGCGATCGACGCCAGGGCCCGGCGGTCGGCGGACGGGGGGACGTCCACGATACGGACGTGGTGGCCCCGGCGTTCCAGAGCCGCGACGCAGTCCATGACCTCGCGGGGAGGGGTCCCGCGGCCGAACAGCAACCACGCCCCGGTCGGCACGGACTCTCCGCCGAAGGCCCCGGCGGGCCGCCACTCCTCTCGGTAGGTCCATCCCCGCGCGGGAGGGGCACCGGTGCCGGATCCGTCGCGGGCGGGGCGGACCCCGGCCCGGGAACCGTCGCCCCCTCCCGACCGCCAGAAACGCTGTCGGTGGAAGGCGTAGGTGGGCAGGTCGACGACACGGGCATCGTCGCCGAACACCCCCGCCCAGTCCGGGTCGACCCCGTGGGTCCACGCCTGGGCCACCGCGGCCAGGAACCGGTCGGCACCGCCCTCGCCGCGGCGGAGGGTGCCCAGCACGGCTGCACCCGGTGCATCGGCGGAGTCCACGGTGTCCTGAAGGGCTTCGGCCAGCACGGGGTGCGGACCCGCCTCGATGAAAACGTCGTACCCGTCCTCCAGCAGGGCGCGCGTCACCTTGTCGAACTCGACCGGTTCCGCCAGGTTGCGGTACCAGTGCCCGGCGTCGAGAGGGGCGCCCACCAACCGCCCACCGGTGACGGCGGAGTACATCGGGATCTCGGGTTCGCGGGAGGCGATACCCGCCAGGGCGGTTTCCAGGGAGCCGCGCAGGGCCGCCACGTGCGGCGTGTGCGAGGCGTAGTCCACCGCGATCATCCGGGCCCGGACCCCTGCCGCCTCGTACTCCGCGACCAGGGAGCGCACCGCCCCGGGGTCGCCCGCGACGACCGTGGTACCGGGGCCGTTGACGACCGCGACGTACACGCCGGCCGCTCCGGCGACGCGCTCCCGGACGGTGTCCACGGGCAGGGAGACCGATGCCATCGCCCCGGTGCCCGACAGTTCCAGCAGCGCCCTGCTGCGCGTTGCCACGACCTTGGCGGCGTCCTCGAGGGACAGCGCGCCCGCCACGCAGGCGGCGGCGATCTCCCCCTGGGAGTGGCCCACCACGGCGGCCGGGCGCAGCCCGTGGGAGCGCCACAGCTCGGCCAGGGAGACCATGACGGCCCACAGCACCGGCTGGACGACGTCCACGCGGTCCAGGGCCTCCGTGCCGTCCCCGTAGCGCCGCAGTGTCTCCGACAGCGGCCGGTCGATATAGGGGGCCAGGGCCTTCTCGCACTCGGCCATCCGCCCGGCGAACACCGGCGAGGTCTCCAGGAGTTCGACGGCCATGCCGGCCCATTGGCCGCCCTGTCCGGGGAAGACGAGGACGGGCCTGCGGTCGCCCGAGGCGCGTCCCGTCACGGCGCGGGGGTGCGGCCTTCCCTCCGCCAAGGCGTCCAAGGCGTCGAGGAACCCGGTCCGCTCCCCGGCCACGATCGCGGCCCGGTGCTCCAGAGCGGACCGGGCGGTGGCCAGGGTCCAGCCGACGTCGACGGGGTCGGCCCCCGGGTCGCCGCGCAGGTGGTCGCGCAACCGGGCCGCCTGCCCCCGCAGAGCCTCGCCGTCACGGGCCGACAGCACCCAGGGCAGGATCCGTCCGGGCCTGTCGCGCCGTTCGCCCGGCTCCCGGTCCCCGTCGTCCGCCGGGGCCTGCTCGACGATCAGGTGGGCGTTGGTACCGCTCACTCCGAAGGAGGAGATGCCCGCCCGGCGGGGGGCTCCGGTGCTCGGCCAGGGCCGCGCGCCGGTCAGCAGGCGCACCGCACCCGAACTCCAGTCCACGTACGGGGTCGGCTCGTCGGCGTGCAGGGTCTTGGGCAGCACGCCGTAACGCAGGGCCTGGACCAGTTTGATCAGGCCCGCGACGCCGGCCGCCGCCTGGGTGTGGCCCAGGTTGGACTTGAGGGAGCCCAGCCACAGGGGCCGGTCCGCCGGGCGCTGCCCGTAGGCCTCCAGGAGTGCCTGTGCCTCGATGGGGTCGCCGAGCCGGGTGCCGGTACCGTGTGCCTCCGCGAGGTCGATGTCCCCGGGGGTCAGCCCGGCGTCCTCGAGCGCCGCGCGGATCACCTTGACCTGCGAGGGTCCGTTGGGTGCGGTGAGCCCGTTGGAGGCGCCGTCCTGGTTGACGGCCCCGCCCCGGATGACCGCCAGGACCCGGTGGCCGCGGCGGCGCGCGTCGGACAGGCGTTCCAGCGCCACCAGGCCCACGCCCTCCGAGAAGCCGGCGCCGTCCGCGTCCGCCCCGAACGCCTTGCAGCGGCCGTCGGCCGCCAGCCCCTGCAGGTGGGTGAACTCCGTGAGCGGGCCCGGGGACGACATCACCGTCGCCCCGCCGGCCAGGGCCAGTGAGCACTCCCCCGACCGGAGCGCACGCACGGCCAGGTGCACGGCCACCAGGGAGGAGGAGCAGGCGGTGTCCACGGTGATCGCGGGGCCGGTGAGCCCCAGGCTGTAGGAGATCCGCCCGGAGGCCACGCTGAGCGCGGTCCCCGTCATGGTCAGCCCGTCGTCCGGGGCCTCGGACAGCCGGGGGCCGTACTCCGGGGTGAGGGTGCCGACGTAGACACCCGTGTCACCGCCCGCCAGCGAGAGAGGGGCGATCCCGGAGTTCTCCAGGGTCTCCCACGCCACCTCCAACAGCAGCCGCTGCTGCGGATCCATGGCCTCGGCCTCACGGGGGGAGATGCCGAAGAGCCCGGGGTCGAAGTCGGCCGCCGCCTGGAGGAAGGAGCCCTGCCGCATCCTCGACCGCGGTTCCGTTCCCTCCTCGCCCAGCAGACCGGGGAGGTCCCACCCGCGGTCGTCGGGCAACGGGCCGACCGTCTCACGGCCCTCCTCGACCAGTTCCCACAGCTCTCCCGGGGAGTCGATGCCTCCGGGAAGGCGGCACCCCATCCCCACGATGGCGATCGGCTCGCCGGGGGCCGCCCGGTCGAGTTCCTGCCGCAGTCGGGCGTTCTCCTTCAGAGCCGACCGGAGTGCCTCGATCAGGCGGTCGTCACCGGAAGCCATCTGCCCTCTCCTGTCCGCGTACGAGTGAGGGGGTCTCCCCCTGCAAAGCGAGATTCACGAGTTCGTCGACCCCCATGGCGTCGATACCGCCCTCGGGGGTGCCGGCGCCGTCCCGGGGTTCGGGGGGGCGGGTGGCGTGCTGTCCCCCACCGTCCGGCGCCGTCGGCGCGGGCACCAACAGGCCGTCGAGGAACCGCGCCAGGGCGCGGGGGGTCGGATGGTCGAAGACCGCGGTGGCCGGTATCCGTACCCCGGCCGAGGACGCGAGCCGGTTGCGCAGCTCCAGGCCTGTGAGCGAGTCCAGGCCCAGCGCGCTGAAGGGCCGGTCGACCGCGACGCGCGAGGCGTCGGCCCCCGGGCCGTGGCCGAGCACGACGGCCGTGTGCACGGACACCTCCTTGAGCAGGGCGCGCTCGCGTTCCTCCGGGTCCATCCCTCGGAAGCGGGCGGCGGGGTCGGCCTCCCCGGACGGCCCGCCGGACCGGCCGGGGGCCCCGTCGTGGTCCGCTCCGTTCTCCTCCACGGATTCGACCAGGCCGCGCAGGACGCCGATGCCGGCGGCCCCGGCCGGGTCCAACAGTGCGGGAACGCTGTTGGCCAGGTTCCACGCCAGCACGGTATCGAACGCGGCCAGCGCGTCCTCGGGCGCCATCGGCAGCAGACCTCCGCGCCCCAGGGTCGCCAGGTCGGCCCCGTCCAGGTGGTCCGTCATACCGCTCCCTCCGGCCCACAGGCCCCAGGCCAGGGAGACCCCGGGCAGACCGCGTTCCCGGCGGTGGTGGGCCAGCGCGTCACAGAAGACGTTGGCGGCGGCGTAGTTGCCCTGGCCGGGGTTGCCCAGCACTCCGGCGGCGGAGGAGAACAGCACGAACGAGGCCAGATCGGTGCCGGCGGTCAGTTCGTGCAGATTCCAGGCGGCGTCGACCTTGGGACGGAGCACCCGTTCGAGCCCCTCCGGGGTGAGCGAGGTGACGGTGGCGTCGTCGAGCGCACCGGCGGCGTGCACCACCGCGCCCAGGGGGCGGTCCCCCGGGATACCGCCGAGCAGGTCGGCCAGCGCCTTCCGGTCGGCGGCGTCGCAGGCCTCGACCCGGACGCGTGCGCCCAGTTCCTCCAGCTCCGCGGTGCGCTCGTCCTGTCCCTCGGCCCGCGGACCGCTGCGGCTGGTCAGCAGCAGGTAGCGCACCCCGTAGCCGGTGACCAGGTGACGGGCGATCCGGTGTCCCAGTGTGCCGGTGCCGCCGGTGATCAGGACCGTGCGCTCCTGGGGGAAGGGAGCGGGCACGGTCAGCACCAGCTTGCCGATGTTGTCGCCGCGCTGCAGGGAGCGCAGGGCGTCCTGGGCCTCGCTCAGTTCGTGAACGGTCACGGGCGGCGGCGCGACGGTGCCGCCCGCCAAGAGCTCCAGGATCCGCCTCAGCATCTGACCGATCCGTTGGGGGTCCACATCGGGCAGGTTGAACGACTGGTACTCGCGGCCGGGATAGGCGGCGGCGACGTCCTCCACCTCGCGGATGTCGGTCTTGCCCATCTCCACGAAGCGGCCGCCGGGCCCGCCGCCGTCGGCCGGGGAGCGCAGCAGCCGCAGGGAGGCGTCCACGAACTCTCCACTGAGGGAGTTGAGGACCACGTCCATGCCGCGCCCGCCGCTGGCCGCGCGCAGGAGCCGTTCGAAATCCAGGTCGCGGGAGGAGGCCAGCCGGTCCTCGGTGAGTCCGTAGGGGGCCAGGCCCGCCCACTTGTGCGGACTGGCCGTCCCGAACACGCGCGCGCCCATGTGCCGGGCGAGCTGCACGGCGGCCGTTCCCACGCCGCCCGCCGCCGCGTGCACCAGGACGTTGTCCCCGGGGCGCACACCGGCGAGATCCACCAGCGCGTAGTAGGCGGTCAGGAAGACGACGGGGACGGCCGCGGCCTGCTCGAACGTCCAGTCGTCGGGGAAGCGGGCGAGCCTGCGGGCGTCGGCGACCGCCACAGGACCGAACGCGCCGTCGAACAGGCCGGTCACCCGGTCACCCGGCTCCAGGTCCGCCACCTCGGAACCGGTCTCCAGAACGATCCCGGCTCCCTCGATGCCCATACCCGTCTCGCCCTCGACCAGGCCGAGGGCGACCACGACGTCGCGGAAGTTCACTCCCGCGGCACGCACGGCGATCCGGACCTCATGCGGCCCGGGCCTCCGGGCGGCATCCTGTGCCTGTACCGGCACCAGGTCCTCCAGGGACCCCGGCCCCCGGGTGTCCAAGCGCCACGGCGCTCCCGGCGGAGCCGGGTCCCGTCCGGCGTCCGCCGCCTTCACCAGCCTGGGCACCAGTACGGTGCCCGTGCGCAGGGCCAACTGGGGCTCGCCCGAACCGACGGCCTCCGCCATGACACGGTGGGACTCCTCGGAGCCGTCGGAGTCCACGATGACCAGGCGTCCCGGATGCTCGCGCTGGGCCGCCCGCAGCAGCCCCCACACCGGGGACGCGGCCAGACCCGCGATCCGGTTCCCGGGGTCGGTGGCCACCGCCCGCCAGGTCACCACGGCCAGGCGCGCGTGCTCGGTCCGGGGGTCGGCCAGCCAGGACCGGACGGCTTCCAGGGCCGATTCCAGTCCCCTGCGGACGGCGTCGGGGACCGGGTCGCCGGAGTAGACGAGACCCGCGGGCAGTTCGGTGTAGACCACAGGCGGTACGGGCAGGTCCGGGTCCAGCGCGTCCAGGCCCGGGGTGTCGGCGGGGACCGTCGTACCCGGGGCCGGGACAGGGGCCTTCTCCCACACCGTCTCGTACAGGCCGGGGACCTCGGCGGGGTCGCGCGGCGGCAGGGCGCTCTCGTGCAGCGGCCTCAGGGTGAGCTCGTCGACGGTCACCACGGGGGTGCCGTCCCCCTCGCTCAGGCGCACGCGGTAGCGGTCGGGGCCGATCTCGGAGATGCGGGCGCGCAGGGGGGCTCCCGGAGTCCCCTTCCCACCCGGGGAGTGGACGCGCACCCCCGACCAGGAGAAGGGGACCAGCGGGACTTCCCCGCCCGTCCGCCCGTACAGCAGGACGGCGTGCAGCGCGGCGTCCAGCAGGGCCGGGTGGGGGCCGGGGAAGCCCGCGGCGTCGGCCCCGGGCGGAGCCACCGAGGCCAGGAGGTCACCGCCGTGCCGCCACACCTCCCGCAGCCCCCGGAAGGAGGGGCCGTAGTAATGTCCCCGTCCTGCCAGGAGCGCGTAGTCGGGACGGGCGGCCGCGGGTTCGGCGTCGGCGGGGGGCCACGGGGCGGTATCGACGGGCTCGGAGGCGGGCTCGCCGCCGGACTCCAGGGCCCCGGAGGCGTGCCGGGTCCACGGGGCGTTCGCGGCACCGTCCGGGCGCGCGTGGACGCTCACCCGGCGCAGCCCGTCCTTTTCCCCGTCCACTGTGACCTGGATTCGGAGGCCCGTGCCCCGGTGCAGGACCAGCGGTGCCTCCAGGGCCAGTTCGGCCACGGTCGCGGCGCCGGTGTGCGCGGCCGCGTGCGCGACCAGCCCTACCACCGCGGTGCCCGGGAGGACCGTCCGTCCCCACAGACCGTGGTCGCGGGCCCACGGGTGTTCGGCGAGGACGAGGCGCCCGCCGAACACCGTCCGCCCGTCGGCCAGCTCGAGCCCTCCGTCGAGCAGGGCCCCGGGCGCGGTCGGCGGCCCGGCCGGAGCCGCCGACGGCTCCGTGCCCGCCCAATGGCGTTCGCGCCGGAAGGGGTCCTCGGGCGCGACGACGGGCGCTCCCTCGTCGGCGACGCCCTCCAGTACCACGTGCGCGTTGGTGCCGCTGATACCGAAGGAGGACACCGCCGCTCTACGGGGCCTGCCCGTGTCCGGCCATTCCTCGGCCTCGCGCAGCAGACGCACACCGCTGCCGTCCCACTCCACCTTGTCGGTGGGCCGGTCGGCGTGCAGGGTGCGGGGCAGCCGCCCGTGCCGCAACGCCTCCACCATCTTGATCACCCCGGCCACACCGGCCGCGGCCTGGGCGTGCCCGATGTTGGACTTGAGCGAACCCAGCCGCAGGTCCTCGCCGGAGTCACCGCGCGCCCGCCCGTACACCGCGATCAGCGCCTTGGCCTCGATCGGGTCCCCCAACCGTGTACCGGTGCCGTGCGCCTCTACGGCGTCGACCTCCTCCGGCGCCACTCCGGCCGCCGCCAGCGCGCTGCGGATCACACTCTCCTGGGCCTCCCGAGAGGGTGCGGTGAGCCCGTTGCTCGCCCCGTCGGAGTTGACCGCGCTACCCCTGACCAGGGCCAGGACGGGACGGCCCGCCCGGCGGGCGCTGGAGGCGCGCTCCAGCAGGAGCATGCCGGCCCCCTCGGCCCAGGCGGTGCCGTCCGCCCCGGCTCCGAAGGCGCGGCAGCGGCCGTCCGGGGACAGGCCGCGCTGCGCGGAGAACTCGAGGAACATGCCGGGGGTGGACATCACGGTGACGCCCCCGGCCAGGGCCATCTCGCACTCGCCCCGGCGGATCGCCCCCGCCGCCTGGTGCAGCGCGACGAGCGAGGAAGAGCAGGCGGTGTCGATGGTCAGCGCCGGGCCGTGCAGTCCGAGGTAGTAGGCGATGCGTCCCGATGCCACGCTCAGGGTGCTGCCCGTCAGGCGGTAACCGCCGTCGGTGCCGGCGCCCGGGTCCGCCAGGCGCGGCCCGTAGTCCCCGGGCATGGCGCCGACGAACACTCCGACCTGCCGGTCGCGCAGGTCGTCCGTGCTCAGCCCGGACCGGCGGACCGCTTCCCAGGAGACCTCGAGCAGCAGGCGCTGCTGCGGGTCCATGGCGTCGGCCTCGCGCGGGCTGATACCGAAGAAGCCGGGGTCGAACAGGGGAGCGTCGTAGAGGAACCCGCCCGACCGCGTGTACGTGCGGCCGGGGGTCCCCGGGTCGGGATGGTAGATACCCTCCAGATCCCATCCCCGGTCGTCGGGGAAGTCGCCGATGGCGTCCACCCCTTCCTCGACGAGCCGCCACAGCTGTTCGGGGGAGCGCACGCCTCCCGGCAGCCGGCAGGACATGGCGGTGATGGCGATCGGGTCGTCCTCCGGCTCCGGGGCGGCGGAGAGCGCGGGAGCCGGGATCGCGGAGGGCGCGGGCACGGGGTCGGCGGGGGCGGGCTGCGCGCCCCCGTCTCCGGACGGCTCGGGTGCCCGGTCCCCGATCTCTGTGACCAGGAACTCCGTCAGGGCCGCGGGAGTGGGCAGGTCGAACAGGACGGTGTCGTGGAGGTGGACTCCGGTCTCAGCGGTGATCAGGGCCGCGAGCTCGCGCAACATGATCGAGTCGAAGCCGAGGTCGCGGAAGGCCCTGCGCTCGTCGTCGGCGGCCAGGGAAGCCCGTTCCAGCACGCGCGCCGTGAGCGCCGTGACCAGCTCCGCGGTACTGTTCCCCGCGCGTGCGGCTCCTCCGCGGGAGGCGGCCCCGGTCCCGGGCACCGCCTCCCCCGGCCAGAAGCGGGTGCGCTGGAAAGGGTAGGTGGGCAGGTCGATCGGGCGCGCGCCGGTCCCGCGGAACAGGCCCCCCCAGTCCACGTCCACTCCGGCGGTGAAGGCCAGGGCGGCGGACGCGAGCATCTGTGCCTGGTCCCCGCGGTCGCGCTTCAAGGTCTTGAGGGCCACCCCTTCGACCCCCGCCTCCGCCAGGGTGCTCGTGATGCCGAAGGACAGGACCGGATGCGGCCCGACCTCCAGGAAGGCCCTGTGTCCGTCCTCCACCGCCGCCCGCACGGCGTCGGCGAAGCGGACGGTACCGCGCAGGTTCCGGTACCAGTACCCGGCGTCCAGGGCCGGCGCCTGCGGGTCCAGGGCGCGACCCGTCAGAGTGGAGAAGAACGGCACCCGCGCCGGCCGGGTCTCGACCTCTCCGAGCAGTTCGGCCAGGTCTCGGCGGATCCGCTCCACGTGGGCGGAGTGGGAGGCGTAGTCGACGTCGACCAGGGAGCCGTGCGCCCCGGCGTCGACGCAGTGCTCCACGGCCCGGCGGACCGCCTCCCGGCCGCCCGAGACGACGACCGACGAGGGGCCGTTGACGGCGGCCAGGTACAGGTCCGGCACGCTCTCGACCAGGCGGGCCGCGCGTTCGGGGGACACCCCGAGCGAGGCCATGCCGCCGCTCCCGGCCAGGGCCCGCAGCGCACGGCTGCGCAGGGCCACCACACGCGCCCCGTCCTCCGGCGACAGGATCCCGGCCACGCACGCGGCCGCGATCTCGCCCTGCGAGTGCCCGATCACCGCGGCGGGCTCGACTCCCAGGTCGGACCACACCCCGGCCAGGGACACCATCACCGCCCACAGCACCGGCTGCACCACGTCCACCCGGGCTTCCGGACCGGTGAGCGCCGGGGACTGGGGGTCTCCGCGCAGCACCTGCGCCACCGACCAGTCCACGAAGGGCTCCAGGGCCCTCTCGCACTCCTGCAGCCGCCGTGTGAACCCCGCCGCGAGGACACCGTCGCCGTCCAGCAGGTCGCGGGCCATCCCCTCCCATTGCCCGCCCTGTCCGGGGAAGACCAGTACCGGCCGGGAACGTGAGCCTTCGACCGGTACCGGTGCGGGCGGGATCGATTCCGGTTCGCGCGATCCGTCGTCCACCGGGGCGAAGATGACGGCGCGGTGCTCGAACACGGTGCGGGTCGTGGCCAGGGACAGGCCCACGTCCTGCGCCCGCAGTCCGGGCCGGGACGAGACGAAGAAGTGCAGTGCCGAAGCCTGCGCGCGCAGCGCCTCCTCCGAACGGGCGGACAGCACCCAGGGGACAGGGGACAGCGCCCCCTCCCCCGCGGCCGGGCCGGAGCGGTCGGACTTGGCCGGCGGGGGCGGTCCGAGGACCAGGTGACAGTTGGTGCCTCCCACACCGAAGGAGGACACACCCGCGAGCGGGGCGTCCACCGGCCAGGGCTCACGCCGGGTCTGAGGGCTGAGCCGCAGGGCCTCCAGGTCGATGTCGGGGTGGGGTTCGGAGAAGTTCCGGGTGGGCGGCAGTTGACCGTGGGACAGGCTCAACACCGTCTTGACCAGGCCGACGATGCCCGCGGCGCCCTCTAGGTGGCCGACATTGGTCTTGGCCGATCCCACGTGCAGGGGGTCCTCACGGCCGGGGGAGAACACCGAGCCCAGGGCCCGGGCCTCCACGGGGTCCCCCGCGGGGGTGCCCGTGCCGTGCAGCTCGACGTAGCCCACCTGCGACGGTTCGGCCTGCGCCCGCCGCAGGGCCGCGCGCAGGACCGCCTCCTGCCCGGGCGCCTCGGGGCGCGCCAGGTAGGAGGTCTGGCCCGAGTTGTTGACGGCGCCGCCGCGCAGGACGGCGTGGACGGGGTCGCCGTCGGCCAGGGCCCGCTCCAACGGTTTGAGCACGACCACTGCCCCGCCCTCACCCCGGGCGTAGCCGTTGGCACGCGCGTCGAAGGTGTAGCACCGGGCGTCCGGGGACAGTGCGCCGAACAGGGCCGCGTCCTCGGTGCTCTCCGGGGCCAGAATGAGGTTGACGCCTCCGGCCAGTGCCAGGGAGCATTCGCCCCGGCGCAGGCTCTCCGCGGCCATGTGCACGGCGACCAGGGACGACGACTGGCCGCTGTCCACCGTGAGGCTGGGGCCGGACAGGCCGAGGGTGTAGGAGACCCGGTTCGCGATCATGCCGCGCTGGGTGCCGGTCATCGTGTGATGGGCGCCGCCGTCGGACCGGCTCCGCAGGAGCGAGTAGTCGGAGGAGATGGCGCCGGTGAACACACCCGTCTCGGAGCCGCGCAGGGAGTCCGGCGCCGTCCGGGCGCTCTCCAGGGCCTCCCAGCTCAGCTCGAGCATGATGCGCTGCTGGGGGTCCATCGCCAGGGCCTCACGGGGGGAGATCCCGAAGAAGGCGGCGTCGAACTCCTCCGGCCGGTCGAGATAGCCGCCCCAGTAGTGGTCGCGGTTCGCGGAGGACACGCCCAGGCGTTCCGGGGGTGCGGTGATCGACTCGCGTCCTTCGCACAGCATCCGCCAGAACGCTTCGGGGGTGGAGGCGCCGGGGAGGCGGAGCGCGAGTCCCACCACTGCGATCGGGGAGTCGGAATCCCTCAGCCGACCGGACGGACCGTCACTGCTCATCTCGTTCGCTCCGATCACGCTTCACGTTCTCGTCCTGCCCGTGCATGGGATCGTGCGGGGGCACACAGTGCATGTAATGCGCACATGCACGGGCAGTTGTAAGTTTTCACAGGTCAGGGTGGTTGTTCGGAGAGCGGGTGAATCAAATCGCCAGGGGCTCAGCGAGGAAGAGGGGCGCGGCGGACACGAATGGGAAGAGAGGGTCGGGTGTGGTCGCTCCGCCGGAAGAAGCCGAACAGGTACAGGCAAATGCGCATGCGACATGCGCAATATGACTAAAAAGGCACATAGAACCCAATCATATACACATGTCACTTACAGCTACAGACCTCTAGATCAGGGATCATAACCGCTGCTCACGATGCATGCCAATGAATCTCCCGATTTCGGTCGGGCAAGATGGTCATTGTGTTGACGGCGTAACCCGAAGACCCGTCCGAAACAGGAAAAGCCCGATGCCGGCAAGGGCATCGGGCGGGAGCGCCACGCGCGGGGTCAAGCCCCGTGCCGCGCTCGGACCTCCGCGAGATAGGCCAGGGCCTTCTCCGGGTCGAGCAGCCATTTCCCGTAGTCCGGCGGGTAGTCCCACCCCTGGATCCACCGGTCCGCCACTTCGGGGTACCGCTGGGCGCCGTCGAGGAGTTCGCCGAAGTGCGGAGGGAGGTCACCGGCATCCCACATGGTGGAATTCATTTCGGACCAGAGCTGGTTGTGCAGACCGAACTCCCAGAACCGGTCGAAGGTCCGTACGAGGAACTCCTCGTCGAACTCCCGGTCGCCGTGCTCGATGATGCTCTCCAGGTAGGCCTTGGCGCACCGGGTGGAGTTGTTCCAGCTCTGCCCCACGTACGGGTCCATCGTGACTACCACGTCGGCCATGCCCAGCACCTTGCCCCCGGAGGGCAGGGTGCCCACCGGGTTGCGGACCTGCGGGGTCAGATCCTCGATCAGGGCGCTGTTCTTGCCGTCGATCAGGACGGCGTCCTTGATCCGCTCGAAGTACTCGGGCGTGTACTGGCGCGTCAGGTCCTTCATCCGGCGCAGCTGCTCCTCCGCCCCCGGACGGTCGGGCCAGGCGTCCATCGGGCCGCCCCGCTTGTCGACCATGACCAGGACGTGGCAGGGCCCCTCCTGGCTGAGGACCGGCATGAAGATGATGTTCCCGGCCTCCGCCGCCGACGCCGCCCAGCCGATGTTCTCGTCCGCTCCCTCCTCGGGCCAGACGTCGTAGATGTACGCCTGGGCGATGGAGCGCGGCCGGGCCCCGCTGAACCGGCTCTCGTCCCGGTCGAAGAGCTGTCCCAGCTCGCCGTGGCCGACGGCCACGACGATCAGGTCGAACATCCGGGAGAAGTAGTCGAGGTCGGTGACGGTGACACCGTGGATGACGACCTTGCCGCCCCGGTCCTCGAAGTACTCCAGCCAGTCCGCCATCTTCACACGGCGGTCGACCGAGACCATGTAGTCGTTGCCGGTGCCGGTCCGGCCGGAGAAGGACATGACCGGGTTCCCGGCCCCTGGGTACAGGTGCACCCGCTGGTCCCTGATCTGCGGCGACAGGGCACTCCAGAAGTCGAGGTTGTGCCCTCTCTCGTAGTTCAGGGCCGTCGGGAAGGTGAGCTGCGAGATCGACGCCCTTCCGGTGCGGATCTCCATGGAGGACTGCCCCGTGATCACCGTGACGTCGTAGCCTTCGGTCAGCAGGCCGTGAGCCAAGTGCAGACCGGCATGGCCTGCACCGATGATGAGGATCTTGCGCATCTGTCGCTAACTTTCCTGGGGGACCAACGGGGTCGGTGGGGACCCGTGCGTCACGGCTCCCCGCCCGTCAGGCGACGGGCTCGCTGGCGCGGTTGTGCTCCAGGGCGTACCGCAGGAGGGCCTTGAGGACCTCTCCCCCGGACAGCCGCTGGCGGGCGTCGAAGTCGATGATGGGGACCTCCGGGCTGACCTCCAGGGCCTCCCGGACCTGTTCGGCCGTGTAGTCCAGCTGCCCCTCGAACCGGTTCAGCGCCACGATGTAGGGGATGCGCTTGTTCGTCTCGAAGTAGTCGACGGCGTCGAAGGAGTCCGCCAGCCGACGGCAGTCGACCACGACGACGGCGCCCACGGCGCCCCTGACGAGATCGTCCCACATGAACCAGAACCGCGCCTGGCCCGGTGTGCCGAACATGTACATGACGAGTTCGTCGTCGATGGTGATGCGGCCGAAGTCCATCGCGACGGTGGTGGTCGTCTTGTCGGGGGTGATCGAGGTGTCGTCGTGACCGATGCTCGCCTCGGTCATGATCGCCTCGGTTGTGACGGGCGGGATCTCCGACACCGAGCGCACCAGAGTCGTCTTGCCGGCGCCGAAGCCGCCGGCGATGACGATCTTGCTCGACATCTTCTTGCGATTGGACCGCTTGTCACTGGAAAAGTCGTTCGAGACCACGAAGAGCCCTCTCCAGAACCTGGTTTTCCGATGGACTGCTGCCGGTGATGGTCGGGTGGATGTACACCAGATCCTGCTCGGCCAGGTCACTGACCAGGACCTGGGTGACGCCCAGGGGGATGCCCAACTCGGCCGAGATCTCGGCCAGCGACCGGGTCTCCCGGCACAGCTTGTAAATACTGATCGACTCCGGCATGAGGGTGCCAGGGGGCTCCTGCCCGGGCTCGGAGGTCGAGACCAGGGTCTGCACCATCAGCGGATGCCGAGACCGCGTCCGCCCACCGGTGAAGGTGAACGGGCGAACGCGGTTACTCCTTCGCCTGCGGAAGCTCATTGACGTGGCAACCTCATTCCTGCTGAACCGTAACGGGTCACCGTCGTCAGTTCTGGATGACTTCGCGCAGCTGCGAGCGCAGCTGCGGCGTGAGGACGTGGGCGACGTTCTCGACGAGCTTGGCCATCTGGAAGCCCACGATCTTCAGCTCGGTCCCGGGGGCGGTGAGCACCGCCATGCAGGAGCCGTCGCTGATCGCCATGATGAACAGGTGTCCGTGGTTGAAGCGCACGAGCAGCTGCTCGCACTCCCCGCGCTGGAACAGGCTCGCCCCGCCCACGGCCAGGCTGTGCAGCCCGCTGGCGATGGCGGCGAGCTGCTCGGCGTGCTCCTCGGGGAAGTCGCTGGAGTGGGTGAGGACCAGGCCGTCGGAGGAGACCACGACGGCGTGCTCGACACCGCGCACGTCGCGGACGAACCGGTCGATGAGCCACGAGAAGTTCTCAACACTGTCGTTCACGGGTTCAGTCATGCTCTACCTGCCTCGGCCGAGTGTCTTAGGGGTTCGGGGGATCTGCGCGGACACCGGGGTGCGCGCGCCGGGGGTGCGGCCGGTCATTCGTCGGCCTTCCCGCCCGTGTCGTCCGTGGTCGCGTCCAGTTCCTCACCCTCAAGGGCGGCGCGTTCGCCTTCGAGGAAGTCACCCAGTTCGTCCCGGATCTGTTCGGCCCGGGCCTCTCCGGTGAGCTTGGGGGGCGTGTCCCCGCGCGCCGGGGGGGTCGCGCCGGGGTCGGGGCGCGGCATCATGCGCAGCGGGGAGCCGTGCGGGGTGGCGCTGCGCCGGGGCAGTCCCGCGGCGGTGACCGCGGAGGTGCCGCCCGACGCGCCGGAGGCGCTCTTGGGAGTGCCGTTGGGCGAGCCCTGGGCCGGCGCGGCGGCCGGGGGCGCGGAGGCCGGGGCCGGGCGGACGGCGGGGACCGTCGAGGCGGGGACCGTGGAGGTGCGCGCCTGTCCCGGGGTCCGCGGCGTGGCCACCCGCAGCAGCTCCTTGGGGACGATCACGTAGGCGCTCACCCCGCGGAAGGCGCGGGATTCGAGCTTGGCCGACAGGCCGTGCTTCTTGGCGATGCGGCTGGCGACGTACAGGCCCATGTGCCGGGGCGCCTCCTCGTCCAGCACCGGCTCGCCGGACAGCCGCTCGTTGAGCTCGGCCAGCTGCTTGTCCGGGATGCCCACGCCCTCGTCCTCGACGACGATCATGAGGTCGTCGCCGTCCAGGGTCTGGCCGCTGATGACGACCTGGGAGTGCTCCGGGGAGTTGGCTGTGGCGTTGTCGAGGAGTTCGGCCAGCAGGTGGCTGATGTCGTCGGCCGCCATACCGGTGATGGAGGTCTGCGGGAGCTTGCCCAGCTTGACGCGGGGGTAGTCCTTGATCTCCGACACCGCGGCGCGGGCCACGTCGAGCAGGGGGACGATCTCGTCGTGGGCGTCGGACTCGCCGCCGTCATGTCCGGTGAGCACCAGGAAGTTCTCCCCGTTGCGCCGCATCCGGGTCGCGAAGTTGTCGATCTGGAAGAGCTTGTCGAGCAGGTCGGGGTCCTGTGCGTCGGACTCCAGCTCCTCGACCATCTCCAGCAGCGCGTCGACGAGGGAGAGGTCGCGCATGGCCAGGCCCGCCAGCGCCTCGTTGAGCAGGCCCTTGCCGTCCTCCCGCACCAGCGGGGTGTCCGGCGCCGGCGGCGCGGCCGCCTCGGGCTCCGGCCCGGCGGCAGGGACCGTGGGGGCCGGGGCGGGCGCGGCCTCGGCGACCGGCTCGGTGACGGAGGCGGCCTCGGCCTCGGGCTCGGCGGCCGGCGCGGCGGCGGTGTCCTCCTCCTCGGCGGGCTCCTCCTGCCGCGGCTCGGCGCGGGTCAGCGCCTTGTCCTCCTCGCGGACCTCGGCGGCCGACGCCTGCTCGGCGAACAGGGTGGCGGCGGTGTCGGCGGTGATCACCTGCGGCGGCTGCCCCGCGGTGAACACGATGACGTGCTGGACCGGCTGGCCGTAGGGGTTGGCCTGCCCCGGGTAGAACACCGGCTGGCCCTGGACCATGTAGCCGGGCGGCTGGAAGGGCGCCGGGTACACGTTGGGGTAGGCCATCGGCGGCGGCACCGGGGCCGGGTACACCGGGTACGGGTAGGCCATGTGCGGCTGCGGGTAGGGGTACTCGCCCCGCGGGTGGGCGGGCGGCGGGTTCCGGTAGGCCTCCGGCCGCGGCGCGCGGGGGTCGGGCCCGTACCGGTGGTCGTCGCCGTAGGGGTCGTGCGGGGCCCCGCGGTGGTCGTGCACCGGGTAGGGCTCGCGGTAGGGGTTGCCGCGCGGGGCGCGGCGGGGGTCCTCGTAGCGGTGCCCGTCCGCGCCGTACTCCGGCCGGGGCGCGCCGTACTCCGGCTCCGGCCGGGACGCGTAGTCGGCGCGGCCGGAGACCCGGTCGGCGTAACCGGGGTCGTAGGGGTTGCCGCGCGGGGCGCGGCGGGGCTCCTCGTAGCGGTCGGGTTCGGCGCGCTGGTCGCGCCAGGCCTCCTGGCGGTGCCGCCCGTCGGTGGCGGGCTCGGCCGCGGCGCGGGGCTCGCGGTAGGGGGTGCCGCCCTCGGGCCGGTGGCCGCGGCGGTCGCCCCGGGGGGAGTCCCGGCGCGCGGGCTCGGGCAGCGGTGACTCCGCGGAGGAGGATGCAGGGGTGAATGACACAGGGGCCTCGAATTGCTCCGTGTGGGGGGGCTCCGACGCGGCGGCGGCGGGGGGCGGTCCCGGTTCCTCGGACGCGGGCGGGGTCTGGTGCACCGGGGCCTCCTCCTCGGACGCGGTGTGCTCCGGCGGAGCGGTGACTTCGGGTGTGCGCGGCTCGGGCTCGTCGAGGCCGGCGCCGCGCCATTGGCCGACGGGAACGGCATCGGGTGCGACGTCGTCGACCTCGACGCGTCGGACCGAAGTGTAGGGGTTGGGGGCGCCGGCGCGCGGGGTCGGCCGGTAGCCGTTCTCGGCGGAGCCGGAGAAGGGGCCGACGGGTCGTTCCACCGAGGGGACGTCCGCGGGGGCGCTCTCGCCTCCGCCCGCCGTCGTCTCCCCCGCACGGGGGGAGGCGGTGTGCCGGCCGCCGTCCCGGTCCGCGGGGCGGCCGGGTTCCTGCGAGTGCGGATGCACGGGCTGATGCACGGGATTTCCTTGCTCGGTCTCCATGGAGCGGGTTTCCTGGATACGGACCATACGGTAGATGGCCCGGCGGAAACGCCCCTCACGCCTGTCTGCGGGCTCCTGCGCCGACGCCTTCGCCCCGCCCTCGGGGGATCGGGGGACGGAGCCCTCTGCCGGCGGCGGCGCCTGTGCCACTGTCTCGTCTCCTCGGCTCGGGGGCGGTCCGGCCCCGCTCGCGCGGGGCGGGGATGGGGCCCGCTTGACGGGGGACAAGCACCCACGGCCCGCACAATTCCTGCACTTCCACCGGTAATCGTCGTTCGGTTCGCCAGACTAACAAAGGCGGACCGGCTTGGCAGAAGAATCGGAGAAGCATCGGAAAAGGGCTTCCATCATCCCTCTTGACCAGGGACGACAGGGGAGAGCGGAGAACTGCTCAGGCGACCCTTTGGCCACTTATGTCAGGTTATGACCGACGATGGACCAGGGTCGCCCTCCGGACACGGCCCCGGGCCGCATTCCCCTTCGGATCCGCGTTCCCGGCGGGCGCGCATGTTCCGCGGAGGGTGTCGCGCCGGGGCGGACGGAACTGCGTCCATGGCTGGGGACCTTCCACATCCGGGGGCCGGGGGCTGCGGGGGACGCCGGGAACGCCGTGACTTCCCGGTGTCTTCGGAGACTACATCCACAAAAGCCCCACTGCGGACATGACACCCCTTTCCGTGTCCAAGGTCGGGACTTTGGTCCCGACATCGGAGCGAAAACGGGGCGGGCCCGCGCAGGGCCCGCCCCGGGTGCCCCGGAGGTCACTCCCACCTCCGGCGGGCGGCTACTCGACCGGCTTCAGGTCGCCCTGGATGAGCGACAGGATGACGTGGTTGTCCATGTAGATCTGGTTCTGCGACGCCGGGTGGTCGTCGTCGAACTTCGCCACACGGACCCCCTCCAGGGCGGGGGCCAGGTACTTGTAGGTCCAGACGGGGATGCGCGGCAGCAGCTCGTTGAAGACGATCGCCATCGTCCTCACCGCCTCGATCTGCTCCTCCTCGGTGGGCGCGGTCTTGGCGACCTCCACCAGGGCCTCCAGGTCCACCTCGCCCTGGCTGGGGCTGTCCACCTTGAGGTCGAAGTCCTGGCCCGGGGTGTCCCCGGTGCGCGCGTTCTCCACCAGGAAGTTCATCTGGAAGGCGCCCCAGTAGGACGGGATCTCCGGGTTGCCCCAGTGGCGCACGGCCACCTCGAAGTCGCCGGCGGCCCAGATGCCCCAGGGGTTGTCGGCGGGGACGTTGGACGCCGTGGTCTGGATGCCGAAGTCGTTCCACGCCTCCTCGACCTGGGTGGCGGTGAGCTCGAAGTCGCCCCAGCCGACCACGCCGACGACCTCGAAGGAGGCCGGCTCGCCGTCCGGCAGGTGCCAGATCCCGTCCTGCTTGGTCCAGCCCGCCTCCTCCAGCAGCTCGGTGGCCTTGTCGTGGTCCAGGTCGTAGGTCGCGAACCCGGCCAGCTCCTCCTGGCTGAAGACCTGCTCGGCCTGCATGTCCACCAGGCCGGCGTAGTAGTTGACGCGGGTGTAGGCCTCGCCGCGCGCGACCTGGCCGATCTGGTCGCTGTCCAGCAGGTGGGCCAGCGCCTTGCGGACGCGCACGTCCTTCAGCTCCGGCTTCTTCTGGTAGTTGAACATCAGGCCGCAGCCGTCGTAGCCGGGGTGCTCGATCCAGCGCAGGCCCTCCACACTCTGGAACGCCTGCTGGTCCGCGGCGGAGGTCGCCAGGGTGGAGTAGTCCACCTCGCCCTGCTGGATGAGCAGGGAGGCCTGCCGGTTGTCCCCCTTGTGGATGACGACCTCGTCGAAGGCGACCTCGGTGCCCTGGTACCCGTCCTCGTTGCGCACCAGGGTGATGCGCGCGTCGGCGGTCTGGGCCGGGTCGAACTTGTACGGGCCGCTGCAGATGACGTCGGTGGGGTTGAACGCGATGAACTCGGCGTTGAACTCGTTGTGCTCGTCGTCGCCCTGGCGGACCCCGTCGGCGACCATCGCGATGGCGCGCTCGCCGAAGTCGCCGTAGGTGGACTTGGAGAAGAGGCGGTGGTCGATGACCTGGAGCTCGATGCCGGGGAACGGGTTGTCGAAGCGGGCCCGGACGCTGAGGTCGTCCAGCTTCTCCAGCTCGGTGATCTGCGGGAAGCCGATGGACCAGGCCGGGGCCTCCAGAACGCGGATGGCGAAGTTCTGGTGCAGGTCGTCGGCGTTCAGGTCGGTGCCGTCGCTCCACTTCAGGCCGGGGCGCAGGCTGACGATGAGGTCGTCGCCCTCCCAGACCGCGTTCTCCATGAGCAGGTAGTCCCACTCGTGGGTCTTCCAGTTGTAGAACCCGCCCGCGGGCAGGAACAGGTCGGCGTAGACCGAGTTCATGAGCAGCGCGCCGTCCTCCACGGCGACGTTGCGGGTCTGTGCGTCGATGTCGTAGTCGTAGACGCCGGTGAACTGGCCCGGGACGGCGTTGGACGCGTTGTCTCCGCCGGCGCAGGCCGCCAGGACGTTGGCTCCGGCGACGCCGACCGCGCCGAAGCCGACGGCCTTGAGGAGTCTCCTGCGGCTGAGATCCTGTAGGAGTGTGTTGCGGTCGGGGGTGGGGGTCATTCCTGGCGCTTCCTTTCGATGAGGACGGCGAGCAGTCCGAGGGAGAGCACGGTCAGGCCGATCACGACGGTGACGACGCTGATCACGAACTCGGCTGTGCCGGGGGGATTCAGCAGGGCCGTGAGGCCGGCGGCCAGGGCGAGGAAGGCTCCGACGAGGAGGCCGAAACGGCCGATGAGGAGCATCCGCTCACCCCTGGCCGGCCACGTGGCAGGCGAGCAGTCGGTCATGGCCGCGCACCAGTGGCGGTCGGCGGGTGTCGCACTCCCCCGGGGCGTAGAGGGGGCAGCGCGGGTGGAAGTCGCACCCGGGGGGCAGGGCCGTCAGGTCGGGGATGTCCGCGCTGCGCAGCCGGATCCGCTCCTTGGTCCGGGCCAGGTCGGGGTCGGGTTCGCAGACCGCCGAGATCAGCGCCCGGGTGTAGGGGTGCCGCGGATCGTTGACCACCCGGGGCGTGGGGCCGTGTTCGACGACCTTGCCCAGGTACATGACGGCGATCTCGCCCTCCCAGGCGAAGTACTTGGCCACCGCCAGGTCGTGGGTGATGAACAGGAAGCCGACGCCCAGGTCGTCGCGCAGCCGGCCCAGGGTGTTGAGCAGGCTGACCCGGATGGAGACGTCGAGCATGGAGGTGGACTCGTCGGCGATGATCACCTCGGGGTTCATCGCCAGGGCCCGGGCGATGGCGACGCGCTGGCGCTGGCCGCCGGACATCTGGTGGGGGTACTTGTCGATGAAGTCCGCGGCCGGGGTGAGGTCGACCCGTTCCAGGAGTTCGGCGGTGACCCTGCGGGCCTCCCTGTGGTCGGCGACCATGCGGTGGCGGCGCAGCCCGGCGGAGACCGTGGAGTAGACGGTGCGCACCGGGTTGAGGGAGGCGTAGGGGTCCTGGTGAATGTACTGGACCGCGCGCCGGAACCCCGAGCGCTCCTTCTTGTCCATGGCGGTGATGTCGCGGCCGCGGAACAGCACCGACCCGGCGGTGGGGTCGGCCAGCCCGGCGGCCATCCGGGCGGTGGTGGTCTTGCCGCAGCCGGACTCCCCCACCAGGCACAGGGCCTTGCCCGGGCGGACCTCCAGGTCGACCCCCGCGACGGCGGGCACGTCGCCGCGCGCGCTGGGGAAGACCTGGTGCACGCCGCGCAGGCTCAGCACCGGGGCGGGGTCGGGGCCGGGGGCGGCCGCCCCGGCGGCCGGGGCGGGCGCGGGCACGGAACGGTCAATCACGGGTGACCCCCTCGGCGGCGAGTTCGCGGGTGCGCAGGCAGGCGGCGGCGTGGCTGAGGCCGTCGCCGCGGGTGTGCAGGACCTCCAGCTCCGGGCGGGTCTCGCGGCACCGCTCGGCGGCGTGCCTGCAGCGGGGGGCGAAGGAGCAGCCCGGGGGCAGGGAGGAGAGGCCGGGCGGGCCGCCGGGCAGGGACTCGGGGACGACCAGGTCGCCGCTGACCGGGGGCACGGAGTTGATCAGCGCCGAGGTGTAGGGGTGGCGCGGCCGGTAGAAGATGTCGCGCGTGGTGCCGGTCTCGATGAGGCGGCCCGCGTACATCGTCCCGACGCGGTCGGCGAGTTCGGCGGCCAGTCCCAGGTCGTGGGTGATGAAGACCATCGAGAAGCGCAGCTCCTCGCGCAGTTCGGACAGGCGCTCGACGATGGCCCGCTGGGTGAGCAGGTCCAGGGCCGTGGTGGGCTCGTCCAGGATGAGCAGCTGCGGTTTCAGCGCCAGGGCCAGGGCGATGAGGGCGCGCTGGCGCATGCCGCCGGACAGCTCGTGCGGGAAGGCGTCCAGGACCCGGGCCGGGTCCAGCCGGACCATCTCCAGCAGGGCGGCCGACTCCTCGCGGACCGCGGAGCGGCGGCGGGCGCGGCCGGTCTCGTGCGCGCGGAAGGTGTCGAGGAAGTGGTCCTCGATCTTGAGCACCGGGTTGAAGGCGTTCATCGCGCCCTGGAAGACCATGGCGGCCTCACTCCAGCGGAACCGGCGCAGGTCCTCCCTGGCCAGGGAGCGGACGTCGACGGTGCGCCCGTCCTTGCGGCGGAAGAGGATCTCCCCGGCCGAGACGACGCCGGTGCGCGGCAGCAGGCGCAGCAGCCCCAGGCCCAGGGTGGTCTTGCCGCAGCCGGACTCCCCCACCAGGGCCATGGACTGGCCGGGGTAGAGGTCGAAGGAGACGCCGTGGACGGCGGTCACCTGTGTGCGCCGACCGGTGCGGTAGCCGACGTCGACGCCGCGGACGGAGAGCAGCGGCCCCTCGGCCGGGGCCGGCGCTGCGTGGGAAGCGGTCACGTGGCTCACCTGTCCCGGAGTCGTGGGTTGAGGGCCTGTTCCAGGGACCGGGTCATGGTGACCAGGCCGATCTGGAAGAGCATGATCATCACCATCGGGGCGACCAGGAACGGCGCGGCCGTGGGGACCAGGAAGGCGTTGTTGTCCCAGGCCTGCTGGATCATCAGCCCCCAGTTGGCGGCGGTGCTGGGCAGCAGCCCCAGCAGGTACATGCCGACGACGGCGTAGATCGCGTTGGTGATCGCGATGATGAAGTTGACGAAGATGTAGCCGGCCATGTTGGGCAGCACCTCGGCGAAGAGGATGCGCGCGGTGCCCAGGTCCTGGAGCCGGGCCGCCTCGACGAACTCGCGTTCGCGCAGGGTGAGCACCTGGGCTCGGATGGAGCGCATGAGGTAGGGCCAGGTGACCAGGCCGATGATGAAGGCGACGACCATCGGCGAGGCGGTGCGGTAGAAGGACGCCACGACCAGCATCAGGACGATGAACGGGATGGTCATCGTGATGTCGGTGAGCTGGAGCAGGAAGTGGTCGATCCGGCCGCGCACGTAGCCGGCGATCCCGCCCAGGACGACGGCGATGGCGACGGTGATCAGCGCGGCGACGATGCCCACCCAGATGGGTTCGCGGCCGCCCAGGACCAGCTGGACGAAGGTGTCCTTGCCCTCGTGGTTGGTGCCGAGCCAGTGCTCGGCGGTGATCGGGCCCCAGATCTTGGTGACGTCGGTCGGGTTGTCGGTGTCGACGAAGAAGGGGCCGACGAAGGCGAACAGGAGGACGCCGACGACGATGCACAGCCCGACGAATCCGCTGGTGCTGCGGGTGACGCCGTGCCAGATGGCGCCCCAGACCCCGGCTCCGCCGGGGGCGGCGGTACTGACTGCCATGGTCTCCTACTTCCGGATGCGCGGGTCGAGCCTGCTGTAGAGCAGGTCGGCGATGAGGTTGGCGGCCACCACGCAGGTGGTGAGGACGACCAGGAGGCCCTGGAGGAGCGGGTAGTCGCGGTAGTTGACCGCGTCCAGCAGCAGGCCGCCGACCCCCTTGTAGACCAGGACCTGCTCGACGAAGATCGCGCCGCCGACGAGGGTCCCGAAGGAGATGGCGATCTGCGCGACCAGCGGCAGGATGGCGTTGCGCCCGACGTAGGACGTCGCGATGCGGCGGTCGCGCAGGCCCCGGGCCCGGGCGACGGTCACGTAGTCCTCACTCAGGACCTCGGTGGTGGAGGCCTTCATGACGAGCATCCAGGTGCCGATGATGGCCAGCACGTAGGTGAAGATCGGCAGTCCGGCGTGGTACAGGGCGTCGCCGACGAACTCCGCGCTGAACCCGGGCTCGACCCCGGGGCTGAGGGTGCCGCGCAGCGCGATGGGGTTGAACCAGCTCAGGTACATGCCGCCGCCGACGACCAGCAGCATCGCGATGAGGTAGTTGGGGATGGCGCCCAGCACGGAGGCGACGACGCTGAGGACGTGGTCCAGCAGGCGGTTGCGGCGGTAGGCCATCACCATGCCCAGCGCCAGGCCCAGGGTGATGGAGACGAGGGTGCCCACGCCGATGCTGAACAGGGTCCAGGGCAGGTAGGCGCCGATGGACTCGGCGACGGTGAACCCGGGCCGGTTGATGGTCATGCCCATGTCGAAGGTGACCAGGCCGACGATGAAGTCCCACCACTGCGACCACAGGGGCGCGTCGGGGTCGTAGGCCAGGGAGTTGGCGGCGATGATCCGCGCCTCCTCCAGGCTCATCCCGCCCTGGGTGAGGCGGCCGGCCATGACGTCGATGGGGTCTCCGGGCATGGCGCGGCCGAGGAAGAAGGTCACGTTGGCGACGACGAAGACGACGACGACCGCTTTGCGGACCTTGACCAGGGCGTAGTGGCGCCAGATCCGGAGGGGCAGGGAGAGGGGGGCGCCGCCGGGCGGCGCCGTGGTCCCGGCTTCCGGCGGCGGTGGCGATGCCGCGATTTCGGTGGCCACGAGTCTCCTTCGAGCGGGAGGGGGGCTGTCGGAGGGGAGCGGGGGCTCGTCGGTAACGGGGGTCGGAAGATACGGGGGGAAGGGCCGGGGTGCGCGGAATGCGCCCGGCCTGTTCTATTAGGAAAGTTTCCTAATAGAACGACAAGGTAGCCCGCGGGGTGTGGCGGATACCACCCCCGTGACCAAATGGCGTCCTTTGTGCGATGTGATCGGCATCGCAAAAGTCACGAAACGTACATATGGGGATGAACCCCCGTTCACTTCATGGCCGGATCAGGCCACGTTCCGCGATACATGACTTTCGTCGGTGTTCTACGCGAACCGGAAATACATACGGTTACCGGGCCGATGCACGCTCCCTCGGCGCCGCCCCCGCGGCCCGGGCCGGAACAGCAAGGGAACCCCCGTGCGCAGAGCACACCCACCGATCGCCGTGGGCACCCTGGTGTCCGCTCTGACCCTGTCGCTCGCCGCGGCCGCCCCGGCCGCCGCCGAGCCCGCCGACCCCCTGGCCGCGTTCCACGAGCAGGAGGTCGAGTGGGCCCCCTGTGAGGAACGGCTCCTGGAGGGGCTGGACTGCGCCTGGATCGAGGTGCCCCTCGACTACGCCGACCCCGGCGGCGAGCGGGCGTCCATCGCGATCAGCCGCCACCGCGCCACCGACCCCGATCGGCGGCGCGGCATCCTGCTGACCAACCCCGGCGGGCCCGGGGGCTCGGGCCGCTACATGCCCATCGAGCCCCGCCCCGACCTCGGGTTCGGCTACGGGCTGGGCACCCAGCGCATCGCCGAGGTGTACGACATCATCGGGATGGACCCGCGCGGCAGCGGCGCCTCCACCCCCTACCTCGACTGCGGCGCGGACCTCCCCCTCCCGCCCTCGCGTCCCGACGACGACGAGTTCTCGGCCGTCACCCGGGCGGCCGTCTCCGTCCAGCGATCGTGTGAGAGCGCCCACGGCGACCTCATCCCGCTCATGACCACGGCGAACACCGCGCGCGACATGGACGTGATCCGCGCCGCCCTGGGCGAGGAGCGGACCTCCTACTACGGGGTGTCCTACGGCACCTACCTGGGAGCGGTGTACGGGAGCCTGTTCCCCGAGAGGCTGGACCTCAGCGTGCTGGACTCCTCGGTCCTGCCCGACGGCATGTGGCGGGAGCTCTTCCGCACCCAGAACCGGGGCTACAAGGCCAACGTGGACCGGTACACCGCGTGGGTCGCCGAGCGCCACGACGAGTACGGGTTCGGGTCCACCCCCGAGGAGGTGCTGGCCACCGTCGAGGAGACCCGCGCCCGGTTGGAGGAGGAGCCCCGCGACGACGTCCCCGGCATGCCCGAGGGGACGCCCTTCACCGCCGACGACTTCGACTTCTACATCGGCTCGGCGTCGCGGAACCAGATGTACTGGGACCTGATCTCGGTCGAGCTCGGGTTCTTCGTGAACGACGTGCCCTTCCCCGGGTACGAGCTGCCCGAGTACCCCGACCCGGAGGTGGAGCTCTCCAACGACTCCCTGCTCATGGCGGTGAGCTGCGAGGCCGAGTGGCCGTCGCGCCTGTCGGGCTACTACCGGGACATGCGCGAGGCGCGCGAGTACAACCCGTACGGCATCGGGGCGATCTGGGACTCGCCGCAGCCCTGCGCGTTCGCCTCGCGGGCGCCGGCCGAACCGCTGGTGGAGCTGGAGCGCGAGGGCTACGCCCCCGGCCTGGTGATCGCGGCGGAGTTCGACGCCAACACCGTCTACGAGGGCGGGCCGCGGATGGCCGACCGGCTCGGCAACGCCCTGGTCACCGTCACCGACGAGGGCGGGCACGGGTTCTACGGGATGCCCGGCCACGACTGCGTGACCGCGGCCGTGGACGCCTACCTGGTGGACGGCGCGGCCCCGCGGGACGCGACCTGCGCCGGGCTGCCCCGGCCGCAGGACGCGCCGTCGGCCCTGAGGACACAGGAGGCGGAGGCGGCCGGCGCGGTCGTCGCCGGGATCATGTCCGAGCGCGGTAACCCGCTCGCGGCCCGGCCGGCCGGGATCGGCTGACCCCCGCACGGGAACGGCCCGCACCGCCGGTGGGCGGTGCGGGCCGTACGCCGGAACGGGTGTCCTACCGGTTGGCGCCCGCCAGGGTGCCGGTGGTGTCGCCCGCGGGGTCGTAGATCAGGCACAGGACCTCGCGGTCGCCCGCGGCCCAGCCGTCCGCCGTCGGGAAGAGCGGCGTGTAGTAGAGGGCCGAGTCGTAGTACCCGGTGCCGACGAAGGGCTCGAACGCCGCCTCGCACAGCTCGTTGGCCGAGTCGGAGACGGAGGTCTCACCGGGGTAGTCGCCGGACTCGTTGATGTTCTCGACGTGGTAGACCTCGTAGACGTGCGGCTCCGCGCAGTCGATCTTGGGCACCGAGGAGATCGAGTCCTCGTCCGAGCCGAACTCGGTCAGGCAGTCGCCGAGGTAGATGTCGAAGACATCGGTGTCCTCGGGGTCCATGGGGGTTTCCACCGGGGTCTCCGCGGGGGTCTCCACCGGAGTCTCCGCGGGGGTCTCGGTCGTTTCGGGGGACGGCGCCACCTCCGCTCCCGGGCGCAGCGCCGGAGGCAGCAGCATTTCGGGGCTGCACGCCGTCAGCGACAGTGCCGCGCCGACGACCAGGGGGCCGAGCACGAGGCGCCCATAGGGCGAACGGCGCAATTCCGACAACATGGCGACTCCAACAGGGGTTCTTCGTTACCTGTCGCCGACGGACCCGGCGACACTTATCCAGATGCGCGGAGAACGGCCGTGGTTCCCGGTCCGGACGGAAAAATACCGGTCCGCCCGATAGGGGCGGACCGGTAGGGAACCTAGCGGGCGGCGCCGGCGAGGGTGCCGGTGACCATCTCGCCGCTGGTGACGATGTAGCAGACGATCTCGCGGTCGTCGATGGTGTTCCAGCCGTCCTCGGTCGGGGTCAGGTAGCTGTAGTACAGCTCCGACTCCAGGTAGGGAACGCCGATGAACGTCTCGAAGTTGGTCTCGCAGGCCTCCGTGGCGGAGGACTCGATGGCCGTCTCACCCGGGAACGCGCCCTCGGGCAGCGTCTCGATGTGGTAGACCTCCGCGTCGTGCTCCTCGGCGCAGTCGAGCGTCGGGACCTCGCTGACCTCGTCGCCGGTGAAGGAGGTGTTGAACTCGGCCTCGGTGAAGCAGTCGCCGACGGCCAGGGTGAAGACGTCGTCGTTCTCCGGCAGGAGGGAGGTCTCCTCGGAGCCGCCGGCGGCGCCGTCCGGGGCGGTCTCGGCGGGGGCGCCGCCCAGGAGGTTGTTCACGATGGCGCCGCAGCCGGTGAGGGAGAGGGCGGCGCCGCAGGCCAGAGCGGACAGGGCCAGCGCGCGGAAGGGGGACAGGGACATGGGGATACTCCGGAAGTGGTTCAGGGGAAGGGCCGGCCCGAAACGGCGGCGAGACAACATTTCACCAGGTCGGGGCCGGTGTCAATCCGTTTGTGGGATATGCCCGGAAAGCGGTGGGGGCCGAGGGGTCCGGCCGGCCTGCTTCCTTCGGGCGCGTGGGGGATGCGGTACAGCACAGCACGGGGCCATGACATTTCCCGTGCCCCCGGAGCGGGGTCCGGGACCCCGGGGATGCGGAAGGCCCCCGGTACCCGACCGGGGGCCTTCCCGCAGTGTGCGTCATCAGGGACTCGAACCCCGAACCCGCTGATTAAGAGTCAGCTGCTCTGCCAATTGAGCTAATGACGCCCGTCGTCGCGCGGACCGCCGTCCGCACCGCGACCCGGTCGATCCTACCCGACCCCTCGGGGGCCGCCGCACCGCCCGGCCCGTGATACGGGCCACTGCGGAGCGGTCGGAGGACCGCGACGTGATCGACCCCGGTGGAAGGCCGAGCCTTCTGCCGGGGCCGTTCGCCGTGCGTCATCAGGGACTCGAACCCCGAACCCGCTGATTAAGAGTCAGCTGCTCTGCCAATTGAGCTAATGACGCCGGTCGTTCCCGGGGATCCGGGCCCTGTGGGCCGTGCTCCCCGGCGACGTCGTTAACTCTAGCAGGACTCGCGGAGTGGTCGCGAACCGTTTGTCCGGTCGCCCGCGCGGGTCAGGAGAAGGCCAGGACCAGCGCGACGACGACCGCGACGGCCGCGATCACGCCGACGCCCGCGAGGACGATCGGCAGGACGGGGCGGCGCTCGGGCGCCTCAGGTTCGGGGTTCTCGTCGACGAAACGCTGGAAGTGCTGTGTGGCCCCGGCGGGGTCCTGATTCGGATCGTTGTTCTGTGTCATGGGGTCGACACTAGCGACTCATGTGACCCATGAGCACCGCTGCAAACGAATTCGGGCGATATCACAAGACCCCGCGACCGTTCACTCCGGTGAAAGGCGAACGTAAGAGCCCGCCGCCAGACTCGTCACCGGCGGGCCGGAACGACCGGTACTTCCCCGCGGCCGCGATGGCCCTCCCGGGCCCGGCGCGCGAGTGCGCGGTGGACACCGCGCACGGGCCGTGTGCCGGGTCCGCCCGCGCCGCTCCCCCGGCCGCGCCGGCCGCCTTCCGGCGCCTTCTCCCACTTCAGCCGGGAAACCCGAGGTCCGGGGACTTCGGTACTTGCCGCGGGGCCGACCGCTTGGAATCCTGGATTCTCCCGCTTTTTCCCTTCCGCGCGTTGACTCTGCCCCGAGACCGAAAGAAACTTTCCTCCATGGCGCACATTCCGAAGCCCACGGAAGGCCGGGTGGAACCGGGGATCCCACAGGTCCCCACCACCGTGCTCCGCATCCGTTCGCTGCTGCCCTCGCTGGCACCGGCCGAGCGGCGGGTCGCCCAGCGCATCATCGACGACCCGGAGCGGGCGGCGGCCTCCTCCATCACACAACTGGCGAAGGACTGCGCGACCTCTGAAGCCACGGTCATCCGCTTCTGCCGGACCATCGACTTCAGCGGGTACCGGGAGCTGCGCCTGGCGCTGGCCACCGAGGCCGGCCAGGCGCGCGGGGCCCGCACCACCGGGGCCCCCGAGCCCGACGGGGACATCAACCCCGACGACACCCTGGTGACGGTGGTCCAGAAGATCGCCTACACCGACGCCCGGGCGGTCGAGGAGACCGGCGCGGCCCTGGACGTCGACGTCCTGCGCACCGTCATCGACACGATGTCGTCCGCCCGGCGGATCGACGTCTACGGGGTGGGGGCCAGCGCGTTCGTGGGCGCCGACCTCCAGCAGAAGCTGCACCGGATCGGGCTCACGTCGTTCGCCTGGTCGGACGCGCACGTGATGCTCACCAGCGCGGCCCTGCTGGACGAGCGCGACGTGGCCATCGGCATCTCGCACAGCGGCGCCACCATCGACACCGTGCAGGCCCTGACCGAGGCCGGGCGCCGGGGCGCGCGCACCGTGGCCATCACCAACTTCCCGCGCTCCGCCATCGGGTTCGCCGACCACGTGCTGACCACGGCGGCCCGGGAGACCACCTTCCGGTCCGGGGCGACCGCCAGCAGGCTGGCCCAGCTGACCGTGGTGGACTGCCTGTTCGTGGGGCTGGCCCAGAGCCGGTACGCCGACAGCAGGGCGGCCCTGGAGACCACCGCCGAGGCGGTGCGGGGGCTGCGCATCAGCGACGACCGCAAGCGTCGCCGGGGCCGGCCCGACGACAGGGCCGCCGACGACCGGCCGTGAGGCGCGGGCGGGATTCCCCGGGTCCGGAGCACACGCCCGGGGGCGGCGGATGACGGGCGGGGCCGAGGCGGCGGACCGGGGACCGACCGGAAAGGAACGACAGCGGGTGCGGACCGAACAGGAGAGCGCTGTGGAACACTACGGCGGGGAACGGACCCCGGACGGCCCGTCGGACCCCGGGGCGCCCCCGGGCGAGACGGTGATCGTGCGCGCCCCCACCGAGGCCCGCAACCCCCGCACCCTGGACATCGACCGGTTGTCGGTCCTGGACGTCCTGCGGCGGATCAACGCGGAGGACGCCACCGTGCCCGCCGCGGTGGAGGCGGCGCTGCCGGAGCTGGCGCGGGCCGTGGAGCTGGGGGTGGCCGCCCTGGAGAGCGGGGCGGCCATCCACTACTTCGGCGCGGGGACCTCCGGGCGCATCGCCGCCCAGGACGCCGCCGAGCTGCCCCCCACCTACGGGGTGCCCCCCGAATGGGTGGTGTCCCACCACGCGGGCGGCGGGGCGGCCCTGGTCCGCGCGGTGGAGGGCATCGAGGACGACTGGGAGTCCGGGCGCGCGGACGCCTCGGGGCTGATCCCCGGTTCGCTGGCGGTCGGGCTGGCGGCCAGCGGCCGCACCCCGTACGTGGGCGGCGCGCTGGAGGCGGCCCGGGAGCGGTCCGCCGCGACCGTGCTCATCAGCGCCAACCCGGACGCCCCGCTGGCGGAGCACGTGGACGTGCACGTGGGCGTGGACACCGGTGCCGAGGTGATCGCCGGGTCGACCCGGATGAAGGCGGGCACCGCCCAGAAACTGGCGCTGAACGCGTTCTCCACCGCCGTGATGGTCCGGATGGGGCGCACCTACTCCAACCTCATGGTGGGCGTGGACGCCAGCAACGGGAAGCTCCGCGGCCGGGTGGTGACCATCCTGGCCCAGGCCTCCGGCGCCGGCGAGGAGGACTGCGCGCGGGCGCTCACCGAGGCCGGCGGCGACACCCGCACGGCCCTGGTGTCGCTGCTGGCCGGGGTGCCGGCCGCCGAGGCCCGGGAGGCGCTGGCCGGGGCCCGGGGCCGGGTCCGCGACGCCCTGGCCGGGCTGTCCTAGGCGTGTTCGGCGGCTGCCCCCGCGCGGCCCGGCGCTCGCGCCGGGCGCCGGGAGCGGCCGCCGGGAGCGGCCCGGACCCCGGCTACTCCTCGTCCTTCCGGGCGGCGGCGAGCGCGTCGTCGACGGCGGTCTCGTAGCGGCCCAGGAAGGTGGGGTCGGGGCGGAACACCACGGTGCCCAGGGCCGCCACCGCCGCGGGGACCTCCCGCGCCCAGCCGTAGCGGGTGGCCCAGACCCGCTCCTGGGCGGCGGCGTCGGCGACGCCGACCGCGTCGATGCCGGCCGCACGGCACAGGCGCACCGCCCGGGGCAGGTGGAAGTCCTGGGTGACCACCGTCGCCTCGGTCACCCCGAACACCTCGCGGGCGCGCACGCACGACTCCCAGGTGGAGAACCCGGCGTAGTCGGCCGCGATGTGCTCGGCCGGGACCCCGGCGGCCACCAGGTGGTCGCGCATGGTGTCGGTCTCGTTGTAGTGCTCCACGCTGTTGTCGCCGCTCACCAGCAGCACCTCGGCCTTGCCGGCGAAGTACAGGTCGGCGGCCAGCTCCAGCCGCCGGGCCAGCACCCGGGTGGGGAGCCCGTCCTCGCGCACCCCGGCGCCCAGGACCAGCGCCACCGGCCGCTCGGGCACGTCGGCGACGGTGGCGTGGCGGTACCCGGAGGTCCCGGCGACCACCCACACGAAGGGGGCGAACGCCGCCACCAGGGCGAGCGCGAACAGCGGAAGCAGGAGGAGCCGGCGGCGGCGCGGCCGTTTCCCGGCCGTTGCGTCGGAGGACTCGGCGGAGGCTTCTTCGGAGGTCGTCACATCCGGGGAGACGACTGGGAGGGGCCCGGGGTTCCGCCCTCCGCACAGCGGGGTGTGCTTTCGCGGCCCGCGCTCTAAGGTCGGGGCATGCCACACCCCGAGAACCATGAAATCCCGGCCCGGCTGCGGGCCCTGGCCGACCTCATGCCCGGCACCATGCGCGACGGAGCGGGCATGCACGAGTACGACGGCCGCATCGCCGACCTCTCCCCCGCCGGCGTCGAGGCCGCCCTGGCGGCGCTGGGCGGCGCGCCGCTGGACGATCCCCACGACGAAGCGCACCTGGCCGCGTTCGAGGCCGAGGCCCGGTACGCGCTGGGCGAGGCGCTGCAGTACCGCGCCAACCCCCTGTACCACCTGGGCGAGCTCGACGTCTCCGGCTACGACCGGGACTACGCCCCCGAGGCCGAGCGCCGCAGGGCCCGGGACGCCCACCTGGCGCAGTGGCCGCGCGGCGTGGACAACGCGATCGCCGCCCTGGACCGGATGCCCGCACCGGTGGCGCGCTCCCTGGTCGGCGCCGTCCGCGGGCTGGCCGAGGGGCTGCCCGAGGACGTGCCCGCCCCGCTGCGCGAGACCGCGCTGGCCGCGCACGCCCGCCTGGTCGCCCATGTGGAGCGGGCCGCCGAGGAGGGGCCCGAGGACGCCTCGCTGGGCGCCGAGGGGCTGGCCCGGCTCATGGGCACCGGGGAGGCCCTGGAGGTCGACCCCGCGGAGCTGGCGGAGCGGGCACGGGCCGAACGCGACCGGCTGCGGGCGCGGCTGGCCGAGGCGGTCGGCCGGATCGCCCCCGGCGAGGACGTCATGACCGCGGTCAGGAAGCTGACCGCGCAGGGCCCGGACGGCGACGGGGTGCTCGACGCCGCCCGCCGCTGGACGGAGCTGGCACTGGAGTTCACCGCCGAGCGCGGCCTGGCCCCCTACGGCGACGGCGAGTGCCGGGTGGACCTGTCCCCGCCCGCCCACCGCTGGGCCACCGCGATGATGGCCTGGTCCGGGCCGTGGGAGGCCGACACCCCGTCGTTCTACTACATCACCCCGCCCGACCCCGCCTGGGACGCGGCGGAGACCGCCGAGTGGCTGGAGATGTTCAGCGACACCACGCTGCCGGCGGTGAGCGTGCACGAGGTGGCCCCCGGGCACTTCTCGCACGGGCGGGCGCTGCGGCGCGCCCCCGGCCCGGTGCGGCGGGCGCTGCACTCGATGGCGTTCGCCGAGGGCTGGGCGCACTACGCCGAGGAGATGATGCTGGAGGAGGGCTTCGGGGACTACGCCGCCGAGCGCTGCGGCGTCGGGGGGTGGACCGCCGACCACTACGAGGCGGGCGTGTGGGTGGAGGCCCTCATCCGGGTGACCCGGCTGTCGGTGGCCATCGGCATGCACACCGGGACCATGACGGTGGAGGAGGCGGCGGCGCTGTTCTCCGAGGACACCCCGCTCCAGGGCCCGGCGGCGCTGTCGGAGGCGCGGCGGGCCACGTTCGACCCCACCTACGGCCGGTACACGTGGGGCAAGCTGGAGATCCTGCGGCTGCGCGAGCGGGCCCGCGAGCGGTGGGGGTCTGAGTTCTCCCTGGGCCGGTTCCACCGGGCCCTGCTGGACCTGGGCTCCCCGCCGCTGGGGCTGATCGGCACCGCCCTCGAACGGGGCTGAGCGCCCGGGGCGGGACTCCCCATCCCGGGGGCGGTGGCAGCCGCCCCCGGGGCCGGACGCGGCTCCGGTCCGGAGGGGGCCCGCGGCCCCGCGGGGACCCGTCGGCCGCGGCCCCGAGGGGCGGCGGCGGACGGCGGGGGGCCGCCGGACGGCCGGGGCGTCCCCGCTCCGGCCGTGCCGGTTTCGACGGGGGCCGCCGCGACGCGGTTCCCGCGGGGTCCGGCGGAGGTCAGCGGCCGCCGAACAGGCGGCCGAAGAGCCCGCCCTGCTGCTGCGGCGGCTCGGGGGCGGCGGGGGCCTGCGGCTCCACCACCTCGGGCTCCAGCTCCACGCCCACCGAGGTGCGGAACTCCTCGGGGTCCTCCGGCAGCCTCCAGGCGGCCAGGACCTCCCGGAACTCCGCGTCCTCCCAGGCCTGGGCGGGCAGCTCGGCGATCGCCCACATCACCTTGAGGGTCTCCTCGTCGTACTCGGCGTTGAGGTGGTCCTCGAGGGTGAACCCCTGGGTGCGCGGCCCCAGGACCAGCTCCAGCCCCGCGGCGGTGACCAGGGCGCGCGAGTCCTCCTCGCCCTTGATCAGGCCGGGCAGGATGTCCAGGCGCAGGCGGCGGGCGCGGCTCCCCGCCCGTCCCAGGGCCAGGAAGCCCAGCACCTGCGGCGAGCGCTCGCCGCAGTGCGGCCACGACTCGTTGAACAGGCCCTCGTAGCCGCTGGTGGTGCCGCCGCCGCGGCCGATCCGGCGCAGTGCCTCGCGCGGGGTGTTGCCGCCGTGGATCATCACCAGCGCCACCGACGCGGCGAAGGAGTTGTACAGGTTGCCGCCGGCCATCTGGTGGGTGAGGGCGACGGTGAGGTCGATGTCGTCCGGCCCGGCCAGCGCGCCCAGCGCGAACAGTTCCGCGGGCAGCGGCTCGGACCCCCCGGCCAGGGCCTGGTCCATCATGTCGCGCAGGCTGGAGGGCGCCTGGCGGGTGGGGCGCAGGTCCTTGGCGAGCAGGATCTGGGAGGCACCGGTGATGCCCGCGACGATCCGGTCGGCGTCGGGGGTGAGGAAGGCCAGCAGGTAGGAGACCCACTCCCCGGCCCGGTCCATGCCGCCGCGGTTCGCCGCGCCCTTGAGCAGCTCCAGCAGGTCGGGGACGCGGGCGCGGATCGCCTCGAAGGTGTCCAGCTCGGCCTGGAGCAGGGCGGGGCCGTCGGGCAGCTCCAGGACGGCGAGCCGGTTGCGCATCCTGCGCCGCTGCTGCTCGTCGGGGGCCTCCTCCACCCAGGTCCGGTACTGCTCGACGGCCTTCCCGGTGTCGGTGGAGGTGATCCAGGCCACCTCGTCGCGCCACTGCGCCAGATCGCGGGGCTCGGGGAAGTGGTCCTCGGCGTGCGCGGAGACCAGCTCCAGCAGCAGGCTCAGGGGGCGCCACCGGTCGGTGGCGGGGGTCTGCTCGGAGCAGGCCGCGTCGACGAGGAAGTCCACCGCCCTGGGGGCCGCCCGGTGGCCGGGGGCGGGGAACTCGATGATGTCGTGCAGTTCGGACAGGGCCGTGTCGCTGCCGGTGACCTCGGCCAGCAGGGAGGCGATGCGCTCGCCGCCCTCCGGGGCCAGGGCCGTCCAGTCCACGCTCTCGGGACCGGTGTGCGCGTCGTTCGGGGTCGCGTTCATGCCCCCAGTATCGCCGGGTTCAGGGGCCGGTCCGGGCGGGGGCGGGCCGCAGCACGGCGTCGCGCAGGGCCTTGACCGCGGCCCCGGCCTCGCGGGCGTACCCGATGACGGTGGAGCGGCGGCGGGCCCCCATGCTGGGATCGCCCACGCCCACGGCGTCGATCCCGGCGGCCCGGGCCAGTGCGACGGTGCGGGGCAGGTGGAACGACTGGGTGACCATGGTCGCGGAGCGGACCCCGAACAGGTCGCGGACCCGCACGCAGGTGTCCCAGGTGCGGTAGCCGTGGGGGTCGGCGTCGATCCGGTCCGCGGGGACCCCGTGGGCGACGAGGTAGGCGGCCATGGTGTCGGTCTCGCGGCGCGAGACCTCACGGTTGTCGCCCGAGACGATGACGCGCTCCACCCTGCCGCCGAGGTACAGGCGCACGGCCAGGTCCAGGCGGCGGGCCAGCAGGGGCGAGGGGCCGTCGGCCCAGGCGGCCGCGCCCAGGACGACCGCCACCGGCCGGTCCGGGACGGTCTCCACCGTCCGGAGGCGGCCGACGGAGGCGGCCGTCAGCCAGATGTAGGGGCTCAACGCGGCCGCGCACACCCCGGCCGCCACGATCCACACCGACACCGTCGGCCCTCCGTCCGTTCCCGCGCCCCCGCGCGGGGGCGCACCCCATGATGGCAGCCCGCGGGCCCCCGCGGTCCGCGGCCCGTGGGGGCCGGGGCGGTCACACGCCGAAGAGGGAGGACCAGGAGAAGGGGCGGCGGTGGCCGACCTGGAGGGTTCCGCCGTGGCAGGTGCCGGTGATGACGAAGTGCGGGGCGGGCGGGCGGGGGATGGCGTCGGCGTCCACCTTCAGGCTGCCCAGCCAGGAGGTGTCCACGTCGACCTCGGCGGTGGCCCGCTCGGGCAGGATCACCTCGGCGCCTCCCCAGGACACCTCCAGGTGGACCTCGATACGGTCGTGGGGGATGTCCGCCTCGCGGAAGTCGAGCCGGGTGCCCCCGTACTTGTTGCGGACCTCGATGCGGCGGGGCACCTGCCAGCGGCCCTTGCGGACGACGGTGTCGCCGTCGGACCGGACGACCATGATGTCCTCGGGGTGGACGCGGCCGGCCGGCCGGTCGTCCGCAGCGACGGGGACGGGGCCGGTGGCCGCCCCGGGCGCGCCGGGCAGGTCGGCGGTGATGGGCTCGAAGTCGGCGTAGGTCTTGGCGTTGAAGGCGGCCTCGAGCCGCTCGTCGAGTTCGTCGAGGGTGATGCGCCCCTCGGCCGCGGCGTCCCTGAGCACCTCCGCCACCTGCTGGCGTTCGGCGTCGGAGACCCGCATACGGGCGCTTTCGTCGGAGACCACGACCGCACCGTTCCCTTCGTCGTCCTGGTGACCACCACCGTAGAGCACGGCCGCCTCGCGAAGGGAATGGGAATGCCCCGCCCTGCGTGCTTTGGGGCGGGCGGGGCCGGGGTACCGGTGAGGGTGGTGGCGGGCGCTCCAGGGCGCCGCGCCGCAGAGTGGGCACCCGCGGCGCACGCCCGCGGGTGGTCAGGACTCTGCCGGGGTAGGACGGACCCCGGCAGAGTCCTGGACCGCACGGATGGCACGCGGCCGTCTCCCCTGTGCGTTACACGATCTCGTGCCCGGACGGCTCTGCACAGAGCGTGTCCGAAACCGGCCACTGCGTGAAATGCCACCAGAAGACACGTCTGTACACATGCAGTACCTGATGACCGTTCTTCCGTTCGATTTTCGGTCCGCCGGTTCTCATCGGCCCATCCCGCACCGGCCTTCCCATGACCCCCGCCCGGATCAGGCATTGTCGCCCTGCGTCGCCGAATTTCGGACAGCACCTAAACACCTTTGAGGACACTGCGGGACACCACGGAACCGCAGGTCAGCGGACGCGCCTCCGCGCACCCCGGAAATGTTCAGAACGGCACTCGAACAGGCTTCCGTAGAACCCCCTCCCACCTGGGACGACGCCTCACCCGAAAAGCCCCGGAAACCTGACGGGAATCGGCCCGCGAGCGGCGTTTGCCGGAATTCCGCAGAGAGCATGTTCACAGGGGAGAGGGATCGCCGGCCCGGCCCCTCCGCCCCGACACCGCCCGCTCCGAACGCCTCAGACCCCGAGCCATCACCTGGTCGAAGACCGGAGGAGACCCACGACGTGTCCGCCCTTGCGATCGCCCCGACCTTCCTCAGCGACTTCACCCGCCTCACGCCCGACGTCCAGCTCAACACCCTGGCCGTGATGCGCGCCTACCAGGCCGGGGAACGGCCCGACCTGGAGCCCGTCGCGGACGCCGCCGACCCGCGGGTCCGGATCGTCGGCATCGACCCCGACTGGTCCGGCGTCGTCGTCCCGGCACCCGCCGGCGACGAGCCCGACGACGGGTCCGGGGACGACCCCGCCGAGCACCCGCGGACCCGCTACCGCCTGCTCACCGTGCTGCCGCGCGAGGAGGCGCTGCGCTTCGCCCGCCGCCTGGTCCCGGTGTCCCCGGAGATCGTCCCGCTCGGCGGCGGCGCCCCGGCCGACCCCCGCCCCAGCGGCCCGCCCGAGCTGGCCGGCGCCCTGCGCGCGCCCTTCCGGCAGTGGCAGGTCACGCTCCACCCCGACCAGCACCGGATCACCGAGGCCCACTACAACGGCGCCGTGCAGATCACCGGCGGCCCCGGAACCGGCAAGACCGTCATCGCCCTGCACCGGGCCGCCCACCTGGCCGAGCGCGACGCCGCCGCCCACCCCGAGGACCACCGCGAGTCGGTCCTGCTGACCACCTACAACCGGGCCCTGGCCCAGTCCCTGTCCGACCGCCTCGACCAGCTGCTGCCCGATCCCGGGGTGCGCGCCCGGGTCCGGGTGGCGACCATCGACAGCCTCGCCCGTTCCGTGGTGCAGGCCCACGGCGTCCCGCCGCGCCTCATCGGCAAGGACGACCTGGCCCGCCGCTGGCGCGCGCTGGCGCTGGCCGACGGGCTGCCCTTCTCCGGCCGCTTCCTGGTCGACGAGTGGGAGCAGGTCATCCTCGCCAAGGGGATGGAGCTGCTGCCCGAGTACATCCGCTGCGAGCGCAGCGGGCGTGTCCAGCACCTGGCGCCCGAGCACCGGCGCCAGGTGTGGGAGACCATCCGGCGCTACGTCGGCGCCATGCGGGTGGAGGGGCTGTGGTCCTACCCGCAGCTGGCCGCGGAGGCCGCCCGTGTCCTGGGCCGCGGGGCGCCGCTGTTCCGGCACGCGGTGGTCGACGAGGCGCAGGACCTGCACCCGGCCCAGTGGCGGATGCTGCGCGCCGCCGTCCCCGAGGGCCCCGACGACCTGTTCATCGTGGGCGACCCGCACCAGCGGGTGTCCGACAACCGGGTCTCGCTGGCCTCGCTCGGCATCAACGTGCGCGGGCGCGGCCACCGGCTCCGGGTGGGCTACCGGGTCACCCAGGAGATCCTCGACTGGAGCATGCCCATCCTGGGCCGCAGGGCGGCGCTGGGCATGGACGACGACGCCGACACCCTGGCCGGCTACCGCTCGCTGCTGCGCGGCCCCGCGCCGGTGGTCCGCGGCTGCGCCGACCGCGCCGAGGAGCTCGCCGCCCTGGGCGACTGGGTGCGGGTGTGGCTGGAGGCGGGGGTCGACCCGACCGAGATCGCGGTGGCCGGGCGCAACCACTGGGTGGTGCGCGGGATCGCCAAGGAGCTGACGGCCCGGGGCATCCCGACCGCGCCGCTGGAGGAGTCCGGCGGCACGGGGGCGGTGCGCGTGGGCACGCTGCACCGGCTCAAGGGCCAGGAGTTCCGCTGCGTGGCCCTGGTGGGGGTCGCCGACCACCTGCTGCCGCCCAAGGCCGCGATCGAGGCCGCCGACGGCGACCAGGTCGCCCTGGAGCACGCCTTCCAGCAGGAGCGGACGCTGCTGTTCACCGCCTGCACGCGGGCGCGCGACGCCCTGTACGTGTCGCACGTGGGGCGGCCGAGCCGGCTGATCGCCGAGGGCCGCTGACCCGGGCCCGGAACACGACAGGGGGCGCCGCGCGGTCCGCGCGGCGCCCCCGCCGTGTCGTGCGGGCCTCAACCCGCGAAGCGGCCGTTCAGGCCGGTGATGTTCATCCGGTCGGTGCCCGCCATCGGGCTGGAGACGTCGACCTCGGTCACGAACATGTACGGCAGCAGCAGCGGCGGCGGGAAGTCCGGGGTGAAGGTGATCGGGAGGGGGATCCCGAAGATGTTGACCTTCATCCGGGTGACGTGCATGACGACGTCGCCGTCCAGGGTCATGGACGGCAGGCCCAGGCTCATCCGGGTGCCGTGCTCCTCGAACCACAGGTCCCCGCCGGTGACCTCGGCCCGGTCCATGGTGAGCCGGATGTAGCGCTGGGGTCCGTTCGCGGTCGGGCACTCCACGACGCCGTCGTAGCGGGCGCCGCTCATGGTCAGCACGTCGGCGGTCAGCCCGGAGGTGCGGACCGAGCCGCGGGAGCAGTCGTAGTCGGCGTCGGCGGGGACCTCGGGGAGCTCGTCGGCCTCCCGCGCGGCCTGGCAGGCCAGGACCGCTTCGACGAACTCGTCCTCGCTCCGGGCCAGCGCCCCCTCGCCGGTGCGGAACTCGCACTCGGCCGGGTCGGCTTCGGTCTCCTCGCCGGCCTCCTCTTCCCCTTCCTCCTCGCCGGGCTCCTCCCCCGGGTCCTCGGTGCCGGGCTCCTCCGGGGCGGGGTCGCCGCCCGGGTCGCCGGGCGAGGGGGACGGTGACGGTGACGGGGAGGGTGAGGGTGAGGCGGAGGGGTCGTCGGCGGGCTGCTCCTCGCCCCCGCCGCCCGGGAAGAGCCAGTCCCAGGGCCAGCCCAGGGTGGGGGCGGGGGCCGAGGCCAGGACGACGGCGGCGGCCAGGGGCAGGGCGAGGGCGGCCAGCGGCCGGGTCCCGGCCTCGGGCCCCCCGGCCGCGGGCAGTTCGTCATCGGGAGCGGCCGCGCCCCCGTTCGCGGCGCCGTCCGCCGGCGCCCCGGCCCGTCGGCGCCCGCGCGGGCGCCGACGGGTCCTGGGACCCCACGCGAACACGAGCGACCCGCCGACGATGCCGAGCAGCATGCCGATGACGAACCCGCCGAAGTTGGAGGTCACGAAGGTCACCAGGGCGAGCAGGACCCCGACCACTCCGAAGAACGTGTTCTGGGCCGGCTGGAGCCAGCTCAGCACGCCGAGCACGATCAAGAGCGCCGCGATGAGGGTGCCGGAGACGCCGGCGATGCCGGCGTAGATGATCAGGTCGATCGGGAGGACGAGGGTCTGGGCGGCCGGGGCGACCAGCAGCTCGACCCCGGCCGCGATGAGGATGACGCCGCCCCAGAACGGGCGGCCGTGCCGCCACTCGCGGAACCGTCCCCATCCCGAGCGCAGGAGGGTCAGTGCACGGGTCATGGGATCAGAAGCACTCGTGGTTTCCGGGCTTGACCGCCAGCCCCAGCCCGGACAGGCGCAGGGAGCCGGAGGTGACGGCCCAGGTGGTCAGTTCCATGTCGGAGATCGTGATGCTCTCGGACTGGAGGCCGAAGCCGCCCGCGGGGCCCTGGCCGCCCTCGGCCCTGTCGAGGGTGCTGGCGTCCCGGCCGATCTCGATCTCGCCGAACTCGGCGTTGCCCTGGAGCTGCTCGATGTCGATGACCAGGTTGGTGCCCTCGACCGGGGTGGCCTCCCCCGCGGTGATGACCAGGGTGGCCTCGCCGATCGGCAGGTCCCAGAGCGAGGACAGGCAGAGATTGTCGATCTCGGCGGTGTTGATCGCCGACAGGCCCACCGGGCGCCCGGTGCCGTCCACGGAGGTGGCGACGTCGCCGTACTGGGTGAAGCCGTTGCCGACCAGGCTGTCGGCGGAGAGCTTGAAGCTGTCGCCGGAGACGGCGAACGAGGCGGCGAGCAGGCCCTGCGTGGTCATCCCGCCGAGCACGGCCGCGGCGGCGAAGCCGGGCACCGCCACGAGGGCGAAGCGGCGCCAGCGGGTGCCACGCGGGCCTTCGTGCTGCTCAGGCGCGTCCTGGGACACCTCAGGCGTCTCCTCGGAAGCCTTGGGCATGGAAACCTCCAGTGGTCCGCCGCCCCGGGAGGCGGCGTGGGGGAGAGGAACTTGCGCCGATGCACGCCTCGCGTGTTACATGGAACACACCTTACTCGGCGGTAGTGACGAACATTACAATAGTTATTGTCACAATTCTAGATGGCGCAAAGAATGTTGCGGACCCGTGGCCGGCGCACCTCGGGCCGACCGCAACCGACCTGATAGCGAGACCAGCACGTGCCCCGAGAGCGCAACGCGGACTCCCCCGCCACCCCCGACAAGGCCACCGGACCGACCGAGGACGACCGCTTCGACTACGACGTCGTGGTGATCGGATCCGGCTTCGGCGGATCGGTCAGTGCCCTCCGCCTCACCGAGAAGGGCTACCGTGTCGGCGTCCTGGAAGCAGGGCGCCGTTTCACCCCCGAGACCCTGCCGTCCTCGTCCTGGGACGTGAAGAACTTCCTCTGGGCTCCGCGGGCCGGGCTCTACGGCATCCAGCGGATCCACCTGCTGCGCGACGTGATGATCCTGGCCGGCGCCGGGGTCGGCGGCGGTTCCCTCAACTACGCCAACACGCTGTACCACCCGCTGGACCCGTTCTTCGAGGACCCGCAGTGGCGCCACATCACCGACTGGAAGTCGGAGCTGGCGCCCTTCTACGACCAGGCCCGGCGCATGCTGGGCGTGCGCACCAACCCCACCGTCACCGCCTCCGACCGCCACCTCAAGGCGGTCGCCGACGAGATCGGCGTGGGCCACACCTTCCGGCTGACCCCGGTCGGCGTCTGCTTCGGCGACGGCGAGGACGGTTCGGGGGCCGAGGCCGCCCCGGGCGAGTCCGTGGGCGACCCGTACTTCGGCGGGGCCGGACCGGAGCGCAGGGCCTGCCTGGAGTGCGGCGAGTGCATGACCGGCTGCCGGCACGGTGCCAAGAACACGCTGACCGAGAACTACCTGTACTTCGCGGAGCGCGGGGGCGCCGAGGTGCACCCCCTGACCACGGTGGAGCGCATCCGCCCCCTGGCCGACGGCGGGTACGCCGTCGACGCCCTGCGCACCGACGCACCCCGGCGCCGGGAGAACGCCCGCACGTTCACCGCCCGCCAGGTCGTCGTCGCGGCCGGGACCTACAACACCCAGACCCTCCTGCACCGGATGAAGGACGCCGGGCTGCTGCCCCGGCTGTCGGACCGGCTGGGCACGCTCACCCGCACCAACTCCGAGGCCCTGGTGGGGGCGATGAGCCGCCACGTGCCGTGGCGGGAGGACCTGACCCACGGCGTGGCCATCACCTCCTCCATCCACCCCGACGAGAACACCCACATCGAACCGGTCCGCTACGGCAAGGGCTCCAACGCGATGGGCCTGCTCACCGCCATCCAGGTGCCGGGCGGCGGCCGCGTCCCCCGCTGGGCGCGGTTCCTGGGCCGGGCGGTCCGCCACCCGGTGGTGTTCGCCCGCAGCTTCTCCAACCGGCGCTGGTCGGAGCGGATCATCATCGGCCTGGTGATGCAGTCGCTGGACAACTCGCTCACCACGTCGGTCAAGAAGGGGCTGTTCGGCGGGGGGAAGAAGCTCACCTCCCGGCAGGGGCACGGCGAGCCCAACCCCACCTGGATCCCGGCGGGGCAGGACGTGGCCACCCGGCTGGCCGAGCGGATCGACGGCTACCCGGGCGGCACCGTCGGCGACGTCTTCAACATCCCGATGACCGCGCACTTCCTGGGCGGCTGCCCGATCGGCGACAGCGCCGAGAACGGTGTCATCGACCCGTACCACCGCCTGTTCGGGTACCCGGACCTGCACGTGGTGGACGGGGCGGCGGTCACCGCGAACCTGGGCGTGAACCCGTCGCTGACGATCACCGCGCAGGCCGAGCGCGCGCTGTCGATGTGGCCCAACAAGGGCGAGGAGGACGCCCGCCCGGCCCAGGGGGAGGGCTACCGCCGGGTGAAGCCGGTGTTCCCGCGCTCCCCCGCGGTGCCCGCGGGCGCCTTCGCGGAGCTGCGGTACACCACCCCGCTACCGCTGACCGTCGTCGAGCCCGCCCCCGTGGAGAAGTCGGCCGGGGACGCCCGGGCCGCCGGCTCCTGAGCGCCTCCCCCGGGGTCACCCGGCCCCGGGGGAGCCCTCCAGCCCGCGCAGCATCAGGCGCAGGGCCCGGTCGAGCCCGTCCGCGGTCTCCGGGTCCAGTACACCGGTGATCCGCGCCAGGTTGTCGGCGTGGTCGGCCAGCACCCCGTCGATCGCCCGCAGGCCCTCGGCGGTGAGCGCGACCAGGAAGCTGCGCCGGTCGGCGGGGTCGATCCGCCGCTCCACCAGCCCGGCCCGCTCCAGGCGGTCGATCCGCCCGGTCATGCCCGCCCGGGTCATCATCAGGGTGTCCGCCAGCTCCGAGGGGATGAGCGTGTAGGGCTCCCCCGCCCGGCGCAGGGCCGCCAGGACGTCGAACTCGCCTCCGCGGAGGCCGTGCTCGGCCAGGACGGCGTCGACCCGCTCGGAGACGAGGGCGGCGGCCCGGGACAGCCGCCCCAGCACCCCCAGCGCGGAGAGGTCCAGGTCGGGGCGCTCACGCCGCCACTGCGCGGCGATGGTGTCCATGGGGTCGGCGGGGCCGTCGGCTACGGGGCGATCGTTCATGGGGGGATTTTATTGACCTCTGATAGTTAGCTGACTTACTATCAATTCGCTTACTATAAGGCGACAAACCAAAAGGAGCGAGCCATGCCCCTTCCCACCCGCCCCCTGCTGGTGCGGGGCGCCGAGGCCGAGACCCTCGGAGCCGGAGCCGACACGACCACCCTGCTGCTGGACGCGCACCATACGGGCTCGGCCCTGAACGCCGTGCGCACCCGCCTGTCCCCCGGGACCGCCGGGCCGCCCCCGCACTACCACCGCCGCGCCCCCGAGACCTTCTTCCTGCTGGACGGGGCGCTGGACGTCCTGGTCGACGAGGAGGTCGTCGCCCTGGCCGCGGGCGACGTGCTCCTGGTCCCGGCGGGGGCGGTGCACGCCTGGGCCACCCCGGCCGACGCCCCCGCGGACGTCCTGATCGCCAAGAGCCCGGCCACCGACCGGTTCGACTACTTCCGCATCGCCGACCGGGTACGGCGCGGGCTGGAGGATCCGCAGCGGATCCTGGACACCCGGGAGAGGTTCGACAACCACTTCACGGTGAGCACCGTGTGGAAGGAACACCTGGTCGCGGCCGGGCACCCTGCTCCCCTGGTGGTGTTCCCGGCGGGGAGCGGCCGATGAGCACCCACGTCGTCGTCCTGGGTGCCGGGTACACCGGCCTGGTCGCCGCCAAGCTGGCCGACCGCCTGCCCGGAGTGCGGGTGACCCTGGTCAACGAGCGCGACCGGTTCGTGGAACGCGTCCGCCTGCACCAGTGGGCGAGCGGGCAGGCCCTGCCGCCCCGCCCGCTGTCCGCCCTGCTCGCGGGCACCGGGGTCGACCTGGTCGTGGACCGGGTGGAGTCCCTGGACCCGGACCGGCGCACCGTGTCCCTGCGCGGCGCGGGCCCGCTCGGCTACGACCTCCTGGTCAACGCCCTGGGCAGCCGGTCCGGGCGCCCGCCGGGGGTGGGCCCCGGCCCGCTTCCCGACCACCTGCACTCCGTCAACGAGGCCGACCACGGGGACCGGTTGCGCGCCCGGCTGGCGGGCGCCCGGTCGGTGGCCGTCGTCGGCGGCGGGCTGACCGGGCTGGAGGCCGTCACCGAACTCGCCGAGACCCGCCCGGAGCTGGAGGTCCACCTGGTCACCGGGCGCGCCGCGGGCGCGGACCTGTCCGCCCGGGGCGCCCGCTACCTGCGGAGCGTCCTCGCCGACCTGGGGGTGCGCGTCCACGAGGGCTCCCCGGTGGCGGAGGTCCCACCCGAGGGGCCGGTGCGCGCCGACGGGCGGCTCGTGCCCGCCGACACCACGGTGTGGACGGCCGGGTTCCGGGTCCCGGAACTGGCCGGCGCGGCCGGGCTGGAGGTCACCGGGACCGGGCGGATGGTGGTGGACGAGGGGCTCCGCTCGGTCTCCCACCCCGAGGTCTACGGGGTCGGGGACGCGGCCGCCGCCCGCCGGTCCGACGGCCGGGAGCTGCGCATGGCCTGCGCCACGGGCATCCCGGGGGCGCAGCACGCCGTGCGGTCGATGGCCGCGCGCCTGGCGGGGCGGCCGGTGCGGCCGATGCGGTTCCGCTACTTCAACCAGTGCCTCAGCCTGGGGCGGCGGCGGGGGCTCATCCAGTTCGTGCGCGCGGACGACTCGCCGGTCGAACGGATCCTGACCGGGCGTGCGGCCGCCGTCTACAAGGAGGCGATGGTCCGGGGGGCGTACCTGGCCCAGCGGCATCCCTGGATCCCGGTCTCGGCCTGAGGAGGGTGCGGGCCCGGCCGCGGACGGGGAGCGTCCGCGGCCGGGCCGGCGGGGTCTGCGCGGAGGGGGTCGGCGCGGGGCGGGGGTCAGCCCTGCGCGTCGGGGGCGGGGGCGGGGACGGGGAGCCGGTCGCGCTCGTTGTTGAGCAGCTCCATGGCGTCGGCGAAGTGCTCGCCCATGACGTTGGTGAGCTGGACGGCCATCTCCTGGGCCAGCACCGCGTCCACGGCCTGCTGGGCCAGGGGGCGGACCTTGCGGATGACCTCGGCGACCTCGGCCGGGTCCTCGGTGCGCAGCACCGTGCCGGGGGCGTACTCGGCGATGATGTGGTCGGCGACCAGGCGCGTCATGTGCTCGGCGACGTGGCCGATCTTGTCGCGCAGGTTCTCGGCGATGTCGAGCACGGAGCCCACGGTCATGCCCATGCGCACCAGCTCGACGCCGGCGTGCAGCAGGCGGGGGCTGGGCACCCGGAAGCGCAGGCCGTCGCGCTCGATCACCCCCAGGTCCAGTGCGCGCTTTATGGTCTTGGGGTTCACCCCCTTGCCGAACAGTTCGCGCAGGTCGCCCAGGGTGAGGTAGTCGGCGATCTCGTCGCTCCAGGCGTCGCCGATCGCCGACTCGAAGCCGAGGATGTCGGAGAGGTCGCCGCCGCGCTCCCAGACCTGGAACATCTCGCCGATGTTGGCGAAGGTGTACCCGCGCCGCAGCAGCTGGCCGATCAGCCGCAGACGTGCCAGGTGCGCCTCGGAGTAGATGCCCACGCGGCCCTCACGGCGGGGCGGGGCGAGCAGCCCCCGGTCCTGGTACACCCGGACGTTGCGCACCGTCGTATCGGCCAGCCGGGCGAGTTCGTCTATACGGTATTCGGCCATGGCTCCAGCCTAGAGACACCCTCGAACGTTACTTGTCAGTATCTTCCCGGTGCGGGCGCTAACGACCATGACAACAGACGTTGTCAGGTTTGCGACACGAGTGCAAGAACCCGCACATCCACCCCGAGGGGGAACATCCCTCCGCCGAATCGGATCGCGGTTCCGCAGCACACCGCGTTCCTTCGGCCACGCGAGGACTTCCCCAATCCCTCTTCTCGGCCACCCGAAACCCTCCACCACGACACCCCGACCTCCGGCACGCCACGCACACCGGGGGCGACGGACGGTGAACCTACTCGCGAGTAAATTTCCGGCTTCACCCCATTGCATTGTGACAATGCTCGTTGTAACGTTCCGGCAATGACTGTGGAGGAGATCACATGACGACCCCCTTGCCGCGCCATCTGCGCAGGCTGCCAGGCCTGAACGCCATCGTCACCGGCGCCTCCGGGGCCTTCGGCAGCGCCACGGTGGCCGTCCTGCGGCACCTCGGCGTGAACGTCATCGGCATCGACCGCAAGCCCGCCCCCGGCGTCATCGGCTGCGACATCACCGACGACGAGCAGGTGCGCCAGGGCATCGCCGAGGCCCTCGAACGCCTCGACGGCCGGCTGGACCTGCTCATCCACTACGCGGGCGTCGGCCCGGCCGTCGACGTCGGCCAGGCCCCGGACGTCCACGTCCACCAGGCCCTGGAGGTCAACCTGCTGGGCACCTGGCGGGTCACCGCGGCCGCCGTGCCCGCCCTCCTCCGCAGCCGCGGCCGCGTCGTCATCACCGCGTCCCTGCTCGCCAACCTCCAGTTGCCGTTCGCCGGCGCCTACACGGTGTCCAAGCGCGCCGTCACCGCCTACGCGGACTGCCTGCGCGCCGAGTACGGCTCCCACATCGGGGTCACCACCGTCTACCCCGGCTACGTGGACACCCCGATCCACAACAGCTCCCGTGCCACCGGCGTCGCGCTCGACGGCCTCGTCCCCGCCGAGACCGAACGCGACACCGTCATGGCCGTGGTCCGGGCCGCCGGGGCCAGGCACGCACCGCGCGACGTGGCCTCCACCGCGCTCGGAACCGCCGGACTGCACCTGTTCCGGCACTTCCCCGGCACCACGGAGCAGATCGTCGACTTGCGGATCGGTCTGCTCCTCGCCGGCGGCGCCTTCGCCGACGCGGAGATCGCCCGGGGACTCCACGCACGTCACGGCAGCCCCGTACCCCAGCCGACGGCGTCCTGAGGAGGACGAGAATGACCGCAGAGATCACCACCAAGCCCAAGATCACCGACCGGGAGGACATCGCCAAGCGCCTCCTGCGCGGATCGGCCAAGGCCTCCTTCGACCCGCTGGTCGAGATCGACTGGGACGCCCCGGTCGACCCCGACATGTGGGCCATCCGCCCCGAGCGGATCTCCATCTACGGGACCCCGCTGTGGGACTCCCTGAGCGAGGAGAAGCGCAAGGAGCTCAGCCGCCTGGAGGTCGCCAGCGTCGCGACCATCGGCATCTGGTTCGAGACCATCCTCATGCAGATGCTGGTGCGGCACGCGTACCGCAACGACCCCACCACGCTGCACGTCCAGTACGCCTACACCGAGATCGCCGACGAGTGCCGCCACACGGTCATGTTCGCGAAGATGGTGGAGAAGCTCGGCTGGCACACCCACCGGCTCGACCCGGTCGCCTACCACCTGGGCCGCCTCTTCAAGGCGATCGCCCACGGCCCGCTGATCTTCGCCGGCGCCCTGTTCGTCGAGGAGGTCCTGGACCAGCTCCAGCGGGAGGCGATCCCGGACGAGCAGATCCTGCCCCTGGTCCGCTCGGTCGCGCGCATCCACGTGACCGAGGAGGCGCGGCACATGCGCTACGCCCGCGAGGAGTTCCAGCGCGACTGGGTCCGGCGCGGCACCCTCAACAAGGCCTACAGCAAGGTCGTGCTGGGCCTGGTCACCTACTACTCGGCGACCCGCCTGATCAACCCCAAGGTCTACGAGCAGGTCGGGCTGGACCCCCGCGAGGCCTACAGGGCCGCGCACGCCAACCCGCACTGGACCGACACCAAGACCTGGGCGGCCCGCAAGGTCGTCGGCACGCTCGACACCGCCGGGGCCATCACCGGCCTGGGCCGCTACTTCTGGAAGAAGGCCGGCCTGCTGGGCCGCTGACCTCCCCGGGCGCCCCGGCGCCCACCCCAGACCCCGCCGTCGGAAGGCGAACGCGCCACGCCTTCCGACGGCGGACCCGGCCTCCCGGGGGCGTACGCGCCACGCTCCCGGGAGTCGGCTCCCCGGAGGGCGGAACGCGCCACCTCCCTCCGGGGCGGCACTCCCCCGGGGGCGTAACGCGCCACGCCCCCGGGGGACCACACCCCCCGGCCCGCAGCGGACCCCTCGCGCGGGCCGGTCGCACGAAGGGATCGACAGTGACCGACGCACCACCGCACTTCCGGGTGGCCATCATCGGGTCCGGGTTCGCCGGGCTCGGCATGGCCGTCCGGCTCAAGCAGGCAGGGCTGCGGGACCCGAGGGACTTCGTGGTCCTGGAGCGGGCCGACGACGTCGGCGGCACCTGGCGCGACAACTCCTACCCGGGTGCGGCCTGCGACGTCCCCTCGCACCTGTACTCCTTCTCCTTCGCGCCCAACCCCGCCTGGAGCCGGACCTTCTCCCCCCAGCCCGAGATCTTCGCCTACATCAAGCGGGTCGCCGGGGAGTACGGGATCCACAGGCACGTGCGCTACGGCCACGAGGTGCTCTCCGCCCACTGGGACCCCGCGGGCAACCGCTGGCGGATCGAGACCTCCCGGGGGCCGTTCACCGCCCAGTTCCTGGTCAGCGGCGCCGGCCCCCTCGCCGACCCGGCCCTGCCGGACATCAAGGGGATCGACACGTTCGAGGGCCGGATGTTCCACTCGGCCGACTGGGACCACGGCCACGACCTCACCGGCCGCAGGGTGGCCGTGATCGGCACCGGCGCCTCCGCCATCCAGTTCGTGCCGCGGATCCAGCCCGAGGTCGGGCGGCTGTCGCTGTTCCAGCGCACCGCGCCCTGGGTGATGTTCCGGCACGACCGCGACATCACCAGGGCCGAGAGCTGGCTGTACCGGAACCTGCCCCTCACCCAGCAGATCGCCCGCAAGAGCATCTACTGGGGGCGGGAGACCTACATCCTCGGCTTCGCCAAGAACCCCCGGCTGCTGTCGGTCGTGGAGCGGCTGGGCCGGGCCAACATCGCCCGCAGCATCAAGGACCCCGGGCTGCGCGCCAAGGTCACCCCGGACTTCCGCGCCGGGTGCAAGCGCATCCTGATGTCCAACGACTACTACCCCGCGCTGGCGCAGCCCAATGTGGACGTGGTCACCGACGGGATCGCGGAGATCCGCCCGGACTCGGTCGTCACCAGGGACGCCGCGGGGCGGGAGACCGAGCACAGGGTGGACACGATCATCCTGGGCACCGGCTTCCACGTGACCGACCCCCCGGTCGCCCACCGGATCTTCAACTCCGAGGGGCGGTCCCTGGCCGACCACTGGGGGAGCAACGTGCAGGCGTTCCGCGGCACCACGGTCGCGGGGTTCCCGAACGCGTTCATCCTGGCCGGCCCCAACACGGGGCTGGGCCACACCTCGCAGGTCTTCATGATCGAGGCCCAGATCCGGTACACCCTCCAGGCGCTCAAGTACCTGTGCCGCCAGGGGCTGGACCGGCTGGAGGTGCGCCCGGAGGCGCAGCGCTCCTACAACGAGATGGTCGCCAGGAGCATGGAGGGCACCGTCTGGGTGACCGGCGGCTGCGACAGCTGGTACCTCAACGAGGAGGGGCGCAACACCACCCTGTGGCCCACCTTCACCTGGGACTTCGCGCTGCGCACCCGCTGGTTCGACCCGCACAACTACGACCTGAGGGTCGACCGCGGCGCCCGCGCGGCCGCCTGAGCGAAGGAGGATGCGATGAGCGGTTTCGACGACGACGAAGAGGAGTACCAGGGCGAGGTGAGCCTCGTCCCCCTCGGCGGTGACGGCGCGCCCTCGGCCGAGCCGATCACCGCGCAGTGCCACGTGGCCGGGCACTTCTCCCCCCTCACCGGCGACTACCGGTGGTCGGGGCGGCTGTCGCCCTCCCCGGAGGTCACCGCGGCCTACGAGAGCGGGGTTCGCACCGTCCTGATCCGCACCCCGGACGGGCACGAGGGGGTGGCGGCCCTGGCCGAGCCCAACCTGTGGGGCGGGCACCCGGTGAGCGGCTCGGGCACCCCGCCCTACCCGGTCCCGCAGATCGACCTGAGCGACCTGCTCGACTGAACCCCCGAACGAGAGGTATCCCGATGGCGATCCGACACCTGGGCCCGGCCCGCGAGACGCGGGTGGTCTCCGACGACGGCACGGAACTGCACGTGGAGGTGCGCGGCCCGGCGAGCGGGCCGACCGTGGTGTTCTCCCACTGCTGGGCGACGTCGCTGGCCTCCTGGGGGCCCGTGGTCCGGCTGCTCGACGAGGACCTGCGGGTGGTGCTGTACGACCAGCGCGGGCACGGCCGCACCCCGGTGCCGCTGACCCCGGCCGGGTACGGGGAGGAGAAGCTGGCCGACGACCTGTGCGCGGTGCTGGCGGCGACCGTCCCGGACGGCGAGCGCGCCGTGGTGGCGGGGCACAGCATGGGCGGGATGACGGTCATGGCCGCGGGGGACCGCGAGGTCTTCCGGGAGAAGGCCGCGGCGGTGCTGCTCACCAACACCGGGTGCACGCAGCTGACCGGGAGGACCACCGCGATCCCGCTGCCCAGGGCCCTGGGGCGGTCGGCGGCGGCCGCGCTCACGCTGCGGGCCCCGTTGCCGCTGGGCCCGCGCAACCCGGCGACCACGGCCGCGCTGAAGTTCATCGCGATGAGCCCGGGGGCCGACCCGCGCATGGTGCGGCTGTGCGCGCGCATGGTGCACGCCTGCAACCCGGTCGCGCGCGGCCGCTGGGGCGACATGATGAACCGGCTGGACCTGGACGCGACGGTCCGCGCGATCTCCGCGCCGACCGTGGTCGTGGCGGGCGCCGAGGACCGAATGACCCCGCCCTGGCACGCGCACCACATCGCCTCCCTGGTGCAGGACTGCGCGGAGGTCGTGGAGGTGCCGGGCGCGGGGCACATGGGGCCGTTGGAGTTCCCGGACGTCCTGGCCGACCGCGTCGGGAAGCTGGCCGCGAACCACCTGGGCGCATCCCCGGCCCGCTGACCGCGTCGGCGGGCGGCGCTCCCGGGCCGCTCCGGGGCCGCCGCCCGCCGGAGGCCGCGGCCGCGCGGCCGGGCGGTCAGGCCGGGTCGTGGACGAGGGTGGGGACCACGTGCTCGGAGACCTCCGAGTGGACCTGGTGCAGCCGCGCCTGGACGGCGCGCCGCAGCTTGGCCAGGCACTCGACCAGGGTGATGTCGTCGCCCACCAGGCCGCCCTTGGCCACCACCGGCGTCCCGTCGAGCGGGCCGCCCGTGATGTGGCCGTGGACCGCCAGGGGGACCACCTCGCCGCCCACGTCGAAGGCGTGCACGCCCAGCTCGTCGAACAGCCCCGAGACCAGGTCCCCGCCCGTCAGGTACAGCCCGCTGGGCAGGGCGTGCGCGCCCGTGCTGTCGGCGATCTCCTGGACGGTGTCCGCGACCAGCCGGGCGATGCGGACCGGCAGCTCGGCCCTGACCCGCCCCGGCAGCGCGCGCACCCGCTCGGAGGTGGTGACCACCCGCAGCACGCACACGTCCGGGAAGCCCGACGCCAGCAGCTTCTCCGTCAGCTCCGTCGCGACCTCGTCGGCGTGGTCCCCGCCGGGATCGGCGAAGGCCACCGCGTCCAGGTCCACGAAGCGGACCGCGCCGGTGCGCGCCACCGTCGCCAGCTGCCGCCGGGTCAGGTCGGTGGTGCTGGCCACCACCCCCAGCAGGGGCCCGCGGGTGCCCGCCTGGCCGCGCAGCCGCAGGGCGTAGGCGAGCAGCGCCCCCGTGGGCCCCGGGTCGACCGAGACCCACACGGTGCCGTCGTCGTGGTGGGCGGCCGCGGCGGCCTCGGCGATGTCGGTGAGGTGCTGCTCGCTGGTGGCGTCGCACAGCACCACCGGCTCGTCCCCCGCCAGCAGTTCGGCGGTGAGCATGCTCTGGGTGACCTGGCGGACCGGGACGTGCCGGACGGCCAGGCCGGACTGGGCGGCCACGATGTCGGCGACCGCACCGGTGGTCATCGGGTGCAGCGGGTCGTGGGCGAGCTCGGTGTCCTGGAGGGGGACCCCGTTGAGGAGCTGGACGCCGTTCTCGGTGGTGCGCCCGCTCCCCGGGAAGGCCGGGGCGAGCAGCACCCGCACCCGGGTCCCCGCGGGCACCCGCTCGCGCACCTCCCGGTAGGCGGCCTCCAGCTCCGCGCCGACGTTGCCGCGCAGGGTCGAGTCGGTCCGCTTGACCACCAGGCCCACCGGCCAGACCGCCTCCACCACGTCGGCGATCAGGTCGACCGCCTGCTCGGCGGGGACGTGCCGGCTGTCGAGGTTGGCGACCACCACGTCGTAGTCCCCCGCGACCCGGCTGACGTGCTCGGGGGTCACGGTGGCCACCCGCATCCCGGTGCGCGCGAACCGGGCCCCGGTCGCATTGGCACCGGTGAGGTCGTCTGCGACCACGAGGACCTGGGCCACGGGAGTCTCCTTCGGCGAAACGCTCGGGTAACCTCCCTCCAACATAGGCCCGTACGGGCGTGCGCGGGGCCGAACGGCACCGGCGGAAGGGCTCACTCCCCCCGCCGCGGGCGGCGCAGGAGCACCAGGGAGAGGGCGCAGCCCAGGGCGAGGACCGCGGCCGCGCCCAGCGCGACGGCGGTGAAGCCCCGCCCGGACAGGGCCGCGGCGAGTTGCGGTCCCGCGCCCGCCCCGACGAACAGCGCGAAGGTGTACAGGGCGGTGGCGGTGGCCCGGGCCCGCCCGGCCCGCGCCCCGACGGCCTGGACCAGGGCGGGGGCCGCGACGGCGACGCACCCGGCGAGGAGCGCCAGGAGAACGCCCGCGGCGAGGGGGCCCGCGTCGGCGAACGGGGCGAGCAGGGCGGCGGTGAGCGCCGCCCCGGCCAGGGAGGCGCAGATCCTGGCCTCGGGGGCGGACCGGGCCAGGACGCCGGAGAGCAGGGGGACCGCGAACATGGCGGGCAGCGCGCCCGCGCGCAGGGCCAGGAGCGCGTCCGGGTCCGGGGCGGGGCCGTCCGGACCGGCGAGTTCCAGCCCGCCGTACACGGCGACGAGGCCGAGCAGCACCGTGGCGGTGGCGCCGTAGAGGACGGGCAGCCCCGGGGTGCGCAGCAGGGCGGGGATGCCGCCGGGGGCTCCGGCGGCGGTGTCGGCGGGCGCCTCGTCGGGGGCCAGCGCGAACCGCAGGAGCAGCGCCGCCGCGGCCAGGCAGAGCGCGCCGGCGAAGAACACCCAGCGCCAGCCCGCGGCCTGGCCGACCGCCTGGGCGGCGAGCTGTCCGATGACGGCGGAGGCGAGGAAGGAGCTGGTGAGCCAGGTGATGGCGGTGACCCGGCGGTGCGCCGGGACGCGGGCCGCGACGTACCCGAAGGCGGCGGGGGCGAAGGAGGCCGCCGCGAGCCCCTGGAGCGCCCGCAGGGCCAGGCCGGAGACGGCGTCGGGGGCCAGCGGGAGAGCGGCCGTCAGCAGGGCCGTGACAGGGGCTCCCAGGAGGATCACCCGGCGCGGTCCGTAGCGGTCGGCGGCCGGTCCCCAGGCGAGGAAGCCGGCGGCGTAGGCGACGGCGAACGCGGTCACCGCCCAGGCCGCGGTGGAGCGGTCCGTATCCCAGTCGGCGGCGACGGGTCCCAGGACGGGGAGGACCGCGTAGAGCTGGCCGACGACCAGGACGCCGGTGACGGCCAGGGCCGGGACGGCGAGCGGGTGCGCGGACGCTCCCGGGCCTCGGGCGGTCCTGTCGGTGGTCTGTGGTGAGGGCATGGCACCATCATCAAAAACCAACTGGTTGGTTGTCAACAGTCGAGAAACCAACCGGTTGGTGGTGTCCTACGATCGGGGGATGCGCAACGCCGACCGCACCGAGAACACCCGCGCCCTCCTCCTCCGGGCGGCGCGCGAGGAATTCGCCGCACACGGCATCGCCGGGGCCCGGGTGGACCGGATCGCCGAGCGCGCCGGGGTCAACAAGCAGCGCATCTACGCCCACTTCGGCGACAAGGAGCAGCTCTTCCGCCACGTGGTCGGGGACGCCCTGGACGAGCTCTCCCGCGCCGTGACCCTCACCGACGACGCCGACCCCGGCGAGTACGTCGCGCGCGTCTTCGACTACCACCGCGCCCGCCCCGAGCTGCTGCGCCTCTTCCTTTGGGAGGCCCTGCACTACGGGGACTCGCCCCTGCCCGGAGAGGAGGAGCGCGCCCGCCTCTACGAGGCCAAGACCGCCTCCCTCTCCGAGGCCCTGGGCGGCGGGGTGCCCGAGGCCGAGGTGCGGCTGATCCTGCTGACCCTCATCGGAATGGCCGCGTGGCCGCAGATCACCCCGCAGCTGGCCCGCCTGGTGCTCGGCGGGGGCGGTTCCGGGCCCGACCCGGAGCGGCTGCGGGACCACCTGGTGCGGTTCACCCGCGACGCGGTCTCCGCGACCCGGAACGATCCGCCGGGCGCCCCCTAGCGCCCCGGGAGCGCGGCGACCGTGCCCGTGCGGGCGCTGCGCCGGGCGGCCTCGATGACCTCCAGGCCGTGGATCACCTCGTGCGGGTCCACCGGCAGCGGCTCGCCCTCCCCCACCGCGTCGCGCACGCCCGCGTAGAACTCGGGGTAGGCGCCCCGGGCCGAGGGCACCCGCCGGGTGGACCCGTCCACGCCCAGCAGCCCCCAGGCCGACTCGGGCAGCACCCCCCAGTCCTCGGCGGTCGGGCTCTCCCCCGCGAGCAGGCGCGCCTCCTGCTCGTCCATGCCGTGGCTGGTGAACGCCCCCGCGTCGCCCAGCACCCGGAAGCGCGGGCCGGCCTGGGCGGTGAGCGCGCCCATCCACAGCTGGGAGCGGGTGCCCCGGGCGTGGTGCAGCGACAGGAAGACGTCGTCGTCGGCCTGCACGCCCTCGCGCAGGGTGTCCACTTCGGCGTAGACCGACGAGACCGGCCCGAACAGGTTCACCGCCTGGTCGATCAGGTGCGGGCCCAGGTCGTAGAGCAGCCCCGCGCCGTTCTCCACCGCGCCGCTCTCACGCCAGGTGCCCTTGGCCCGCGGCCGCCAGCGCTCGAACCGGGACTCGAACCGGTGCACCCGGCCCAGCACGCCCTCCTCCACCAGGTTCCACAGGGTCAGGAAGTCCGCGTCCCACCGGCGGTTCTGGTACACCGTGAGCACCCGTCCCAGCTTCTCGGCCAGGTCGGTGAGCTCGCGGGCCTGTCCCGCGGTGAGCGCGAACGGCTTGTCCACCACCACGGACATGCCCGCCTCCAGCGCCGCCCGGGCCAGCGGGGCGTGGGTGTCGTTGGGGGTGGTGACGACGGCGATCTCGTAGCGCCCGGCGTCGGCCCACAGGTCGGCGACGGTCGGGTACACGGTGGCGTCCGGGTGGCGCTCGCGGACCGTGCGGGCGCGCTCGGGGTTCCCGGTCACCACGGCGGACAGGCGCAGTCCGGGGACCGCCTCGATGACCGGGGCGTGGAAGACCTCACCCCCCTTGCCGTAGCCGATGAGGGCGACGTGCAGCTCGGGGCCGTCGTGCTCGGGGACCTGCGGTGCGTTGGACATGTCCCCAATTTACGGCGCGGGGGCCCGGACGCGGGAGCGCGCGGCCCCGGTGTGCCGCACCCCCGGGAGAACGTCGGGTCATGGGCGGTGACCAGGGCGTTTCGGCATCGTTACGAAAGTATTTGCGGATTTTGTAGACATTTTCATGCAATGCGGATTGCATCATGTTTCAACGTGCCCCGAGTCACATGTCCCCTCGCACAAGGGAGAACCATGCCGAGAACAGAATCCGGGAACCGCCGTCACCTGGCGCTGGTCGCCGCGGCGGGGAGCGCCGTCCTCCTCGCCACGGGCTGCTCCTACCTGAGCGGTGAAGGCGGCGGGGGCGGCACGGACGCCGCCGACGTCGACTGCGCCCCCTTCGAGGCGTGGTCGGACGTGGAGGGGACCGTCAGCATCTACTCCTCCATCCGCGACGAGGAGGCCGAGCGGATGGACCGCTCCTGGGCCGACTTCGAAGCGTGCACCGGCATCGACATCCAGCACGAGGGCAGCGGCGAGTTCGAGGCCCAGCTGCCCATCCGCCTGGAGGGCGGCAACGCCCCCGACCTCGCCCTCATCCCCCAGCCCGGCCTGCTCCAGCGGGTCGTCGACGACGGCTACGCGGTGCCCGTCGCCGACGGGGTCCGCGCCAACGCCGAGGAGGGCTGGGGCGAGGACTGGCTCGGCTACGCCACCTTCGACGGCGAGCTGTACGGCACCCCCTACGGCGCCAACATGAAGTCGATGGTCTGGTACTCGCCGACCTACTTCGCCGACAACGGCTACGAGGTCCCGCAGACCTGGGACGAGATGATCGAGCTCAGCGACACGATCGCCGAGTCCGGCACCAAGCCCTGGTGCGTGGGCTTCGAGTCCGGCGACGCCACCGGCTGGCCCGGCACCGACTGGATCGAGAACGCGCTGCTGCGCAGCGCCGGGACCGACGTCTACAACCAGTGGGTCTCCCACGAGATCCCCTTCGACGACCCGCAGGTCGCCGAGGCGTTCGAGCTGGCCGGCGACATCGTCCGCAACCCCGACTACGTCAACGGCACCTTCGGCGAGGTGGAGAGCATCGCCGTCACCTCCTTCCAGGAGGCCGGGCTGCCGCTGCTCGACGGCGGCTGCGCCATGTACCTGATGGGGTCGTTCTACTCCGCGCAGTTCGAGGAGGGCGTGACCGTCGCCGAGGACGGCGACGTGTACGGCTTCGTCATGCCGCCGATGGAGGCGGGCGCCGAGGTCCCGGTCATGGGCGGCGGCGAGTTCGCCGTGCCCTTCGCCGACCGCCCCGAGGTCGCCGCGGTCCACGAGTACCTGTCCACCCCCGAGTACGCCAACAGCCGCGCCTCCCAGGGCGCCTGGGTGTCGGCCAACCGGAACATGGACCCGTCCGTGATCGAGGACCCGGCCTCGCAGTTCGCCGCCGAGGTGCTGCTGTCCCCCGACACCGTCTTCCACTTCGACGGCAGTGACGCGATGCCCTCCTCCGTGGGCACCAACGTGTTCTGGAACGGCATGGTCGACTGGGTCACCGGCACCTCCACCGAGGACGTCCTGGAGACCATCGAGTCCGCCTGGCCGTAACGGACCCGGGGGACGGCGGCCCCGCCGCCGTCCCCTCCCCGTCCCCCTCCGGCCCTCCCCACCCCTCCGTCCCTCTCCCCGAGATCACAAGGGGCCCCACCCATGGAGTTCTCGTTCCTGGACGAGCTTCCCAAGATCGTGTGGATGCTCATCGGGATCGCCGCCTTCCTCGGCGTCATCGGCCTGCTGCTGCTCCTCGTCGACGTGCCCCGCACCCGGCGCGACCGGTGGCAGGCGGTCCTCTTCCTCTCCCCGGCACTGCTCCTGCTGGCGGGCGGGCTCGTCTACCCCGTCCTGCGCACGACCTACCTGTCCTTCCACGACCGCTCCGGCGACGAGTTCGTGGGGTTGGCCAACTACATCTGGATGTTCCAGCGCCCGGAGATCCTCCAGGTGCTGTGGAACACCCTGCTGTGGGTGGCGTTCGCACCCCTGCTCGCCACCGCGATCGGCCTGGTCTACGCGGTGCTGGTGGACCGGTCCCGGTTCGAGCCGGTCGCCAAGTCCCTGGTGTTCATGCCGATGGCGATCTCGTTCGTCGGCGCGAGCATCATCTGGCGGTTCGTGTACGCCTACCGGCCCGCCGACCAGGAGCAGTACGGCCTGTTCAACCAGATCGTCGTGTGGTTCGGCGGCGAGCCGCGGCTGTGGCTGCTGGAGCAGCCGCTGAACACGTTCCTGCTGATCCTGGTGCTCATCTGGGTGCAGGCCGGGTTCGCGATGGTCGTGCTGTCGGCGGCGATCAAGGCCATCCCCGCCGAGATCGTCGAGGCCGCGCGCATCGACGGCGCCGGCCCCTTCCAGCTGTTCCGGAGCATCACCCTGCCGTCGGTGTGGCCGACCCTCCTGGTCGTCCTCATCACCATCACCGTGCAGACCCTGAAGGTGTTCGACATCGTCCGCACCATGACCGGCGGCAACTACGGCACCAGCGTGATCGCCAACGAGATGTACAGCCAGGCGTTCTCCCAGGGCCAGACCGGCCAGGGGTCGGCCCTGGCGGTGTTCCTGTTCGTCCTGGTCATCCCGCTGGTGGCCCTGCAGATCCGGCGCACCCGCAAGGCGAGGGAGCTGTCATGACCTCCACCCCCACCATCACCGACGTCCGCGACGCGGGCCCGGCCGCCCGGGTGCGGCGCAGGCTCAGCGGGTCGGCGGCGAGCCTGGCGGCCCTGGTCATCGCCGTGCTGTGGACGGTGCCCACCGCGGGGCTGTTCATCTCCTCGTTCCGCCCCGCCGACCAGATCCGCACCACCGGCTGGTGGACGTTCTTCTCCTCGCCCCAGGTGACCCTGGACAACTACCGGGACGTGCTGTTCGGTTCCGCCAGCGACGGCCGGCTGGCCAGCCACTTCGTCAACTCGCTGGTGATCACGCTGCCCTCGACGGTGTTCGTGCTGGGCCTGGCGGCGCTGGCGGCGTACGCGCTGGCCTGGATCGACTTCCGCGGACGCGACTGGGTGTTCCTCGGGATCTTCGCGCTCCAGATCGTGCCCCTGCAGATGGCGCTGGTGCCGCTGCTGCGCTTCTTCTCGCAGGGCGTCACCGTCGGCGGCGTCCAGGTGCTGCCCGCCTGGGAGCTGACCGGGGCGATGGCGTTCACCAACGTGTGGGTGGCGCACACGGTCTTCGGACTGCCGCTGGGCGTGTTCCTGCTGCACAACTTCATCTCGCAGCTGCCCAGGACCCTGTTCGAGGCGGCCCGGGTGGACGGCGCCGGGCACGGCCGCATCTTCCTTCGGATCGTGCTGCCGCTCATCACCCCGGCCCTGGTGTCGCTGGGCATCTTCCAGTTCCTGTGGGTGTGGAACGACCTGCTGGTGGCGCTGATCTTCACCGGCGGCGACACCGCCACCGCCCCGCTCACCGTGCGCCTGGCCGAGCTGGCGGGCACCCGCGGCGAGGCCTGGCACCGGCTGACCGCGGGCGCGTTCGTGTCGATGGTCGTGCCGCTGCTGGTGTTCTTCCTCCTCCAGCGCCACTTCGTCCGCGGCCTCCTGGCGGGCAGCGTCAAGGGATAGCCGAACCCGCTCCGCGCCCCGCGCCGCCCTCGCTACCCCCGGAGGGCGGCGCGGGCCGCTTCCAGGGCGGTGGTGCGGTAGGCGGCGCCGAACAGGCACACGTGGACCAGCAGCGGGTACAGCTGGTGCAGGGCCACCCGGGAGCGCCAGCCCGCCGCCAGCGGCGCCACCTCGTTGTAGGCGTCGCGGACCCGCTCCAGGTGGGGCAGGCCGAACAGGGTGAGCATGGCCAGGTCCGCCTCCCGGTGCCCGCCGTGGGCGGCCGGGTCGATGAGCACGGCGTCCCGGGCGCGCCACAGCACGTTGCCGTTCCACAGGTCGCCGTGGATGCGTGCGGGCGGCTCGGGCTCCCCCGCCAGGTCGGCGACCCGGTCCACCACCTTCTCCACGGTGCGCCCGTCGGCCGGGGTGAGCCCGCCCTGGTCGACGGCCCGGCGCAGGCAGGGGCGCAGCCGCTGCTCGGCGTAGAAGGTCGGCCAGTGCCGGGCCGGCGTGTTGTCCGCCGGCAGCGGCCCGACGTAGCCGGGCCAGTCGGCGCCGAAGTGGTCCGCCCCGGTCAGGTGCAGCCCGGCCAGCCGGCGGCCCAGGCGCTCGGCGGCGGCCGGCGTGGGGTCGTCCTCCGCCACCCAGGGCAGGACCAGGATGCGCTCGTCCCAGGCGACCGGCTGCAGCACCGGCGACCCGAAGGCGCGGCCCAGCCACTCCAGGCCGCGGGCCTCGGAGGTGAGCACCGCGCTGGGCGCGGCGTTGCGCGGCAGCGACTTCACGAACAGGCGGGTGCCGTCCTCCAGCTCCGCGTAGGAGATGTCCCAGTCATGGCTGCGCTGGGCCCGCGCGGCCCGGCGCACCGGACGGCCCAGCAGGACGGTGAGCCGCTCCGCCATGGTCCCCTTGACCGGATCCCGGCGCCGGCCCCCACCGCCCCCCGCGGCGCACACCGGTCCCTCCTCCACCCGGCCTCCGCTACCGCTGCTTGAGCAGCGCGGTGAGTTCGCCGGTCAGGCCCTTGGCCGCGGCCTCCACCATGTTGAGGACGGCGGTGAACCCGTCGTCGCCGCCGTAGTAGGGGTCGGGCACCTCGGGGTTGGGGCCCGCGCCCGGGGCGAAGGAGCGGAACAGGCGCAGCCGGGACGGGTCGAAGCCGTACTCGGCCCCGTACCGGTCGACGATGCCGCGCAGGTCGCCGAGGTTGTCCAGGTCCATGGCCAGCAGCAGGTCGAGCCGGGCCAGGTCGGCCGGGTCGAACTGCCGGGCGGTGTGGTCGGTGAGGTACCCGTGCACGCGCAGGGTGGAGGCGGCCCGGGGGTCCATCGCCCCGCCCACGTGCCAGTCGCCGGTACCGGTGCTGTCCACCTCGACGAGGCCGCTCAGCCCGGCCCGTTCCAGGTCGGCGGCCAGCACCTTGGCGGCCATCGGTGAGCGGCAGATGTTGCCCAGGCAGACCACGCCGACACGGTAGGGACCGTCGGGGTGGCGGGGTTCCGGCAGGCTCATACCTCTTACCGTAACGAAAAACCGGCGCGGCCACCCGCTCTGCGGCGGGCGCGTTCGCCGCGGTCCGGTAACGCCGTCTACCCCTTGGGCAGGCGCACCACGGTGACGAAGAAGTCGTCGATCTGGCGCACGACCTTGATGAACTGGTCGAAGTCCACCGGCTTGGGCACGTAGGCGTTGGCGTGCAGGCGGTAGCTGCGCAGCACGTCCTCCTCCGCCTCGGAGGTGGTGAGCACGACGACGGGGATGTGCGCGAGCTCCTCGTCGTTCTTGACCTCCTGGAGGACCTCCCGCCCGTCCTTGCGGGGCAGGTTGAGGTCGAGCAGGATCAGGTGCGGCCGCGGGGCCTGGGCGTACTCGCCCTCCCGGCGCAGGAAGCGCAGGGCCTCGACGCCGTCGGAGACCACGTGCAGGCGGTTGCCCAGCTTGTGTTCCTCGAACGCCTCCTTGGTCATGAGGACGTCGCCCGGGTCGTCCTCGACCAGCAGCACCTCGATGGGATGCACCAACATGACCTCGCTCAAGCCTCAGAACCCCTGTCAGGGCCCGCCCCGTCGTCGGGGGGAACCGTACCGCCATCGGACACCGGCGCGGTGGAGGTCGCCCCGGGGGAATCACCCCCGGACGCGTCCGCCTCCGGTCCGCCCCGGCCCGTGGACCACCGTGCGGCCGTCGGTGCCGGGGCCGCCGGGGCGGTCTCGGCCTCCTGAACCCCGTCGTCGGCGAGCGCCTCCCGGGCGGCGGGTGCGCCGTCCGCTTCCGCGGTCTCCTCCTGCCCGGGGTCGACGGGCAGAGACCAGCATATGCGCGTTCCGGTACGGGGGGCCTCCCCCTCACCGGAGGTTTCCGATCCGTGCGAGGTGTCCAGCCAGATCCGGCCGCCGTGGAACTCGACGATCTTCTTGCACATCGCCAGGCCGATCCCGGTTCCCGTGTACTTCTCCCTGGTATGCAACCGCTGGAAGATCACGAAGATGCGCTCGGCGTACTGCGGTTCGATCCCGATTCCGTTGTCCTGGCAGCAGAAGATCCACTCGTCGCCCCGGCGCTCGACGCCGATGCGGACGCGCGGGTCCTCCTCGCCGCGGAACTTGACGGCGTTGCCCACCAGATTGAAGAACACCTGGGTGAGCAGGGTGCGGTCGCCCTGGACGGTGGGCAGGCCGTCCCAGACCACCTCGGCGCCGGTCTCCTCCAGGCGGGTGGACAGGCTGCTGAGGGCGTCGTCGAGGGCGTCGTCGAGGGCGACCGCGGCGAAGTTCTTGGTGCGGCCGACCCGGGAGAAGGCGAGCAGGTCGTTGATGAGGGTCTGCATGCGCTTGGCGCCCTCGACCGCGAAGTCGATGTAGGAGTCGGCACGTTCGTCGAGCTGCCCGTGGTAGCGGCGCTGGAGCAGCTGGCAGAAGCTGGCGACCTTGCGCAGGGGCTCCTGGAGGTCGTGCGAGGCGACGTAGGCGAACTGCTCCAGTTCGAGGTTGGAGCGGCGCAGCTCCTCGGCCTGGTGCTCCAGCAGGGCCGACTGCTCCTGGAGCTTGCGCCGGGCGGAGGCGACCTCGTCCAGGTCCTGGACGATGCGCTCGCGCATGGCGTCCACGTCCCGGCCCAGGCGGACGATCTCGGGTGGGCCGTGCAGGGAGATGCGGTGGGCGTAGTAGCCCTCCGACACCTGGCGCATGTGCCCGGCCAGCTCCTCCAGGGGTCGCAGCACCCACTGCTGGAGCATCACCCACAGGAACACCGACAGGAACACCACGACCAGGCCGACCAGCACCAGCAGGGCGACGACCTGCTGGGTGGCCAGGGTCAGGCCGCTGCGGGCCTCCTCGATCTCGTTCTGGAGGTTGCGCAGGGCGGCCTCGCTGGAGCGGGTGAGCTCCAGGTAGAGGACGCGGCCGCGACGCAGGTCGTCCGGGCTGGGCTCCTGCCCGTTGCCGACCTGCTCCAGGGTGGGCTCGGCGAACTCGTCGGTCCAGATCTCCCCGGCGCGCAGCAGGGCGTCGATGTTCGACGCCAGGACCGGGTCCTCCTCGCGGCGGCTGTCGGCCAGCTCGCGCAGCAGCGCCCGCTCCTCGGTGATCTTGAGGCGGGCGTCGATGTAGGGCTGGAGGAACTCGCGCTCCTCGGTGAGGATGTAGCCCCGCAGGGCGTGGTCCTGGGTCAGGTAGGCGGAGCGGAGCTGCTCGACCGAGCCGACGGCCGGGGTGAGCTCGTCGACCTGGAGGGCCAGGGAGTCGCGGGCGCTGAAGGCGGCCAGGGTGATGATCGAGACGGCGACCACCAGGACGACCGCCACCACGGTCAGCAGGCTGGTCACCCGGCGGCGCAGGCTCCACGACTCGTGGGGCACGGCCGGCCGGCCCCGGTCGCCGTTGACGAAGTGGACGCCGCCGACGGAGGGGGTCGGGGGCGCGCCGGTGTCCGGGCGGGCCTCGGCTCCGTCGGTGTCGGTCGCCATGGCCGTCCCCTCCCCGGGAGGTGTCACTCCCGGTCTCCGTTGTTCTCCCCGTGGTCGTCGTGGGTGATGAGGAGCATCGCCACGTCGTCCTGGAGCGGTCCCCCGTTGCTGCGTTCGGCCTCGTCCACCACGTGCTCGGGCAGGCGGGCCAGGGAGACGCCCTGTTCCAGGATGCCGGTGACCAGCCGGCGCAGGCCCGCGACCTCCAGGCGCGCGGGCGGTTCCCCGTCGTAGGCGTCGACCAGGCCGTCCGTGTACATCAGCAGGCTGGAGCCGCGCGGCAGGCGGACCTCGTCGACGTCGGCGTCCTCCACCGGGAAGACGCCGAGCGGGGGCTGGGGGGTGACCGGGGTCTCCGCCACGGAGGTGTCCCGGACGATCATGGGCGGCGGGTGGCCCAGCACGCGCAGCCGGACCCGGTCGTCGCCGGTGTCCATGCTGGCCATGCACAGGGTCGCGTACATCTCCTCCTGGGCCCGCTCGCTGACGAGGATGGCCTCCAGGTTGGGCAGCACCGTGGACTCGGCGACCCCGGCCATGATGAGCGTCCGCCAGGCGATGCGCAGGCTGACGCCCAGCGCGGCCTCGTCGGGGCCGTGGCCGCTGACGTCGCCGATGATGACGTGGGTGGTGCCGTCCTTCTCGACCGCGTCGTAGAAGTCGCCGCCGACGATGGCGCGCTTGCGGCCGGGCCGGTAGTAGGTGCGGTGGCTGAGCGGCGAGCGCTGGAGCAGCACCTGGGGCAGCAGGCCGCGTTCCAGGCGCATGTTCTCGCGGGCGCGCAGGCGTGCCTCGCGGAGCTGGTGGGCGTTCTCGTCGGCGCGGCGGCGCTCCAGGGAGTAGCGCAGGCTGCGGCCCAGCAGGGAGCCGTCGACCTGGCCCTTGACGAGGTAGTCCTGGGCTCCGGCGGAGACGGCGGCGACGCCCTCGTGCTCGTCGTCCAGGCCGGTGAGGACCACGACGGCCGCCGACGGCGCGCTCTGGAGGACCTCGCGGAGCAGGTCCAGGCCGTGCGCGTCGGGCAGGTTGAGGTCGAGCAGGACGCAGCCGCGGAAGCCCTTGAGGTGGTCCCGGGCCTCCTCGAGGGTGGCGACCCAGGTGATCCGGGTGGTGAGCGCTGTCTCGGCGAGCAGTTCCTCGGCCAGGAAGGCGTCGCCCGCATCGTCCTCGATCAGCAGGACGTCAACCGATTCGACGGCAGCCTCCACCCGTTCGTTCAGGACGGCGTCGCCCAGGGCGGCGCGGCCGTCGGCGGCCACGCCGTCAGCGGGGGCGGTGTGCGCCGTCCCCGTGCCGATCACCGTCGTGGGATCGTGCCCTGTTCTCCTGGTATCCACTCATCGCCTTCGGTCTGACGGTCCGCGGGCGCTCGCCGTCGCGCCGCGTGGGCCCGAGACGGACACCCCGGGGCGGTTCGGACCGCATGGCTCCCCAAAAGATAAACGCCCCGGGGACCTGTTGACCAGCAGGCGTGGGGGAGACACATCCGACGGATCCGCGGGGAACCCCGTCGTCGGAGGGGGTCGGCGGGCCGGAACCGGCTGGGGGCCGGGGTTTGCGCGGGGCCGCCGGGGGCGGTCCGCGGGCGCGTGCAGGGGCATGTGCACGAAGGCGGCGCCTGTGAGGCCGCACACAGGCTAAGCGACATCGCCCGGGTTTTTTATGACAGCCTGTCGTATCCTCCTTGAAGGAAGGCTCGCCTAAATGACATCATGTCATCAAAGGCACCGATCGAGGAAGTACGGAGAACGCGGATGAGCGTCACGGCCGAAGCCCCCTCCACGGCCCCCGACTCGGAGCTGTTCTCCGAGCGGCTCAAGGCGGCCACCTGGAGCGCCCACCAGGCCGCCGAGGACCACGGGTTCACCCGGGCCCTGATGTCCGGCACCCTCCCCGTGGCCGGGTACACCGCGATGGTCGCCCAGCACTACTTCGCCTACGTCGCGCTGGAGGAGGTCGGCCGCGCCCTGGCCGGCGACCCCCTGGCCGGCCGGTTCCACTACCCCGAACTGGAGCGCGTGCCCGCGCTCGTGACCGACCTGGAGCACCTGCTCGGCCCCGACTGGCGCGGGAGGATCGAGCCGACCCCCGCCACCCGCACCTACGTGGCGCGCATCGAGCAGATGGCCGACCGCCCCGAGGGCTTCATCGCCCACCACTACACCCGGTACATGGGCGACGTCTCCGGCGGCCAGTTCATCCGCCGCACCGCCGCGGAGGCCTACGGGCTCACGGACGGGGCCGGGGTCGCCTTCTACGTGTTCGACCGCCTGGGCAGCCTGCCCCGGTTCCGCGCGGGCTACCGCGAGCGGCTGGACTCCCTGGAGATGGACGCCGCCACCGCCGACCGGCTCATCGCCGAGACCCGCCTGGCCTACCAGCTCAACACGGAGGTGTTCGCCGACCTGGGCCGACTGCACACCGCCCGCTGACGACAACGGCGCCCCGGGCGCGCGCCCCCGGGAGGACACCGCGGAGGAGGCCGGACCGTGCGGTCCGGCCCCTTCGGCGTGCCACCATAGAGGAATGCCCAAGATCACGGCGCCCACCATCGCCGCCCACCGTGCCCGCACACGGGAGCGCATCATGGAGGCTGTCGACGAGCTCATCCGCTCGCAGGGGATCGACCGCGTCTCCATGACCGACGTCGCCAACGCCGCGGGCATCACCCGCACCGCGCTCTACAACTACTTCCCGGACAAGCCCACCCTGCTGCTGGCGTTCACCGAGGAGGTGAACAACCGCTTCGTGGAGGACTACCGGCGCGAGCTGCCCTCGGGGGTCTCCGCGGCCCGGCGGCTGTCGGCTTTCGTCCGCCTCCAGCTCCAGGGCATCATGGCGCACCCGCACCCGCCTGCGGCCGAGCTCGGCGCCAGCCTGGGCCCGCAGGCCTACCAGGCGCTGGCCGCCCACGTCGCCCCGATGCAGAGCCTGCTCACCGAGATCCTGGAGGAGGGGATCGCGGACGGCGAGTTCGACGCGATGCCCCCCGAGGCGGTCGCCCGGCTGACCCTGTCGATGGTCGGCTCCCAGCGGATCCCCCTGGTGAGCGGCGAGATCGACCCGGAGGAGACGCACGCCCTGGTCACCCGGTTCGTGCTGCGCGCCCTGGGTGTGGAGACCGAAACCGTGGACACCATCGTCCCCAACCGGACCACCACGGAGACCGTCGGCGACGACGCATGAGCGGCGGGTGATAACGGACCGCCCGTAACGGGCGCTTCGGTGGCGATCGGGTGATACCGAGTCGAGAATCGCGGCCCGGATCCGGTAGGAATCATGACCCCGGACCCGAGTCGTGAAGGTTCACCCCCGCCGTGTCTCTCGTGCTGCTGGCGATCGGCGCCGTGCTGGTGCTGGTCGCGATGTCCAACAGGCTGCCCCGCTACGTCCCGCCCCGCCCCGTGCGCGCCCCCGCCCGCGGCGGGTCCGCCACGCGCACCGCCACACGGGCCCCGGCGCGGTCCGCCGGCCCCCGGCTGCGGCTGGTCCCGGCCCGCCTCACCGAACAGGGCCGCGCCCTGCTCACCACCCTGGGCGGCAGCGCGATGATCGTCGCGTTCTTCCTCGCCCTCTCCGGCTACTAGGGGCCCCTCGGGCCGCCCCTCGCGACGCCGCCTGCGCTTGGACGGTCGGCCCCGGGGCCGACCCGCGCCGGTCGTCTCCCGAGAGATCGCCTCGCGGCCGCCCGCGCCCGTTCGACGCAGACATCGAACCGCACGAGAGCACCCACCGAACACACCCCGGGAGCACGGCACCGCAGGGGCGCTCGGCCGGGCCTCTCGCGGGGGTCGCCCGGCGGCCGCCCGTGCCCGTTCGGCGCGGGCGCCGAACCGCACGGGAGCACCCACCGGACACACCCCGGGAGCACGGCACCACAGGGGCGCTCGCGGGATCGCCCGGAGGTCGTCCCCTAGCGGCGGCGCAGGCGGCGGCCCAGGCCGGCCAGCAGTCCGCCGGCCGCCAGGCCGCCGGCCACCGCGGCGGCCGCCGCGAGGCGGCGGCGCGCCCGCGCGTCCCGGTGCGCCGCCATCTCCGCGATCGCCCGGTCCGAGGGGCCGAACGCCCCGCCGCACAGGAAGGGGTCCAGCTCCAGGGGGCGCCAGCGCGCGCCCGGCCACGGGCGCGGGACGAACAGGTCCGGCGGGGTGGAGGTGCGCGGCTTCCAGCGCACGGCCTCCGAGGGCGCGCCCGAGGGCACCGGGACCCTGCGGCGCAGCGGGACCGCGACCGGCTCGGGCTCGGCACCGTGGTAGCGCAGCTCACCCGGGGCGTTGGCGATCATCTCCACCAGCAGGCGGGCGCAGGCGCGGGCGTCGCCCAGGGCGGTGTGCTGCCCGGTCGGCCACACGCCGCTGAGCGCGTGCGAGGCCTTGGGCAGCGAGTAGCGCTCCAGCCTGACCTGCGCGCGCAGGGCCCGCAGCGTGCACAGCCCCGGCAGCCCCTCGGGCAGGCCGACGGGGACCAGCTCCGAGGCCAGGAAGCGCTGCTCGAAGTCGAGGTTGTGGCCCACCACCACCGCGCCCGAGAGCAGCCGGACCAGTTCCGGCACCACCTCGTCGACGGACGGGGCGCCGATGACGTCGCCGTCGCCGATGCCGTGGAACTCACGGCCGGCCACGTCCGCGCGCGGGTCCACCAGGGTGGTGAACTCCCGCAGCAGGGTGCCGTCGCCGCGCACCCGCACCACGGCGATCTCGACGATGCGGGCGCCCGTGCGCGGGTCCAGGCCGGTGGTCTCGGTGTCGAGCACCGCGTACTCCAGGTCCGCCGCCCGGATGCCGCCCCTGCGCCGGGTCAGCGTCCCCATCCGCAGCGTTCCCATGCCCGTCCCTTCGTTGAAAACCACCGGCTCCACGGCCATGACCCTACTCCCCGGCACCGACGGCCCGGCCCGCGGTGCTTCCGCGCTCCCGGTGGAAACGGAAGAAAGAGACCCGGGGTAACGTTCTGACGCATGTCCGTACACCCCCGGACACTCCACGCACCCCTCGACGATGAGGAGACCCGTATGACCAGAACCCCGCTGCCCGAGTACGTGCCCCTCGCCGAGGTGACCCGTTCCGGGATGCGCGAGAGCGTGCACTACGGGGCGGTCGTCGGTCTGTCCGCCGACGGGCGCATCGCCCACGCGCGCGGACCGGTGCACCAGCCGATGTTCCCCCGCTCCTCCGCCAAGCCGTTCCAGGCCGTGGCGATGCTGCGCGCCGGCGCCCCGCTGTCCGGGCCCTCCCTGGCGATCGCGGCGGGCAGCCACGGCGGCGAGCCCCTGCACGAGGAGCGCGCCCGGCTGATCCTCGCCGAGGCGGGGCTCACCCCCGACGCGCTGCGCTGTCCGCCCGAAATCCCCGGCGGCTCCGAGGCCCGCCGCGAGTTCGTCCGCTCCGGGCGCGAGCCCGAGCGCCTCCTGATGAACTGCTCGGGCAAGCACGCGGGCATGCTCGCCGCCTGCGTCGCGCGGGGGTGGACCACCGAGGACTACCTCGACCCGGGGCACCCCCTCCAGGTGCTCGTCCGCGAGACCACCGAGGACCTGTGCGGCGAGGAGGTCGCCCACACCGCCGTCGACGGCTGCGGGGCGCCCCAGCTGGCCGTCTCCCTGGCGGGGCTGGCCCGGGGGCTGTGGCGGATGCGCACCGCGCCCGAGGGCTCGCCCGAGCGCGCGGTCCTCGCGGCCATGAGCGCCCACCCCGAGTACGTGTCCGGCACCGGCCGGGTGGACACCGACCTGATGACCCGCATGCCCGGCCTGGTGTCCAAGATCGGCGCCGACGGGGTGCTGGTCCTGTCCGCGCCCTCCGGGGAGGCCGTCGCCGTCAAGATCAGCGACGGGGACGCCGCGGAGCGGGCGCGTACGCTGGTCGCACTCGACGCCCTGCGCTCCCTGGGCGTGGACGTCTCCCCCGTCCGGGACCGGCTTCGGGTGGACGTCTACGGCGGCGGCGCGCCCGTCGGCGAGGTCCGTCCGCTCTGATCGGAGGCACAGTGCGAAACATCGTCATCGTCGGCGCCGGGATGGCGGGGCTGCACACCGCGGCGGCCCTGCGCGAACGCGGTTTCGAGGGCCGTGTCACCCTCATCGGCGAGGAGCCCCACCGGCCCTACTCCCGGCCGCCGCTCTCCAAGGAGGCGCTGACCGGGGCGGGCCTGGACCCGGGCCCCCTGGCGGGCCACCGGGCGCTGCGGCTGCTGGAGGACGCCGAGGTCGACGCCCTGGACCTGGACTTCCGTCCGGGCACCCGGGCACTCGGCCTGGACACCGCCTCCCGCACGGTGAAGCTCGACGACGGCGACGCCCCCTACGACGGCCTGGTGGTCGCGACGGGCGCCCGGGCCCGCCGCCCGGACACCGGCCTGGCGGGGGTGCACGTGCTGCGCACCCTGGAGGACGCCGAGGCGGTGCGCGCGGGGATCGCCGAGCACGGGCGCCTGGTGGTCGTGGGCGCCGGGTTCGTCGGCGCCGAGGTGGCGGCGAGCGCCCGTGCCCTGGGCGCCGAGGTCACCCTGGTGGAGGCGGCCCCCACACCGCTGACCAGGGTGGTCGACCCGCGGCTGGGAACGGTGCTGACCGACCTGCACCGGGAGAACGGCGTGGACGTGCGCCTGGGCGTCGGGGTCGACGCCTACGAGGGCTCCGGACGGGTCGAGCGCGTGCGGCTCGCCGACGGGGAGGCCGTCGAGGCGCCCCTGGTGGTGGCGGGCATCGGCGTGCGCCTCAACACCGAGTGGCTCCAGGGGGCGCTCGACCTCATGCCCGACGGGTCGGTGCGCTGCGACGAGTACTCGGCGGCGTCCGCCCCCGGCGTGTACGCGGTCGGCGACCTCGCGAACTGGCCGCACCCCCGCTACGGCGGGCGCATCCGCCTGGAGCACTGGACCAACGCCGGGGAGCAGGCCGCGGCGGCCGCGCACAACCTGCTCGCCGCCCCGCGGGAGCGCAGGCCCTTCACTCCGGTGCCCTACTTCTGGTCGGACCAATACAAAATGAAGATCCAGCTGCTGGGACAGGGCGCCCCGGCCGATGAGGTCGCCGTCGTCCACGGGTCCGTGCAGGACCGTAAGTTCGTGGCGTTCCTCGGCCGGGGCGGCATGCTGACGGGCGTCCTGGGGCTGCGGTCCACCCCGCGCACCATGCGGTACCGGGGACTGCTGGAGCGGCCGACCACCTGGGAGGACGCCCTGGCGGCGGTCAGTCCGCGACCGTGATGGCCCGCTTGGGGCACAGCTTCTCGGCCTGGCGGACCCGGTCGTGGAACGCGGCGGGCGGCTCCTCGGTGAGCAGGTACAGGAAGTCGTCGTCCCTGACCTCGAAGACCTCGGGGGCGACGCCCATGCACAGGGCGTTGCTCTCGCACAGGTCGTAGTCGACCTCGACTCGCATGGTGTGACTCCTCGCGCGGATGGAAGTGTCCTACCGCACACTACGCCGGTGTCTCCGTGAACCGGCGGGCGAGGCCGGGAGTCCCACGCTGTACGGGGATCCCCCCGTCCAGCGTCCGAGCCGAGGGACACCATGGCAGTTCCCGAAACCCCGCACACCCACCACCCCCCGTACCCGCCGTACCTCCCGCCGGCCTACCGGCCCAGGCCGGTGCTGCCCAGGGCGCCGGGCTGGCTGCTCATCGCGGTCCTGGCGGTGGGGACGTTCTCCTCGCTGTTCGCCTCCCTGGCCCGCCCGGGCCTGGGGCTGGTGCTCACCGGGCTCCTGGCGGGGCTGACCGCCCTGGTCGCGCTCCTGGTCCGCCCGGCCATCCCGGAGGCCCCCGTGGCGGCCGGGGACGGCGACGGGCCCGGAGACGGGGACGGTCCGGAGGAGGACCGGTGGGAAGCGGAGGAGGACGGGGGAACGGCGGACGCCGACCCGGACCCCGGTCCCGACGACCGCCCCGGCGCCGCGGACGGGGACCGGGACGAGGCCCCTGAGGACCCCGGCACACCCGCCGCCGAGGACACCGAAAACGCCGAAGCCCTCGAGGCCCCCGAGGCCCCCGAGGACGGGGACACCGGCGGGGCCCCGGACGCGGACGGGCGGGAACCCGCCCGGAGCTCCCCGGCCGACGCCGACGCCTCGGCCCCGGCCGCCTGGGACGGCTGGGAGCCCGCGCCCGGCGGCGGCTGGCGCCCCGCGGGCGGCCCGGTGGAGGAGGTCGGCGAGCCCGACCGCTACTCCCACGCCTGGGCGGCGATCTTCGGGGTGATCGCGACCGCCCTGCTCTTCACCGCCCTGTTCCGCGACGCCGGATGGCTGCTGTTCTGGACGCTCGCCGGCGCGTTCCTGACCGCCTCGCTGGCCTTCGCCGTCCGCGGCCCCCTCTCGCGCAGCGGCACGGTGGGCGTCGCCGCGGGCGCGTTCGCGCTGGTGCGCAACCTCTTCGCCACGCCGCGCTTCCTGCTGAGCCCCCTCCAGAACAGCCGGACCCGGCTGCTGCTGGGCCCCGCGGTGCTCACCGCCCTGGTCACCACGGCGCTGCTGCTGGTCTTCGGGCTGCTGTTCTCGTTCGCCGACACCGTGTTCGCCCACTACGTGGCCGACCTCTTCACCCCGCTGACCGAGGGCACCTCGTTCTCCGAGGGGATCGGCCGCCTGTTCCTCCTGGTGTTCACCGCCCTGTTCACCGGGTCCGCGGTGCTCACCGCACGGCGCCGCCGCCCCGCCCCCACCGCGCGCCCCGAGCGGGAGGCCCGGATGCCGGTGTGGGCGTGGACCATCCCCCTGGGCGCGCTGACCGCGCTGTTCGCCGCGTTCCTGGCGGTGCAGGCCGTCACCCTGTTCGGCGGCGACGACCACGTGCAAAGGGTGGTCGGGGTCACCTACGCCGAGTACGCCCGGCAGGGGTTCTTCCAGCTGGTGGTCGTCAGCGTCCTGGTCCTGGGCGTCATCGGCCTGTCCGCCCGGATCGTCCCCGCGCGCCCGCGCGGCGTCCGCCTGCTGCGCAACGCCCTGCTGGGGGCGCTGTGCGTGCTCACCCTGGTCATCCTCGCCTCGGCGATGTACCGCCTGCAGCTGTACATCGACGTGTTCGGCCTCACCCGGCTCCGGGCCGTCGCGGAGGCGTGGATCGTGTGGAGCGCCCTGGTGTTCGCACTGGTCATCGCCGCCGGGGTGCTCAACACCCTGGGGCGGCCCGCGGTGTGGCTGCCCCGGGTCGTGGCCGCCACGGCCGGGGTGTCGCTGGCCGTGTTCGCCTACGCGGACCCGGACCTGCGCATCGCCGAGAGCCACCTGGGCACCGAGCTGAACATGTCGGACGTCTGGTACCTGCGGGACCTGTCCGCCGACGCCGTCCCGGCCCTGGTCGAGCTGGAGGGCGAGGACCGCGCCTGCGTGCTCCAGCGGCAGTACTACCGCCTCGGGGACGACGGCCTCGCGTCCTGGAACCTGTCCCGGGAGCGGGCGGAGGAGCTGCTGCCCCCGCCCGCCGACCCGTACTCCTGCGTCGACCGCTACGACTGGTGACCCCTCCCGGGCGCGCCGGGGCGCGCCCGGGGCCCGTCACCGCGCGAAGCGGTCCGTCGCCTCGATGAGGCGGTCGAGGATGCCGGGTTCGCTGAACGCGTGCCCGGCGTCGTCGACGATGTGGAACTCCGCCTCCGGCCAGGCGCGGTGCAGGTCGTAGGCGGTGCGCACCGGGGTGCACACGTCGTAGCGGCCCTGCACGATCACCCCGGGGATGTGCCGGATCCGCTCGGCGCCCTCGATCAGCTGCTCCGGCGTGAAGAACCCCCTGTTGACGAAGAAGTGGTTCTCGATCCGGGCGAACGCCATCGCGTACTCGTCCTCGGCGTGGTGCTCCCGCAGCTCCTTGTTCGGCAGCAGGGTCACCGTGGAGCCCTCCCACACGCTCCACGCCCGCGCCGCCTCGACCCGGGTCTCGCGGTCGGGCGACTCCAGCCGCCGGGCGTAGGCGGCCATGAGGTCGCCGCGCTCCTCCTCGGGGATGGGCGCCAGATAGGACTCCCACAGGTCGGGGAACATCATGGACGCCCCCTCCTGGTAGAACCAGCGCAGCTCCTCGTCGCGCAGCGTGAAGATGCCGCGGAGGATCAGCTCGGTGACCCGGTCGGGGTGGGCCTGGGCGTAGGCCAGGGCCAGGCAGCTGCCCCACGACCCGCCGAAGACCTGCCAGGCCTGCACGCCGATCATCTCGCGCAGCCGCTCCATGTCCTCCACCAGCGTCCAGGTGGTGTTGGTGGACAGGTCGGTGTCCATCCTCCCGGCGTGCGGGGTGGAGCGACCGCAGTTGCGCTGGTCGAACAGCAGGATCCGGTACCGCTCCGGGTCGAACAGCCGCCGGTGGTCGGGCACGCAGCCGCCGCCGGGCCCGCCGTGCAGGAACACCACGGGCTTGCCCGCGGGGTTGCCGCACAGCTCCCAGTAGACGCGGTGTCCGTCGCCGACGTCGAGCATGCCCGAGTCGTACGGTTCGATGGGCGGGTACAGGGTGCGCACAGCGTGGCCTTTCCTGGGTGTTCGTCGTGTGCCCCGGAAAGGGTCTTCCGGGACGGGCCGGGCGGGGGGCGGCCGGGGTCCCTCCGGCGGGGGAACGGGGAAGGCTAGAGGCGGCCCAGGAGTTCGGCCTTCTTGTCGGCGAACTCCTGGTCGGTGAGCAGGCCCTCGGCGTGCAGGCGGCCCAGCTCGCGGATCTTGGCGAAGACCTCCTCGGCGCCGCCCGGCTCACCGCCCTCCAGGGCGGGCGCGGCGGGCGCGTCACCGATGTACGCGTTGATGGTGGCCGCCATCAGGAAGGTCTCCTCGGCGCCCTTGGAGCCGTGCGAGGCGAGCGTGAAGAAGTCGTTCTCCAGGGAGGTCGCCTCGGGCAGGGTGACCCCGCGCAGCACGACGCGCATGTACCCCTCCGTGACGTCGACCTGCGGGTGCCAGTCCACCGACTCGATCTCGGCCAGCCGGTACTCGCGGGACTTCTCCTTCTCCTTGGCGGTGCTGGCCAGCCACCCGTCCCACTGCAGGCGCACCTTCTCGCCGTCGAAGGAGGCCGACCCCTCGGCCGTGCGGGCCTGCACGGGGGGCCGGGCCACCAGGGCCCGGGCGACCTCGGTGCGGTCCAGCTCGCCGGCGAGGGTCTCGCGGGCGTAGCGGGCCAGGTCCCGGATCTTGTCGGCGACGTACTCGGCGACCAGCTCGGTGTCGTGGGGGCCGCTCAGGACCAGGGGGGTGAGCACGTCGCGGGCGGACGCGCCCGGCCTGGTGTAGGGGTCGAGCCCGGGGAGCAGGTCCAGCCGCAGCCGCCACCCGTGCTTGCGGTCGCCCCGGTAGAAGTCCGCCTCGCGCACCGCGGCCAGCGGGACCTCGGCGCCGCCCAGTGCCTTGAACAGCGTCGGCACCTTGCGTCCGGAATCGAAGCGGATCCGTACCGTCTCGTCGTCGATCCTCCAGAGGGCGTGGTGCCCGCGCAGTTCCTCCATGGCTCACCATCCTAGGGCGTGCCCGCCGGGCCCCCGCTTCTCCCGGCCGCCGGGGTCCGCGGCCCCTCCCGGGCCCGGCCCCCGCCGGGCGCACGGCGCGGGGCGATGGGTCGCCGGGGCGCATCGGGGGTAGAAACCGCAGCACACCGGCCCCGGAGCGAGGCGGGCGGAGATCCGAAAGGTCGAAGCGATGTCCAAAGAGGCGGCGGCCGAGGGTGCCGCGGAGTTCCGTGCGGCGCGCGATCTGCTCCTGCGGCTGCGGGAGGACCGCGAGGGCGCGCACCGGGAGTTCACCTGGCCCCGGCCCGAGGTGTTCAACTGGGCGCTGGACCATTTCGACGAGGTGGCGGAGCGGCGGCCGGACCGCACCGCTCTGTGGATCGTCGACGAGGACGGCTCGGAGGAGAAGCACACCTACCGGCGCATGTCGGAGCGCTCCTCCCAGGTCGCCAACTGGCTGCACGCCCAGGGCGTGCACGCGGGCGACCGCATCCTGGTGATGCTCGGCCCCCAGGTGGAGCTGTGGGAGATCACCCTGGCGGCCGTCAAGCTCGGCGCCGTGGTGGTGCCGACCGCCACCAACCTGACCGAGGGCGACCTGCTGGACCGGCTGGAGCGCGGCGAGATCGGGCACGTGGTGTGCTCCCCGGTGGACACGGCGAAGTTCGAGGGCCTGAGCGGCCACTGGACCCGCATCTGCGTGGGGTACATGGACGGCTGGCTCGGCTACCCCGACTCCGAGCACGCCGGCCTGGAGTTCCACCCGCCGCACCGCGTCGGCCCCGACGACCCCCTGCTCGTCTACTTCACCTCGGGCACCACCGCCACGCCCAAGCTCGTCGTGCACACCCAGCGCTCCTACCCGGTCGGGCACCTGTCCACCATGTACTGGCTGGGCGTGCGGCCGGGCGACGTGCACCTGAACGTGTCCGTCCCCGGCTGGGGCAAGCACGCCTACAGCAGCGTCTTCGGCCCCTGGAACGCCGAGGCGACGGTGCTGGTGGTGCGCCAGGACCGCTTCTCCCCCGAGCGCCTGCTGGACGAGATCGTGCGCTGCGGCGTCCACACCTTCTGCGCGCCGCCGACGGTGTGGCGGATGCTGGTGCAGACCGACCTGGCGTCGTGGAAGGTCCCCCTGCGCGAGGCCCTGGCCGCCGGGGAGCCGCTGAACGCGGAGGTGGTCGAGCACGTGCGCAGGGCGTGGGGCCTGACGGTGCGCGACGGGTTCGGCCAGACGGAGACCACCCTGCTGGTCGGCAACTCCCCCGGCCAGCGCGTGGTCCCCGGGTCGATGGGCCGCGAGATGCCCGGGTACCGGATCGTCCTGGTGGACCCGGTCACCGAGGAGCCGGGCGACACCGGCGAGATCTGCGTGGACCTGTCCGACGGGCCGGTGGGGATCATGAAGGGGTACGCGGACAGTCCCGACCTGACCCGGGCGGCGACCCGCCGGGGCCTGTTCCACACCGGGGATCTGGCCTCCCGGGAGGCCGACGGGCACATTACCTATATCGGTCGCGGCGACGATGTGTTCAAGGCCTCGGATTACCGCATCTCACCATTCGAACTCGAAAGCGTGCTCGTCGAACACGAATACGTGGCCGAGGCCGCGGTGGTCCCCTCCCCCGATCCGCTGCGGCTGGCGGTCGCCAAGGCGTTCGTGACCCCGGCCCCCGGGGTGCCGCCCACGGCGGAGACGGCGCGGGCGATCCTGGAGCACGTCCGCGGCCGCCTCTCCCCGTACAAGAGGGTCCGCCGCCTGGAGTTCGCCGAGTTGCCCAAGACCGTGTCGGGCAAGATCCGCCGGGTGCAGCTGCGCCGGGAGGAGGCCGAGCGCGGCCCCGTCGAGGACGGCTCGCGCCGCCCCGCCGAATTCTGGGAGGAGGACTTCGCCGACCCCGAGCCGTGAACCCGCGCGGGCACCCCCGAAGAAATGCGTCTCAGTGGGCGAGACGAACATTTCACCATTGTCGCCGTTACCGGCCCCCGCCGTGTGACCCTCGTCCGAAATACCGGCGTGATCGCGTTCCGGAGCCGCGGCCGCGCTAGTGTGCAGGGTGGCGGCACCGCACGAGCGAGGACACAGGGGAGCAGCAGCATGCCCAGCACCAACGACACAAGGGTGGTCGACTACAAGCCGCTCATCGCCCCCCGGGACCTGCTCTCGGAGCTTCCCCTGGGGACGGAGCGCACCGCCCTGGTCGAGCGCTCCCGCGCCGAGGTCAAGCGGGTCCTGGACGGTGAGGACGACCGCCTGCTGGTCGTCGTCGGCCCCTGCTCCGTGCACGACCGCGAGTCGGCCATGGACTACGCCCACCGGCTGATCGAGCTGGTCCCCTCGCTGAGCGAGGAGCTGTGCGTGGTCATGCGCGTGTACTTCGAGAAGCCGCGCACCACCGTCGGCTGGAAGGGCCTCATCAACGACCCCGGCCTCGACGACACCTACGACGTCCAGCGCGGCCTGCGCCTGGCCCGCGAGATCCTGCTGGACATCAACTCGCTGGGGCTGCCCGCGGGCACCGAGTTCCTCGACCCCATCACCCCGCAGTACATCGCCGACGCCGTGTCCTGGGGCGCGATCGGCGCCCGCACCACCGAGAGCCAGGTGCACCGCCAGCTGAGCAGCGGCCTGAGCACCCCGGTGGGCTTCAAGAACGGCACCGACGGCGACGTGCAGGTGGCCGTGGACGCGGTGGGCGCGGCCGCGGCCTCGCACACGTTCTTCGGTGTGGACCCGACCGGCGCCGGCTCGGTGGTCGTCACCGAGGGCAACCCCGACTGCCACGTCATCCTGCGCGGCGGCCGCACCGGTCCCAACCACGACGCCGCCTCGGTGGACGCCGCCCTGGACGTCATCGCCCGGGCGGGGTTGCCGCGCCGCCTGATGATCGACGCCAGCCACGCCAACAGCGGCAAGGACCACGAGCGCCAGCCGGGCGTGGCCGCCGAGATCGCCGCCCAGGTGGCCGAGGGCCAGCACGGCATCATCGGCGTCATGCTGGAGAGCTTCCTCGTCCCCGGCGCCCAGAAGCTGGGCGACCCGGCGGACCTGGTGTACGGCCAGTCCATCACCGACAAGTGCATGGGCTGGGACACCACCACCGAGGTGCTGACCACCCTGGCCGAGGCCGTCCGCGCCCGCCGCAAGACCGCCTAGCCGGCGCCCCTTCCGGACCCGCCGGGCCCCGCCCCGTCCGCCACGGGGCGGGGCCCGGCCGTCTCCCCCCGAGCCGTTCCCTACCGGGTGCCGGACTCCCGGGGCAGGACGTCCAGGGCCGCCAGCAGCTCGCGCCCCAGCGCCTCGCAGTCCCCGGCCCCACGCTCCCCCGTCTCCAGGCGCAGGGCGAAGGAGTGCGTCCGCTCCCCGGCGGCCACCCAGCCGACCCACCAGCCCGGCGCCCCGTCCCCGTCGCAGGCCGCGCGGCCGTGCAGCGTGTGCCCGGCGCCCTCCTCCACGAGGGTGGCCGCGTGCAGCGCCTCCTGGTGGGCGGCGTCCACCGGCAGCTCCCGGCGGGCCAGCCCGGCCAGGAACTCCGTCTGCTCCACCGCCGAGACCCCCAGCGGGCCCCGCGCCCAGAAGTCGCCGGAGCCGTCCTCCGGCGCGCCGATGTCGCGGTCGCCGTACTCGAACCGGTCCACCCACGTGGCCAGCCGGTCCCGGCCCACCCGCTCCACCGCGTCCCGGTGCGCCGCCCCGCCGGCGCCCACCACGGCCCCCGCGTCGGACACCGCGCCCGTCTGGAGCGCCACCAGCGCCGTCACCAGCTCGAACGTCTCCCCCGGCACCGCGCGCTCGCGCGCCCGCTCCGGGTCCACCAGCACCGAGGTGCGGTCCCGTGTGTCGTAGAGCACGAACGTGCCCGCCGCACCGGCCCGCTCGAACACCCCGGCCAGGTCCGCCCGCTCCACCGCGGCCACGTCGCCGCCCACCGCGGCGGCGTTGCCCGTCCCCGGGGCGGGGCCCGACTCCTCGCCCTCCTCCCGCGGGGCGGCACAGCCCAGCAGCGCCGCCAGCGCCGCACCGGCCACCGACGCGTAGCCGATCCGTCTCATCCTCCGCGTGTCCACCAGCACTCGGTCCCCCTCGGTGCACGAACCGCCACGACCCGTTCAGGGGACACGGTAACCCGTGCCCGCCCCCGCCGCCCGGGTTTCGCCCGCGCCGGTCGCGCGGGCGGTGCCGCCCTTGGGGGCGGCCACGGCCGCTGCTAGGCTGAACGTGTTGCTGACCCCGTACGGGAGAGTGCCCGCGCAGCCGGCGCGGGCCGCCGAAGGAGCAATCCCTCCCCGAAACAACCTCTCAGGCACAGTGGACCGTACGGGCGAGACCACTCTGGAAAGCAGGGACCGGGAGTCCCTCGCCGAAGGTGCAAGCCACGCCGAGCGCGGGGCGAAGCTCTCAGGCACCGATGACAGAGGGGGAGGATGGCAACGCCTATGCACGATACGACGCCCATCCTCTCGGGAGTACCCATGTCAGAGCCCGCGTCCGCGTCGCGGCCCACCGCCCTGCGCGCGATCCACGAGAAGGCCGGCGCCTCCCTCGTCGACTTCGCCGGGTGGCTCATGCCTCTGCGCTACGGCAGCGAGACCGCCGAGCACAGGGCCGTACGCGAGGCCGCGGGCCTCTTCGACCTCTCCCACATGGGCGAGATCCGCCTCACCGGGCCGGACGCCGGCCGCGCCCTCGACCACGCCCTGGTCGGGCACCTGTCGCAGGTCAAGCCGGGCAGGGCCCGCTACACGATGATCACCGACGCCGACGGCGGCGTCCTGGACGACCTCATCGTCTACCGGCTCGGCGAGGAGGAGTACCTCGTGGTGGCCAACGCCGCCAACGCCGACGCCGTCTCCGCCGCCCTGGCCGAGCGCGCCGCCGGGTTCGACGTCGAGGTGGCCGACGAGTCCGCCGAGTACTCGCTCATCGCGATCCAGGGCCCCCGGGCCGTGGAGATCCTGGCCCCGCTCACCGACGCCGATCTCGACTCCATCCGCTACTACGCGGGCTACGAGCACACCGTCGCCGGGGTGCCCGTCCTGCTGGCGCGCACCGGCTACACCGGCGAGGACGGCTTCGAGATCTTCGTCAGGCCCGCCGACCGCGCCGTCGGGGTGTGGGAGGCCCTCATGGCCGCCGGCGCCGACAAGGGCCTGGTCCCCGCCGGGCTGTCGGCCCGCGACACCCTGCGCCTGGAGGCGGGCATGCCGCTGTACGGCCAGGAGCTGAGCACCGACCTCACCCCCTTCGACGCCGGACTGGGCCGCGTGGTCAAGTTCGACAAGGAGGGCGACTTCGTCGGCCGGGCCGCCCTGGAAGAGGCCGCCCGCACCGCCCGCCCCCGCCGCCTCATCGGCCTCGTCGCGCGCGGACGCCGTCCGCTGCGCCGCGGCCAGGACGTCCTGCGCGACGGCGAGGTCGTCGGCACCATCACCAGCGGCGCCCCCTCCCCCACCCTGGGCAGCCCCATCGCCATGGCCTACGTGGACGGCGAACTCGACACCGCGACCGGCGCGTTCACCGTGGACGTGCGCGGCCGCGGCGAGGACGTCGACGTGGTCGAGCTGCCGTTCTACAAGCGGCAGGCCTGAGAACGTGGGTCCCCCACCAAAGGGACCCCGCGCGCCCCGCGCGGCTGAACCCCTGACCGGGATCGGCACGGGCGGGCGCGACCGGACGTAGGCCGGGCCGGGCGGCCGTCACCCGGCGGCGCGGCAGGAATGAAGAGAACCTCCAAGGAGAGTTGAAGTGAGCGTTCCCACGGAGCTGGGTTACACCGCCGAACACGAGTGGGTCTCGATCGAGGACGGGGTCGCCACGGTCGGCATCACGGCGTTCGCCGCCGAGTCCCTCGGCGACATCGTCTACGTCGAGGCCCCCGCGGCCGGGACCACCGTGAGCGCGGGCGATACCTGCGGCGAGGTGGAGTCCACCAAGTCCGTCAGCGACATCTACTCCCCCGTCGACGGCGAGGTCGTCGAGGTCAACGCCGACCTCGAGGGCGAGCCGGAGTCCATCAACTCCGACCCCTACGGCGCCTGGCTGTTCAAGGTGCGCCTGTCCGGGGAACCGGGCGAGCTGCTCTCCGCGGAGGAGTACACCAAGCTGACCGAAGGCGAGGACTGACCCCCGATGGCCACCGACAACACGCTCAACCAGAGCCTGAGCGAACTCGACCCGGAAGTCGCGGCCGCCGTCGACGCCGAACTGGGCCGCCAGCGCGACACCCTTGAAATGATCGCCTCGGAGAACTTCGCCCCGCAGGCCGTCATCGAGGCGCAGGGCACCGTCCTGACCAACAAGTACGCGGAGGGCTACCCCGGCCGCCGCTACTACGGCGGGTGCGAACACGTCGACGTCGTCGAGCAGCTCGCCATCGACCGGGCCAAGGCCCTGTTCGGCGCCGAGCACGCCAACGTGCAGCCGCACTCGGGCGCCCAGGCCAACACGGCCGTGTACTTCGCCCTGCTCAAGCCGGGCGACACCATCCTCGGTCTGGACCTGGCCCACGGCGGCCACCTGACCCACGGGATGCGCATCAACTACTCCGGCAAGGTCCTCAACGCCGTGGCGTACCACGTGCGCGACGAGGACGGCACCGTCGACTACGACGAGGTCGCCGCCCTGGCCAAGGAGCACCAGCCCAAGATGATCGTCGCGGGCTGGTCCGCCTACCCGCGGCAGCTGGACTTCGCCCGGTTCCGGGAGATCGCCGACTCCGTGGGCGCCCTGCTCATGGTCGACATGGCGCACTTCGCCGGCCTGGTCGCGGCGGGCCTGCACCCCAACCCGGTGCCGTTCGCCGACGTGGTCACCACCACCACGCACAAGACCCTGGGCGGCCCGCGCGGCGGTCTGATCCTCACCAAGGCCGACCTGGCCAAGAAGATCAACTCCGCGGTGTTCCCCGGCATGCAGGGCGGCCCGCTGGAGCACGTGATCGCGGCCAAGGCCGTGGCGCTCAAGGTCGCGGCGGGCGAGGAGTTCGCCGACCGCCAGCGCCGCACCGTGTCCGGGGCCAAGCTGCTCGCCGAGCGGCTGACCCGGCCGGACGCCGCCGAGGCCGGCGTCAAGGTGGCCTCCGGGGGGACGGACGTGCACCTGGTGCTGGTCGACCTGGTGGACTCCGAGCTCAACGGCCAGGAGGCCGAGGACCGGCTGCACTCCATCGGGATCACGGTCAACCGCAACGCGGTGCCCAACGACCCGCGGCCGCCGATGGTCACCTCGGGTCTGCGGATCGGCACCCCCGCGCTGGCCACGCGCGGGTTCGGCGACGAGGACTTCGCCGAGGTCGCCGACGTCATCGCCGAGGCCCTCAAGCCGGAGTTCGACGCCGAGTCGCTGCGCGCCCGGGTCCGGGCCCTGACCGAGAAGTACCCGCTCTACCCCAACCTGTAGGGCCCCGCCGTGCGGGGCCGCCGGGCCCCGCACGGCGTTCGTCCGGCAGGCACGGCCCTGTGCTCAACGAGGAGGACAGACCTTTGGCCATCAGCGTGTTCGACCTGTTCAAAATCGGTATCGGACCGTCGAGTTCGCACACCGTCGGGCCGATGAAGGCCGCCCGCACGTTCGTCTCCCGGCTCCGGGAGAACGGGCTGCTGGACGAGGTGGCCCACGTGCGCGCGGAGCTGTACGGGTCCCTCGCCCTCACCGGCAAGGGGCACGGCAGCGACACGGCCGTCGTGCTCGGCCTGCTGGGCCACACCCCCGAGGGGGTGGACGTGGACTCCGTGCCCGCCCTGGTGGAGCGGGTGCGCGCCGAGCGCTCGATGGCCCTGGGCGGCCCGGACGGGCCGACGGTGGACTTCGACCCGGCCGTGGACGTGGACTTCCGCCGCAAGGAGAGCCTGCCCGACCACCCCAACGGGATGCGGTTCGTCGCCCGGGACTCCGTCGGCGCCGAGCTGGCCGCCAAGGTGTACTACTCCGTGGGCGGCGGGTTCGTCGTGGACGAGCGGGCGGCGGGGGCCGACCGCATCAAGGCCGACGACACCGTGCTGCCCCACCCGTTCGACAGCGCCGAGGAGCTGCTGGCGCTGTGCGCGGAGACTGGCATGTCGATCAGCGCGGTCATGCGCGCCAACGAGCGCGCCTTCGGCCGCACCGACGCCGAGATCACCGCCGGGCTCCTGGAGGTCTGGACGGTGATGCGCCAGTGCGTGCGCCGCGGGGTGACCACCGAGGGCACCCTGCCCGGCGGCCTGCGGGTGCCGCGCCGGGCGCACCGGCTGTACCGCCAGCTCGGCGGCAACTGCGACGACGCGGGGCTGCTCGCCCCCACCGCCGACGACCCCGACCCGATGCGCGGCAGCGACTGGATCACCCTGTACGCGCTGGCGGTCAACGAGGAGAACGCCGCGGGCGGCCGGGTGGTCACCGCGCCGACCAACGGCGCGGCGGGGATCGTCCCGGCGGTGCTGCACTACTACACGCACTTCAGCCCGGGCGCGGGCGAGGAGGGCGTGGTCCGGTTCCTGCTGACGGCCGGCGCGATCGGCATCCTGTTCAAGCAGAACGCGTCGATCTCCGGCGCCGAGGTGGGCTGCCAGGGCGAGGTCGGCTCGGCCTCCTCCATGGCCGCCGCGGGGCTGGCCGAGGTGCTCGGCGGCACCCCGGCCCAGGTGGAGAACGCCGCGGAGATCGCCATGGAGCACAACCTGGGCCTGACCTGCGACCCGATCGGCGGCCTGGTCCAGGTCCCGTGCATCGAACGCAACGCGCTGGCGTCGGTCAAGGCCATCAGCGCGGCCCGCATCGCGCTGCGCGGCGACGGCAGCCACTTCGTGTCCCTGGACAAGGTCATCAAGACCATGCGCGACACCGGCCGCGACATGCACGACAAGTACAAGGAGACCAGCCGCGGCGGCCTCGCCGTCAACGTCATCGAGTGCTGACGCGGGCCGCCGCGGCCGGGGCCGTCAGGCCGGGGCGTCGGCCGGGGCCGGTTCGGCGGGCTCGGCCGCCCGGGTGCAGAGGCTGACCGCGACCAGCGCGACCAGGGCCGCGGGCAGCGCCACGATGACGGCGTTGAGCCCGCCCGGGGAGCCGGCGACCTGCCAGCCGATGGTGGTGGCCGCGCCCGCCACCAGGGCGGCGACGGCGCCGGCGGTGGTCGCCCGCTTCCAGAACAGCACCGACAGGACGACCGGGGTGATCGCCGCCCCGTAGATCGTGTAGGAGTACATCTGCAGCTCCAGCACGGTCGGGAAGAACAGGCCGAGGGCGACGCCCAGGACCGCGACGCCCAGGACCGACAGGCGCTGGACCAGGAGCTTGCGGCGCTCGCCCGCCCGCTCGCCCGCGAACCGGGCGTACAGGTCGTAGGCCACGTTGGAGGCCCCCGACAGCATGTACGAGGAGCCGGTGGTGATGACGAACGCGACCGCGCCCGCCAGGATGAGGCCGCCCAGGACGGCGGGCAGGTAGCCCTCGGAGGCCAGGCTGAGGATCGCCATGTCCCCGTCGATGCCGGGCATCAGGACCGCGGCCGCCGTGGCGAGCAGCACGACCGGGACGAAGACGAAGAAACCGCCCACCAGCATGCCGAGCGTCGAGGAGCGGGCCTCCTTCTCGTCCTTGGCGGCGGCGAGCCGCTGGTACATGTTCTGGTCGGCGAGCAGCAGCAGGAAGAGCGGGAGGAAGTAGCCGAGCAACTGGAGGGCGGTGAGCCCGCCGCTGAACGTGGTGGCCTGCTCGGGGAGGCCGTCCCAGTAGGCGCCCGGCCCGCCGACGGCGGCGAGCACCAGCGGCACCGACACGATCAGGCCGAGCACGATGAGGATGGCCGAGAAGAAGTCGGTGTAGGCGACGGAGAAGAGCCCGCCGGTGATGGTCAGCACGGTCACGACCACCGCGACGAGCAGCGTCCCCTGGAACGCGTTCAGCGGGGTGACCAGGCTGACCACGTAGCCGCCGCCGACGAACTGGGAGGCGGTCAGGCCCAGGTAGGCGATGGTGGTGACAGCCGCGGCGACGGTGCGGACGCCGATGCCGAAGCGCGCCTCCAGCAGTTCGGGGATGGTGTGCCGCGAGGCCCTGCGGATCCGGCGGGCGGCCAGGAGCAGGACCAGGATCCCCAGCGGGGTCCCGGCGAAGAAGACCATCCCCGCGGTCGGGCCGTAGGTGTAGGCGAAGTTGGCGCCGCCGATGATGGTCCCGGAGCCGACCCAGGTGACGAGCATGGTGGCGATCATGACCGGGCGCGGCAGGCTGCGCCCCGCGAACAGGAAGTCGTCGCCGCCGCGGAGCCTGCCCGAACGCAGGAAGTACAGGGCGACCCCCAGCATGGCCGCGATGTACACGGCGAGGATCACGAGATGGGTCGTTTGCATGGATCACCTTGCGGGGTTCGGGGTGGGGAGGGGGACCGCGGGGGGCCGGCGGTAGGGGCCATGAAAACAGCCCCGACCATGAAATGCAACACTTATTGCATTCGGGGTGACCCTGATCACACCACGTGGGTCCGTGTCCCATCGCCGCAGGTGGACCGCCCCGAGGCCGCTCAGAAGAGCTCCGTCTCCTCCCACAGGCGCTCGGTGTCGCGCACCGCGCGCAGCACCCGCTCGCCCCCGATCCGGGCCAGCTCGGCCAGGACCGCGTGGATCACCGACATCGCCGGGGTCAGCGAGGGGAACATCCCCACCCCCTCGCTGGGGACCAGCAGCACGTGGGCGGCCCCCTGCGCCAGCGGCGAGTCGCGGCGGTCGGTGATCACCGCCACCGGCACGGACCGCCCCGCCGCCACCCGGGCCGCCGAGCGCAGCGCGGTCGGCAGCCGCCACAGGTCGCAGGCAAGGAACAGGTCCTCCGGGCCCATCCGCGCCAGCGCGCTGACCAGCGCGGTCCCTCCCACCTCGAAGCGCACCACGTCGTACCCCATGATCCCCGCGGCGTGCGCGAGCTGCAGTCCCGGGGCCGCGAACGTGCCCGAGCCCACCACGCCGGTCCGGCGGGCGCCGTGGATGGCCGCGGCCAGGGCGCGCACCCGGTCCGGCTCGATCGTCGCCTCCAGGCCCCGCAGCCCCTCCCGGTCCGCCCGGAACGCGGCCCGCACGGGGTCCGCGTCGGACCCGGCGTGCTCGGCCAGGACCTCGCCCGCGCTGAGCGAGGCCAGGTAGCGGGAGCGCAGCTCCAGCCGGAGCGCCGGCCAGCCGGAGAACCCGAGTGTCTGCGCGGCCCGCACCACGGTCGCGACGTTCACGCCGGCCCGTTCGGCCACCTCCGCCGTACTGGCGTAGGAGGCGAACTTCTGCTCGTCCCGGAGCACCCGGACCACGCGCTCGGCGGCCCGGCCGAGCCGGCCGTCCCCCAGCGCGGCCTCGATCCAGTCCGCCATCGCACCTCCGTCCGGGCCGTCCGCCGGACCTCCCGGCGGGCGTGCCGCTCCCCCAAGCGATACCACCACCCGGGCACCGGCCCGCAAAAGATGCAACATATATTGCATATAAGGCGTGGGTCACACGCCGGACCGCTCCACCGGAGGTATCCATGACACGCCCGTCCCGCCCGACGACCCTCTTCACCGGCGCAGGCCTGCTCGACCCCGGGGCCGGGACCCGCGCCCCCGGCTGGCTCCTGGTCGAGGACGGCCGCATCGCGCGCAGCGGCGGCGGCCCCGCCCCCGAGGTCGGCGACGCGGTCGAGGTCGTCGACCTGGGAGGGGCCACCCTCATGCCCGGGCTCATCGACGCCCACGTCCACCCGACCGCCTTCAGCGCCGACCTGGGCGCGGCCATGGACCACGCGCCCTCCTACGTCGCCGCCTACGCGGCCCGCTCCCTCAACGACATGCTCCGCCGCGGCTTCACGACCGTCCGCGACGTCGCCGGGGGCGACTGGGGGCTGGCCCGGGCCGTCGACGAGGGGCTCGTCGACGGCCCCCGGCTGATGTTCGGCGGCAAGGCGCTGTCCCAGACCGGCGGCCACGGCGACTTCCGGGGCCCCGGCCGCCAGGGCAACGACACCCACGCCTGCTGCCCCGGGGCGGGCCTCGTCTGCGACGGCCCCACCGAGTTCCGCCGCGCGGCCCGCGAGCAGCTGCGCACCGGGGCCCACCACCTCAAGATCATGCTCTCCGGCGGCGTCGCCTCGCCCACCGACCGCATCGACTCCACCCAGTCCTCCGAGGACGAGATCCGCGCCGTGGTGGAGGAGGCCGAGGCGGCCAACCGCTACGTCACGGGCCACGCCTACACCGCCCGCGCGGTCAACCGCGGCCTGCGCCTGGGCGTGCGCTGCATCGAGCACGGCAACCTCATCGACGAGAGCAGCATCGAGCTGTTCCTGGAGCACGACGCCTTCCTGGTGCCCACCCTCGTCACCTACCGGGAGCTCGCCCGGCGGGGCGAGCAGGAGGGCCTGCCCCCCGAGAGCCGGGCGAAGGTCGACACGGTGCTGGCCCGGGGGCTGGACGCCCTGCGCGCGGCCCACGAGGCGGGGGTGAACCTGGTCTTCGGCAGCGACCTGCTCGGGGGCATGCAGGACCGGCAGAGCGAGGAGTTCGCCATCCGCGGCACGGTGCAGCCCGCCGCGGACGTCCTGCGCGCGGCCACCGTGAACGCCGCCCGCCTGCTCGGCCTGGAGGGGGAGGTCGGCACGCTGCGCGAGGGCGCCCGCGCCGACCTCATCGTGGTCGACGGCGATCCGCTGGCCGACATCTCGGTGCTCGCCGACCCCGCGCGCAACGTCCGCACCGTCCTGCGGGACGGCCTGGTCCGCCACCGGCGCGCCGACTCCCTCTGACACCGCACGGACCGGCCCCGCCCCGGCGGGGGCGGGGCCGGTCCGCCTCGGTCAGGCGAGGCTGCGGCGGGGGTTCTTGGCCGGGGCGGTCATGGACATGCGGACCACCGCCGGGATGCTCTCCAGCTCCAGGGAGCGGCGCAGGTCGGCCAGCGCCTCGGAGCGCACCCGCCGCCACACGCCGGCGACGTCGGCGTCGTCGTCCAGGGTCAGCGCCAGCCGCAGGTGGGGCGCCTCGGCCGACTCGGTGAGGCGGGCCCGCGCCCGGCGCACGCCCGGGTAGTCGGCCACCTCCTGCTCCAGCGCGCTGCGCGCGACGCTCTCGGGCAGCTCCACCCGGCCCTCGGCGCCGCGTTCCAGCACCAGGCGGCCGACCGTGTCGTCGAACCCCTGCACCAGCAGCCACCGCAGTGCCAGGAACGCGGCGACGAACGCCACCGCCACCACCGCGTACGGCATCCAGCCGGCGGCCAGGAGGCCCCGGACCGTGTCGTTGAGCAGGGCGTCCCCGGCCACGTCCGCGCCGAACACCCCGCGCCCGGCCGCGAACGCCGCGGCGCCGGCCGCCAGCAGCACGACCCCCACCAGCAGCAGTCCCTGCCGGTTGCCCCGGGCCGACCTGCGTGCCCTGTTCCGTGCCATGGTCACCCCTCCGCGTAACGGACGTGGGTGGCGATCCGCAGGCTGCGCAGCGGTGCCAGCTCCTCCAGCCGCCGCTCCACGGCGGCGGTGACCTCCGCCGGCAGCTCCGGCGCCTCGCGCATCCCGGTGCGCACCTGCACCCGGATACGGCTGCCGCGCACGTGCACCCCCACCTGGTCGACGCCGCTGACGTCCTGGGCGGCGGCGGCCACCGCCCGGCGCAGGGCGCTGCGGGTCATGCCGACGACCAGCGCCGGGTCGTCGGTGCGCAGCGCCGTCCAGTGCCCGCGCCCCGGCGCGAGTGCGGCCACGATCAGCACGAGCCCGATCAGGGCCAGCAGCGCGGACGCGATCTGCACCGACGGCTGCGACCACGTGGTGGCCTGCGCGTACTCCGTCGCGGTCCCGACGGGGAACAGCCCCAGGGGGCTGCCCGCCAGCGCCGCGATCACCTCGGCCGCGGCGAGGACCGCGACGACGAGGATCACGAACCCGGTGATCACCGCGGGCCATGACCGTCGGGGGCGGAACGTGTGGACGGCCACTCTCCTGGCCTTCCGGTCGACCCCCTGGTCGGGACGGCCGAGCACCTCTTCCACGGTGGTCATCACAACTCCTAGTACGGCGGTCCCCGACCGGGCCGGAAGGGCGTGCCCCTCCCGGCCCGCCGTCGCGGAGCGGTGGAACGGCGCGGTCAGCGCACCGTTTCGGCGATCTCGATGTCGATGTGGTGGACCTGCTTGCCGGTGACGTGCTCCACCCGCTCCCGGACCCGGGAGCGGACGAGCGCGGCGATCCGGCGCACGGGTTCGGGATAGTCCACGCGGATCCGCAGGCGCAGCAGGACGACGTCCCCGCTCACCCGGGCGCGCACCGCCCGGCCCCGGCTCGCCGCCCCCGCCCCGGCCACCTCGTCCACGGCGCGGGCGGCCGTCTTCTCGACGACCCCGCTCGCGATGTCCGTGCGCCCGCCGGGGTCGCGCAGCTCCCCGTCGCGGACGTGCCGCCCCCGGACGGCGGTGTGCTCCCGCTGCCGGGGGACGTCCTGTGTGCGTGTTCCCACCATGGCCGCGCCCGTCAGGCCGAACGCCGCGAGAACATCTCGCTCAGGTCGACGTCGCCCTCCATGGCCCGGCCCGCGACGAATCCGGCCAGGCCCAGGACCAGCACGAGCGCGAAGGCCACGAACCCGCCGAACGCGCCCGCCAACCCCAGCACCGTCCCGTAGGACAGTCCGACTATGGGCCACATGGCATCCCCCTTCATGTCCAGCGCTCATCTCGTTTGCGGTCGGGTCCGGGTGCCCGCCGCCCCGGCGACCACGTCCTCCACGCTGACGTGGACGGCGCGGCCGCCGGCGACCGGGGCGAGCGCCCTGCGGAGCTCGCCCGCGATCTCGGGCAGCGGCCGCCCGAAGTGGACCACGACGCCGACCTCGACGGTGTCTGGACGCACCGCCACCCCCCGGACGCGGCCGCCCGGAACGGGTGTGGACAGCGTCCCGAACGACCCCGCGGACAGTTCGACCACGTCCGGGGACCCCAGGGCCGCCCGGGCCACCCGCCGGGCGATCTCCCCCGGCTCGTCGACGCCGCCCATCACTACTGGACCCTGGGTGAGGAGTCCGCGCCGCCGCCGTCGCCGCGCGCGGACTCGCCGTCGTCGTCATCGGGCAGGTGGATGTCGTCCACCCTGATGTTGATCTCGGTGACCTCGAGACCGGTCATCTTCTCGATGGCGTTGGTGACGTTGCGGCGCACGGCCGCGGCGAGTTCCTGGATGGCGGTGCCGTACTCGACGACGACGTCGATGTCGACGGCGGTCTGCCGCTCCCCGACCTCGACGGACACGCCGCGGGCCACCGACCCCTTGTCCCCGCCGCCGGTGACGGCGTCCCTGACGGCCCCCATGGCGCGGGCGGCGCCGCCGCCCATGGCGTACACGCCGCCGATCTCACGGGCTGCCATGCCCGCGATCTTGGCGACCACGCCGTCCGCGATGTGGGTGTGGCCGCCCTCTGCGGCCCCTCCCCGCCGGTCCGCCTCGCGGGCGCCCGGCACCCTGGCCTCGGTCCTGGTATCCGACACTGGTCCCCCTACGCAGTGTGCAGACGAGCCCGTTCGGGCTCCGGTCGTATGGGCGGCGTCAGCGCTTGAAGACGTTCTTGATCTTCTCGCCGGCGTTCTCGACCGCCTCCTCCGCCTTGGCCTTGGCCTTGTCGGCGGTGTCCTTGGCGCGCGCCTTGGCCTGGTCGGCCTTGCCCTCGGCCTCCTTGGACCGGTCGCCGGCCGCCTTGCCGTAGGCCTCCTTGGCCTTGCCGCCCAGGTCGTCGAAGTGCTTGCCCATGTGTGTTCACGCCCCTTCGCCCGGGAGTTCCGTCCCGGGGTTTCGGACCGAAACCCGTGCCCCGTCTTCCCCGGGGACCGAACGGGTTTCGAACTAGATCACACCATATACACACTCTGGGTAGCCAACAAGGCACTGTGAGTAAGGTTTTGCGCGACAGAACAGGTAACGTCATCCCCATCCCTGCCCCAAAGACCGCCCGGGAACCCTGTCACGGGCAGAAAACGAAGGGGCGCCCGAAGGCGCCCCTGGAACGTCCGAAACCGGCCGCGGACCGTCTCACCCGAAGACGACGGTCTTGTCCCCGTTGAGGAGGACCCGCCGCTGGGCGTGCCAGTTGACGGCGCGGGCCAGTGCCACCGACTCCAGGTCGCGGCCGATCTCGGTGAGCTTCTCGGGGCTGTCGGTGTGGTCCACCCGGGCCACCTCCTGCTCGATGATCGGCCCCTCGTCGAGGTCGGCGGTGACGTAGTGGGCGGTGGCGCCGATGAGCTTCACGCCGCGCGCGTGCGCCTGGTGGTAGGGCCGGGCGCCCTTGAAGCTCGGCAGGAACGAGTGGTGGATGTTGATGATCCGCCCCGACATCTTGGTGCACAGCTTCTCGGACAGCACCTGCATGTACCGGGCCAGCACCACCAGGTCGACGTCGTAGGAGCCGACCAGCTCCAGCAGCCGGGCCTCCTGCTCGCCCTTGGTCTGCGGGGTCACCGGCAGGTGGTGGAAGTCCACCCCGTAGGAGTCGGCCAGGAACTCCAGGTCCGGGTGGTTGGAGACCACAGCGGCGATGTCGATGTCCAGCAGGCCGCTGCGGTGCCGGTAGAGCAGGTCGTTGAGGCAGTGCCCGAACTTGGAGACCATCACGATCATGCGGGGGCGCACGTCGCGCGGGCTGAGCGTCCACTCCACGGAGGTCCCGCCGGCGCCGCCGAAGTCCCCGGCCAGCGCCGCGAAGGCACCGCGCAGGTCGTCCTCGCCGACGACCCCCCGCTCGCCCGCCTCGGCCACGAACTGCATGCGCAGGAAGAAGCGGCCGGTGTAGTGGTCGCCGTACTGCTGGCTCTCGGTGATGTTGCAGCCGTGGTCGGAGAGCAGGTTGGCCACCGCCGCGACGATGCCGCGGCTGTCGGGGCACGCCAGGGTCAGGATGTACTCGCGCTCGCTCATGGAGAGAAAACCGTTTCTGGGGTCGGACCGGCCGTACGGCCGTGACGTCCCAGGATATCCGCCGCGGGGGCGTCGCGGGGGCCCGGTCCGGAAGCGGTGGCGGCCGGCGCACCCGGCGCGGGCGCGCCTCCGGGCACAGCGGGGCGATTCCGGCGGACCATACGATTTCCGCCCAGGGAATATGAAAAGGATTCATGTTCTGGCATCCTCGGAGGCATGACAAGCCTGCGTGAGAAGTACGAGGCCGCGACGCGCGAACTCCAGGCCCCCTTCGCCGTGGTCGACCTGGCCGCCTTCCGCGCCAACGCGGCCGCCCTCACCGGCCGCGCGCACGGCAGGCCCATCCGGGTCGCCAGCAAGTCGGTGCGCTGCCGCGAGCTGATGCGCACCGTGCTGGAGACGCCCGGCTACGAGGGTGTCATGGCCTTCACCCTGCCCGAGGCGCTCTGGCTCGCCCAGGGGGACCCCGGCGGCCCCCTCGGCCGCGACATCCTGGTCGCCTACCCCACCGCCGACACCGAGGCCCTGGCCCGCCTGGCCGCCGACCCCGCGGCCCTGGGCTCCGTCACCCTCATGGTCGACGACACCGCCCACCTGGACCTCGTCTCCCGGGCCGTGGCCGCCGCCGAGCGCGACGGCACCCGGCCCTCCGACGCGCCCCCCGTCCGGGTCTGCCTGGACATCGACACCAGCTGGCAGCCGCTCGGCCCGCGGGTGCGCATCGGCAGCCTGCGCTCGCCCGTGCGCACCCCCGCGCAGGCCGCGGCCCTGGCCCGCGCCGTGGTGCGCCGCCCGGAGCTGCACCTGGACGGGATCATGGCCTACGAGGCGCAGATCGCCGGGGTCGGCGACGCCCCGCCCGGGCGCCCCCTCTTCGGCCGCGTCCTGCGCGCCGTCCAGCACCGCTCCGCCGTCGAACTGGCCAAGCGCCGCGCCGCCATCGTCCGCGCCGTCCGCGAGGTCGCCCCACTCCGCTTCGTCAACGGCGGCGGCACCGGCAGCCTGCACACCACCGGCCGGGAGAAGGCCGTCACCGAGCTCGGCGCCGGGTCCGGCCTGTACCACCCGCACCTCTTCGACTACTACAGCGCCTTCCGGGGCCGACCGGCCGCCCTGTTCGCGCTGCCCGTCGTGCGCCGCCCCGCCCGCGGCGCGGTGACCGCGCTGGGCGGCGGCTACCTCGCCTCCGGGCCCGCGGACCCCCTGCGCCTGCCCGTCCCCCACCTGCCGGCCGGGCTGTCCTACAGCGCCAACGAGGGGGCCGGCGAGGTGCAGACCCCGCTGCTGGGCGCCGCGGCCGACACGCTGGAGATCGGCGACCGGGTGTGGATGCGCCACACCAAGGCCGGTGAGCTGTGCGAGCGGTTCGACACCCTGCACCTCATCGACTCCGACACCGGCGCCTACGTGCGCGCCGTCCCCACCTACCGGGGCGAGGGCCGGACCTTCCTGTGAGGGGGGTCCGCCGAAACGAAGGAGGGGCCCGCGCCACGGGCGCGGGCCCCTCCTTCGTTCGTCCGTGCGTCCGCCGGGCCTACGCGCGCCTGCGCCGCGCGATCAGGGCCACCACGCCGACCGCGATGACCGCGCCGACGCCCACCGCGAGGATCACGGCCTCGGGGGGAAGCCGCCTGCGCGACTGGTAGGTGGTCACGACCTCCTCGTCGCCCCTGAGGAGGATGCTGCCCTCCTCGGGCTCGACCAGGTGGCTCTCCACCCGCACCGCGCCGCCGCCGACGACCAGGGCCCGCGCCTCGTCCAGGATCCGGCCGCCCGTCTCCTTGGCCTTCGCGACCTGGCGCCGCGCGATGTTCGCGGGCTTGGCCGTGACCACCAACTCGTCGATGGTCTCGGCGAGTCGCCGCTGCTCGCGGTTGATCTCGGCCTCGATCTCGGCCGGGGTCCGGCGCGGTTCGGTATCGCCTGCCGCCATCTGGGCCGCCTCTCTCATTAGCGCAGAGTCGTGTGAGATCCCGTGTCCGAGCCGGTGTCCCGGCCCTCGTCCTCCGCGCCGTCGGACGGACCGGAGAATCTCAGCGCGCCGTCGATTCCGTCGACCACGCGGAAGAAGTCCCGCGTGGACAACCACAGTTTATAGATGATGGCGATCTCGAACGCGAGGAGCAAAACACCCGCCACCGCGGTGATCCAGCCGATAGCGGACGGGGCGCCCGCCAGCGCGACCACCACCGGGGCGATCACGAACACCGCCATCTGGAACTCGATGCCGCCGACCAGGTGGGTGCGCACCCGGCGCGCGTTGAGCGCCGACCAGAACCGCTGGTACCAGGGGAAGCGCGTACGGAACTCCTGGTGCAGGTCCACTTTGGGCAGGGTCAGGTCCGGCTGCTTGCCCGCCGTGCGCCGGTTGCGGTTCTCCCGCTCGGTCTGGGTGCGCAGGATGTCCTCCAGCACCGAGATGCCGTGCCGCAGCACCGCCTGCTCGCCGCCGTCGCTCATGGTGCGCCCGCCCGCGCCGGTCGCCGCGGAGGTGTCGTCCTCGTCCGGGCCCAGCATCGACAGGGTCGCCCGCGCCCGCTCCAGCGCCGCCGCCAGGTGCGAGCGCATCTCCCGGCGCACCTTGTACACCTGGAGCGCGTTGAGGTAGCGCAGCATGTCCAGGAACACCACGGCCAGGGCCAGCCACACGAACCACACCGGGTCCGCGCCCGGGTCGGCCTCCTCGGCCACCACGTACTGGCCGCCCATCAGGGCCACCACGCACACCAGCACCCGGAACCGGTCGGTCACGTAGTCCACCCAGGCGCCGAACACCGACTCGGTGCCGGTCAGCCGGGCCAGCTTGCCGTCCATGCAGTCCACCAGGAACGACAGGTAGTACAGGACCGCGCCCAGCAGCAGGAACTCGCGGTAGCCCAGGGCGAAGCACACCGCCGCGCCCAGGCCCAGGAAGAGCGCCAGCACCGTGAGCTGGTTGGGGGTGACGGAGGTGCGGTTGGCGACCGGCCGTACCAGGCGGACCGCGATCGGGTCCACGAGGTACACCGTCCACCAGGAATCGCGCTCCTTGAGCGTGCGGTCCCTGACCTCGTCGAGCGTGAATGCAGGCATCGGTGCCGAGACTCCCAACCGACCAATCGTGAAGTGCGTCAACAATAGGTGATCGAACCGCCGCCCGATCCCAAAGCGTATGAACCGAACCGGAATCGCAACCGAAGCACGGGACTCCTCCGGCCCCGACACCACAGGGTCGTTAGTGTTGTCGGCGAGGCAGACCGGGGCCGCACCGGCGCCCGGCGACAGAGAGGAATCCCACGTGAGCGACCCCATCCGGCTGGAGCCCGGCGACCAGGCCCCCGACTTCACCCTGGAGGACGCCGACGGTGAGTCCGTGACGCTCAGCGAGGTCCTGGCCCGGACCGGCAAGAGCGTCGTGCTCTACTTCTACCCCGCCGCCATGACACCCGGCTGCACCACCGAGGCCTGCGACTTCCGCGACAACCTCCGCGACTTCGACGCCGCCGGCTTCACCGTCATCGGCGTGTCCCCCGACACCACGGACAAGCTGGCGAAGTTCCGCGACCAGGAGGGCCTGACCTTCACCCTCGTCGGCGACCCCGGCAAGGAGACCCTGCGGGCCTACGGCGCCTTCGGGGAGAAGAAGAACTACGGCCGCCTCGTCCAGGGCGTCATCCGCTCCACGGTGATCGTCGGCCCCGACGGCAAGGTCGCCAAGGCCTTCTACAACGTGAAGGCCACCGGCCACGTCGACCGCGTCAAGAAGGAGCTGGGCGTCTGACCGGCCCCTCCGGCCCGCCCGGCCGCAGGGTCGCGGAGTCCCGCGGCCCGGCGGCCGGGTCCCCCGCCGATCCCGGTACAGTTGTGCCCACGGGCACGCCCGGGGGCCGTAGTCCAATTGGCAGGAGACGGCAGCTTTAGGTGCTGTACAGTGCGGGTTCGAGTCCCGCCGGCCCCACCCACTCGGGACGCCCCCGCCCGGGGGCGCCCGCTCCGCGTCAGCGGCCCAGCAGGGCCCACAGGACGATCGCCAGCAGCACCAGCACGCCCACCGCCACCGCGGCGACCCGCGCCGGGGCTCCCGCACCGGTCCTGCCGGCGTGCCGCCCGGGGTTGGTGAGCCCCAGGGTGTCGGTGGACTCGCGCAGCGAGGCCACGAACGCGCTCATCGCCTCCGGGCTGTTGCGCAGCCGGTCGCTGATGTTCTCGGCCAGCACCCGGCCGCCCGCCTTGAAGTGCTCCCGGGCCGACTCGCGCTGCTCGGGGACCGCGGCCCCCGCCTCCCCGGCGCCCTCGTCGGCCGTCCCGGCCCCGGAGGCGGCCTTCTCCGCGGCGGCCCCGGGGGCCTCCCCGGACGCCGCCGGCTCCGCCGGCCCGGCGGCCATCGCGGCCTCGGGCGCGTCCGCGCGCTCGCCCGCCTCGGTGCTCCACGGGGCCAGCGCCGCGATGCGCAGCATCTTGGCGGCGTTGTCCGCGGTCAGCCGCTCGGCGGCCTCCACCTTGAGCAGCCCGGCCAGCGCCGGCGCCAGCGGGCCCGCCTTGGACGCCGGGGCGGGCTCCTCCAGCGGCTCCTGCCGCAGGATCTTGATGTAGCCCTTGCGGTCGTAGGGCGTGTGCCCCTCCACCGCCGCGTACAGGGTGGCGCCCAGCGACCACAGGTCCGAGGCCGGGCCGACCGGGCCCGCCTTGGCCCGCTCCGGCGACAGGTACGCCGGGGAGCCCACGATGCGGCCGGACTCGCTGAGCGCGGACTCGCCGTTCCACGCCGCCAGGCCGAAGTCGGTGAGCACCACGCGGCCGCCGCTGGTGATCATCACGTTGCCGGGCTTGACGTCGCGGTGCACGATGCCCTCGTTGTGCGCGACCTTGAGGGCGTCGATGAGCTGCAGCCCGATCTCGGCCACCCGCTGGTAGGGCAGCGGGCCGCCGACGTCGATGATCTCCTCCAGCGTGGAGGCCTCCAGCAGCTCCATGACGATCCACGGCCGACCGTCCTCGTCGACCACGTCGAGGACCGTGATGAGGCTGGGGTGGCTCAGCCGTCCGGCCACGCGGGCCTCGCGGGTGGTGCGCTGGAGCAGGGACTCGCGGTCGGACCGGCTCAGGGATTCGGGGAGGCGCAGCTCCTTGACCGCTACCTCGCGGTCGATCACCAGGTCGACGGCGCGCCACACGGTCCCCACGCCGCCCCGGGCGATCTCCGAGACCAGCTGGTAGCGCCCCTTCAGCAGGCGCCCCTCAGGCGCGGCCACCGGGGCCTCCTGCGGATCCTGCGGGCGCCCGGAATCTGGCGCCGGCCCCGGGCGCTGTGTGTGGGGGTTGTCTAGGGAGGACACTGTTATCCACGGGTCCATTCACCGGCCATGGTGGCCTCCTGCGGAGCATTGCGGTCGCTGTCACCACGTAGGTGCACGGATCACTCGTTATACCAGCAGGACGTCGGGGCCCTGCCGGACGTTGCCATAACACCGGCACATAGGTTCGCTTTCGTTATGTCCGGGGAGAGCGAACCCATGCATCGCCGGCCCCTCCTTCACCCGTCCCGGGTCAGGAGGGGCCCACGTCCGGATGGGACGCGCCCGGAGGCGCATCGGTTCACCCGCGTCCCGGGTTTCACACCCAGAGCTCGTCGGGGGTGCGCACCTCGATCGGGCCGACGCCGGTCCCGGCGAGCGGGGAGCGCAGCCGCTCGGCGTCGCCGACGACGATCACCACGGCCTCCTCGGGGCGCAGGTACTCGACCGCGGCCGAGTCCAGGTCCTTCTTGGTGAGCCGCTCGTACCCGGCCCGGACGGTGTCCACGTGGTCGTCGGGCAGGTCGTGGACGACCATGTCCACCAGGGCCCCGGCCATCGAGCGGGCGGTGGAGTAGGTCACCGGCAGGCCGACCGTGTTGGCGTCGCGCACCGCGGCCAGCTCCTCCTCGGTGACACCGCCCTCGCGCAGCTTCGCCACCTGCTCCAGGGAGGAGGTGATGGAGTGCGCGGTGGTGTCCGCCTCCACCTGCGCGGACATGAAGAACACCCCGCTGTCGCGGCGCAGGTCGAACCGCGCCCCGGCGCCGTAGGTGTAGCCCAGGCGCTCGCGCAGCTCCAGGTTGAGCCGGGAGGTGAACATGCCGCCCAGCACCTCGCCGATCCCCTCGGCGCGGGGCAGGTCCACCTGCGAGCGCGAGGGCGCCCGGTGCGCGATGACCAGGGCCGACTGCACCGATCCGGGGCGGTCGACGACCAGCACGCGGGGCAGCTCCCCGGGCGGCGGCGCGGGCTCGGTGATGGTCCGCGCGGGCGCCGGCGCGGTGTCCCCGAACACGGTCTTGCCCAGCTCCACCAGGTCGACGCCGCTCAGGTCGCCGACCACCACCAGGGTGCCCGCGACGGAGGCCAGGGTGTCGGCGTGGTAGGCCGCGACGGCCTCGGGGGTGATGTCGGCCAGCTTGACCGGGCCGCCGGCCAGCGGAGTGGCGTAGCGGCCGGTGAACAGCTGCCCGCCGAGGCTGCGCATGGCCAGGGTGCTGGCGGTGGCGGCCTCCAGCCAGAAGCGCTCCAGCAGCTGCTCGCGGCGCCGGACGATGTCGTCGGGCACCAGCGCGGGGCGGCGCACCGCGTCGGCGAAGAGCCGGACGGCCTCGCCCAGGCGGCCCACCGGGGCGTCCACGCCGGTGATGAACCCGTCCCAGTTGATGCGGGACACCCACTCGGCGCCGTGCCGCTCCAGGGCCGGGGCCAGGGAGCTGTTGCCGTCGGGGCCGTCCTCCAGCACCTCGCTGGTCAGGGCGCCCACGCCCATGGCGTCGAGCGGCTCGACCGCGCCGCCGTAGGGGTGCACCAGCCGCACGGAGGCGAGGTACTGGCCGGGGACGTCGATCGCGACGACCGTGCCGCCGCCGACGGTGATCCGCTCAGGCCGGGGAAAGGTGTAGGAAGCCGGGGTACCGAGGTCCGGGCGGTTCTGCGACATGCTCAGAGACTCTTTCTGTGGTGGCTCGGCGGGACTCAGGCGTCGGCGGCGTCGGCGGCCGCGGCGGAGGCCTGCGCCTCGGCCTCCAGCGCCTCGGCGGCGGCCGCGGGCTCGGGGTCGAACCGGACGACGAGCCTGTTCTCGTCGACGAGCAGCCGCTCGGCGGCGGCCCGCACCTCCTCGGCCGTGATGTCCTGCCACCGGGCCGGCCAGGTCAGGGCCAGCTCGGGGTCGTCGAACAGCTGCGTGCAGGAGCTGATCGCGTCGGCCAGCCCGGCGGGGCCGGAGATGGACTGCAGGTGGTCCCGCTCCAGGACCGCGCGCGCCCGGTCGAGCTCCTCCTCGGTGACGCCCTGGGCGACCTTGGCGACCTCGGCGAGGATCTCGGCCTCCAGGGTGTCGCCGTCCACGTTCTCGCGGGCGAGCATGTTCACCAGCAGCAGGCTGTCGGTGTAGCGGAACGGCAGGACGTCGGCGGCGGCGCCGCCGTCGTCGGCGGCGATGGGGCGGTCCACGACCAGGGACCGGTACAGGCGGCTGCCCTGGCCCTGGCCGAGCACGGCCGAGAGCAGGTGGGCGACGTCGAACCCGCGCTCGCCGTAGGCGGGGGCGCGGTAGCACAGGAACACCCCGGCGGCCGGGACGGTCTCCACGACCAGGTCGCGCAGCGGGCCGCCCAGCGGGGCGCGCAGGACCGCGTCGGGGGCCTGCGGGACCTCCTCGCGGGCCGGGATGTCCCCGAAGTACTTCTCCACCCGGGCCCGCACGTCCTCGGGGTCCAGCTCGCTGACCACGGTGATGACGCAGTTGTCGGGGCCGTAGTGGGCCTTGTGGAAGGACTTGACGTAGTCCAGGTCCGCCGCGTCCAGGTCGGCCATGGAGCCGATGGTCGGGTGGTGGTAGGGGTGGCCCTCGGGGTAGGCCAGGCGCAGGATGCGCTCCAGGGCGGTCCCGTAGGGCTGGTTGTCGTAGCGCTGGCGGCGCTCGTTCTTGACCACGTCGCGCTGGTTGTCCAGCACCTCCTGGGTCATCCCGTCGCGCAGGGTCGCCAGGCGGTCGGCCTCCAGCCACAGGATCCGGTCCAGGGCGTGGGCGGGGACCGTCTCGTAGTAGTTGGTGCGGTCGCTCGAGGTGGAGGCGTTGATGTCGCCGCCCAGGCGCTCGATCTCCTCGAAGTGCTCGCCCTTGGCGACGTTGCCGCTGCCCTGGAACATGAGGTGCTCGAAGAGGTGGGCGAACCCGGTCCGGCCGGGCACCTCGTGGCGGGACCCGACCCCGTACCACAGGTTCACGGCCGCCACCTGGCCGGTGGAGGCGGGCGCGGTCACCAGGCGCATCCCGTTCTCCAGCCTGTACTGAACCAACCGTCCCGCCGCTCCGATGCCGGTCACCAGTGCATGCACCCCGATTCACGCCGTCGCCTGTAGCCGGTCACCGCGCCGAAGCGGTGACGACTACGACCCTACGGCCTCCGGACACCCGGTGGACACCCGAACAGGCGCACCGGCCCGGGATCAGTTGCTGTAGCCGTCGGTGTTCATCGAGGCCGCCACCTGGTCGTAGACGGCGCTGTACTGGGAGTCGGCCGACCACACGTAGAGCAGCACGTCGCTGATCGGCAGGAACCACATGCGCACCTCGAAGGTGTCGTCGTTGGCGCAGGTCACCCGCCACACGGAGTGGTGGGACTTGAGGTCGTTGGCGTGCGTGGTGAAGTCGGAGACCGTCAGCTCCGCCCCGGAGACGCCGATACCGCCGGAGGCCGCGGTGTTGAGGCTGCGGCAGCTGCTCGTGTCGTCCGCCCAGCCGTCGTCCTTGGCGTGGGCGTCGCCCTTCTTGGGCCATTCCCGCGGGTTGTTCTCCGCGGCCCGCGGGGTGAGGCGGATGGACCCGTAGGCGCAGGCGGCCTGCCCGGGCGGGCTGGCGCACAGGGTGCCGCCCTCGTTCTGGATCTCCCAGCCCTCGGGCATGTCGATCGTGATGCCGTCGATGGTCTGGGAGGCGAACCCCTCGGGGCCGGGCGGTTCGACGGCCGGAACGACGCCGCTGGCGCCCATCTCCAGGCCGGACTCCTCGCCGCCGCCCTCGTCGGAACCCCCGGAGCAGGCCGTGAGCAGCAGCAGGGAGGCCGCCGCGGCCGCCGCTCCCGCGGCGCGCGCGCCGCGCGTCCGATCCCCTCGCCCGTGGATGCCCGCCATCGCCTCGTCCCTCTCAAGCCGTGCGTTCCGCCGGTCAGAACACAGTCGACCTTAGGGCATGTTCCGGTAATACTCACCCGTCGCGGGACGCCCGGGGACCTCTCCCCGCGCCGCGCGGTCCGCCCCCGGCCCCGTCGTCCACAGGTGGCCGCGGGCGCCCCTCCCGGCGGGACCCCGCCGACTACCCTGGGGCCATGGTGGACCTCGCGAAGATCACGCAACCCTTGTCCCTCGACCGGTTCGGCCCCCGCAGGGACGGACCCCTGGTGCTGGAGCTGGACCTGACCGAGGGGGTCGCCGACGAGGCCCCCGGGGACCCGATCGGCCAGCTCGTCAACCGCCGGCGCCAGCACTACCTGGACGTGGTGGAGGGGATCCGCCGCGGCGCCCGCGACCCGGGCGTGGCCGCTCTGCTGGTGCGGGTGGACGCCCGCTCCCTGGGGTTCGCCAAGGTGCAGGAGCTGCGCGCGTGCGTCGCCGACTTCCGCGCGTCCGGCAAGCCCGCCCTGGCCTGGGCCGACTCCTTCGGCGAGGCGGGCGACGGCAACCTGCCCTACTACCTGGCCTGCGCCTTCTCCGAGATCGTCATGGCGCCCACCGGCGTGCTGGGGCTGACCGGCCTGCGGCTCAAGAGCACCTTCGTCAAGGGCGCCCTGGACAAGGTGGGCCTGGACTACGAGGTCGGCAAGCGGTACGAGTACAAGAACGCGCTCAACGGGGTCACCGAGACCGGGTTCACCGACGCCCACCGGGAGGCGACCGAGCGGATCGTCACCTCGCTGGGCGACCAGCTGGTCGAGGGCGTGGCCGCGGCCCGCCCGCTCTCCGCCGACGAGGTGCGCGACCTGCTCTCCCGGGGGCCGTTCATGGGCGACGAGGCGGTCGGGCACGGCCTGGTGGACCGCCTGGCCTACCGCGACGAGATCTACGCCGACCTGCTGTCCCGGGTGCGCGGCCAGGACGGCCCCGAGCCGCGGCTCGCCTTCGTCACCCGCTACCACCGCCGCAACACCCCGGGGCCGCTCCCGCGGGTGGGCGGGGACGCCGACCACATCGCCCTGATCACCGCCACCGGGGCGATCAGCCTGGGGCGCACCCGCCGCTCGCCGCTGGGCGGCGGCACGGTGATGGGCTCGGACACGGTGTGCGCGGCGTTCCGGGCCGCCCGCCGCGACCCGCACGTCAAGGCGGTGGTGTTCCGGGTGGACAGCCGGGGCGGGTCGCCCACGGCCTCCGACGCCATCCGCCGCGAGGCGGAGCTGACCCGCGAGGCGGGCATCCCGGTGGTGGTGACGATGGGCGACATCGCCGGGTCGGGCGGCTACTACGTGACGCTGGCCTCGGACGCGATCGTGGCCCAGCCGGGCACGCTGACCGGGTCCATAGGCGTCATCGTCGGCAAGCCGGTGGTGGGGCCGCTGCTGGAGCGGTACGGGATCACCAGCGACACGGTGGCCGTCGGCGAGCACGCCGGGATGTTCGACTCCGACCGGCCGTTCAGCGAGTCGGAGTGGGAGCGGGTCGACAACCTGCTGGACCGGGTGTACGAGGACTTCACCGGCAAGGTCGCCGCGGCGCGGGGCATGAGCCGGGACGAGGTGCACGAGGTGGCCCGGGGACGGGTGTGGACCGGCCGGGACGCCGCCGAGCGCGGCCTGGTGGACACGCTGGGCGGGCTGGAGACGGCGGTGCGCATCGCCCGGGAGAAGGCGGGCGGCCGCGCGCTGCCGCTGCGCCCGTTCCCGCGCCAGAACCCGCTGGACCGGCTGCGCCCGCACGAGTCCAGCGAGGACCCGGCCGCCGCCCAGCCGCAGAGCTCCCTGAGCGCCTGGGGCCCGCTGCGCCGCGTCGCCGCCGCCCTGGGCCTGCCCGAGGCCGGTCCCCTCACCATGCCCGACCCCGGACGGCTGCTGTAGCCGCCGGAGCGCGGCGCCCCGCGGCGTCCCCTCTCCGGCCGGGTCCGGCGGGCGGGGCCGCCGCGCGGCAGGAGGACCCGTACGGCGGACGGGGCACGGGAGGGCGCCCGGTACGGGATGATCGGGGCGATGGACGTACACGCACGAGCAGGGGGTGACGGGGTGGGCGACCCGGTGGCGACCGGTCCTTACCTGGACGCGATGGGGCTGCTGCCGGTCGGGGTCGCGGTGGTGACCGTCGCCGACGGCCGGGACGACATCGGGGCGACGGTGAGCTCCTTCGGGTCCGTCTCCGCCGATCCCCCGGTGGTCTCGGTGAGCGTGGACTCCGACGGGTACGTGGCCGAGGTGATCGAAGAGGTCGGCGCGTTCGCGGTGAGCGTGCTCGGCGGCGGCCAGACGGCGCTGGCGGGCCGGTTCTCCGCCGAGGGCAGGCCCAGCGCCCGGCGGCTGGTGTCCGGGCTGGACCACCACCGCGGGGAGCACACCCGGGCGATCGTGCTGGACGACGCCCTGGCGGCGTTCGAGTGCCGGGTGCTGCACCACGTCGAGGTGGGCGACCACACCGTGTTCTTCGCCGCCGTGACCGCCCTGCCCGCCGTGCGCGGCACGGGCCCGGCCCTGGTGCGCCGCGCCGGCCGCTACCGCCCGGTCGACTGACCGCGCCGGAGCCCGGCGGCCCCGCGCGGCCGGGACCGTCCGGTCCCGGCC
>NZ_JBHVLR010000008.1:222161-257754 GCF_042797335.1 Nocardiopsis sp. NPDC057823 | reverse complement strand
CTGATCACCCCGGGCCAGTCGAACGCGGGCATCATCCCGGCGACCATCACCAAGCCGGGCCGGATCGGGCTGGTGTCCAAGTCCGGGACGCTGACCTATCAGATGATGTACGAGCTGGCCGACATCGGCTTCTCCTCCGCCGTCGGGATCGGCGGGGACCCGATCATCGGGACCACGCACATCGACGCGCTGGCGGCGTTCGAGGCCGACCCGGACACCGATGTGATCGTGATGATCGGTGAGATCGGCGGGGACGCCGAGGAGCGGGCGGCGGCGTTCATCAAGGAGAACGTGTCCAAGCCGGTGGTCGGGTACGTGGCGGGGTTCACCGCGCCCGAGGGCAAGACCATGGGTCATGCGGGCGCGATCGTGTCGGGTTCCTCGGGGACCGCGGCCGCGAAGAAGGAGGCGTTGGAGGCCGCCGGCGTCAAGGTCGGTAGAACCCCCACCGAGACCGCAGGGCTCGTCCGGGCCGCCCTGGCGGCCGCCGAAGACCGAGAGGAGGGGGACGGCTCCGCTGCGGCGGAGGCGCCCGCGACCGCATGACGGCGACGACCCTGAAACCCGGTACGGAGTGGGCGGCCCTGTACGCCCGCTGCCGCGAGATCGCCCCGGAGGCCTTCGGGCCCGACCGGGTGCACAACCGCTGGGGCGGCCGCTGGCGCGCCGACGGGCGGCCGCGCACCTCCTACTCCCCGGTGGACGGCACCGAGATCGCCGGGCCGCCCATGCTCGACACCTCCACCGCGGCCCGGGCCGTGGCGGCGGCCGCGATCGAGCACCGCGCCTGGACCCGCGTCCCTCTCGAGGAACGGCGCTCCCGCGTCCGCGCCGCGGTCCGGTCCTGGAGCGAGCACCGGGACACCCTGGCCCTGGCGCTGGTCTGGGAGATCGGCAAGCCCTGGCGGCTGGCCCGCCAGGACGTCGACCGCGCCATCTCCGGTGTGGAGTGGTACCTGGACGAGATCGACGGGATGCTGGACGGGAGGCGGCCGCTGGAGGGGCCCGTCAGCAACATCGCCAGCTGGAACTACCCCATGAGCGTCCTGGCGCACGCCATGTGCGTGCAGGCCCTCGCGGGCAACGGGGTGATCGCCAAGACGCCCACCGACGGCGGGCTCGTGTGCCTCACTCTCGCCGTCGCCCTGGCGGTGGCGGAGGGCCTCCCGTTCACCCTGGTCGGAGGGGGCGGCAGAGACCTCTCCCCGGCACTGGTCCGCAGCCCGGAGATCGGCTGCGTGTCCTTCGTCGGCGGCCGCGACACCGGCGGCCGGGTCGCCGCCGACCTGGCGGACCTGGACCGGCCCCACATCCTGGAACAGGAGGGGCTGAACTGCTGGGGGGTCTGGGAGTACGACGACTGGGACACCCTCTCCGGCCAGATCCGCAAGACCTTCGACTACGCCAAGCAGCGCTGCACCGCCTACCCCCGGTTCGTGGTGCAGAGGTCCCGCTTCGCCGACTTCCTCCAGGCGTACCTGGCCGCGGCGGCGGGGGTGCGGTTCGGCCACCCGCTCGCGGTCGCCGACCCCGGGGACGACCTGCCCGAACTCGACTTCGGGCCGCTGATCAACGCGGCCAAGGCCAAGGAGCTCAACGACCGGGTGGCGGAGGCCGTCGCGGGCGGGGCGGTGCCCCTGTACCGCGGGTCCCTGTCCGACGCCCTGCTGCTCCCCGGCCAGAACACCGACGCCTACATGGCGCCCGTGGCCCTGCTGGAGCCGCCGAGGTCCTCCCCGCTCTTCCACGCCGAGCCCTTCGGGCCGGTCGACTCGGTCGTGCTGGTCGACACCGAGGCCGAGCTCATGGCGGCGATGAACGCCAGCAACGGCGCCCTGGTCGCCACGCTCTCCTGCGACGACACCGACACGGCCGCACGCCTGGCGGCCGGCGTGCGGGCCTTCAAGGTCGGCGTCAACCGCCCCCGCTCGCGCGGCGACCGCGACGAGCTGTTCGGCGGCCTGGGCGACTCCTGGCGCGGGGCCTTCGTCGGGGGCGGGCTCCTCGTGCACGCGGTCACCCGGGGGCCCGCCGACGAGCGGCCGCCCGGCAACTTCCCGCACTACACGCTCCGTCCCCGGGGATGGGAGGGCGCCGTCCATTAGGGGCCCGGCCACCGCCCGTCCCGGTCCGGCGCCCGCGCCGGCCGGGGCGGGCACCGGACCTGGGTGCACGGAGGGACGCGGAGGACGGGGGCGCGCCCCGGGCCCCGACGTGCCGCGAGGCCGCTCGAATGTTCGGGCGGCCTCGCGGAGGTCCGGTATCGGCCCTGGGCGGTACGGGGGGCTGGAACGCACCGGCCAGGGCCGCGCCTACCGGTGCGGAGGGTGCGCAGCCCCTGGGGCCGCCGAGGGCGCGGTGAGCGCCCTCTCCAGGAGAACGCGGTCCCTTCCGCTGTAGACGTTCATGGAACTGCCGCGCAGGAAGCCGACGAGCGTCATGCCCGCCTCCGCGGCCAGTTCGACGGCGAGGGACGAGGGGGCCGAGACGGCGGCCATCATGGGGATGCCCGCCATCCACGCCTTCTGGACCAGCTCGAAGGAGGCGCGCCCGGACACCATGAGCACGGTTCCGCGCAGCGGGAGCCGCCCGGAGCGCAGCGCCCAGCCGACCAGCTTGTCCACCGCGTTGTGCCGCCCCACGTCCTCGCGCAGGGCCAGCAGCTCGCCCTCGGCGGTGAACAGCCCGGCCGCGTGCAGCCCGCCGGTGCGGTCGAACACCCGCTGGGCCTCGCGCAGGCGGTCCGGGAGCCCGGTGAGGGTGGAGACGCCGACCCGCAGGCCGTCGTCGGCCACCGACCACCGCGCCTTGGTGCGCACGGCGTCCAGGCCGGCCTTGCCGCACAGCCCGCACGAGGAGGTGGTGTAGAAGTTGCGCTCCAGTGAGGTGTCGGGGAGAGGCACCCCGGGGGCCAGGGACACGTCCAGCACGTTGTAGGTGTTGGACCCGTCCTCGGTGGCCCCGGCGCAGTAGCGGATGGCGGTGACCTGCGGGCCCTCGGACACCACCCCCTCGCCCACCAGGAACCCGGCGGCGAGGTCGAAGTCGTTCCCGGGGGTGCGCATGGTGACGCTCAGCGGGGAGCCGTCCAGCCTGATCTCCAGCGGCTCCTCCACGACCAAGGTGTCCACGCGTTCGCTTCCGACACCCTCCCTGATCCGGAGGACCTTCTCACGGGCGGTCACCCGTCCCATGCCCCACCACCGCCTTCCGGCGTCCGAGCCGTCTACTGGTCTACTCCTCCCGACATTCGATGTCGAGGGGACGAAGCGTCAAATCGGTGCGGAGGCCGGACCGCCGCCCCGGGGGCCGGCCTCCGCCCGCGGGTCAGCCGTCGCCGCGCCGCTGCACGTGCTGGAAGCCGAACCTGCCCTTGATGCACAGGTTGCCGTGCGTCACCGGGTTGTCGTGCGGGGACGACACCTTGACGATCCGGTTGTCCTGCACGTGCAGGGTCACGTTGCACCCGACCCCGCAGTAGGTGCACACCGTGGTCGTCTCGGTCTGGCGCTCCTCGTCCCAGGTGCCGGCCTTGCGCATCTCGAACTCCGTGGTGAACGACAGCGCCCCGGTCGGGCAGACCTCGATGCAGTTCCCGCAGTACACGCAGGCCGAATCGGGCAGCTCCACGTCGTGCTCGGTGGAGATGCGGGCGTCGAACCCGCGCCCGGCCACCCCGATCGCGAACGTGTTCTGCCACTGGTCGCCGCAGGCGTCCACGCACTTGTAGCACATGATGCACTTCGAGTAGTCGCGCACGTAGAGGTCGTTGTCCACCTTGGCGGGCTGCTCCACGGTCTCGGCCACCGAGCCGTCGCCGGGCCGGTGCTCGCCCGCGTGCCGGGCGTCGCGGACCCCGAGCGCGGCCGGTTCGGCCCGGGGGCCGAACCGGTCCGGGTCCGCCTCGTAGCGCTCCATCCACTCGGCGATCTGGGGCGTGGTGGACAGGTCCACCGACGAGCCCAGCAGTTCCAGGACCAGCTTGCGGCTGTGCCGCACCCGCTCGGAGTCGGTGGACACGCTCATCCCGGCCTCCAGCTTGCGGGAGCAGGCCGGGGCGAGGGTGCGGGCGCCCTCCACCTCCACCACGCACACCCGGCAGGCGTTGCGCGGTGTGAGCGTGTCGCCGTAGCAGAGCGTGGGCACCTCGGTCCCGGCCGCGGCGCAGGCCTCGAGCACGGTGGTGCCCTCCGGCACGCGGACGGCCTCGCCGTCGATGGTCGCGTCGATCAGCCTCTTGGGGGCGGGCAGGAGTACGGGGACGGTCATCGGGCCTCCTCGGTCGCAGCCCGGTCGCCCGGGGCTGGGGTTGCTGTGCCGCCGGGGGCGGGGGTCTCGGTCGCGGGGCCGTCCTCGGAGTACAGGCCCAGCCGGTCGATCGCGGATTCCACGGCGTTCCAGGCGGTCTGGCCCAGGCCGCAGATCGACGCGTCCCGCATCGCCCGCCCGACCTCGCGCAGCAGCGGGATCTCCTTGGCGGGGGAGGCCCCCGCGCGCAGCCGCAGCAGGGACTCCTCCTGCCGCACCGTGCCGACCCGGCAGGGGACGCACTGGCCGCAGGACTCGTCGCGGAAGAAGGCGGCCACGCGTGCCAGGATCGCGGGCAGGTCGGCGGTGTCGTCCAGGACCAGCACCACGCCCGAGCCCAGGGACGCCCCGGCGGTGCGCGCCCCCTCGAAGGTCAGCGGGATGTCCAGTTCGTCGGCCCGGACGAAGGTGCCGGCGGCCCCGCCCAGGAGCACGGCCCTGATCGAGCGCCCCTCGGGCGGCCCGCCCGCGGCCTCGATCAGGTCGCCCAGGGTGGCCCCGAAGGGCAGCTCGTACAGGCCGGGGCGGCGCACCCCGCCCGACAGGCAGAACAGCTTGGGGCCCGTGGACCCGGAGGTGCCCACGGCCGCGTACGCCGGTCCGCCCATCAGCAGCACGGGCAGGACGTTGACCAGGGTCTCCACGTTGTTCACAGTGGTCGGCTTGCCGAACAGGCCCTTCTCCACCGGGAACGGCGGTTTGGTGCGGGGCTCGCCGCGCTGCCCCTCGATGGAGCCGAAGATCGCGGTCTCCTCGCCGCAGATGTAGGCGCCCGCGCCGCGCCGGATCTCGATGTCGAAGGAGAAGCCCGACCCCATGATGTCGGTGCCGAGCAGCCCGCGCTCCCGGGCCAGGGATATGGCGTTCTCCAGGTGCAGTAGGGCCCGGGGGTACTCGCCCCGGATGTAGAGGTAGCCGGTGCGCGCCCCGATCGCGTACCCGGCGATGGTCATGGCCTCGACGACGGAGAAGGGGTCGCCCTCCATGAGGACGCGGTCCTTGAAGGTTCCCGGCTCGCTCTCGTCGGCGTTGCACACCAGGTAGTGCGGGGTGTCCGGCTGCTGGGCGGTGGCGTTCCACTTGCGCCCGGTGGGGAAGGCCGCCCCGCCCCGGCCGACCAGGCCGGAGTCGGTGACCTCCCGGATCACTCCGGCGGGGCCGAGCCGCAGGGCCTCGCGCAGTGCGGCGTACCCGCCCGCGGAGCGGTAGTCGTCGAGGCTGAGCGGGTCCACACGGCCGATCCGGCGCAGGAGGACGTGGTCGGGGGAGCCCGCGTCGGGGACGGCGTCCTCGGGGCGGGGCTCGGGGGAGGCGCCGGGCAGGGGCTCGGGGTGGAAGGTGGTGGGGTGGGCGGTCCCGGGGCCGTGGGGGCGGTGGCCGTTGGTCGGCTCCTCCCCGCGGGGCGCGCCCTCGGTGAGCGAGTCGAGCCCGTCGGGGGTGGCCGGGGCCGCGACCGCGTACCGGGCCGGCGCCCCGGCCTGGAGGGAGAGCGCCGCGGGGGCGCGCTCGCACATGCCCAGGCACGGGCTCTCGTGCCAGGTGACGGGGGGAGCGTCGGGGCCGGCGGCCTCCGAAGCGGCTCCGGGAGGGCCCAGGCGCTCGGCCAGCCGGTCGCGCAGCGCGCCCGAGCCCGCCGCCGCGCAGGCGATGTCGGTGCACAGGTGCACGACCCTCCGGGGGCGCTCGTGCAGGGCGAACATCGCGTAGAAGGAGGCGACGGCGTAGGCCTCGGCCGGGGGGACGGTGAGTCTGCGGCAGATGTGGTTGAGCGCGCCCCGGCTGATCCAGCCCACCCGGTCGTTGACCGCGTGCAGGGCGGGCAGGAGCAGGTCGCGCCGGTCGCGGGCGGCGTGGCCGCCCCTGGCGTAGCGCAGGTCGGAGTCCCGGCGCGTCCCGCCGTCCCAGCCGGATTCGGGCGTGCCCAGGAGTGAGTCGACGGCGTCGCGTTCGGCTTCGGTGGCCGCCTCGTCCAGAAGTCGCAGGTCCACGCCCGGATCACCTCAATCGTGTAAGACAGATCACAGGATTCTGTATACAGAAGACAGTAGGATGGGAGTTCCGGATTGACAACCCTCGTCACCGATGCGAATCCGTCGGCGGAGGCGGTCGCTCCGGGCGTCCGGTCGAACGGACACGGGGTGGACCGTCCCGCCAGGGGGCTGGGAGACGGTCCACCCTTCGCCCTCCCGGGCTAGCGGAGCGCCCCGTCCGGGGCGTCCCTGCGCTCGGCCGGGGTCCGGGGGCCGAGGCGCTCGATCCGCACGGCGGCCGCCTTGTACTCGGCGGTCCCCGCGATGGGGTCGGTGGCGTCGATGGTCAGCAGCTGGGTGTCGACCTGGTGCGGGAAGTGGAAGGTCATGAACACCAGGCCCGGCCGCATGGACTCGGTGATCGAGGCCGGGACCAGGACCGAGCCGCGGCGGGAGGTCACGCGGACCGTCTCGCCGTCCTCGATCCCGAGCTTGGCCGCGTCCTCCGGGGACAGGTCCAGCAGCTCACCGCGCCGCAGGGGCGAGGAGAACCCCCCGGTCTGCACCCCGGTGTTGTAGTCGTCCAGGCGGCGGCCGGTGGTGAGCCGGAACGGGAAGTCCTCGTCCAGCAGGTCCACCGGCGGCGAGTGGCCCACGATCCCGAACGGCGCGGGGTCGCCCCGCAGCGCCGGGTCCTTGGACCACAGGCGGGAGTGCAGATAGCTCGGCTCCACCCTGTCCTCGGAGTAGCAGGGCCACTGGATGCCGTCCAGCTCGGCCAGGCGCGCGTAGGTCATGCCCCGGTGCATGGGGGACAGCGAGCGCACCTCGTCCCAGATCTCCTCCGCCGCCGGGCGCTCCCACTCGTGGCCGAGCCGGTTGGCCAGCTCGCACATGATCTCGATGTCGTCCCTGGCGCCCTCCGGCGGGTCCAGGGCCTTGCGCACCAGCTGGACGCGCCGCTCGCTGTTGGTGAAGGTGCCGTCCGACTCGCACCAGGCGGCGCTCGCGGGGAGCACGACGTCGGCGAGCTCGGCGGTGCGGGTGAGGAAGATGTCCTGCACCACCAGGTGGTCCAGGGCCTGCAGCCGGGCGGTGGTCTTGTGCGTCTCGGGCTCGGACTGCACGGGGTTCTCGCCGATGACGTAGAGGGTCTTGAGCTCGCCCTCCTCCATCGCCTCGAACATCTGGGTCAGGTTCAGGCCCTTGCGCCCCTGGATGGGGCGGCCCCAGGCGCGCTCGAACGGCGCCCGGACCTCGGGGTCCAGGATGTCCTGGAAGCCGACCAGCCGGTCGGGGATGGCGCCCATGTCGCCGCCGCCCTGCACGTTGTTCTGGCCGCGCAGCGGGTTGAGCCCGGAGCCGTACCTGCCCACGTGCCCGGTCAGCAGGGACAGGTTGATGAGCGCGCGCACGTTGTCGGTCGCGTTGTGGTGTTCGGTGATGCCGAGGGTCCAGCACAGCTGGGCGCGCTCGGCGCGGGCGTAGGTGTGGGCGAGCTCGCGGATGGCCTCTGCGGGCACGCCGGTCTCGGCCGAGGCCGCGGCGAGCGTCCACGGCTCCACCAGGGCGCGGTACTCGTCGATGCCGCTGGTGGCGCGCTCGATGAAGGACTCGTTGGCGAGCCCCGCGTGCAGGATCTCCCGGCCGATCGCGTGCGCCAGCGGGATGTCGGTGCCCACGTTGAGGCCGAGCCAGCGGTCGGCCCATTCGGCGGTGGACGTCCGCCGGGGGTCCACGACGAAGAGCCGGGCCCCGTTGCGCACGCCCTTGAGCACGTGCTGGAAGAAGATCGGGTGCGCGAACCGCGGGTTGCCGCCCCAGATGACGATGAGGTCGGTGTCCTCGATCTCCGCGTAGGAGGAGGTGCCGCCGCCGGACCCGAAGGCGGCGGCCAGGCCCGCGACGCTGGGCGCGTGGCAGGTGCGGTTGCAGGAGTCGACGTTGTTGGTGCCGACGACGACGCGCGTGAACTTCTGCGCGATGAAGTTCATCTCGTTGGTGGCCCTGGCGCAGGAGAGCATGCCGAAGGAGTCGGGCCCGTGGCGTTCGATGCCCTGGCGGAACCCGGCCGCGGCGCGGTCCAGGGCCTCCTCCCAGGAGGCCGGGCGCAGCTCGCCGTGTTCGCGGACCAGGGGAGTGGTGAGGCGGTCATAGGGGGCTGAGAAGTCTTCGGAACGACGCATGTGGCCTCGCTTGGAGTTCGTGGCCTTGGAGAGAATACTGTATGCAATGTTGAAGGCCGCGGCAATGGGCGGTCCGGGGAAAGGGTGGTCCGGGAGGGGGCGCGGGTGCCGGCTCCGGGGTCGGGGGGCTAGGCGGGGGCGGGCTCGGAGACCCTCTGGTTCAGGAGGCCGGCCACGGCGTCGACCGCGCGGAGGGTGGGCACGGGGGCGCCGGTGAGGTCGGCCAGCTCGACCACGGCGGACAGGATGACGTCCAGCTCCATGGGCCGGCCCCGTTCCAGGTCGTGGAGGGTGGAGGTCCGGTGGTCGCCGGTCCGCTCCGCGCCCGCGAGCCTGCGTTCGACCGAGATGTCGGGGTGCACGCCCAGCCGGGCGGCCACGTCCAGGGTCTCGTTCATCATGGTGCGGGCCATGTCCCGGGTCGAGCGGTGGCGGCAGATCTGCGCCATGGTCGAGCGGGTGAGCGCGCTGAGCGGGTTGAAGACGATGTTGCCCATCAGCTTCACCCAGATGTCCACGCGCAGGTCGGGCTCGACCGGGCACTTCAGCCCGCCGGCCACCATCGCCGCGGACAGGTCGCGGCAGCGCTGGGAGTCGGAGCGGTCGGGCTCGCCGATGGAGAACCGGGTGCCCTCGATGTGCCGGACCACCCCCGGCTCGACGATCTCGGTGGCCGCGTAGACCACGCAGCCGATGGCGCGCTCGACCGGGATCGCCCGGCTGACCGCGCCGCCGGGGTCCACGCTCTCGATCCTCCGGCCGGCGAACGGCCCCCCGATCCCGTGGAAGTACCACCAGGGGATGCCGTTCTGCGCGGCGACCACGGCGGTGGACGGGCCCAGAAGCGGGCGCAGCAGCGGGCCGCACGCGGCGTAGTGCTGGGCCTTGAGGCCGAGCAGGACGATGTCCACGGGGCCGACCTCGCCGGGGTCGTCCGTGGCGTGGGGGTGCGCGGTGAAGTCGCCGCGGGGGCTGAGCACCCGGACGCCCCGCTCGCGCAGGGCCCGCAGGTGCTCGTTGCGGGCTATGAGGTGGACATCGGCTCCGCCGCGGTGCAGTGCGGCGCCCGCGTAGGCGCCGATCGCTCCGGCGCCGAGGACGGCGATGCGCATGGGAACTCCTTCCATTTACCATACTGTATACAGTATGCTTTGTGGTGTTCGTCTCCTCACCTCGGCAGGGAGAGAAGGAATGCCCGACTCGGTCGCCCCGGAAACTTCTCTGGTTCTTCGTCTCCACGGCCGTCGGCGGGGCCACGCGCCGACACCCTGGCACCGCGCCCGCGAGCTGGCGCGCGAGGCCGGCGCCGAGGGCACCACGCCCGTGGAGGAGGTGCCGCTCTCCGCGGCCCTCGGCTCCACGCTCGGGGCCGACCTCGTCTCCGCGGTCGACGTCCCCGTCCTGGACAGCGCCGCCATGGACGGCTACGCCGTCTGCGGCGAGGGGCCCTGGACCGTCCTGGGCCGGGCACTGGCCGGACACCGCGGGCCCGTCGCCCGCCTCAACGCGGGGGAGGCGGTGGAGATAGCCACGGGTGCCATCGCTCCGGACGGCACCACCTCCGTCCTCCCCTACGAGCGCGCCACCCTGGCTCCGGCCGGGCCGGGAGGGGCCGCCCCGGCGGCGGCCGCCGGAGACCGGGGCGGCGCGCCGGGACCGGGGGGCGCGGGGCTCCTGAGCGGTGCGACCGAGCCGGGGGAGCACCTGCGACTGCGGGGCGAGACCACCCCGGCCGGGACGGTGGTCGCACGCGCCGGGAGCCCCGTCACCCCCGCGCTCCTGGGCCTGGCCGCGGGCCTGGGGCGGGACGCCCTGCCGGTGCTCCGCCCCCGGGTCCGCGTCCTGGTCACCGGCGACGAGGTGGTGCGCGAGGGCGTCCCGCGCCCCGGGGCGGTGCGCGACGCGATCGGCCCCGTGCTGCCCGGGCTGGTGGCCTGGGCCGGCGGCGCGTGCGCGCCCCCGGAGCTGCTGGCGGACCGGCGGGAGGACCTGGAGCGGGCACTGGACGAGGTGTCGGGGACCGACCTGGTCGCGGTCTGCGGCTCCTCGTCGAAGGGCCCGGCCGACCACCTGCGCGCGGCGCTGACCGGCCTCGGCGCGCGGTTCGTGGTCGACGGGGTGGCCTGCCGCCCCGGCCACCCGCAGGCCCTGGCGGTCCTGCCCTCCGGCGCCGTGGTCGTGGGGCTGCCGGGCAACCCCGGCGCGGCCCTCGTCGCCGCCCTCACCCTGCTCGTCCCCGCGCTGAGCGGCCGGGCGGGCCGGCGCGACCCGGCCCACACCGGGCAGCGGGCCCGGCTCATCGGCGAGACCCGTCCCCACGCCTCCGACGTGCGGCTGGTCCCGGTGCGCGTGAGCCGCGACCTCGCAGTGGAGCTGCCCTCCAGCGGCTCCGCCGACCTGCGCGCGGCCGCCGTGGCCGACGCGTTCGCGGTCGTCCCGCCCGCCCGCACGCCGGGACTCGTCGAACTCGTCGGGACGCCCCGATGACCCGTGGACCCTCTGCACTTCGTAGACTGTCTACAGTGAACCCGACCACGCAGCCGGAATCTGGAGACTCCTCATGTCCTCGCAGGGATTGAACGCCGTCGCAGGACGGATCCAGCGCCCGGTTCCGTTGCGGGAGTCCGTCTACGAGGCCATCCTCGACCTCATCACCACCCGGGCGCTCTCACCCGGCCAGCACCTGGTCGAGACCGAGCTGGCCGGGACCCTCGGCGTGTCGCGCCAGCCGGTCCGCGAGGCCATGCAGCGGCTCAGCAACGAGGGCTGGGTGGACCTGCGGCCCGGCTACGGCGCGTTCGTGCACACGCCCACCGAGAGCGAGGCCGACCAGCTCCTGGCCGTCCGCGCGATGCTGGAGGCCGAGTCCGCCAGGCTCGCCGCCGAGCACGCCTCGCCCGAGCAGATCCGGCACCTGCGCGAGCTCGTCTCCGCGGGCCGGGCGGCCACCGAACACGCGGACACCGAAGCCGTGGTCCAGGCCAACGCCGACTTCCACCGGGCCGTCACCGAGGCCTCCGGCAACCGGGTGCTGGCCGAACTGGCCGCCCAGGTGGACCGCCGGGTCCGCTGGTACTACGCACCCGTCGCCGGCATCCGGGGCTCGGCCTCCTGGGACGAGCACGAGCAGCTGGTCGAGGTCATCGAGCAGGGCGACGCGGCCCGCGCCCGCCTGCTCATGAGCGAGCACACCGAGCGCACCCGCCGCACCTACCACGAAGAGGTCGACGGCGTCCGGCCCTGACCCGCGGGTCGGGCGCCCGCACGGCCCGGAGGGCCCGGCGGGGCCCTCCGCCATGGTGGGAGCGTTGGGAGACGTTCGTGTCTCCCACCACCCGCCCGTCACTCCCGACCCTGGGAGAGCTCCTCGATCACAGCCGGAAGAAGTGATCGTGCCAGAGCCCTCCTGGTGGTCGCGGATCATCCACACCTGGCCGTCCTTCACGCTGGTCGGCGCGTACGAACTGCTCATGCGCGAGTTCCGCGCTATCGCCGGGACGCCGACGGAGAGTGCCGTGGGGTCGGTCTTCGAGTCAGCGCATGGTCCGGCCGCATACGCTTTCTTGATCGATCGATCCAGATAGGTTGCGGTGGGGCCATGGCAAGGACCCGGGAGTTCGACACCGAAGCGGCCGTGGGCCGCGCCATGGAGCTGTTCTGGGCGCGTGGCTACGAGGCGACCTCGGTGCGCGACCTGACCCAGCGCCTGGGGATCGGGCAGGGGTCTCTGTACGCGGCGTTCGGTGGCAAGGACGGCCTGTACCGGGCCGCGCTGGAGCACTACCGCACCACCCTCGCGGCGGATGCCCTGCGCGCTCTGGAGGAGGGGGCGGACGCCCGAGCGGCGATCCGTGCGCTGCTGACGGAGCGGATCCGCGTCGCCGTGGAGCGCGGCGGTCAGGGCTGCCTGGCCGTCAACGCCGCCTGCGAGAGGCTGCCGCAGGACGCGGCGACCCGGCACACCGTGCGCGACATGCAGGACGCGAGCCGGGAGGCGCTGGCCGAGGTGCTGCGGGCCGCGAGGGACCGGGGCGAGATCGCCGAGCGCCACGACCCGCACACGGTCGCCGCCTTCCTGGTCACCTTCCTCAACGGCCTGCTGGTCTCCTCGAAGATCACCCCGGACCGCTCCCTCGAACCCCTCGTCGACGTCGCGCTGACCGTCCTCGACTGACGCGGCCCTCGCGGCCCGGGCCGGACTTTGTCATGCCCTCATTCTGTAACGAACGATCAAGAAATCGGATGTCCCATGACGTACGACCATGACGGAGCGCCCATGCGCACCGGCCGTGCCACCGTCAACGGAACGAGCCTGCACTATCGGACGGCCGGGTCCGGTCCCGCCGTGGTGCTGCTGCACGGCGTGCCCAAGACGGGCTACCACTGGCGCCGCCTGGTCCCGAAGCTGACGCCCCACCACACCGTCGTCGTGCCCGACCTGCGCGGTCTCGGTGACTCCGCCCGCCCTGCGGACGGCTACGACTCCGGGACGATGAGCGACGACATCGCCGGGCTGGCGGCCGGCCTCGGACACGAGACCTACGCCGTGATCGGCGAGGACTGGGGCGCGGTGATCGACTACCAGCTCGCCGCCCGCCACCGCGACCACGTCACCTCCCTCGTCTTCGCCGAGGCGCTGCTCCCCGGCTTCGGCTTCGAGGACCACACGGCCCTCACCCCCGAGAACGTCTCCGGCATGCACCTGTGGCACCGGGGCTTCTACTTCCAGCCCGACGTGCCCGAGATGCTGATCTCCGGGCACGAACGCGAACTGATCACCTACATGATCAAGAACGAGCGCAGCCACCCCGACACCGCCACCCCCGAGGCCGTCGAGGAGTACGTGCGCTGTTACTCCCTGCCCGGTGGCATCCGCGCCATGCTCGCCGTCTACCGGACGATGCTCACCGATGCCGAACAGAACCGGGAGGCGGCCCGAAAGAAGCTCGACATCCCCGACCTGGCGCTCGGCGGCTCCGCCTTCATCGGCGAGCGCAACGCGGAGCAGGCACGGTTCGTGGCGCACGACGTCACCGGGCACGTCTTCGACGCGGGCCACGACCTCGCGGAGGAGGTACCCGACGAGATGGCCGCCGTGGTGCTGCCGTTCCTGGCTGCGCGTGCTTGTGACACGAGGGGTCTCTCCATTCGAACGAATGCTTGAACCAAGTGCTTTAAATAAGTAAAGCACCTGATTTAGGTTTGTCGGCGGGCAGTCGTGGCCCGTCCCCGTGCCGTCTGCGCCGCAGGTCGACGAGGGCTGCGTGAGGCGACCGGTGCGAGAGCATGGACTGAACGTGGCGGGAGGAAGACCCCGGAAGGATGGACCAGAGGTGGCAGGCAGGACCGAGCGGGCCGAGAGAGGTACCGACACCCGGCAGGCGATGCTGGAGACCGCCGAGCGGCTGTTCGCCGTGCACGGCGTGCACGCGGTGTCCACGCGCAAGATCAGCGAGGAGTCCGGCCAGGGCAACAACGCCGCGGTCACCTATCACTTCGGCGGCAAACCGGACCTCATCCGTGCGATCGTCCGTACCCACGCCGACCGGATCGAGGAGATCCGCTCCCGGCTCGTCACCGAGGCCGCCGGCTCCGAGGACATCCGCACCTGGATCTCCTGCCTGGTCCGCCCCTTCACCGAGCACCTCGAGGACCTCGGCTCACCCACCTGGTACGCCCGTTTCCGCATCCAGGTGACATCCGACCCCGCCCTGCGCGAGATCTCACAGGAGGAGGCCCTCGCATCACCCTCCCTGCGACTACTGATCGCCCACCTGACGCACACCCTGCCCGGTCCGCCGTCGGACATCCGCGCCGAGCGGCTCAACATGGCCAGCCACCTCATCGTCAACATGTGCGTTGAGCGTGAACGCGCCCTCGCCGAGAACGCCGTCACCCGCCAGCTCACCTGGAATGATCTCGCGACCCGTCTCACCGACGCGGTCGTCGGCCTCTGGCAGGCCCCCAGCAGCAACTGATGCAAGCGCCTGTCGGTCGCCCAAGCGTGGTCGGAGACCAAGAGCCCTCAGAGCTACGGGGCGCCACGAAGCCGGCCGCCCAGGTACGCGAACACACCGACATCCTCCACGCGGCGGCCGCTGCACCGCCAGCTGACAGCAGACCACCCCCCCGGGCCGGGCGCAAGGGCGGCCGGCCCCGCGTGGTCGATGCCGACAAGTGCCATGCGATCTTGGGGGGTGAACCAAGTAAGCCCGAAGGGGGCCATGGCCTGCTCCGGCCCCGAGCGCAAGCCCGCCGGCTGACCCTGCCTGTGGACAAGTCCCGGTCTCCGCACGGGGTCGGGCTTTGTGACCTGTCCGCGACCTCTCGCTGCCCCGGGCGGGGGATCCTGGGAAGCCGGGCTCGGCCCGGTTCGGGGCGTACAACAGACGGACAGAGGTAGCGATGACCGAAACGGGACAGCGGGTGGGTGACTTCCGTCTGCTGCACGAGTTGGGGTCGGGCGGGTTCGGGTCGGTGTTCCTGGGCCAAGACGATACGGGGCGGCGGGCGGCGGTCAAGCTGCTGCACCCGCACCTGGCCGCCGATCCTCAGGTGCGCCGCTACTTCGCCCAGGAGCTGGTCAACGCCCGCCGGGTGCAGGGGTTCTGCCTGGCCGAGATCCTGGACGCCGACCCCGACCCCGACGCCGAGCGGCCGTGGATCGCCACCGAGTACATCGACGGCCCGACCCTGGCCCAGGCGGTGCGCGAGCACGGTCCGCGCACCGGCGGGGACCTACACCGGCTGGCGGTGCAGACCATCACCGCGCTGGCGGCGATCCACGCCGCCGGGGTGGTGCACCGCGACTTCAAGCCCCCGAACATCCTGCTGGCCGCCGACGGGCCGCGGGTGATCGACTTCGGCATCGCCCGCGCTCTGGACGCCGATACCGCCTCGGCCACCCGGATCGGCACGCTGGGGTACATGGCCCCGGAGCAGATCGAGGGCACGACCCTGGGGCCGGCCGCGGACCTGTTCGCCTGGGGCGCGGTGATGGTCTACGCCGCCACCGGCGCCGAAGCGTTCCCCGGCCCCACCCAGGCCGCGCGCATCAACCGTGTGCTGAACCACCCGCCCCAGACCGGGGACCTGGCCGACCCGCTGCTGGGCATCGTGCTGGCCTGCACGGACAAGGACCCCGAACGGCGGCCCACCGCACGCCAGGTCTGGGACATGCTCCTGACCGGACAAGCCGCACCACCCCTGGCGAAGACCCGACCGCTTCCCACCGAACCCGAGGATGACGAAGCGTGCCTGCGCCGCGCTGCCGCGGATGGCGACACCGACGCCATGGTCGATCTCGGGGCCCTGCTGGAGGATCGGGGCGAGGCCGAGGAGGCGGAGTCCTGGTACCGCAAATCCGCCAAGGGCGGCAACACCGATGCCATGGTCGATCTCGGGGCCCTGCTGGAGGCGCGAGGCGAGGCCGAGGAGGCGGAGTCCTGGTACCGCAAATCCGCCAAGGGCGGCAACACCTACGCCATGAACAACCTCGCGATCGTGTTGGACGAGCGTGGTGAGGTCGGGGAGGCGGAGTCCTGGTACCGCAAATCCGCCAAGGGCGGCAACACCAACGCCATGTTCAACCTCGGGGCCCTGCTGGCGGGTCGGGGGGAGGTGGGGGAAGCAGAGTCCTGGTACCGGCGCGCCATCGCCGAAGGCGGCAACACCTACGCCATGTGCAACCTCGCGATCGTGTTGGACGAGCGTGGTGAGGTCGGGGAGGCGGAGTCCTGGTACCGCAGGGCCGCCGAGGGCGGCCACACCGACGCCATGTTCAACCTCGGGGCCCTGCTGGCGGGTCGGGGGGAGGTGGGGGAGGCGGAGTCCTGGTACCGGCGCGCCATCGCCGAGGGCGGCCACATCTACGCCATGAACAACCTCGGGGTCCTGCTAGCGGGGCGTGGTGAGGTGGTTGAGGCGGAGTCCTGGTACCGCAAGTCCGCCGAGGGCGGCAACACCTACGCCATGAACAACCTCGGGGGCCTGCTGAAGGAGCGAGGCGAGATCGAGGAAGCAGAGGTCTGGCACCACAAGGCCGCCGAGGGCGGTGACTCCAGCACCATGCGCGACCTCAGGAAGGTCAGGCGATGACAGCCGGCTGGTCCGCTCGGCTCCGTGTTTGACCGCTGGGTCCGGAATAGGCACAGCCGGAACCAAACTTGACCCTTGACGAGAGCGGACAAAGCACGCTGGAAGGGTTCATGGCCTGTCCCGGCCAGGTCCGCCTGCCCGCCGCCAGCGGGGGTAGACCCCGGCCGTGGCGGGCGCACCCGGTGCCCGCGGGGAAGGAGACCCCCGTGCGCCGATCCAAGAACGGCCCCGGCATCGGCAGCCGCGGGTTCGACCCGCTTGACCCGGCCCCGGTCCCGGCCCCGGTCCCCGAGCCGGAGCCGGTGGAGGAGAAGCCGGGCACCGAGCGCAAGCCTGCCTGAGGCCGCGCCCCGGTCCCGCCGACCCCGTGCGACGCGATGTCGCGCGAGGGCCGTTTTTGTGCCCTGCTTTGTGACTAGGCAAGGTCTAGAACATGATGGGCCACTTGTCGCGGGTCAGAAACCCCGGCCCGGCCGCTGTACCGGTGGGCTGGGTGCTCGTATACCGGACCCCGCATTGTCGCCTCGACAGCGGCCTGCAGGACCGCCAGGGCATCGGTAAGGCTCCGCGCGCGGCAACCGCCCGCATTGACGCCTCCGGCTCAGTGATGGCGGACGGCGACGTCGAAGCGGGACCGGGGCCAGCCGTCCAGGGTGAAGACCGGGCACCGGAGAGAGCCTGACAGCAGGCCGTACAGGTAGTCGGTGGCGGTCACGGTATGGCGGGCCCAGACGGAGCTCCGGCAGCCGTCGGCGACCACCGCCCAACCGTCGGGGTCGCCGACGGCCTCCAGGTAGAGGTCGTTGCCGTTGTCGTCCGACCCCAGGATCAGCAGGTCGTCGATGACGACGTCCCAGTCCCCCTCGGCCTTGCGGACACCGGGCCAACGCTGTTCGTGGCCGCCCCGGATCGCGATGGCGTCAGCCCTGTACACGTGCCTGAGGTTCTCGCGGCGTTTCGCGGAGTACTCCAGGAGCCCCTGGTTGACGCCGAAGCCGAACCGGTTGTCCACCTCCACGGTGTTGTGGCCGATCCGGGTGAAGAACTCGCGCAGATCGGAGGGCATCGGCAGGGCGGGCGGCGGACCGGCCGGCTCCGGAGAGCCGTTGGGGAACAGCAGGTCGATGAGTGCGTCAACGGCGGGCACGGGCCGTCCTCTCAGCCGGGGGATGGGGGCCGAGTGTCTCATCCAGCGATGACGGTCGGGGCTCACGGAGTCGACGGCTGTTCGACCCAGAGGTCCCCGGCGAACCACCGCAGCGCCGCACGCAAGCGTTCGACCTGAAGGGGTGTGACCGCGCGGACCTGTCCTGCCCGGCACACGACCTTGCCGCCTTGGTAGTCCTTCATCCACTTGTCGTCGCGCAGCGGTGGTCGGCCCCTGCGCGGCCAGACCACGACTCGTGCGCTTTTCCCTTCGCCGACCAAGCTGACCCGTGCCATGTCAGCCCACCGGCGCGGCGTGTCGGCTACGGAGAGTGCCGCAGGCGTTAGCCCTGCAGCGGACAGGACCAGGGCGGGCCAGGCACCCGGAATCACAAAAATAGCGAGCAGAGCCAACAGAACACCCAGGGCATCAAGGACGATGGCCACGAACAAAGCGAAGGGCAGTGCCTCCTCCGGGAAGATGATCACCCCCCTCGCGGCCAACAAGCCCAAGGCCACGCTAGAGATAGCGCAGATGAACAGGACGATCACGCAGACATCCAAGGCCCGCTCCAGGGATGGCTTGCCGGTGAAGACGACTTTTTCGACCACTTCCGGGGCGGACCTCGGCTTGGAGGGGAGGTCGAAGGCCAGTTTCACGGCCGCGCCCCCGGCCAACGCGATACGTTGTGAGGCCCCATGGTCCTCCGTGCGCACCAGGAGCGAGCGCTGCTCGGGTGCGACGTGGAAGGCACCGGATGCGAACCGGGGGACCGTGCCCAGCACGGTGTCGTCCACCAACACCTCCATGGGGTGCGCGCTGAGGTTGCCGATCACCAGCTCGGCGTCCTTCGGCCCGGACGGGGCGCGGCCCGGGGCCGCCGGTGTCCGCGGCTCCTGGACCCGGGTGTAGGCGAGCGTGTACCGCGCCAGGACTTTGGTGATGTCCTCAGGCAACCACCGACCGCCCGTGTCGGAGGGGGAGGGGGCCGCGGCGGCCAGGGCCGCCAGCACTTCCCCTACCCCGGGTCGGGATGCGGGGTCCTTGGCCAGGCACGCCCGCACCAGGTCGACCAGGGGTCCGGGAACGCCGGCCGGGTCGGGCTCTTCCTGCACGAGACGGAACATGACCGCCAGCGGCGCTCCCTCTCCGAACGGGCTGCGGCCGGTGGCGGCGAAGGCGAGCACGCTCCCCAGGGAGAACACGTCCGAGGCCGGGCCGACCTTCTCGGCGCGGGCCTGCTCGGGGGACATGAACGCCGCGGTGCCCAGCACGGCGGAGGAGTGGGTGTGGGAGGTGGAGTCCAGGGCGCGGGCGATGCCGAAGTCGATCAGGCGCGGACCGTCGTGGGCCAGCAGGACGTTGCCGGGTTTGAGGTCGCGGTGCACCAGCTTCTGGGCGTGCACGGCCGCGAGTCCTTCGGCCAGGCCGGCGCCGAGCACGGCCACCGTCCGCTGGGGCAGGGGGCCGTGGTCGGTGACGGCGCGGTGCAGGGTGGGGCCGGGGATGTAGGCGGTGGCCAGCCAGGGTGGGTCGGCGTCGGTGTCGGCGTTCACGAGGGGGGCGGTGTAGAACCCGCCGACCTTGCGGGCAGCGGCCACCTCGGCGGCGAACCGACGGCGGAAGTCGGGGTCCTGGGCCAGATCGGGGCGCACGACCTTGACCGCGACGGTGTGACCGCCAGGGGAGCGGCCCAGGAACACCTGGCCCATCCCACCGCCGCCCAGGCGGGCGTGCAGCGTGTAGGGGCCGATACGGGTGGAGCCGCCGGGCAGGAGGGGATCGGCCATGGCACCGCTTCCAACGGGGGTCCTGTCAGGGGACCGATGATCCCAGCAGGCCCCACCGACAGGGGTTTTCTTGCCGGAACCGGCCATTCGAGCTGCGGCGGTTCGACTCCGGTCTCCTTCTGGGGTGCTCGGCCGCGGGTTCGTCAGGGCCGCGGCCCGGGCCTGTACATCCTGACCGTCACTACCAGCCAGGATGCCTGAGCCCGCCCCGGGGCTGTGCTCCCACCGGTGCGCGGCCCCGGCTCGGCCCGGTGTCGGTGGCCTGCGCGATCCTGGGGGCCATGACCGACCGTACCGAGACAGCTCTGTCCGCCGCCGCACCCTCCGCCGATGTCGAGCACCTGACCGCCGTTCTCCGGCGGCGCCGCGAGGAGCTGGCCGGCGCGGCCGGGGTGCGGATCGGACACGGCGAGGTCGTGCACCGACTGGAGGCGCACATGTGGGCGGGTGTGGAGATCCCCGCGGTCGGCTGCCACGCGGCGACCGACCCGCTCCGGCTGGTGGCGTCGAACGGGCCCATCACCTGCCGCCGGTGCCTGGGGCGTGGCCGCCAGGCGCGGGATCAGGTGCCCGGCCAGATCGAGCTGCTGTGAGGATCCGCCCCGCACTTCCGGGCGAACCGCCCGTCCTGGCGGCCGCCGCGGCCCGCGCAGGGTCCGCCTACACCCCGGACGGCGAACTGGTCCTGGTCGCCGTCGACGACCACGCCCGGGCCGTGGGGTGGCTGTCGGGGACGCCGGCCGGCGCCTACCCCGGGCCCGGGGCTCCGTGGCCGCTTTGGAAGGGCGCCCCCGGCGGTCGCTGGGGTCCCAGGATCCGGAAAACCGACTCCGAGAAACGCAGGGCACACCACACCGTTTGTCAGGGAGGTGGCCTGAAGAGGCCACTCCCGCCGCCTGTTCGGCCGGGCGCGGGTATACCGCGCAGATGAGGAGTTTCTTCAGGGTGCACGCCGACTATGTCGGGCGCGTGGGTGTCGAGGTGGGGATCTTCGTGGCGGTCGATCACCTCCGGCGGGCGGGGATGCTCTCGGAGGCAGAGGAGGACCTCTACTTCGACATCGACGACTGGTTCCGGGACGCCCTGCCCGTCCCGCCCCTGTACACGGACGGGAACACGCTGGGAGCGGTGACGTGGTTCCGGCGGTCCGTGCGCGCCCGGAGCGATTTCGTGGAGCGGATCGGCACCCTGCGGGGGATCCTCACGACCCACGGGGTGCCCCACCGGGAGAGCACCTCCGACGACCCGGGCCGCATCGTGTACGAGGACGACCACCAGGTCGGCGTCGTCTCCCCTGCCCGTCGGCCGGTCACCCCCCTTCCCTTCCCGCCTTTCCCGCCGGGGACCGTGCTGGGGCCGACGACCGCGGGCTCCAAGCGGCATCTGGCCCGGAAGGCGGCGCGGCCGGAGGAGGCCTGAACACTGCGCGGGTGCGGGGCGGCGGGCGGTCCGGAGGGGCCTGCCGGGGCCCTCCCCGCGGTCGGGGGGCGTACAGCGTCCGTCCGCGGGGAGGGGCCGGACCCCGGGCAGGCGTCCGGCACGGGGATCACCAGTCGTCGAGCGAGCCGACGAGCATTGCGCCGGAGATCCCGCTGAAGAGGACGGTGACCAGGACCTTCGCGAAGAGCTCGGCCCCGGTGGGCATGCCGTAGGCCAGGGCGTCCACCGCCATGACCACCGGCATCAGTCCCATGAACATCCAGGTGAAGGCGCGGAAGCAGAGCATGAAGAACCCGTCCCACCAGCCGAACAGCCCCCACAGCAGGATTCCGAGGCCGAGGAAGGCCAGGTACGACCAGGCTATGAGCGCCCCGCCGGACTCCGGCAGGAACCACTCCGCGCCGCCCGCCACCTCCACGCCGACGACCTCTCCCTGCCAGAGTCGCAGTGTGGCCGGATGCCCCTCCTCGGCCTCGGAGTAGAAGGTCGACGACACGTCGCGGGTCTGGTGGGAACCGTCGGCCCGCTGCCAGGTGACCTCGTAGTGGGTGGTCCTGGTCGTGCTGGTGTGGGTGTGGCCGTTGGCGTCGGTGTACGTCGACGTCGAGGTGGTGGTGTAGGTGTGCCGGCCGACGATGGTGGCCGCCTCGCTGTCGAAGCAGTCGTCCGTACCCCTCTCGCACGCCACGGCCGCGCGGAACTGCCGGGTCTGCTGGTACGGTCCGGCGGCGCCGAACAGCGCCGCCGCGAGCACGCCCAGGCCGAGCACGACCACCACCACCCGTCCGAGGACGGGCGTGTGGGCCGGTGAGCGGCGCGGCGGAAGACGGAACCGGTGAAGCCTCATTGCACCATCCCTACGATCACCTGTGAGGGGGCGGTGGATCGCCGATCCGTTGATGCCCGCTCGCGGTCCGCGGAATCCCTCCCACCGGGGCGCCCCGGGGCCTCCGGACCCGGTCCTAGCGCAGGCCCGCCAGGGCCAGCTGGGCCGCGGACGCGTCCACCGGCCGGGAGACGTCGAGGCCGGTGGCGTCGGCGAACCTGCGCAGGCGGTTGATGACCGTGTTGCGGTGGCAGAACATCCGCTGCGCGACCTCGGTGACCGAGCCGGTCCTGAAGTAGTTCTCGACCGTCTCGATCTGGAGGTTCCTCTCCCGCTCGGAGAACCCCCCGAGCGCCTCCCCGACGTCCCTGGAGAAGGCCTCGGCGACCGGGCCCAGGCGCGCGCCCGCCAGCCGGGTCCAGTGGCTCCCGACCGTCGCCGCCGCGCCCTCCCGCGCCCACGGCGCCAGCTCACAGGCGACCCGCCACATCGGGGCGATCTCCCCGAGGCCGCGGGCGCTCGGCGAGATCCCGACGGGGCTCCGTGCCAGCTCGGCCCCGGCGGCGCCCGTGGCCTCCGCCGCGGGGACGATGGCGAACTCGACCCCGTCCGAACGGAGCGGGACCGCTCCGGGCAGGACCGCGCCGATCCGGTCCCTGAAGCCGCGCGCGTGGTCCCCGTCGGCCACCACGACGATGTGGACGCCGTCGGCGCGCAGCCCCAGGGCCTGCGCCGCCTGCGCGTGCAGGCGCGCGTCCGCGCCGGAACCGCTCAGCAGGTGCCGCAGCAGGAACGCGTGCTCCAGCTCCAGTTCGGCGCGCACCCGCGCGATCTCGTCGGTGTACCCGGTCTGCACGTGCGTCGTGTGCACCTCCACCGCCTCCCAGATGGAGATGACGTCCTCGGAGAAGGCGGGGAAGCCGGACTCGGGGACGTGGGCGCGCATCGCCTCCCACAGGAAGCGGAAGTCCATGCGCACGGCGCGCAGCAGCGACTCCAGGGGGATCCCGCGGCGGGCGCGCGAGCGCCCCACCTCGACCGAGTGGGCCCGCAGCTCCTCGTAGCGGTCCCGGCCCCGCAGGAGTTCCAGCAGGAGTTCGAGCGTGGCCCGGGCCGTGCCGTACAGCTCCGTGTCGTCGATGACGGTCTCGGCGTAGCCGGTGAGCTCGCGGACCCTGCGGACGTAGGCCCCGGCTATGGAGTCGAGTTCCGCCAGACACGCCCCCGCGGCGCGGGGGACGACACCCGACTGTTCGGATTTGTGCATGTGCACATTTTAGAGGGGATTTCCGTGGTGATCTGCGCTTGTCGGGGTGCGTTCCTTCCAAGACGATGATCGGTATCACACCTGGTCGTTCATGTTCCGTCCGACCGGTGCACATCTCCCGGAGGATCACATGTCACGACCCGACCCCGCCGTGCCCGAGCGAGGGCCGAAGGTGAACGCGGCCGACGCTGGACGGATCGCCTTCGCCGCCTTCGTCGGGACCGCCCTGGAGTGGTACGACTACTTCCTGTTCGGCACGGCCGCCGCCCTGGTCTTCAACCGCCTGTTCTTCACCGACCTGGACCCGAGCGCGGGGCTCATGGCGTCCCTGGCGACCTTCGGCGTGGGCTTCGCCGCCCGGCCGATCGGGGCGCTGATCTTCGGCTACGTCGGCGACCGCTACGGCCGGCGGCCCGCCCTGCTGACGACCATCGTCATGATCGGCTGCGCCACCGGGCTCATCGGGGTGATCCCCGACTACCTCGCGATCGGGATCGCCGCGCCGCTCCTGCTCGCGGTCCTGCGGCTCCTCCAGGGGCTGGCCGTGGGCGGCGAATGGGGCGGTGCCATCACCATCGCCATCGAGCACGCCCCCGAGCGCCAGCGCGCCCGGTACGCCGCCCTGGTCCAGGTCGGGTCCCCGGTCGGCACGCTCATCTCCTCCGCCGCCTTCGCGGCCGTGCTGCTGCTGCCCGCGGCCGAGTTCGACGCCTGGGGATGGCGCCTGCCGTTCCTCGCGGCCTTCCCGCTGCTCGGCATCGCCCTGTACATCCGCCTCAAGGTGGAGGAGTCCCCGGTCTTCCAGGAGCTCGTGGAGATGGAGGACCGCGCCAAGGTGCCCGCCCTGGCCCTGTTCCGCGAGGCCGGGGGCCGCCTGGCCGTGGCGGTCGCCGCCGCGCTGCTGGGGGTCGGCGGGTTCTACATGATGACGACCTTCGTGGTCTCCTACGCCTCCACCGTCCTGGAGGTCGACCGCCAGGTGGCCGTGAACGCGACCCTGGTCGCCGCCGTCCTCCAGATCGCGACGACGCTGGTCGCCGGGCGCGTGGCCGAGCGCTTCGGCCCGGGGCGGATGACGGTGATCGGCGCCGTGGCCACGGGCGCGGCCGCCTTCCCCCTCTTCCGGCTCATCGACACGGGCGCCCCCTGGGCGATCACCGTCGCGGTGGCCGCCGGCATCTGCCTGATCACCCTGGCCTACGCCGTCACCGGCACCCTGCTGGCCGACCTCTTCCCGCCCCGGCTCCGCTACAGCGGCGTCTCCCTGGGCTACAACCTCGCCGGAACCCTCAGCGGGTTCCTCCCGCTCATCGCCACCGCCCTCCTGGCCGTGGACGACGGCGCGTCCTGGCCCGCGGTCCTGGTCCTGATCGGCATCTGCGCCGTCACCGCCCTCGGCGGCGCGGCCGGCGAGCGCATCCGGGCCAAGGACATCCGCGCAGCGGCGGACGCGCGCACCGCGGCGTGAAGCGCCCGCACCGACGACAGCACCGAAGACAGGAGATCCCGTGAACCTCGCACCCGACGTCATCGCGCGCATCGAAGCGGCCGTCGACGACGCCTTCGAAGCCCAGCTGGCCTTCACACAGGAACTCGTGCGCCACCCCTCCCTGCGCACCCGGGAGTCCTCCGCGCAGGACCTGATGTACGAGGCCATGGCGAGCAGGGGGCTGGCCGTGGACCGCTGGGAACTCGACCCCGAGGAGATCGCCGCCCACCCGGGCGCCGGAAAGATCAAGGTCTCCTACGAGGGCGTCGAGAACGTGGTGGGCACGTACACCCCGGCCGAGGGCGGCGGCCGCTCGCTCATCCTCAACGGCCACATCGACGTCGTCCCCGAAGGCCCCCTGGAGGAGTGGTCCCGGTCGCCCTGGGACGCCCCGATCATCGACGGCTGGCTCTACGGCCGGGGCAGCGGCGACATGAAGGCGGGGCTGGCGGCCAACCTGTTCGCCTACGACGCCGTGCGGGCGGCGGGCTTCGCGCCCGCAGGACGCATCCACTTCCAGTCCGTGGCCGAGGAGGAGTGCACCGGCAACGGCGCGCTCGCGACGATCCAGCGCGGGTACACCGCCGACGCCGTGCTGATCCCCGAACCCGAGGAGGACATGCTCGTCCGCGCCAACGTCGGCGTCATCTGGTTCACGGTCCGCGTCGCGGGACACCCCACCCACCCCAGGGAGATGTCGGCGGGGTTCAACGCGATCGACGCGGCGCACCACGTGATGGGCCGGCTGCGCGGGCTCGAACAGCGCTGGAACGACGAGAAGGGGCGGCACCCCTACTTCGAGGACCTGGACCACCCCATCAACTTCAACCTCGGCGGGATCACCGGCGGCGACTGGCCGTCCAGCGTCCCGGCCTGGTGCGAGCTCCAGGTCCGGGCGGCGATCTACCCCGGGGTGAGCGCCGACGACGCCTGGGAGCAGATCCAGGGGGTGCTGCGCGACACCACCACCGACGACGCGGGCCACCCCATCGAGGCCGTGGGCGAGCGGACCGGCTTCTACGCCCAGGGGTACGTCCTGCCCGAGGGCACGGACGCCGAGAACGTGCTGCGCAGCGCCCACGAGGCCGTCTTCAAGGACGAGCTGCGCACCTTCACCACCCCCGGCTACCTCGACGGCCGCGTCTACGCCCTGTACCAGGGGATCCCGGCGCTGGTCTACGGGCCGGTCTCCGAGGCCATCCACGGGTACGACGAGCGCGTGGACGTCGAGTCCGTGCGGCGGATCACCAAGTCCATCGCCCTGTTCATCGCCCAGTGGTGCGGTCTCGCCGAGACCCCCTGACCGCCCCGGCCGGGGATCAGGCGGACAGGTGCGGGACCCGCGCGGCGACACGGCGCGCGGTACCGGGCGGGTCGTGCGGGGTGGCGGCGCCGGTGGGGCCGAGCCGGAGGAGCCGGCAGAGCGCGACCAGGCGGCGGAACCCGCGCACCCGCCCGGCCTCTCCGGACTCCAGGTCGAGCCGGGCCGGCAGGGCGCCGGGGTCCAGGGCGCCGGGGGCCGGGGCGCCGGGGGCCGGGCGCCGCGAGGCCATCGCGGGTCGTGTCCGCCGTCGGGTGGAGCGGCGGGGCGGGTGGTCCGCCGCCCGGTCGGCGCCGGGGTCAGGCGGGGCCTTCGGGGCGCGCCGGCCGGTCCGGTCCGTCGGCCGGGTCCCGGCCGGGCCCGGTGCGCGCACGGCGCGCGGTGATGAGGCCCAGGGCCGCGGTCGGGACCAGGGTGAGCGCGATGACGGCCGTGCCGACCGCGGCCGGCCCGTCGAGCCCGAGCGGCGAGGCCAGGGCGGCCCCCGCGGCCGGGGTGACGGCGGCGGTGCCGAGGTTGAACGCGGCGACGCTCAGCGCGGACCCCGGCGACGCAGCCCTCCCGGCGAAGCGCACGGCGAGGTGGATGAGCACGCCGTTCGCGCTGAGCCCGAACAGTCCGAGCAGCGCGATCAGGACGACCATCGCCCAGGACGAGCCGGAGAACACGAGGATCGAGGCCACCAGCACGGTCGACACCGCCGGGGTCGCGATCGTCACCGCGTGCGGGTGCCCGTCGCCCAGGCGCCCGGCGACGAGGGTGCCGATGAACGAGCCGACGCCGAAGACGGTGAGCACCAGGGGCACGGCCGCGGCGGGCACGCCGGACCGGTCGGTCAGGACGGGCGCGATGAAGGAGTAGACCGCGAGGACGCCGCCGCTGGTGGTGGCACAGGCGGCCAGCACGAGCCACAGCCGGACGGGCAGGAGCCCGGCCAGGTCCGCGACGAAGGACGGCCTGTTTCCGCTGGCGGGCTCGTCGCGGGGCACCGACCGCAGGACGAGGACGGTGACGAGCGCCGCGGCGGCCGCCAGGGCCCAGAAGGTCCCGCGCCACCCGGCCAGCTGGGCGATGTAGGCCCCGGCCGGAACGCCGAGGACGGTCGCCAGGGAGCCCCCGGCCCCCACGACACTGACGGCACGGGAACCCAGCGCGGGACCGGCGGCGCGGCTCGCGACCACGGCGGACACGGCCCAGAACGCGCCGGTGGCCAGGCCCGTGAGGAACCGGGCGACCATGATCTGGTCGACGTCGGAGACCAGTGCCACCCGGACGTGCCCGGCGACGAAGACCCCCAGCGCCAGGATCAGCGTCAGCCGCTGGGAGAGCCGGGCCGTGAGCGCCGTGATGAGCGGTGCTCCGACGATCATGCCCACGGCGAAGACCGTGATGAACGATCCGACCCGCGCGGGGGAGACACCGAGGTCCGCGGCGATGTCGGGGAGGATCCCGGCGACGACGAACTCGGTGGTGAGCATCAGGAACGTGCCCACGGCGAGGACGTGGGCGACGAGGGGGAGGCGCCTGCGTTCGGGAGCCGTCCGGTCGGTGGAGCCGCCGGAACGGGAGGCCGTGAGGGCTTCGGTCCGCATGGGTGAACCTCGCATGGGGTCGTGGTGCATGGGATCGCGGTGTGCGTCGGCCGCTCTCGTGGTGACCGGTGCGGTGGCCGGGGTGTCCGCGCTCCGGCCGCGGGGCGCGGTCGGAGCGGGATGAGCGGGCCGGGATCGCGCGGGCGATGGCGGGACACCGCGAGGTCCCGCGGTCGGCCGCCCCTCCACGACACCACGCCCGCCGCGGGAGGGGGAGACCCGCCCGGTGGGGGTACCGCCAGGGACTCCCTCGTGACGGGGGCGGCCGCCTACCGTTGGAGACATGGACAACCGAGCAGAGGTCCGCGAGTTCCTCACCACCCGGCGGGAGAAGGTCACCCCCGACGACGTGGGGCTGCCCGCGGGCACGAACCGGCGGGTGGCGGGGCTGCGCCGCAGCGAGGTCGCGACCCTGGCCGGCGTGAGCGTCGAGTACTACACGAAGCTGGAGCGCGGCGCGATCAGCGGCGCGTCCCCGGAGGTCCTGGACAGCATCGCCAGGGCGCTGCGGCTGGACGACGCCGAGCGGGCCCACCTGTTCGACCTGGCGCACGTCGCGAGCCCGGTGGCCCGGCCCCCGCGCCGGCGGAGCACGAAGTGCTGGCGGCCCCACCCGAGCCTGCAGTGGACGCTGGACGCGGTCACCGCCGGGCCCGCGTTCGTCCGCAACGGCCGCATGGACCTGCTCGCGGCCAACGCGCTGGGCCGGGCGTTCTACAGGGACACCTACGCCATGCCCGGGCAGCCGCCGAACATCGCCCGGTTCACCTTCCTCGACGGGCGCGCCCGCGAGTTCTACCCGGACTGGGACGCGTTCGCCGAGATCACCGTCTCGATCCTGCGCACCGAGGCCGGCCGCGACCCGCACAACAAGGAGCTGCACGACCTGGTCGGGGAGCTCTCCACCCGCAGCGACGAGTTCCGGCGCCTGTGGGGCGCGCACAACGTGAGGCACCACGGCACGGGGTTCAAGACGTTCCACCACCCGGTCGTCGGCGAGATGACGCTGGCCTACGAGGGGCTGAACATGGAGGCCGAGCCCGGCCTGACGCTGACGATCTACGCCGCCGAGCCCGGTTCGCCGTCGGCCGAGCGCATGCAGCTGCTCGCCTCGTGGGCGGCCGGCGAGGAGGACGCGCAGTCCCCGGCGGCCGCGGACGAACACCGCTCGAAGCCCCGCACCTGACGGGCGCCGCCCGCGTCCCTTGCCGACCGGATGCCGGCCGGAGCGGTGCCGTCGGCCACGTGCGGGACCGGCCGTTCGCGTGCGGGTGCCGTGCGGTGCGCGCACCGGGCGCGACCCGGAGCACGGCCGTCCGGTACGCCCTGCGGGAGGCACCGGGCGGAGGACCGGACCCGCCGCAGCCCCCCTTGACGGCGGTGAGACCATATCGGTGAGATGACCGAGAACAGAGCGTGCCGCCCGCTGCGCGCCGGGGTGTTCACCCTGGTGTGCGCGAGCCTGTCCGCTCACGGGCACGCGCTCTCCTCCGGTCACGACGTCCCGCTCCTGGGCCTGCTCCTGGGCGCGGCAGTCGTCTTCGCCATGGCCTGGGCGGCCACCGGCCGGCGCCAGGGTTGGGCCGCCCTCACCGGGTGGATGCTGTGGGGCCAGTTCGCCCTGCACGTGGCGTTCAGCTACGTCGGGTCGTTCGGCGTGCCGCACACCGCGTCGCACTCCGGCCAGGTCGTCGCCGAGGCGGCGGCGCCCGCCTGGACGATGATCGGGATGCACGTGCTCTCGGCCCTGGTCAGCGCCTGGTGGCTGCGCCGGGGGGAGAGCGCACTGTTCTCCTTCCTGCGCTTCATGGCGCTCACCTTCCTCCCGCTGCTGCTGGTGCTGGGCGCCCTGCCCGCACCGCGGGGCCCGGTCGCCCTCCGCCCGCGGAGCGCCGACGCGCCCGCCCGCATCCGCCTGCCCTACCTGCGGCACAGCCTCATCCTGCGGGGGCCTCCGGTCCCGTCCGTCGCCTGAGACCCCGCGTTCGCCCCGTGCGCCGGAACGCCGGGGCACGGCCGTCCGTGCCGTGACCCGCCCTCCGCCGTGCGGTCCCGACAGCTCCGCCGCTTTCCGCGCCGTGTCGGGAGGACCGTCGAGCGCGCCGTCCGGGCGTCCGCCGATCCTCCCCTTCCGGGGCGCGCCGCCCGAGCGGCCGCCCCCTCGACGAGTACGCGCGCACCCGGGCCGGCTCCCGGCCCGGCGACCGCGCGGACGGCGACAGAAAGAACGGACATGCTCTCCCTCTGTGAGGCCGCCTCCCCCGTGCCCTTCGACGGGGCAGTCCGCCCCGCCGACCCCGCCCGCCCCGACGGGGCCGCGCACGGCGAACTGACCGTGCTGGCCATGCGCGCCAAAGAAGGCACCCGCGAGGCGCTGGAATCCCTCTTCGAGCTCACCCGCGACGATGTGGTGCGGTTCATCGCCCGCCGGGTCGACCCCGCGTGGGTGGACGACCTGACCCAGGAGACCTTCTCCCGCGCCCTGCGCGGCCTGGCCCACTACGCGGGACGCGCCCCGGTGCGCTCCTGGCTGTTCTCGGTGGCGCGCCACACCGTGGCCGACCGCTACCGGCTCCAGGGCCGGACCCCGCGCCACAGCACCGTGGACGAGTGCGCCGAGACCGGGGCGCTCGCGGAGCCGGGCCGGTTCGACGAGTACCTCGCCCTGCTGGACCTGTTGGACGCCCTCCCCGAGGACCGCAGGACGGCCTTCGTGCTGACCCAGCTCCAGGGGATGCCCTACGCCGAGGCGGCCGAGGCCATCGGCGCCCCCATCGGAACGGTGCGCTCCCGTGTGGCGCGCGGCCGCCGCGACCTGCTCCGGATGCTGCGCCAGGCGGCCTGACCCCGCCCCGGGCGGGACCGCGCCGCCGTCCCGCCCCACCCGGACCCTCCCTGTCCCGGTCGACCGACGACCGGGCCCCGACCATGGAACGAGAACGATGACTTCCCGCACGCGCCCGACGCGCGCCCTGACCGCCGCGCTCTGCGCCGCCGTACTGGCCGCGGCCACCGCCTGCTCCCCGGCCGACCCCGTCGCGGAGGCCGGGTACTACCTCGACCTGTCCGACGACCCCATGGCGGCCTCGGCCGTCGAGCTGGCGACCGTCGACGGTGAGCCCTGGGGGTTCACCGACGTCGCCGACGACCGGCTGACCCTGCTCTTCTTCGGCTACACCAGCTGCCCCGACGTGTGCCCCATGACCATGGCCGAGATCGACCTCGCCCTGGGCCAGGCCGGGGACGCCGCCGACTCCTACGACGTCGTCATGGTCAGCACCGACCCCGGGCGCGACACCGACGAGCAGCTGCGCTCGTGGCTGGACCGCTTCGACCCCGCCTTCCAGGGGGTGCGCGGGGACATCGACGCCACCGTCGAGGCCGGCCGCGACTACGGGATCGCCATCGACCCCCCGCAGGAGACCGACGGGCAGTACCTGGTCACCCACGGCGGGCGCATCGTGGTCCTGCTGCCCGGCGGGGAGGCGGCGGGCATGTTCGACGAGGGCACCGAGGCCGACGAGATCGCCGCCCTGCTCCCGGCCCTCGCGGACACGCTGCTGTGAAACGCCGCACCGACACCGGGACCGGAACCGGTACCCACGGCGGCACCGGGGGCGGGCTCGCCCGGCGCGACCTGATCACGGCCGCGGCGGCGGCCGGGGCCGCCGGCCTCGCCACCGGTGCGGCGGCCGCCCACGCCGCCGCCGCGCCCCGGGACACCGGGGAGCCCGACCCCGTACTCGCCCCCGCCCGCTTCCGGGCGGGGGCCCGCGGCGGCCTGCCCCCGGCACTGCTGACACCCACACCGTCGCAGGTCCACCTGGTCGCCGTGGACCTGCGGGCCGACCCCGGGGCCCCGGCCCGCGAGGCCGCGCGCCGGGTGCTGCGGATCTGGAGCCGGGAGGCCGCCGCCCTGCACGAACACGGGCTGGCGGCCCTCGTCGAGGGAGCCCCCTCCCAGGGGCTGCGCCCCGCCTCGCTCGGCGTGACCCTCGGCCTGGGGGCCTCCCTGCTCGCCGCGGCGGGGCTGGCCGACCGGGTGCCGCCGCACCTGGAGGACCTGCCCGCCTTCGCCGCAGACCACCTGGAACCGGCCTGGTGCGGCGGGGACCTGCTACTCCACGTCGGGGCCGAGGACCCGGTCGTGCTGTCCTCCGCCGTGGGGCACCTGCTCGGCGCGGTCGCGGCCGACGTGAGGGTGCGCTGGTCCCTGGCCGGGTTCCAGCGCTCCGCAGCGGCGGCCGACGACCCGTCGGCCACCCCGCGCAACCTCATGGGGCAGATCGACGGCACGGTCAATCCGCGCCCGTCCGACGCCCTGTTCGGCCCCCAGGTCCTGGCCGCGCACCCCGAGCCCGCCCTGGCGTGGATGGACGGCGGCACCTACCTCGTCGTCCGCCGCATCCGGATGCTCCTCGACGACTGGTTCACGCTGGACCCGCGCGACCGCGAGGCCGTCATCGGCCGCCGCCTGGACACCGGGGCACCCCTGGGGGGAGAGGCCGAGGGCGACCGCCCCGATCTGGTCGCGACGGGGGACGACGGTTCCCCCGCCATCCCCCTCGACGCCCACATCAGGCTGGCCGCCCCGGAGAACACGCTGGGCGCCCGGATGCTGCGCCGCGGCTTCTCCTACGACCAGGGCTGGGACGCCCGGGGACGGCGCCGGGCCGGACTGCTCTTCACGGCCTGGCAGGCCGACCCCCGCACGGGGTTCACCCCCGTGCAGCGCGCGCTGGACGAGGGGGGCGACGCCCTCGGCCCGTTCATCCGGCACGAGGGCAGCGCCCTGTTCGCGGTCCCGCCGGTGCGCGGGGACGCCCCGTGGACCGCGCACGACCTGTTCGGCGGGTGAGGGCGCGCACCGGCGGGAACCCGGGCGGCCCTGGAGACGACTCCTGTGACGGGCCGCCCGCCCCGACCGGCCACACGCCCACGACCACGGTCACGAACGCGTCCGCGATCGTGACCACGACCGCGACCACGAGGAGACCCGAGCACCATGCCGTCCCCGCACGTCCCGCCCGCCTCGCGCACCCCGCATGGCCCGAACTCCCAGCACACCCAGCACGCCTCGAGCGTCCCGGATGCCCCGCGCGGCCGGTACGTCTCGCGGGTCCCGGATACCCCGCAGGCCCCGCGCGTTCAGCGGGCCCTGCGTCCCGCCGGCGTTTCCGCGGCGCTGGTCGCCGCGCTGCTGTTCGCCACGGCCTGCGGGGCTCCCGAGGCGCCCACGGTCGCCGATGCCTCCCCGGAGGCGTCGCGCGGCCACACGGTGGCGGGGGACCTGGAGGTCTCGGGCGCGTGGGTGCCCGAGCCCGCCAACCCCGAGGTCGCGGTGCTGTACCTGGAGGTGGCCAACGCCGCCGCCCGGGACGCGGCGATCACGGGCGTGTCCACCGACGCCTCGCCCGACGCCGACCTGTGCAGCACCGAGACCACGGACTCCGGGGCGTCCGGGATGCGGGTGGTGGAGGAGATCCCCGTGGCCGCCGGGGGAGCCACCGCCCTGGTGGACGGCGGCTACCACATCATGCTCAACGACCTCCCCGAGCCCCTGGAGGTGGGGGACCAGGTGGAGGTCACCCTCACCTTCGACGGCGACCGCGAAGCGGTGTTCACCGCCCCGGTGGAGCCCATGACCGCCGGGAGCGCCCCCGAGGCCGACCACGGCGGACACCACTGAGCCCGCGGCCGCCCGCACGGGCGCGCCCGGCGGCGGGCGCGCCCGTGCGGCCGTTCACCGGGCGTCCGACCCGACGGCCGGGGCCTCCCGCACCCTTCCGCCGGGGTCCGCGGAGTCCGGGCGGTTCCTGCGCGCCCGCCACCCCAGGAGGACGTCCACGGCGAGGAACACCGCCAGGGACGCCCCCAGCAGCGGCACCGCCCAGCCGGTCACCGCCAGGACGGCGACCACCCCCGCCTTCCACGGCCAGGGCAGCGACCGGAAGGACCCGCGCGGGTAGGGGCGGCCCACCCCCAGGGCCCGGCCCCGGGTCGGCCGCCGCTGCCACCACATTCGGTACCCCCAGAGGACGACCGCGACCAGCCCGCCGGCGACGGCGGTGAGCACGATCTGGTTGGGCACCCCGAACAGCACGCCCATGTGCGCGTCGATGCCCCACCGGCTCAGCTTGGCCATGAGCGGGTAGTCGGAGAAGCGGACCACGTCGACCACCTCCCCGGTGTCGGCGGCGATCGCCGCGGAGTCCACGCTCGTCGGCCAGGACCGGTCGACCTGGGTCACCGTGTAGGGGGCGGCGGGGTCCTTCGGGAAGGAGACCTCGACGAGCCCGTCCAGGCCGGCCTCCCGGGCGCTCGCCAGCACCGTGTCGACGCCGACGTCCACACCGGGAGTGGCGTTCGGGGTCTCCACCGAGACGGCGGGGGTGGTCCAGGACAGCCGTTCGCGCAGGTCGGAGATGTTCGCCCCGGCGTACTGCGACCAGGTCATGCCCGTGGCGGACAGGAACAGCAGACCCGCCAGCAGCCACAGCCCGGTCGCCCCGTGCACGGACACCGACCGGGAGCGGCCGGGCGCGGTGCCCGCGCCGGGGACCAGCAGGCGGCGGGCGCCCCCGCGCCCGCGCCGGCGCAGCGCCGCCGACACCCACAGGGCGGCCCCGCCCAGGGCGACCGCCCACAGCCAGCTCGCCGCCAGTTCGCTGTACAGGCGGCCCGCGTCGCCCAGGTGCAGGTTGCGGTGCAGCATGTCCACCCAGGTCCGCACCGGCAGCGCGCCGCTGGTGCCGTAGGTCTCCATCACCCCCAGCACCTCGCCGTCGTAGGGGTCGACGAAGACCGTCGTCCGGTGGCTCTCGGACGACGCGGGCAGGTCGAAGAGGACCCGGGTGGAGTCCCGTTCCCCGGTGGCCGGGCGGACCGCGCCGGGTTCGGCGCCTGCCAGTTCCTCACGGGCGATGCGCACCTGCTCGTGCAGGGGCAGGTGCTCCCCGCCCGGTTCGACATAGAGCTGCTCGGCGTGCACCGCCTGTTCGAGCTGCGGCGTCCACACGTACAGCAGCCCGGAGACGGCGGCCACCAGGATGAACGGGGCGACGAACACCCCGGCGTAGAAGTGCAGGCGCAGGATCAGCGGGCGCAGCGCCGCCCAGGCGCCGCGGGTCCCGTCGGGCCGGTCCGGTACGGGGGCGTCCGGTGAGGGAGTGTCCGGTCGTGGGTCCACGTGATCGTTCTCCTCGGAACGGTCCGCCGGGCGCGGTACCCGGCGGTCTCTCCCCCCTGTGGTCGTCGGCGGGGCCGCCCGGGTTCCCGCGGGGCTTCGGTGCCGCGCGCCCGCTTCTCAGCGGAGGAGTGAGAAGACGACCGCCGCGACGGCCGCGCCGAGCACCGCCCCCACGACGGCCTGCGCCGGCGTGTGGTCCCGGAGGCGGACCCGGGACCAGCCGATGACCGCGACGACCGGCACCGCGACCGCCGTCGGCGCGCCGTAGGTGAGCATGAGGACGACGGAGACCCCGCCGGCCACGGCGGTGTGGAAGGAGATCTTCCACGTCAACGTGATCGCCAGTGTGATCACCAGCGCGGTCAGCATGGCGACGACGAGCGCGAACAGCTCCCGCGGCGCGTCCAGCGACACGAGCGTCGCGACACCCAGGGACACGCACGCGATGACCATCAGGAGGGGGACGGGCCGCTGACGGCGCTCCCGCACATGGCGGTCGGTCCACCAGCCGAACCGGACACCGAGGATGAGGACCGTGTAGGGGATGACACCGCAGAACAGCGCGGCGAGGAGGCCCCAGCCCAGACCGGCGATGCTCCGGGTGCCGTACCACCCGACCGCAAGCAGGACGGCGACCACGAGGACACCGGGCGTGAACACCTCGGTGACGGCTCGGGCCGCCCGGTCCGCGGCCGTGGGGGTGCGGGCCTCGTCGAGCGCGGTCACAGCGGTTCCTCTGTTCTGTCGGCGTCGTGGGCGGCGGACGGGTGTCCGCGGGCGGCACGGAACGGCCGGCGGGTTCCCCGGCCCTGGTCCGTCCGACCATGATCCCCGGTCCTCCCGGGCCCGGGGCCGGTGGGGCGGGCGGGGACGGGGCGGCCGTTCGGCCTGCGCGGTCACCGGGCGTTTCCCTCACGGTCACGGGGACCGTGTCGGCCGTTGCCCTGCCTGGGGTCATATGGTCCCGGACC
>NZ_JBHVLR010000008.1:0-222151 GCF_042797335.1 Nocardiopsis sp. NPDC057823 | reverse complement strand
CGCCGCCCCCCCCTGTTTTTTCACGCAGTTATCGGGGGGGCTGTGCGTTTTGTTTTTCTCCGCCGGCCCGTGGGTGGGGTCTTTGGGCCCGGGCCCGGGGCGGCCGCCCGGGTCCGGGACGAGGCGGGCACAGCCGTCGCAGGACCGAGGAGAGGAAATCCGTGACCGACGTCGATATCCCGAGAAGGAGGCGCGGGAGGGCGGCCCGGGCGGTGGCGTCCGCGCCGACGGTGTCCCTGGTCATCCCGGCGTTCAACGAGGAGGCCACCATCGAGCGGTGCCTGCTCGCCGTGCTGGCGCAGACACGGGCCCCCTGGGAGGTCATCGTGGTCGACAACCGCTCGACCGACGGCACGGCGGAGACCGTCCGGCGCCTGGCCCGGGCCCACCCCGAGGCGGGGATCAGGCTCCTACGGCAGTTCGACGCCCAGGGGCTGGTCCCCACCCGCAACGCCGGGTTCGCCGCGGCGACCGGCGACGTCCTCGGGCGTATCGACGCCGACTCCGTGCTCGCCCCGGACTGGGTCGAGAACGTCTCCCGGGCCATGGAGGACCCGGCCGTCGGGGCCGTCACCGGGCCGGTCACCTACTACGACGTGCCCCGGTTCGGGTCCCTGCCGGTGTCCGACGACCTCGTGCGGCGCACGCTCTGGCACCTGGGGAGGCGGCGCTGCCCGTTCCTCTACGGCAGCAACATGGCGATCCGCGCCACGGCGTGGAAGTCGATCGAGCACGCGGCCTGCCCCGACCACGAGGACGTGCTGCACGAGGACATCGACCTGGCCGTGCACCTCAAGCAGACCGGTATCCGCGTCGCCTACGCCCCCCGGATGCGGGCGGGGGTCTCCGCCCGCCGGCTGGACTCCTCCCCGGCGTCCTTCCGCGCGTACACCCACCGCTTCGTCGCCACCTACGAGAGCCACGGTATCGACCACTGGACCCTCCGCGCCCCGCGCCACCTCCTCCAGGGGCTGTTCTGGGCTACCCGGCGAGGGCGGCGGTGATCTGGCGGGTGGTCTGCGCGGCGACGCGCGCGTCGGTGGCGGCGTAGGCGGTGTAGGCGTTCAGGCCGGTGGCCAGGGCCCAGCCGCGGCCGCGCAGCCAGGTGGCCCCGTCCACGCCCAGCGCCGCCCGGAAGTCGGCCCGGCGGTCGGCCGACATCAGCGTGAAGGCGACCATCAGGTCGCGGGACGGGTCGCCGGCGCCGAACCCGCCGAAGTCGATGACCGCGCTCAGGCGGCCGCCGACGGTCAGCAGGTTGCCGGTGTGGAAGTCGCCGTGGAACCACACCGGGGGCCGCCGCCAGTCCGGCGCGGCCAGCGCCGCCTCCCACACCTCCGTCATCGCCGCCGCGTCGAACACGTCGGCGGTCGCGGCGATGGCGGCTCGGGTCTCGCGGTCCCGGTCGGCCAGCGGCTCGCCGGCGAGCCCGCCGCGGGCGCTAGCGGCCGGGACCGCGTCGGGGGCGAACCGCTGTAGGGCGGTGAGGAATCCGGCGAGCCCGACGGCGGCGTCGGAGGAGTCCGCCAGCGCCCCGACGGTCGCGGGCTCGCCGTCCAGCCAGCGGGTCACCGCCCACGGCCACGGGTAGCCGAAGCCGGGAGATCCCACCGCCACCGGCTCGGGCACGGCCAGCGGCAGGTGCGGGGCGAGCCGGGGCAGCCACTCGGCCTCCTTGCGGGCCTGCCCGACGGCCCCGGCGTGCCGGGGCAGCCGGACGGACAGCTCCCCGCCCAGCCGGTGGATCACGTGGTCCGAACCGCCGGGCTCCACCCTGGTCAGGGGCAGGTCCGCCCACCGCGGGAACTGCGCGTCGACCAGGCGTCGGACGAGGTCGTGGTCGATGGCGGGGCGGACGGTTCCCACAGGCGCGCTCCTGCGTTCGGTCCGCCCGGGGCGGGCGGCGGTGTACACGGCAGGTCCCCATCCCAGCGCCTCGGCGCCCGTCCGTCCAAGGGTTTTCCCGGGCCCCGGGGCGGAGTCAGTCCGGCGGGTCCAGCGGGGACAGGGCCGGGGCGTAGTTGAACAGCCGCAGCCTGGCCGCCCCCGGCTCGGTGAGGGAGGCCGCCCCGGGGTCGACGTCCACGATGCTGAGGCTGGCCGGATGGCTCGGCACCGTGCGGGCCGGGTCGAGCCCGACGGCGGCCGTGAGCAGGGCCCGGGCCGGCCCGCCGTGGGTGACCGCCATGAACAGCTCGTGTCCCCGGGCCGCGGCGTCGCGTACGGCGGCGTCGATCCCCGCGACCACCCGCTCGGTGAGCGTGCCGAAGCTCTCGGCCCCGGGCGGGTGGTAGCGGCCCGCGCGCCACGCGGCGTACACGCCGCCGCCCTCCTCCTTGATCTCCGCCGAGTACCGCCCCTCCCAGCCGGCCAGGTACGCCTCGTTCAGCCGCGGGTCGCACGCGTCCGGGCGGACGCCCAGCACCTCGGCGGTCTCGCGCGTGCGGCGCAGCCCCGAGGTGACGACGTACCCCGGCGCCAGGTACCCGACCATCTCCGCCAGCGCGGCGACCTGCCGCCGCCCGGTGGCGGACAGCCCGATGTCCTGCTGCCCCTGGAGGCGCCGTTCCTCGTTCCACTCGGTCTCGCCGTGGCGGACCAGGACCAGCCGCATCACAGGGCGGCCCCGGCCGCCGGGCGCCCGTCCGCGGCGTCGAAGTACGCGTCCGCCCTCTCGGGCAGGCGCACCCCGAGCCGGTCGCCGGGCCGCAGGTCCACCGGGGCGTCCCGGGAGAGGTGCAGCCGGGTCCCGTCGTCGAGGTCCGCGCCCAGCACCCACCGGTCGGCCATCGGCACCTGGTCGGCGAACGTCGCCGGCAGGCACCCGGGCCCCGGCTCGGCGGCCGGCGCGAGCGAGCCCGCGCGGTACATGGCCTGCACGGCCCCGCCCGTGACGCCGTCGGGGGCGGGGCCGCAGTCGACGCCGTACGCCCGCAGCCGCCCGTCCTCCACCCGGCATCCGATGATGTTGGCCGGGGGAGTGCCCACGAACGTCGCGGCGAACGGCGTGCGCGGCGCCTCCAGCAGCTCCCGCGGCGTGCCGAACTGCTCGACGCGGCCGTCCCTCATGAGCGCGATGTGCGTGGCCATGGTCATCGCCTCCACCTGGTCGTGGGTGACGTAGACGCTCGTCGCGCCGGTGGAGCGGTGGATGCGCATCAGCTCCCCGCGGGTCTCGACCCGCAGCCGCGCGTCGAGGTTGGACAGCGGCTCGTCGAAGAGCAGGACCCGGGGTTGCGGCGCGATCATGCGGGCGATCGCGACCCTCTGCTGCTGCCCGCCGCTGATCTCCCCCGGGTAGCGGTCGGCGAGGTCGGTGATCGCCAGCATCGACAGCACCCGCTCGGCGCGGGCCCGCCGGTCGGCCCGCGGCCACTTGGCCACGACCAGCGGCCATTCGACGTTCTGCCGCACCGTCTTGTGCGGCCACAGCGCGTACGACTGGAAGACCAGCCCGGCCTCGCGCTCGCCGGGGGCCACGGCCGGGCCGCCGCCCCGGGCGATGACGCGGTCGCCGAACCGGATCTCGCCCCCGGTGGGGTCCTCCAGCCCCGCGAGCATCCGCAGGGTCGTCGTCTTCCCGCACCCGGAGGGGCCGAGCAGGACGAGGAAGGAGCCCGCGGGGACGTCGATCGAGATGCCGTCGACGGCCGCGGTGCCGCCGAAGTCCTTGCGCAGGTCGGTGATGGTCAGGGAGGCAGCGGGTGCTCCGGTTCTCATGCCGGTCCTTTCCGCCCGTCGGTGGTCCGTCGTGGAGGTCATGGGTTCGGGTTCCAGGGTTGGGCGGCGCCTTCGAGGCGCCGGGCGAGGACGGTCGCCCCGACCGAGATCACCGCGATGACGACGGTGACCGCGTTGGCGAGCTGGGTGAAGTTCTCCGAGGAGTACTGGTAGGTCAGGACGGCCAGGACCGGCATCGCCGGGGTCGCCAGCAGCACGACCAGGGACAGGTCGCGCACCATCTGGACGAACACCAGCACCCCGCCGGTGAACAGGCCGCGGGCGGTCAGCGGCGCGATGACGGCGCCGATCCGGCGGAACAGGCCGGCCCCGGCCATCACCGCCGCCTCCTCCACGTCCCGGGACACCTGGCTCAGCGCCGAGGTGCCCGACCGCACCGCGAAGGGGATCGTCGCGGCGATCCCGGCCAGCACCAGGATCGCGAAGGTCCCGTACAGGCTCGGGAACGGCCCGATGGGCGCCCCGAACTGCGCGATGAACGCCGCCCCGAGCGCGATGCCGGGGATGAGGAACGGCACGAAGGAGACGACTCCCAGGGTCGCGGGCAGCCATCCGGTGCCGCCGGAACGGGTGACGGCGTAGGAGACGAGCAGCCCCAGGACGCCGGCGCCGACCGCCACGCACACCCCCAGGAGCACCGTGTTCCAGGTCGCCTGGAGGATCTGCGGGTTGCCGAGGATCCCCGGCAGCCCCTGCGCGAACGCCGGGTCGGAGTCACCGATCCAGTAGTGGAGGGTGAACCCGGAGGCGAAGTCGTTGGTGCGCCGGGTCAGGGAGCTCAGCACGAGCACCGCGCCGGGGACGACGGTGGTGCACACGACCACCAGCCAGGCGAGCGCGGCCGTCGGCCGGGTCCACGGACCGAGGTCGACGCTGCGGCGGCGGCCGCCCTTGCCGGTGATCGTCGCGAAGCTCCGCCGGCCCCCGGTGAGGCGGGTCGAGGCGTACATGATCATCGCGGCCACGAGGATGAGCACGATCGACAGCACGTAGCCGCGCACGACGTCGCCGGTGGAGATCGCCCCGTACAGCCGGGTCGAGAGCGTGTGGAACCGGACCGGCAGCCCCAGGAGCGCCGGGGTGACGAAGTTGGAGACCCCCTCGGCGAAGGCCAGCAGCGCGCCGGACACCATCGCCGGGGCCACGACGGGCAGGGCGATGTCGCGGGCCACGCGCAGGGTGGAGGCCCCCGTCAGCTCGGCGGCCTCCATCAGGTCCCCGTTGACGCTCGCCAGGGCGGCGGCGATGAGCATGAACGACAGGGAGAAGTAGTGGGCCGTCAGGGTCGCCGCGACCGGCACGGGCCCCCAGGCCAGCCAGTCCGGGACGGCGACCCCGAGGTTCGTCAGGATGCCGGCGGAGCCGCCGATCAGGTCGTTGCGGAACACCGACTCCCAGGCCAGCGCCAGGGCGAAGCTCGGCAGCGCGAACGGGATCGTCGCCAGCAGTCCGAGGACGCCCCGCCCGGGGATGCGGGTCGTCACGACCACCCAGGCGAGGAATCCGCCGATCACCGTGGAGCCGACGGCGGTGGCCGCGCCCACGAGGATCGAGTTGCCCATCGGCCGCCACAGGAGGTTCTCCGACATCGGGCTGGCGAAGACGTCGGCCCACGCCCCGCGCCCGTCCTGGGTGAGGGTCGTGTTGACCAGCCCGGCGAGCGGCGCCACCACGAGGACGGCCAGGACGAGCAGTGTGCAGGCCCCCAGCACCGCGGTGGGCCGGGTGAGGGCGGTCCGGGCGCGGGCCGCCGTGCGGCCGGCCGCGGTGCGCCGGGGGGAGGGTGCCGTCGGCATGGCGTCCTTTCGTCGCTGCGCTGGCGGGGGGCTCACAGGGTGAGCAGGAAGTCGGCCACGCCGTCGCGGATCCGGGCGGTCTCCTCCGGGACGATGTCCCAGGCGCCCAGCTCCTCCAGGGGGGCCGCGTCCGCGGGCTCGGCCATGTCGGTGCGCACGGGGTAGTCGCCGGGGACGTAGAACGGCTCGTAGGCGGGGCCGCCGGTCTCGGAGCCGTCGCCCATGAGGAAGTCCGCGACCAGCCGCGCGGCGGCCGGGTTCCGGGCGCCGTTCACCATGCCGATGTAGGCGGGGAAGGTGATGCCCGGCGACGGGACGGTGCCCAGGGACGCCTGGAGGGCCCAGCCCTCCTCCTCGTTGTCCCGGCGGTCGGAGTACGAGGTGATGCCGACCGGCGGGTCGTCCTGGCCGGTGGCGCCCACCGCCTGGTTGACGTTGTCGGTGTCGTCGACCAGGACCAGCCCGTTGGCGTACAGGTCCTTGATGAACTGCTGCCCGGCGTTCTCGATGCCCTCGTCGAGGACGACCTCGGTCCCGAAGTGCTCCCGGTGCGCCTGCGCCATCTCGTCGGACCGCCGGACGATCTCCGCCATGAGGTCCAGGTAGTCGCCGCGAACGGAGGGGTCGACCATGACGACCCGGCCGTTCCACTCCTCCTCGGTGAGCTGCCACAGGTTCTCGACCGGGCTGCCGTCGGGGTGGGCCTCCTCGTTGTACATGAGGATCTTGGTCGAGAGCCGGTTGGCCAGCAGCGGCTCCCGGTACTCCCGGGGGACGCTCTCCGCCAGGCGCGGCGGGACGTAGTTCCGCAGGATGCCGCCCGCGACGAGCTCGGTGACGACCACCGGCGCGTCGGAGATGTAGGCGACGTCCGCGGACGGGGCCCCGGCCTGCGACTCCGACCGCAGCCGGGTGATCTGCTCGGAGGAGGCGATGTCGTGGCCGATCAGGTCGATCCCGGGGTACTGCGCCTCGAACGCCTCCTCGACGGAGGCGATGCGGGAGGTGAAGGAGTAGACGGTGACCGACCCCTCCTCCGTGGCCAGTTCCACGAGCTCCTCGTGGGTGGCGTCGTCGAGTTCGTGGGGTTCGGCGGCCGCGTCGGCGGCGGGGGCCTGGGGGGTGCCGCCGCCGCAGGCGGTGAGGGCCGCGGCGAGGGAGAGGGCGACGGGGGCGGAGAGCATTCCTGACAAGCGCATGACGGTTCCTCGGTGTCGGTGGGCGCGCTGGTGGAGGGGTGGGGGACGGCGCTGCCGCCGTGCCGGGGCTTTCGGACCGTGCGGTCAGTCGAAGTCCGCGAGCAGGCCGTCCAGGCGGTCGAGTGCGGGCAGGACGGCGTCCGGGTGCCGCCGGGCGATGGTGAGCACGATGGCGTTCGCGATCAGCATCGGGACGCTGAGGGAGGAGAAGCCCTCCTGGTGCCCGCGCGGGGCGGACAGCACGGTGGTCGGGGCGGGGTCGAGGGTGTGCAGGGTGTCCGTGACGAGCACGGAGGGGGCGCCGACGGCGGCCGCGTGGGCGTACAGGTCGGTGAGGTTGCGCGGGGCGCGGCGGAAGGCGAAGGAGACGACGGCGTCGGACTCCGACATCGCCAGGAGGCGTTCGGCGACCTCGCGGCCGGGCCCGGTGAGGTTGACCGACCGCATCCCGAACCGGCGCAGGCGGCCGTCGAGGAGTTCGGCCAGGACGGCCGCGTTGCCCCGGGCGAAGAGGTAGACCGTCCGGGCTCCGGCCAGGAGGTCGGCGACGCCGTCGATCTGCGACTGGTCCACGTGCCTGACGACCGCGGACAGCGATTCCAGCTCCGTGGCCAGGAGCGTGTCCAGGACGAGCCCCGGCTCGCGGAGCTCCTCCCGGAAGCGGTCCCCGGCCCCGTTGAGGCGGTCCTCGCGGTCCTTGCGCAGGTCGTCCCGCAGCTCCGGGTACCCCTGGTAGCCCAGTCGCTGCGCCAGGCGGGTGGCGGCGGCCGCGTGGACCCCGGCGCGCCGGGCGACGTCGCCGCCGCGCCAGAACGGAGCCTCCGCCGGGTGGGCGAGGATCTCGTCGAGGAGCACGCGGTCGGACCTGGTCAGTCGGTCGCGGTACTCGTTCACACGCTCGGGGAAGGTCATGGCCGTCACGCTACAGCAACTTTAATTGCAGAGATAGGAATCTCTGCAACTTTACTTGCGTTTCATCGGTCCGTCACCCTTCGGACGGGCGCGCTTCCCCTGGTCAACGCCCTGCGGCGGGCGCGGTCGGGCCCTGTCGCAGGAGCTTGTACAGGCCGGCTTCGGCGGGGCCGTGGGGGGTGGCGGTCAGGCCGTGGGGCGCGGGCGTACGAGGGCCCGGCCCGGTGGCCTCCCGCGTCGGCGGGGGCACCCGTCGGCGCGGGACCGCGGCCCGACGGCCTGTTCGGACACAGGGGGCGGGGCGCGGGTCCGGCGGACGGGCGGCGCCCGGACGGAGGACGCCGCGGGGCCGGGAGGCGCCTCGTCCCGGGCCGGGGCGATCGCGGTGGCCGCACCCTCCCGCGCCCGCCCGGCGCGTCACCGAGGGGTCAGGACGAGGCGCGGAGCCTCTCCTCGGTCTCCCGCACCTGTTCCGTCCGGTGCTGGGTGCGGTAGAGGTCCAGGGCCCGCAGCCAGGCACCGCGGGCGGCCTCCGTCTCGCCGAGGGCGTGGTGGGCCTCGGCGATACCGCTGAGCGTGTTCGCCTCCTCGAAGGCGTCCTTCAGGGCCCGGTGCACCTGAAGTGCCTGTCGGTAGTGTTCGACCGCCTCCGTGTGGCGGCCCGAGCGGGTGGAGATGTAGCCCAGGCTGTCCAGGGAGGCGGCCTCACCCACCCTGTAGCCCAGTGCGCGCGCGGCCTCCAGCGCTTCGAGGCAGCATTCGCGTGCCCGCTCGTACCGGCCGAACCGCGCGAGGAACCAGCCCAGGTTGTTGAGCGCTCCGGACACCCACATCGACTGTCCGGCGCTCCGGTACAGCTCCAGGGACCGCTCCGCGGCTTCGACGCCCTTCTCGTCGCCGGTGAGGATCGCCATCAGCACGAAGGTCTGGAGCGTGTGCGCCTGGTTGAGCAGGTCCCCGGTCTCCTCGAAACCCTTGAGAGAGCTGGTGAGGTGGTCCAGAGCCTCCTCGCCGGGACGCCCGGCCAGAAGAAGGGCGGAGGCCAGGCCCCGGTGCGCCATCGCCCGCATCGTCAGGGCGTCCGGACCGGTGAGCCCGGCCGTGGAGTCGAGCCCGACGCGGCGGAGTTCGATGAAGTCCTCGACCCGTCCGCGGCGACGGACGTAGGAGTTGCAGTCCCAGCACAGCCGCCAGACCTGTCGGTTCAGGCCCAGGTCCGAGGCGAGCCGGACCACGGCCGGAAGCCAGGACCATTCGGTGGTGAACCACTCCAGCGCCTCGGTGTCGTTCGCCATACCGGGGGCGAGCGGGTGCCCGTCGGACGGTCCCCCGGCCAGGGACGAGGGGACTTCGTGCGGGTTCAGGGCGCTGTTGGCGAGGGTGGTGGTGTGGACGTAGAAGTCGACCAGGGAGCGCAGGGCCTCGCGGCGCTCCTCCTCCGGAAGGTCCCCCTCGGCCCGCTCCCTGCCGTACAGGCGGACCAGGTCGTGCAGTTCGTAGCGGCCCGGTACCGGCTGTTGGACGAGGTGGGCCGACTCCAGGGTGCGCAGCAGGGTCCTGGTGCGGGCCGGGCCGTGTCCGGCCAGGGCCGCGACGGCGGTCAGTCCGATGTTCTGGCCCGGGAGCAGGCTCAGCAGGTCGAGCAGGCGTGCCGCCGCGCCGGGCAGCGCCCGGTGGGAGGCTTCCAGGACACCGCGCAGGGAGGTCCCCAGGTCGCCGGTGTCCAGGGCGTCCAGCCGGGTCTCGGCCTCCCGCAGTTCGGAGGCGAGTTCGGCGAGCGGGAGGTGCGGGCTCCCCGCGGCGCGGGCGGCGGCGACCACCAGGGCCAGGGGGAACCTGTCGCAGCCGGTGATGATGGACTCCAACGCTTCGGGTTCGGCCGCCACACGGTGCTCCCCGATCCGGGCGGCGAGCAGTCGGCGTGCTTCGGCCGGGGTGAGCGGGCCCAGACCGACGGAGCGGGCCCCCTCGGTGGCGACCAGGCCGCTGAGCCGGTCGCGGCTGGTGACCAGGACGACGCACGAGGGGGAGCCGGGGATCAGGGGGCGCACCTGCCCTGCGTCGCGTGCGTTGTCCAGCAGGATCAGCATCCGCTTGCCCGCCAGGAGGCTGCGGTACAGGCCGATCTTGGCCTCGGTGCTGGTCGGGATGGCCTTGTTGTCCACGCCCAGGGCGATGAGGAAGTCGTGGATCGCGGATTCCGGCTGTGTCGCGGAGGTACTCGGGGAGAAGCCGTGCAGGTTCACGTAGAGCTGGCCGTCGGGGAACCGGTCGAGGTTGTCGTGCGCCCACCGCAGGGCCAGCGAGGTCTTGCCGATGCCGCCGATGCCGGAGACCACGGTGACGGGGGCCGCCTCGGCTTCCGGAGCGGTGTCGAGCGCGGCGAGTTCCCTGCCGCGTCCCGCCAGCAGCGGCGGCGGCGCGGGGAGCTGGCTCGGCAGGGGGACGGGAGGGGGCTCCACCGCAGAGGACGAACGGACCGCGGAGAGGGCCGTCGCCGGGGACGGGGCGTCCAGTGCCGGGTCGGTGTTGAGGATCTTCAGGTGGAGGTCCCGGAGTTCGGCCCCGGGGTCGGCGCCCAGTCCGTCGGACAGCGCGCCGCGGATGCGGTCGTAGTGCTCCAGCGCCTGGGCGGCCCGTCCCTCCCGGTACAGCGCGAGCATGAGCTGGCCGATCAGCCGTTCGTCGAGCGGGTGCGCCCGGGCCAGGGAGAGCAGGTCGCCGAGGCGTTCGGCCTGCCTGCCCTGGCGCAGCAGCAGCTCGTTGCGGTCCAGTTCCGCCCGCAGGCGCTCCAATCGCAGGCTCTCCCGGAACTCGTTGACCCAGGGGCCGTCCAGGGTGCCGAAGGCGTCGGCCCGCCACAGGGCGAGCGCCTCCTCCAGGAGGGGCAGGGAGGCGTGCTCGGTCGGGGCGTCCCGCGCCCGGGCGGCGAGTCGGCGGAAGCGGTACAGGTCGACGGTGTCGAGGGCGTCCCGGCTCAGGGAGAGGACGTAGCCGCCCGGGCGGCGGCCGACCGCCGCGTCGTCCCCGGCCGCGGACAGGGCGGTGCGCAGCCGGGAGACGTAGCTGTAGAGCGAGGACCGCGCCCCGTCGGGCGGCACGTGCCCCCAGACCCGGTCGATGAGCCGGTCCACCGGGACCGTGCGGTTGACGTCGGCCAGCAGTCCGACGAACACGGACTGCCGCCGCCCGTGCCCCAGGTCGACGGCGCGCCCGTCGATCCGCGTCTGGATGTCGCCGAGTACGGAGATCTCGACCGTCAACGCCACTCCCGGGCTGGAGAGAAAGGGGACGCCTGCGGGTCCGGTACGCGGGAGCACAGCGATACCTGGGGTCCCAGGAGTTTACTCTCCGAAGACCGTTCCGGAAGCCGTGTTCCCGGCCGCCCCGGCCGGGCTTTCCGGAGGGGGACCGCCGAACGCCGGGCCGGCCGCTAGATTGCCGACATGGACGACACCGGGGACGACGGCGCGGTGCTGCGGGCCGTGGGCGAGCGGCTGCGGCGGCTGCGCACGGGGGCGCGGATGACCCTCGCCGAGCTGGCGGAGCGGACCGGGATCACCCCGAGCACCCTGTCGCGGCTGGAGACCGGGCGGCTGCACCCCACCCTGGGACAGCTGCTCCCGCTCTCGCGCGTGTACCGGGTGCCGATCGACGAACTCGTGGACGCGCCCCCGGTGGGGGACCCGCGGGTGCACCTGCGCCCGGTGCGCCGCTTCGGCCTCACCTTCGTCCCGCTCACCCGGCGCGCGGGCGGGGTGCAGGCCTACAAGGTGGTCTACCCGCCCGCCCGGACGCTCCCCGCGCCCGAGCTGCGCACGCACGAGGGCCACGAGTGGTTCTACGTGCTCTCCGGCACCGTCCGGCTGGTCCTGGGCACCGAACAGGACCTGCTGCTGGGGGCGGGGGAGGCGGCCGAGTTCGACACCCGTGTCCCGCACTGGATCGGCAACCCCGCCGAGTCGGCCGCCGCGGAGGTCATCGCGATCTTCGGGACCCAGGGGGAGCGCATCCACCTGCACGGGGCCTGAGGCGCCGCCTCCCCTTTTGCGGATCCGCAAGAGAACGTGCGCGGCGGGCGCGGGTGCGCCCACCATGGCGGCATGGAACCAGACACCACCCGATCCCCGTCCGGCCGCGGGTTCTGGGAGCAGCGGTACCGCGACGAGGACCCCTCGGGGCCGCCGCCCGCGCCCAACCCCGCCTTCACCGCACTGGCCGGCGAACTCTCCCTCGTGCCGCCCCCGTCGGAGGGGGCCCGAGCGCTCGAACTCGCCTGCGGCCGCGGCGGGGACGCCCTGTGGCTCGCCGCCGCGGGATGGCGCGTCACCGCCGTCGACATCGCGGAGCACGCCCTCTCCGCACTGGCGGAGCGGGCCCGCCGGGCCGGCCTGGGGGACCGCCTCGCCGTGGAGCGGCACGACCTGGCCCGGTCCGCCCCCGCGCCCGGGAGCCGGGACCTCGTCTACGCGAACTACTTCCACACCGTCGTGGACCTCGACCGCGGCGCCGCGCTGCGCCGGGCGGCGCGGTCCGTGGCCGACGGCGGGGTGTTCGCCGTCATCGACCACGGCTCCAGCGCGCCCTGGTCCTGGGAGCAGCGCGACGACCACCCGAGCGCAGAGGACCTGTGGCGCTCGCTCGGCCTCGGGGCCGGCTGGACCCTCCTCGTGTGCGAGGGGCGTTCCCGGCTCGCCCGCGGCCCCCACGGGGGGACGGCGACGGTGGTCGACACCGTGGTGGCGGCGCGCCGCCGGGCGGGCGGGGGTGAGCGCGCGTGAGCCCCGCGGGACCGCGCCGCCGGGACCGGCCGCCGCCCCGGACCGGCCCCGGTGAGAAGGCGGTGCTCACCGGTTTCCTGGACTACCTGCGCGGGAGCGTCCTGGCCAAGGTGGACGGGGTGCCGGAGCACGACCTGCGCATCCCCCGGGTGCCCTCGGGCACCAACCTCCTCGGGCTCGTCGAACACCTGGCCCACGTCGAGCGCTTCGTCTTCCTGGGGGAGCGGGCCAGCGACTGGCAGGCCACCTTCCACGCCGCCCCGGACGCGAGCCCGCGGGACGTCGTCCGCGGGTACCGGGAGGCCGTCGCGGCCGCCGACCGGGCCATCGCCGCCTGTCAGGACCTGGACCTGCCCGCCCACGCGGGCGGCCCGGGCGGGCCCGCGCCGTCGATGCGGTGGGCGCTGGTGCACATGATCGAGGAGACCGGCCGCCACGCCGGCCACCTCGACATCCTCCGCGAGCTGGCCGACGGGGCCACCGGCCGTTGATATCGGATTTGATAACATTCTCAAAGTTGATAACGTAAGGGCATGGCCACCGCCGACGTCCTCCTCCACCCGGTGCGGCTGCGCGTCGTGCAGTCGCTGTTCGACTCCGACCCGCTGACCACGGCGCAGCTGCGCGACCGCCTCCCCGACATCCCGCCCGCGACCCTGTACCGGCACATCGCCGTCCTGGTCGAGGCCGGCGTCCTGGAGGTGGTGGAGGAGCGCCGCGTGCGCGGGGCCGTGGAACGCGGCTACCGGCTGAGCCGGGGACGCGTGGAGGTCGACCCCGAGGCCCGGGCCGCGATGACCGCGGACGACCACCGCCGCGCGTTCACCGCGTTCGCCGCCTCGCTGATGGCCGACTTCGACCGCTACCTCGACCACGAGGACGCCGACCCCGTCCGGGACGGCGTCGCCTACCGGCAGGCGGCGGCCTGGCTCACCGACGAGGAGCTGGCCGACCTGGTCGCCCGGATCGGCGAGCTGGTCCTGGCCGCGGCCGGGCGCGGCCCGGGCGGCGGGCGGCGGCGGCGCGTCCTCAGCTACCTGGCGGTACCCGACTCCCACCGGGGCCACGGGGCCCCGCGAGAAGGAAAGTGATCATGTCCGACACCCCCCGAACCGCGGTGGCGCCCGAGTCCGGCCGGAGGGGGCCGGCGCCGGCCCGCAACGGCCCGCGGTGGCTGCGCCCCGCCCTGGTGCGCATCGTGCTGCTGACCGTCCTCTTCCTGGCGGTGCAGGCGCTCGCCGCCCAGTTGATCCTGCCGGTGATGGACCGCCCCCTGTGGGCCCAGACCCTGGGCGTGGGGGTCGCGGTCCTCACCCTGCTCCTCTACGCCGCCATGGTGCGCCTCACCGAGCGCCGGGGCGTCACCGAACTGCGCGTCACGGCCCTGCCCCTGGGGCTGGTGGGCGGTTCGGTGCTGGGCGTCGCGCTGTTCGCGGCGGTGATCGGGATCATCGCCGTGCTCGGCGAGTACACGATCACCGGCCGGGGCCCGGTCGACGGCGTCATGGCGGCGATCGGGCTGATGTGCGCGGTCGCGGTCATCGAGGAGGTGATGTTCCGCGGGGTCCTGCTGCGCGTCCTGGAGGAGGTCACCGGCCCGTGGATCGCGCTGGCGCTGTCCTCGGTGCTCTTCGGCGCCATGCACATGGCCAACCCCGGGGCCACCCTGTGGACCGGGACGGCCATCGCCGTGGAGGCGGGCCTGATGCTCGGCGCCGCCTACCTGCTCACGCGCAGCCTGTGGCTGCCCATCGGCCTGCACCTGGGCTGGAACCTCGCGGCCTCGGGGATCTTCGGCACCGCGGTCTCCGGCGTCGACCACGGGGAGACGAGCGTGTTCACCGCCACGGCCTCGGGCCCCTACCTGCTCACCGGCGGCGACTTCGGACCCGAGGCGAGCCTCACCGCGGTCCTCGTGTGCAGCGTCCTCACCGTGCTGTTCCTCCTCCGGTTCCGGAAGGGGGCCCGAGCGGACCGCTGACCCGCCGCACGGGGGACGCGGGCCCCGCGGAGAGCCCGCCACGCCCGCGTCCCACCGCCTTGACCGGTCCGGCGGCGGCTCCTAGGGTCGTGCACCATGGAGCCCATCGCCACGTTCAGCCTCGTCGCGCTCGACTGCCCCGACCCGGCCGGCCTGGCCGAGTTCTACGCTGCGGTCACCGGTTGGCGGGTCCGCCCTTGGGAGGACGACTCCTGGATCCAGCTCGTGAGCGACACCGGTGCCACGATCGCCTTCCAGAAGGCGCCCGGCCACGTGCCGCCCGAGTGGCCCGGCGACGAGCGCCCGCAGCAGCTGCACCTGGACTTCGACGTCCCCGACCTCGACACCGGCGAGCAGCGGGTGCTCGCGATCGGTGCCCGCAAGGCCGGGTTCCAGCCCGCCCCGGACTCCTTCCGGGTCTACCTCGACCCGGCCGGGCACCCCTTCTGCCTCGTGCGCTCCGGCTGACCGCGGGGCGGGACCCCGCCCCGCGCCCCGCCCCGCGGCGCCCGCGCCGTGCGCACGTCACCCCGCGGTGAGCCCGGCGAAGTGGGCGGCCATGCGGTCCCGGTCGGGGACCAGGCCGGTGATCAGCTCGAAGGCCTCCACCGCTTGGAGCACGGCCATGCGGCCGCCGGGCAGCACGCGGCATCCGCGCCGCTCCGCCGCGGCGACCAGTGCGGTGCGCAGCGGACGGTAGACGAGGTCGGCCACCCACAACCGGGGCTCCAGCAGTTCGGCCGGGACGGGCAGCCCCGGATGACCGGCCATACCGCTGGGGGTCGCGTTCACCAGGCCGTCGGCGGCCGCGACCCGTTCCCCCACGGCTCCGGGCGGGACCGCGGAGCACGACCGCCCGGGGAACCCGGCCCGCAGGCTCCCCACCAGCTCGGCGGCGCGTTCGAGGTCCAGGTCGACCACGGTCAGGTGCTCGGTGCCGGAGCCGAGCAGGGCATGGGCCGCGGCGGCCCCCGCCCCTCCGGCGCCCAGGAGCACCACGCTGCGGCGCGCCGCGCCCGGCAGCCCCTCCTCCAGGGCCCCCAGGAACCCCGACCGGTCGGTGTTGTGGCCGACGGCCGATCCCTCGTCGAACACCACGGTGTTGACCGCGCCCACCGCGGCGGCGCCGGGGGCGAGCGCGTCCAGGTGGGGCAGGACCAGCCGCTTGCACGGGTGGGTGATGTTGAGGCCGTCGAAGCCGTAGCGCGGTGCCGCGCGGACAAGCTCCCCCACGGCCTCGGGGGGCAGTTTCAGGACGTCGATGTCGATCGTCCGGTACACCAGCCGGCGTCCCAGGGCGGCGGCCTCCCGTTCGTGCATCGCCGGGGTGAGGGACGGGCCGATCCCCGCGCCGATCAGTCCGACCAGGAAGGACCGCTCCGGCACGGCCGCCGTCCCCCTCACGCGGCGCGCTCCGTCCGGTGGACCGCCAGGCGCACCGGGGTGTTGCGCGCCCCGTAGCCCGCGTAGCCGCCGATGCGCTGGACCACCTCGAAGAAGAGGTGCCCGTCCAGCAGCGGTGTGAAGAAGTGCAGGAACTCGCCCCGGCCGTCGGGGTCCCGGTCGTGGAGGATGTTCAGCCTTCTCATGTGCTCTCTTCGGTGCGGCGGCAGGTCGGTACGCGCCGCCAGGTCGTCGTAGTAGTTGTCGGGGACCGGTAGGGTCCGCAGCCCGGCCGCCACCGCGGCCTCGGCCACGGCGACGGCGTCCTCGCAGGCCAGGGCGATGTGCTGGACTCCTCCCGCGGTGTCGGCCCGGGGTCCGTCGCCGACCAGTGAGACGTTCAGCGCGATCCGCGGCCCGCCCCCGGCGATCGCCAGGGCCCGGCTGCGGATCAGCCCCTCCGGGGAGGCCAGTTCCGTGCTCTCCCCCGGGGACAGGCCCAACAGGGCGGTGTAGAACAGCGAGGCCTCGTCGAAGTGGGCGAAGGGCTGGTGCAGCCCCACGTGGTCGATCCCGGTGAGGGCGGGGCCGCCTCCGGAGTGGACGTCGCCGACCGCGGGGGCCGAGAAGTCCGACAGCCAGGGCTCCTCCCCGCCGTCGCCGGACGGGCAGAGGAAGACGGCGGTCCCGTCCGGGGCCGCGACCGCGTGCAGCGGCGTCTCGGACGGGTCCTGCCGCCGGGCGAGGACCGGGGAGCACAGGCGCTCGGCCCGGGCGGCGGAGCGTTCGGGGGAGTCCAGGACCAGACCGAGCGCGGTGACGGAGGCTGCGCCGTCCCAGGTGTGTCCGAGCCGGGGGTCGGCCGCGTTGAGCAGGATGCGGGCGGGACCGTGCTCCCACAGCTGCACCGGCTTGGAGCGGTGGTCCCGGGTGTGGGCGAAACCCAGGGCCGCGAGCATGGGCCGGATCCTGCCGGCCGCCTCCCCGGTCGCGGCCACCTCCACGAACCCGAAGCCCCGCGGAACCTGCGGTTCGGGCAGTCGGGCGAGCGTCACGGACGGCCTGTCCCCGGGCGGGGCGTCCCGGCGGGCGAGGGCGTCCTCCAGGACGGTGAGCGAGCGCAGCGCGTCGGCCGCGGTCCGCCCGGGGTCGCCCGCCCGGAACACGTCGTTGAACACCTCCAGGGACAGCGGCCCCGTGTACCCGGCGGCGAGCACGTGTCCGGTGAACGCGGCCAGGTCGAAGCCGCCCTGGCCGGGGAAGCACCGGTGGTGGCGGCTCCACTGGAGCACGTCCATGCTCAGCCGCGGCGCGTCCGCGAGCTGGAGGAAGAAGAGCTTCTCCCCGGGGATGCCGCGGACGCCCTCCGGGTCGTCCCCGCGGGAGAGGATGTGGAAGCTGTCCAGGCACAGCCCGAGCGACGGGTGGTCGGCCCGGCGGACGAGTTCCCAGGAACGGCGGTAGGTGGACACGTGGGTCCCCCAGGCCAGGGCCTCGTAGGCGACCCGGACCCCGTAGCGTTCGGCGGTCTCGGCCAGCAGCCGCAGTTGGGCGGCGGCCCGGGCGTCGTCGTCGATCGCCGACGTTGTGGCGTTGGAGCACACCAGGACGGTGTCCGCGCCCAGTTCCACCATGAGGGCGAACTTGGCCTCGGCCCGCCGCAGGTTCGCGGCCAGCGTCGCGTCGTCCACGCCCTCGAAGTCACGGAAGGGCTGGTAGAGGTCGATGGTCAGGCCCAGGTCCCGGGCCAGGGCCCGGATCTCCCGGGGGCGCAGCGGGGAGGCGACGAGGTCGTTCTCGAAGATCTCCACCCCGTCGAAGCCGGCCCCGGCCGCGGCACGCAGTTTCTCCTCCAGGGTGCCGCTGAGGCAGACGGTGGCGATGGAATGCCGCATGTGGGCGTCCTCCGATTCCGGTAGGGGGCGCGGTCGGGACCGCGCCCGTTCGGGTGCCGGGCGGGTCAGCGGGCGTCCTGGAAGCCCTGGTAGAGCTCCAGCTCCTCGCCCTCGAGGTTCCGGGCGAAGTACTCCCGCGCCCGCTCGCGGAAGGCCTCCACGTCGACGTCGTCGACGACCTCCATGGCCCCGGTCTCCTCCCATTCGGCGAGGGTCTCCGCTTCGGCCTCCTCGATGCAGGCGCGGTTGTCCTCGCGGACCGAGGACACGGCCTCCTGGAGCGCGCGTTGCTGCTCCTCGGTCAGGCCGTCCCAGGTGGTTCCGGAGACCACGATCATCTGCGAGCCGATCTGGTGGCCGGAGAGGCTGATGTGGGACTGGACCTCGTCGAAGTTGTCCGCGGCGACGGTGGCGATGGGGTTCTCCTGGCCGTCGACGATGCCCTGCTGGAGTGCCATGTAGACCTCCTCGAAGGCGACGGTGGTGGGGCTGGCCCCCAGGGCTTCGGCGTTGGCGAGGTAGACGGGGGAGTCGGGGAAGCGCATCCGCAGCCCCTCCAGGTCTCCGGGGGTGCGGATCGGCCGGTCGGCGGTGAAGTGGCGTTCCCCGAAGTACCAGACGTCGAGGATGTGGGTGCCGGTGGCCTCGGCGAAGCCGTCCTTCATCGCGTCGGCGGCCGGGGAGTCGAAGAAGGAGAACATGTGGTCGACGTCGTCGAAGGCGTAGGCCGCGTCGAAGACCCCGATGGGGGAGTAGGCGGCGCCCAGTGCGGCCGAGCCCTGCACGTCCATGTCGATGTCCCCGGACATGACGGAGGCGAAGGTCTCCGTGTTGCTGCCGAGTTGGCTGTTGGGGAAGGTCTCGACGGTCAGGCCGACGCCGGCCTCGGCCACCCGCTCGGCGACCAGGTCGATGCCGCAGCGGGTGTGCGGGTGGTCCTCGGTGTAGCTGTTGGAGAAGGTCAGGGTGGTGCCCTCCGCCCCGTCGCCGTCGCCGGAGGCGGAACAGCCGGTCAGGGCCAGGGCGGCGGCCAGGGCGGGTGCGGTCGTGCGAAGCAGGCGGTTCACTTCGGGTCTCCTTCTGGGGTGGGGGGAGGGGCGGGGTCACAGACCCAGCAGTCCGGGAAGGAACAGGACGAGGTCCGGGGCCAGGGTGAGCAGGAGCAGTACGGCGACGATCGGGACCAGAAACGGCGCGGTGCCGCGGAAGACCTCGTGCATGGGTGTGCGGGTGGCGGAGCCCAGCACGAAGAGGACACCGCCGATGGGCGGGGTGAGCAGGCCGATCATCAGGTTCACGATCACGATGACCCCGAAGTGGACCGGGTCCACGCCGAACTGGGCGGCGATGGGGAGCAGGACCGGGACGGTGATGACCAGGGCGGCCATGGGCTCCAGCAGCGCGCCGATGATGATCAGAGCGACGTTCACCATGATCAGGAACACCACGGGGCTGTCGGTGAACCCGAGCAGGAAGGAGGCGACGTCCTGCGGGACGCGCTCGCGGGCCAGGACCCAGCCCAGCAGCCCGGAGGCGGCCAGGATGAGGGCGATGGAGGCCGTCGTGGAGGCGGTCTCGACGGTGATGTCCCACAGGGAGCGCAGTGTGAGCCGGCGGTAGGCCAGGCCCAGGAGAACGACGTAGGCGACGCCGACCGCAGCGGCCTCGGTGGGGGTGAACAGGCCGCTGAGGATGCCCCCCAGGAGGATGACGGGGGCGCCCAGCGGGCCGATGACCCGCAGCCCGGCCCGGCGGAACTCTCCCGGTTCGGCCCGCCGTCCGGCGAGCTCGGGCCGCCTGCGGCTCCAGAGGAAGACGTACAGCGCCAGCCCGAGCGCGATGAGCAGGGCGGGGACCACGGCGGCGGCGAAGAGGGCGGCGGTGGACACCGCCGCGACCGAGGCGTACACGATCGCGGGGATGCTCGGCGGCATCACCGGGCTGATAAGGCTGGAGGACGCGGTCAAGCCCAGGGTGAACCGACGGGGGTAGCCGCGCCCGGTCATCGCCGGGACCATCATCTTCCCCGTGCCGGCGACGTCGGCCATGGCGGCGCCGCTGATCCAGGAGAACCCGAGGCTGACACCGATGTTGACATAGCCCAGGCTGGCCCGGACCCGCCCCAGGAGCACCTGTGCGAAGGCGAAGATGCGGTCGGCGATGCCGGTGCGGTCGGCGACGACCCCCAACAGGATGAACAGCGGGACGGCCAGCAGGGGGAAGCTGTTGACCTCCTGCGCTGCGGTGCGCAGGCTCAGGCCGGTGGACTGGTCGGTCAGGGACATGTACACCAGGCAGGGGCCCAGGATCGCGAACGCCACCGGTACGCGCAGGACCAGCAGGACGAGGATGCCCAGGATCACCGGTACCGCGCTCATCGGGCCTCCTCGCTCGGTCGGGTCTCCAGGGCCGGAGGCGTGGGAAGCAGGGTGTTGAGCAGGGCCCGCAGCCCGGCCAGGGCCAGGCCGGCCATGGGGACGGCGTAGGTCCAGGACAGCGGGACGCCCAGGGCGGGGGTGCGCTGGGGCGAACCGCCGAAGACCAGTTCGGCCGCGTCCAGGACCAGCCCCGCGGCCACCGCGGCCACGACGAGGTTCGCCAGGACCCACACCGTCCGCAGTGCCCGGCCCCGGAGGAAGAGGTCGACGATCTTCAGAGTGATGTGCTCGTCGCGGCCGACCAGATACCCGGCCAGGGCGAAGGCCAGCCACACGAGTCCGTACCGGGCGAGTTCGCCGGTCCAGACCCAGCCGGCCACCGGCAGGTGGCGCTGCACGGCCTGGGTGAACATCAGGGCGAAGACCATCGTGAGCATGAGCGCCCCGGTGGTCAGTTCCGCCTTCTCGAGCCACCGGGAGGCGGTTGCCAGGGGGCGCGGGATCAGGGGGGGCGGGTGGACGGGAAGAGGCTGTCATGGGAGTGGGGTTTCCGGTCGGCGGGGGGTGTTCGTGCTGATCAGCGGAGTGAGTGTGGCGTGGGCCACTTTCTGCTGAGTTGTGCCGTGAACTCTAGGTTTCGGGCTTATCGAATGGCAAGCGATTGCCAAATGTTGCCGCGGGAGGGTAGGAACGGGAGCCATGAGCTCCCCCCGACGCACGACCATCTACGACGTCGCCCGCGAGGCGGGCGTGGCCGCCTCCACCGTCTCCCGCGCCCTCAACAACCCCCGCCGGGTCAACCCCGCCACCCGCGAGCACGTCCTCGCCGTCGCCGAGCGCCTCGGCTACCGGCCCGATCCGCTGGCCACGGCCCTGCAGTCCGGGCACAAGGCGACGATCGCGATGCTGGTCCCCGACATCACCAACCCCCACTTCTTCGGCACCATCCGGGGCGCGGAGAAGCGGGCCAGTGAGGCGGGGCTGACCTTCATCCTCGCCAACACCGAGGAGTCGGCGGACAACGAGCGCAACCGGATCGAGCGGCTGTCCCGGTCCGTGGACGGATTCGTCCTGGCGGCCAGCCGCATGCGGGAGGAGACCACCCGGGAGCTGGCCCGCGAGTACAACCTCGTCCTGGTCAACCGGCAGGTCGAGGGACTGCCCAGCGCCGTGGTGGACAACGGTGCGGGCAGCCGCCAGATCGTTGAGCACCTGGCCTCGCTGGGACACCGGTCCCTGGTCTACCTCTCCGGGCCGCACCGCTCCTGGCCCGCGGCCCAGCGCTGGCGGGCGCTGCGCGCCGCGGCCGAGGCGCGCGGCATGGCCGCGCGGCGGCTGGGCCCCTTCCCGCCCAGGGTCGAAGGCGGCGGGGTGGCGGCCGACGCCGGGCTGGGCGCGGGCGCCACCGCCCTGGTCGCCCACAACGACCTGCTCGCCATCGGCGTGCTGCGGCGGCTCGCCGAACGCGGCGTGGCCGTCCCCGAACAGGCCAGCGTGGTCGGCTACGACGACATCTTCGGCGCAGACCTGTGCGTTCCCGCGCTGACCACGGTCGCCGGGCCGCACGAGGAGGCGGGGCGGGCCGCGGTGGAGCTCCTCACCCGCAAGGGGTCCCTGTCGCGCTCCCAGCCCGCCCCGCAGCAGGTGGTGCTCTCCTCCCACCTGGTCATCCGCCGGTCGACCGGCCCGGCCCCGCGCTGACCCGGCCGGCTACGCGGGCCGGACGCCCGCGCCGGCGGGGCCGGGTCAGCGGTCGGCCTCCCCGTCCCCGGCCAGGTGGATGCCCAGGTCGGTGCGGCCGGGAAGCAGGTCCTCCCGCAGCGCGCGCGTGCCGTGGTAGTCGCCGTCCCGCAGGCGGCGGAACGGCCGGGCCCGCTCGGTGTCCAGGGTCTTCAGCCGGTCGCGCAGCCGCCCGGCCTCGTGCTCCAGGCCCTCCGCGTCCAGGGAGTCGGCGTCGTGGACCACGTGCAGGTCCAGCACGTCGATCCCGACGTACCACAGGGTGCCGTGGGTGAGGGGGAACAGGAGGGAGTCGAGGTCGCCGCTGATCCCGCGGGGCCCGATGGAGCGCTCGTCCTCGCCCGCCGTGACCACCACGAGCGCGCGGCGCCCGGCCAGCCCGCCGTCGCCGTAGCGGCGGGGCAGGCCGGAGGCCGGGTCGAGGTCGCCGTAGGCGAACCCCTGTGTCAGCACCCGGTCGAACCAGCCCTTGAGGATCGCCGGCGGCCCGTACCACCACAGCGGGAACTGCAGGACGAGCAGCTCGGCCGCGGCGAGTTTCGCCTGCTCCTCCCGGACGTCCGCGGGGAGCAGGCCCCGGGAGTACGCCTCGCCGGCGAGTTCGGCGACGTTCCCCGGGCGGCCCGCCGGCTCCCCCAGGTCGCGTTCGGCCAGCACGGGATCGAAGCCCTGGGCGTACAGGTCCGAGGCCGTCACCTCGTACCGCTCCGCCAGGGCCTCGGTCCCGGCCCGGAAGAGCCGGTCGTTGAACGACCCGCGGCGGGGGTGCGCGTACACCCACAGGGCGGTGCCGGGTTCGGGCCGGTGGGCGATGGTCATGGTGCGCCTTTCCGTGTCGGTGCGCGGCGGCCGGAGCGGTCCGCCGGACGCCCTCCAGTCAAGCCGCCGCCGTGAGACGGGGGAATACCTCCGAGGCTCGGATCGATACGCGATCGTCTAGGCTGGCGGCATGGACACGCTGAGCGAGGTGCTCGACCACATCCGTTCCTCCGGCGCCCTGGTCGGGCGGAACCTCATGTCGCCGCCGTGGTCGATCGGGTTCGACGAGGGCGCGTCGATGACCCTCGTGACCATGCTGCGCGGGGACGGGTGGATCGTCCAGGAGGGGGCCGGGCCCGTGCGCCTGTCCAACCGCGACCTGGCGGTCGTGACCGGCCCGCGGCCGTTCGGCGTCACCAGCGACCCGGACGCGCGGATCGCCCCCCTCTACGTCCTGTCCGCCCAGGGGACCTGCACCGACGGGGCGGGGAGGGCGCTCGCCCCGGAGGACGTCTCCCTGGGCGTGCGGACCTGCGGTACCCGCCTCGACGCCGAGCACGCGCTGCTCACCGGTTCCTACACGGCGACCGGGCGGATCGCCGACCGCCTGCTGACCGCCCTGCCGCGCGTCCTCGTGGTCCCGGGGCGGCACCGGCGCTCGGCGCCCCTGGAACTCCTGGAGGCCGAGATCGCGCGCGACGAGCCCGGCCAGCAGGCGGTGCTCGACCGCCTGCTGGACCTGGTGCTGGTCGGCACCCTGCGCGACTGGTTCGCCCTGCCGGAGGCGTCCGCGCCCCGCTGGTACCGGGCCGCGGCCGACCCGGTCGTGGGACCCGCGCTCAGCGCGATCCACGACGACCCCGCCCGGCCGTGGGACGTGGGGAGCCTGGCGCGCGAGGCGGAGGTCTCGCGCGCGACCTTCGCCCGCCGGTTCACCGAGGTGATGGGCGAGCCGCCCATCTCCTACCTCACCGGCTGGCGCCTGTGCCTGGCCGCCGACCTGTTGCAGCGCAGCGACGACAGCATCGAGTCCATCGCGCGCCGGGTGGGCTATTCCAGCGCCTACGCGCTGAGCGCCGCCTTCGTGCGGGAGTACGACGTCCGCCCCGGCCGCCACCGCGCCCTGGCCCGGGCCCTGTAGGGGGCGCTCCGGCCGGGGAGCCCGGGGTCTCCGCGTGTCGCTCGGGGGCGATCCGGTGTCATCTTGGCGCCATGAGGTGTGTCGTGGCGCCATCCCATTCCTGCTGTTCAGGGGAGTCGTATCCCTCTTTCTGGTGGGTTCGGCGCAGATATGCCTTTGAGTTGCGCCATCTGTGTGCCACTATGGCGCCATGGATCTCACGTCATATGTCGCCGCGCTGAGGGACGAACTCGCCCTCGCCGCCGAAGCGGGCGGGGACGACGCCCGGGCCCTGGCCGAACGCCTCGTCGCGCCCCTGGACTCCGCCGCCCGCCTCATGCTGCTCAACGTCCTGTCCGACGCCATGGCCGAGGTCACCCGCGAGCTGGCCCCGGGATCGGTCGACGTCCGCCTGCGCGGCCGCGACCCCGAGTTCGTCGTCACGCCGCCACCGCCGGAGCCCGAGGCCGCCGGCGTCCGGGCCGCCCGGCCCCTGCCGCCCGCGCCGCCCGCCGACGCCGAAGGCGAGGGCGGCACCGCCCGCGTCAACCTCCGCCTGCCCGCCCACCTGAAGGGCCGCCTCGACGCGGCCGCCGAGCAGGAGGGCCTCTCGACCAACGCCTGGCTCGTGCGGGTCGTCGCCACCGCCCTCGACCCCGCCGACCTCCCCGCCTCCCGCGCCCGCGGCGGCGGCCGCGAGAGCTTCACCGGATGGGTCCGATGAACCCCCGCCCGTCCGCCCCCGACCGTGAGGAGACCGCCATGCCCGCCTTCGACACGCCCGGCCCGACCCCGCTCGTCCTGCGGCTCGAGATCGGCACCGTCCGCGTCACCGCCTCCGACCGCGCCGACACCCTCGTCGAGGTGGCGCCCGCGGACCCCGGCACCGGGGCCGACGTGCGCGCGGCCGAACGGATCGAGGTCACCCGGACCGCCGACGGGATCTCCGTCAGGGCACCCCGGAGCCTGTCCTCGCTCGGCTCCCGGAACCAGGGGTCCGTCCGGGTGAGCGTGGACCTGCCCGCCGGCTCCCCGGTCCGGGCCCGCACCGAGATCGCCGACCTCCTCTGCGAGGGCGACCTCGGCCACTGCGACCTGCGCACCTCCATCGGGGACGTGACCGTCGAGCGGGCCCGCGGAGCCACCCTCGCCAGCGGCAACGGGACCGTCCGCGTGGACCACGTGGCCGGCGACCTGCGGCTGACCGGATCCGACCGGGTCCGCGTCGGCCGGGTCGAGGGCGCCGCCACCGTCACCGGGCTCAACGGCGGGATCGAGATCGGCGAGGTCGCCGGCGAACTCGCCGTCACCTCCGCCAACGGCCACGTCCACGTGGGCGGCGCGCACGGCCGGGCGGAGATCCGGTCCTCCAACGGCACCGTCCGCGTCGACGAGGTCGTCCGCGACGAGGTCACCCTGCGCGTCGGCGTCGGCGACATCGAGGTGGGCGTGCGCCGGGCCACCGCCGCCTGGCTGGACCTGGACACCCGCCTGGGCCGCGTCCACCGCTCCCTGGAGGACTCCGCCGGGCCGGACGGGGACGAGCGCACCGTCCGCGTCCTCGCCCGCACCGGGGTCGGCGACATCACCGTCCATCCCGCCTGAACGACACGGAAGGGAACACCGACATGCCCCCCGGCCGACCCGGGACGGAGGTCCCCGCCGGGACCCGCTCCCCGGCCCCCGACCTGGCCCGCGGCGTCATGCTCCTGGCCATCGCCGTCGCGCACGTCCCCGCCCTCCTCGCGCACTGGGGCACGGGAGCCCCCGACCGGGCGGCCCTGTTCGCGGGGACGCTGCTGGCCGAGGACCAGGCCCGCCTGATGTTCGTGCTCCTCTTCGGCTACGGCGTGGGCCAGATCCTGCGCCGCGAGACCGGGCGGGGCGCGGACTGGCCGGACGTCCGGTCCCTGCTGCGCCGCCGCGGCCTGGTGCTGCTGCTCATCGGCTTCGTCCACACCCTGCTGCTCCCGCTCGACATCGTCGCCGTCTACGGGGCCGCCCTGCTCCTGGCGGCCCCGCTGGCCCGGGCGCGCACCGCCACCCTGGCGTGGGTCGGGGCGGTGGCCCTCGTGCCGGGCGTCCTGCTGGTCTCGGCCCCGGCCGTGGCCCTCGCGCAGGCGGGCGTCCCGCCCACGATCGCCCACCTCATGGCCGACGGCCCGGTCGCGCACGTGGCCGCCAACCTCCAGTGGACGTGGCCGCTGGAGACGCTGGTCTCGGTGGTGTCGGTGCTCCCCGCCATGGTCCTGGGCATCGGGGCCTCCCGCCTGCGCGTCCTGGAGGAACCGGCCCGCCACCGGACCCTGCTGGTCCGTGCCGCCGTACTGCTGACGGCGGTCTCCCTGGCCGGGCGGCTGCCCCACACGCTGGTGGTCACCGGGGTCTGGCCCGTCGACGCGTCCGCGCCCCTGCACGCCTTCTCCGCGCTGCACGTCCTGGCGGGGCACGCGGGCGGCGTCGCGGCGGCGGCGCTGGTCGGCCTGTGGGCCCTGCGGCCGACGGACGGCCCGTTCGCCACGGCCGTCATCGCCCTGGGCCGCCGGTCGCTGACCTTCTACCTGTTCCAGTCGGTGGTGTTCGTGGCGCTCTTCTACCCGTTCACGCTGGGCCTGGCCGACGACCTCGGCGCCGCCGCGGGGCTGGGCGTCTCCGCCGCGCTCTGGGCGGTGTCCCTGCTCCTGGCCGAGTGGATGCGCCGCACCGGCCGCCGGGGCCCGGCCGAGACCCTCCTGCGCCGCCTCACCGCGCGCCCCTGGCGCCTTCCCGCCGCGAGGTGACCCGCGCCGCCGCGTCGTCCGTCCGGGCGACGGGTGCCTGAGACGCGAACGGGCGGCGGCCCCCCGGGGGGGGCCGCCGCCGGGGGGGGGCGGTGGTCAGGAGGTCTTCCTGCGGTAGGTGGCCATCGCGAAGGCGTAGGCGACGACGAGGATGCCCGTGCACCAGGCCAGGGCGGTCCAGGCGTCGTCACCGGCCGGCCGACCGGACAGCAGGTCGCGGATGGTGTTGACGATGGAGGTCACCGGCTGGTGCTCGGCGAACCAGCGCACCGGGCCGGGCATGGTCTCGGTGGGGACGAACGCCGAGCTCAGGAACGGGAGGAAGATGAGCGGGTAGGAGAACGCGCTCGCGCCCTCCACCGAGGTCGCCGTCAGGCCCGGGATCACGGCGATCCAGGTCAGCGCGAGGGTGAACAGCAGCAGGATCCCGGCGACGGCGAGCCAGGCCGCCGGTCCGGCGTCCGAGCGGAAGCCCATGAGCAGGGCCACGCCCACGACCACCGCCAGCGAGATGACGTTGGCGACGAGCGAGGTCAGCACGTGCGCCCACAGCACGCCCGACCGGGCGATCGGCATGGACTGGAACCGCTCGAAGATCCCGCCCTGCATGTCCGTGAAGAGCCGGAACGCCGTGTAGGCGATGCCCGAGGCGATCGTGATGAGCAGGATGCCCGGCAGCATGTAGTTCACGTACGGGCCCGAGCCGACGTCGATGGCGCCGCCGAACACGTACACGAACATCAGCATCATGGCGATGGGCATGACCGCGGTCGTGATGATCGTGTCGGGGCTGCGGGTGACGTGGCGCATGGTGCGCCCGGTCAGGGCGGCGGTGTCGCCGAGGAAGTGTGTCGCCATGGTCCGTCCCCTACTTCTTCTCGCTCGGTGCGGTCCGGCGGTCCCCGCCGTTCCCGCCGGAGCCGCCGGTGACCGCGAAGAAGATCTCCTCCAGGGTCGGCTGCTTCTCGACGTACTCGATCTCGGAGGGCGGCAGCAGCTTCTTGAGCTCCTCCAGGGTGCCGTTCACGATGATCCGCCCCTGGTGCAGGATCGCGATCCGGTCGGCCAGCTGCTCGGCCTCCTCCAGGTACTGCGTGGTGAGCAGCACCGTCGTGCCGCTGTCGGCGAGGCCCTTGACGGCCTCCCAGACCTCGACGCGCGCCTGCGGGTCGAGCCCGGTCGTCGGCTCGTCCAGGAAGACGACCGGCGGGTTCCCGATGAGGCTCATCGCGATGTCCAGGCGCCGGCGCATCCCGCCGGAGTAGGTCGACACCCGCCGCCCGCCCGCCTCGGTGAGGGAGAAGCGGGCGAGCAGGTCGTCGGCGATCGCGCCGGGGTCGCCGAGGTGGCGCAGCCGGGCGACGAGCACGAGGTTCTCCCGCCCGCTGAGGATCTCGTCCACCGCCGCGAACTGGCCGGTGAGGCTGATGGACTCCCGTACCCGCGCGGGCTGCGCGGCGACGTCGAAGCCGTTGACGGCGGCCGTCCCGCCGTCGGCCCTGAGCAGGGTGGACAGGATCCTCACGAGCGTGGTCTTGCCCGCCCCGTTGGAGCCGAGCAGTGCGAAGATGCCGCCGCGCTCCACGTCGAAGTCCACCCCGCGCAGCACCTTCAGGTCCTTGTAGGACTTCTCCAGGCCCCGCAGGCGGATCGCCGGTACCGGCCGTGTCTTCGTCTCCATCAGAGGGATTCCCCGTCCTTTTCGCCGTCTTCTCCGGCCGCGCGGTCGATGGCCTCGACCAGCCGGTCCCGTTCCTTTTTGATCCACCGGCCCTCGGAGTAATTCGCCAGGAACGCCTCGGCGAATTCGACGGGGTCCTCCCCGACGACCTGGCGGACCGGCGTCCCGTTCGCCGCGCTCTGCTCGAACAGGTCGATGAGGTCGTCCAGCATCGTCTGGAGGATGTCCTCCCTGGTGATGGCCCCGAAGTACATCAGGTACCGGTCGAGCGCCTCGACGGCCGTGCGGTGGTTCTCGGGCAGTTCCCTGACGCGCGCCTTGTACCGCTTGTAGCGCTTCTTGTCCTCGAACGATCCCGTGACCTTCTCGATCCATTCAGCCGCCATGGCTACCGGCCCCCTTCTCGGAGCTGTTCGATCTTTTCCGCGAGGAAACCCCAGTTCCCCCAGAACTCTTCGAGGTATTCCCGCCCTCGGGAACCGAGCGAGTACACCTTGCGCGGCGGGCCCTTCCCGGACGGGACCCGCCGCGCGTCGACGAGGCCGCGCTGCTCGAACCTGACGAGCAGGGCGTAGACGGTGCCCTCGGCGATGTCGGTGAAGCCCTGGTCCCGCAGCCACGCCGTGATCTCGTAGCCGTGCGCGGGCCGGCCGGACAGGGCCGCGAGGACGATGCCCTCCAGGGTCCCCTTGAGCATCTCCGTCGCCTGCCTTCCCATGGGTGCCTCCCTTCACTACTCGTTGCCGCTGAGTACCACTGCATAGTAGTACTGACTACCGGTACATAGCAACACCGAATACCGGGCGGGATGCGGCGTGTGCGTCCGGACGCCGGGAGGCCGCCGTGTGAAAGGGTGAGTCGGCACGGAAACGGCCCCAGGGCCACCACCACCATCCGCATCGGAGATGACCGCAGTCATGGAGAGTTACGGGGTGCAGATCGGCCTCGTCCTGGTCCTCGTCCTGGTCAACGCACTGTTCGCGGGCAGCGAGATCGCCCTGATCACCCTGCGCGAAGGCCAGATCAGACAACTGGAGGAGAGGGGGCCCGGCGGCAGGGCGGTCGCCCGCCTGGCCCGCGACCCCAACCGCTTCCTCGCCACCATCCAGATCGGCATCACCCTCGCCGGCTTCCTCGCCTCCGCCACCGCCGCGGTGGCGCTCGCCCAGCCGCTCGTCGAGCCGCTGGGCTTCCTCGGCTCCGCCGCGGGGCCCGTGTCCGTCATCCTGGTCACCGTCGTCCTGACCTTCGTGACCCTGGTGTTCGGCGAACTGGCCCCCAAACGCATCGCCATGCAGCGCGCCGAGGGCTGGGCCCTCATGGTCGCCCGCCCGCTCAACCTGCTCGCCACCCTGTCCCGCCCGGTCGTGTGGCTGCTGAGCGTGTCCACCGACCTGGTCGTCCGCCTCACCGGCGGGGACCCCTCCGCCGCGCGCGAGGAGGTCGGCGAGGAGGAGCTGCGCGACATGCTCACCGCCCAGCGCGGCATGACCCGCGAGCAGCGCACCATCATCAGCGGCGCCTTCGAGATCGACGACCGCAGGCTGCGCCAGGTCGTCGTCCCCCGCGGCGAGGTCTTCACCATCCCCGCGGCCACCCCCACCGCCGAGGCCACGCGCATGCTCGCCGAGCACGGCCACTCGCGCGCCCCGGTCGTGGCCGACGACGACCTCGACGACGTCCTGGGCATCGTCCACTGGTCCGACCTGGTCCGCGGCACCGGCACCGCCCGGGACGTGGCCCGCGAGGCGATGCTGCTGCCCGACTCGCTGGTCGTCTCGCTGGCGCTGCGGCAGATGACGGCCGAGCACCAGCAGCTGGCCGTGATCGTCAACGAGATGGGCGGCATCGACGGCATCGTCAGCCTGGAGGACCTGCTGGAGGAGATCGTCGGCGAGATCTACGACGAGACGGACTCCGACATCCGCACCGTGGTCTCCAACGACGACGGGACCCTGACGCTCCCGGGCACTTACCCGGTGCACGACCTGTCCGACATCGACCTGTCCCTGACCGACCCGCCCGAGGGCGACTACGTCACCGTCGCGGGCCTGGTCATCGCCGTCCTGGGCCACATCCCGCGGGAGCCCGGCGAGACGGTCGACTTCGGCGGGTGGACCGCGGAGGTCGCCCGGACCAGCGGCCGCACCATCACCGAGGTCAGGGTGCGGCGCATGGAGGAGGCCCGGCCCGAGGAGTGAGCGCGGGACCGGGCCCTGTCCGACGGCCGCACCGCTTTCGGCGGTGCGGCCGCCGGCGTCCTCCGGGCGGCGCGCGGCCCGGAGGACGCCGGGAGTCGGCCGGGCGGCCGGGCCCGTCCCGCGGCGCGCGCACCGCGGTTCAAGGTCGCCGCAAGGTCCGTTCAAGGTCGGGCCGGGAGGATCCTGCCACCGAACGCGAGCCCGTCCACGGCGGCGGGCGTGGCCGGTCGGCCCCCTCACCCCTCGGAGAACGCATGCCCAGCGCTTTCGATCGGACCGCCGACCCCGAAACCCGGAACGCCCCCGGCGGCCGGCTGTCGGCGCGGGAGCGGGCGTGGCGACGGGGATGAGCACCCGGGAACGGCGGTCCGCCGCCCCGGATCCCGTGCTCGCCCGCCTCCCCGTCGAGACCGCCCGGGTCGCCCTGCTGAGGGACGCCCGCTCCCCGCGGCTCGACGGCACCGACCCAGCCCGGGTCGCGCGGCTCGCCGAGATCGTCGACGAGCTGCCGCCCATCGTCGTGCAGCGCCCGGCCATGCGCGTGGTGGACGGCATGCACCGCCTCCAGGCCGCCCGGAGCCGGGGGCGCGCCTCGATACGGGTGCGGTACTTCGACGGGTCGGACGAGGACGCGTACATCCTGGCCGTCCGCCTCAACGTCTCCCACGGCCTGCCCCTGCCCATGCGGGACCGGCTGGCGGCCCTGTCCCGTGTCCTACAGGCGTTCCCCCACTGGTCGGACCGGCGTATCGCGGCGACCTGCGGGGTGTCGCCGGGCACGGTCGCCGCCCGACGCCGCCGTTCAGGTGACGAAAGACTGCACGTGAACATGCGGATCGGCAGCGACGGGCGCCGCCAGCCCCGGTCGGCGGCCGCGGGCCGGCAGGCGGCGGCCGAGTTCATGCGCCACAACCCCGAGGCCAGCCTGCGGGTCGTGGCCCGCCACGCCGGGATCTCCGTGGGCACGGCACTGGACGTCCGCCGCAAGGCCGCGCACGGCCCGACCTGCCCGGACCCGGGAGGCGACCGGCCCGAGCCGGACGCCGCGGCCGCCGTGCTGCGCGACGCCGCGGCCCGGGTCGAGCAGCTCGCCCGCGACCCCTCCCTGTGGGGCTCCGAACACGGCCGGGCGGTACTGCGCCTGGCCTCGGCCACCCTGGGCCTGACGAAGCGGTCCGAAGAACTGGCCGACGGTATGCCCGACCACGCCCGGCGGGCGCTGCACGACGTCGCGCGGGCCTGCGCCCTGGTCTGGAACCGGTGCGGCGACCGGGTCGGCGGCGCCGGAGCGGCCGCACCGCCCCCCGGCGTCCCGGACCGGCCCCACCGCCCGCCGGAAGAGGAGAACGGAGAACCATGATGGACGCCCGGTCGTGGCACAGCATCCACGTCCACCACCACGGCGAGGCCACGTCACAGCTGGTGGCCGAGGCCCTGTGGCCGGTCTCCCGCGAGCTGGAGCGCCGCGGACTGCGGAACTGGTTCGTGCGGCACTGGCGGCGCGGGCCGCACCTGCGCCTCAACGTCGAGGCGGGGAGCGGGGAGTTCCGCGCGGCCCTGCCGATGGTGGCCCAGGTACTGGACCCCTACCTCGCCGCGCTGCCCGCCACAGAGACCGACGTCGGCGCCCTCCTGCCGCTGCACCGCCGCACGGCCGAACAGGAGCAGGAGCCGGGCCCGCTGACCCCGTGGTTCCCCGACAACTCCTGGCACGTCGACGACTACGACGACCGGATGGCGGTGCACCGGACGCCGGAGGCGGCGGCCCTGGTCGCGGACTTCCTGCGGGACGCCAACGAGCACGCCTTCGAGGTCACCGCTGAGGTCGCGGCCGGGGCGAGCCTGCCCGCCGTCGTCTTCGACACCATGGCCGTCCTGGCCGACCGGCTGGTCGACGGCGGCATCGCCGTCGGCTACCTCAGCTACCGGTCCCACGCCGAGGCGTACCTGTCCTACCTGCCCGAACGCGCCCCCTGGCGCCGCGAGTGGGACGACCGCTACCGGTCCCACGCCCGTGCGCTCGCGGACCGGATCGACCGGCTCGTCGGTCCGGGCTCCCCGGGGGACCCCCGGGCGTCGGAGTTCGCGGACCTCATCGCGCGGTACCGGTCGGCCGGGGCGGAACTCTACGAGCGGGGGCTGCTCCCGGCACTGCGGATCGACCCCCTGGACGGCCAGCGGGACGACCCGCGGGCCGCGGACAGCCCGTTCCACCACGCCCTGCTGTCCAGCGGGCACTGGACGACGCGGGTCGGGCCCTCGGCCGACTTCGCGGTGTACCGGCTCGCACTCAACCTGATGTACCTCCAGTTCACCCGGCTCGGGATCACGCCGCACCACCGGCTGTTCCTCTGCCACCTGCTCGCGGAGGCGGTGGAGCGGCGCACGGGGCGGTCGTGGGCCGACCTGATCCGCTCCTGGGACGCCCCCGCCGCCGGAGCGGTGACATGAGCCCGCCGGACACGGGACCGTACGAGACCGTGCGGCTGCGCGGCGGGGTCGAGAGCATGCGCCACCCGCGCGGGACGTCGCTGGTCGACCTCCCCGACCAGGAACCGGTCACACCCGAGGAGGAGGCGGTCGTCCGAACGCTGGTCGACGGATCGCACCGGATGACGGTCCGGGACGACGGCACCGGCGCGCTGCTGGACCGGCTGCGCAGCGGAGGCTGGCTGGCGGTCACCGTCCATGACGCGGACGGCCCCGTCTTCACCGTTGAACCCCACCGCTCGCCCGCCGCGCGGCCCGTCCCGCCGCCTCCCGGGCGGCCGCGCCTGTCCCGTTTCACCGCCGTCCGGGCGTCGGCCGACGGCCTGCTGTGGGTCTCCTCGCCGCGCGCCTGGGCGGCCGTGGTCGTGCACCGGCCCGAGGCCGCCGTGGTCCTGGCCGATCCCGGCGGGGAACGGCGGGTTCCCGGCCTGGACGAGGCGGTGGCCGCCCGGCTGCGCCACGACCTGCTGTGGGCCGGGCTGGCGGTGGTCGGCGACGAGGACGAGGAGTTCCGGGTACGGCAGTGGTCGTGGGCCGACCTGGAGTTCCACCAGAGCAGCCGGGGTTATACACCGGGGTTCAGGCTCGGGCGGACCGGCTGGGGAGCGGAGTACGCCCCGGCGCCTCCCCCCAGGCCCGAGCCCTCCGGGCCAGCGGTCGAGCTGCGCCGCCCGGACCTGGAACGGCTGCGCGGGACCGACCCGCCGTTCACCTCCGTCCTGGAGAGCCGGCGCTCCCTGCGCCGGCACGACCCGCGGAACCCGCTCACCTGCGACCGGCTCGCCGAGTTCCTGTACCGCACCGCGCGCACCGTGCACCGCCGACCGGGTGACGGTATGGAACTCCAGTACCGCCCCTACCCCTCCGGCGGCGCGGCGCACGAGCTGGAGGTCTACGTCGTCGCCGCCCGGGTGGCCGGGCTCGAACCCGGCACCTACCACTACGACGGCCACGACCACCGGCTCGAACTCGTCCGCCCGATGGACGGCCCGGGGCGCCTGCTCGTGGACGGCGTCGGGAGCGCCACCTCGCAGACCGGCGCCCCCCAGGCGCTGCTGCTGATCAGCGCCCGGTTCGAGCGGTTGATGTGGGCCTACGAGGGGCTCGCCTACGCCCTGATCCTCAAGCACGTGGGGGCGCTGATGCAGACGATGAACCTGGTGGCCACCGCCATGGGCCTGGCCGGCTGCGCCCTCGGCACCAGCACCCGGCACGCGTTCGGCCGCCTGACCGGGCTCGACCCGCTGGAGGAGGACCTCGTCGGCGAGTTCCTCCTCGGTGTCCCCGCCGGACCGGCACAAGAAGAAGGAGGCCGCCGGTGAAGCTGCGCCTGCACGACGACGCCTACCTGGCACCCGTCGACGACGGCACCTACATCATCGCACCGCGGGAGCGGACCTGGGTGGGCGGCACGTCGTTCGCCCGCTGGGTGGAGGCGCTGTCGCCGTGGTTGGACGGCCGGTTCACGGCCGCCGAACTCGGCGCGCGGTTCCCGGACACGCACACGCCCGCGCTGGAGGCCGTACTCGGGCGCCTGCGCGACGCGGGCGCCGTGGTGGAGGAGCCGACGGGGCCGCCACCACTCGACTCCCCGGTCCGCGAGCGGTTCGCGCCCGAGCTCTCCTACCTGGCGGCGCACCACGGCGACGCCGCCGCGGCGTTCGGCCGGTTCCGGGACCTCTCCGTGGCCGTGCTGGCCGAGGCCGCGTGGGCGGCGCCCATCCGGGAGCACCTGCGCTCCGCCGGCGTGCTCCGCGTCGACACCCTCCCCCTCGGGGCGGACGGCGCCCGAGCCGAGACCGTCACCGGTCGCGACCTCGTCGTCGCCGTCGTCGCGGACCCGGCGCGGCTGCTGCGGCTCGACGCGCGCTGCGCCGGGTCGGGGACCGCGCTGGCGGCCGTGCTGCCCGACGGGGCCGACCTCTGGCTGCCGCCGATCGCGGACCCCCGCGCCGACCCGGGTGACCCGCTCGCGCCGGCGCGCCCCGGCTCGGTACTCGACCGGTCACCCGGCCCGCGGCCGCCGGTGGAGCCGACCGCGGCCCACCGGGAGGTGGTGGCCGCCGCCGTGGCGCGGTCGGCGTTCCACTGGGCGACCGGCACCGGCACCCCCCGGTGGGAGCGAGATGTCATCCGGATCGGGCCCGACCTCGCCGCGCACCGCCACCACTGCCTCCGGCACCCCCGCCGGCTGCCGGTGCCCCCGGGCGGCGGCGAGGGGGGCCGGGACCGGGTCGCGTCGCTACGCGACCGCCCGGCTGTGGCCGACGCCGAGTTCGCGCGGACGGCGGTCCGCGCCGCCGACGACGTCTTCGGCCTGTTCCGGTACCTGCCCGACGACGGCGCCGCGCAGAGCCCGGTGCACGTCGCCGAGGCGCAGATCCGAGACCCCCTCTCCGACACGGGCTGGGAGGGGGCCGCGGTCGTGCGCGCCGTCGCGTTCGACTACGCGACCGCCCGGATCGAGGCCGCCCGATCGGCGCTCACCTGGTACGCGGAACGGTTCGTCGACCCGCGCCGATTGGTGGACGCGCCGGACGGCCCCCACAGCCTCGTCGCCGGATACGACCTGGTCGCCGACCGCGTCGTACGGGTCCCCGCCGCCGCCGTCTTCCCCCGGCTCAGCGGCCCGGCCGCCGGCACCGCGGCGGCCGCCGCAGGGGAGTCCTGGGACGCGGCCCTGGAGCGGGCCGTGGCCGGGCTTTGGTGGAGCGACCCGCGGCTGGTCGGTGACACCGCCGGACGGCCGGTCCGGGTGGACCCGGCGACGCTCGACGAGGCGGGGCGGCGCTGCGCCCTGATCCTCGCCGAACTCGGCGAACTGCCGCAGGTGTACGACCACGGCGGCCGCCACGGTGTCACGGCCCTGTCGTTCCGGCGCGGCGACCTCGTCCTGGAGCGCACCGCGGGCCCGGCCGGACGGGCCTGGACCGACGGCCTGCTCAGGACCCTTTTCACCGTCCAACGGTGGATCCACGGCGACCTGCGGCGGCCGCCGCAGGCGACCGCGCCCCGGGCCCCCGCGACCGGGGAGGAGGTCCGGGCGGACCCCGCCGCGCCGGACCCCGGCACGGTCCTCGCCGCGCTGGCCGCGGCGGGCCGCACGGCCGTCGTCGTCCCGCTCGACCACGACCCGGCCGCGGCCGCGCTCCTTCCCCACACACTCAAGGTGGTGCTGCTGTGACCTACCCGCTGCCCGGACCGGCCGTCGTCGGACGGGGCCTGATCGCCGACGCGGTCGCCGAACGCCTGGGGGTGTCCGTCCGCCCGGCGTCCGGCGACGCCCCCACCGGTGGTCCGACCGTGTTCGCCGCGGACGGCTGGGCGGACCCCGTGCCCGAGGGGGCACGGGCCCGCGGCCCGTTGCTGCCGGTGCGCACCGAGATCGACCGGCTGGTCATCGGCCCCTGGGAGGTCCCCGGGGAACGGGGGTGCGCGCGCTGCGCGCAGACCCGGTACCGGAGGATGGGTCACTCCGGCGAACAGGCCGCCCGACGGCTCCACAGCGGCCGGCTGGACCGCGCCCCGGCACTGCTCACCGGTCAGGCCGCCCGGCTGGCCGCGGCGCTCGTCGAGGACGACGTCCGCTCCGCCGCACGCGGAACCGCCCCCCGCACCCGCCACGCCGTGCTCTGCGTCGACCTGCGGGACCTCACGGTCACGACGCACCGGGTCCTGCCCGATCCGGCCTGCGAGACCTGCGCGTCCCCGCGGCCGGACGCCCCCGACGACACCCTCGGCCGACCGGTGCCGCGCCCCGCCCACCGTCCCGGGGCGGCCCGCGGCCGCGATCTCCCCGTGGAACTGGAGAGCCTGACCGCGCGCTACGTCGACGCCCGTACGGGCGTCCTACGGCGCCTGCACGACCGCACCGAGGGCGCGCAGATCGTCACCACCGCCGAACAGGCCGGACCGCACCACGGCATGGCCGGGTACGGCCGTTCGCCGCAGCGGCGGACCAGCCGCACCACGGCGATCCTCGAAGGGCTCGAACGGTTCGCCGCCACACCGGCGGCGGGCCGACAGGTCACCGTCGGCTCCCACCGGGAGCTCGCCGACCGGGCGCTGGACCCGCGTACCCTCGGGCTGCACCCGCCGCGGGAGTACGACCGGCCGGGCTTCCCCTACGCGCCGTTCGACCCCGACCGGTCCTACCGCTGGGTGTGGGGGTGGTCCTTCCTGAGGGGCGCCCCGATCCTGGTGCCCGAACCCCTGGCCTACTACGGCCTCGGACCGCACGGGGGCGGCTTCGTCTACGAGATCTCCAACGGCTGCGCCCTGGGCGGCAGCCTCCAGGAGGCCGTCCTCTACGGGGTGCTGGAGGTCGCCGAACGCGACGCGTTCCTGATGACCTGGTACGCGCGCCTGCCCGGCCCGGAGATCGACCCGGCCACCCTGGACGAGGCGGACCGGCTGCAGGCGGCCGTGCTGCGGGCGGAGACCGGCTACGACATCAGGTTCTTCGACATCACGACCGAGCAGGGGATCCCCGCCGTGTGGGCGATGGCCACCGCCCCGGCCGGCTCGACCGGCGCCGCCCTGCGCTGCGCGGCGGGCGCCCACCTCACCGGCGCGCGTGCGGTCCGCGGCGCGCTGTCCGAGCTCGGCGCCGGCCTGTCCTACGCGATCGAGCACTTCGCGCACCCGGAAGTCGCCGCACGGGCGGCCCGGATGGCCGACGACCCGGAGGCGGTGCGCGATATGGAGGACCACCCGCTCCTCTACTGCGAGCCGCGCACCGCCGAACGGCTGGGCTTCCTCACCGGCCTCGCCCCCACACGCCCGGTCGGCGACGTCGGCGTCCGAACCGGGGAGTTCGCCGACGACGACATCGACACCGTGATGCGCGCCGTCGTCGGACGGTACCTCCGCGACGGCCTCGACGTCGTGGTGGTCGACCAGACCCCCGACGAACTGCGGGAGGCGGACCTGCACTGCGCCAAGGTGCTCGTCCCCGGAACGCTGTCCATGACCTTCGGCCACCGCAACCGCCGCACCACGGGCCTGCCGCGGCTGCTGGAGGCGCGCCGGCGCCGCGGGCTCGCCGACCGCCCGATGCGCGAGGACGAGGTCAACCCCCACCCGCACCCGTTCCCCTGACTCCGAGGAGCCCACGTGACGACGTCCACCGGCGCCGCCCCGCGACCCGCCTGGCGGGCCGTCCTGGGCCGACTGCGCCCCTATCGCGGCGGGGCGGCCGTCGGCATCCTGCTCTCCCTGGCGGCCTCCGCCGGCGGACTGGTGCTGCCGCTGCTGACCCGACGGCTCATCGACCGGGTGGCCGACGGCGGAGACGTGACCGCCCCGGTACTGATGACCGTCGGCCTCCTGGCCGGCGGGGCCGTGGCGGGCGCCTTCGGCTGGTTCCTCCTGGACCGGATCGCGATCACCCTGGTGCGGGACGCCCGGCGGTCCCTGCTGTCCCGGCTGCTGCGCGTGGACGCGCGCACCGTCGACCGGCTCCAACCCGGCGACCTGCTGGCCCGCCTGACCACCGACGCCGCGGCACTGCACATGCTCGCCGTCGAGGTGCTGGCCGGAGTCGGCACCAACCTGCCCGTGATCGCCGTGGCGATCACGCTGATGGCCTACCTCGATCCGGTCCTGCTGGCCGTCACACTGGCCGTCTCGGTCGCGGCGGGGGTGATCATGCACGTGCTGTCACCGCGTGTCCAGCGGTCGAGCCTGGCCGCGCAGGAGGCGGTCGGCGCCATGACCGCGGCGATCGAACGCGCGATCGGCGCGATCCGCACGATCCGGGCGAACGGCGCCGAGGCCGCCGAGGAGGCCCACCTCCACGCCGCCGTCGGGCTGGCGTGCACGGAGGCGGTCCGGACCTCGGCCTGGAGCACCGTCGCCGCGAGGGCCACCGGCATGACGTTCCAGTTGGCGTTCGTGGCCGTGCTCGCGGTGGGCGGGGCCCGGGTCGCGACCGAGCAGCTGACGGTCGGCGCCCTGGTCGCGTTCCTGCTCTACGTCTTCTACCTCGTCATGCCGATGCAGAACCTGGTCGGCGCGGTCGCCGCGTACCGGGTCGGGATCGCGAGCGTGACCCGGATGGGCGAGGTGCTGGAGTACCCGGCGGAACCGGTCCACCCCGCGCCCGGCACGGTCCGCGGCGGGGCGCCGCTGGACGTGCGGTTCGCGTCCGTCCGCTTCGCCTACCGGCCCGGGGAGGAGGTGCTGCGGGCCCTGTCGTTCACCGCTCCGGCCGGCGCGGTGACGGCGATCGTCGGCCGCTCCGGAGCCGGCAAGTCCACCGTGCTCGACCTGATCGAACGCTTCTACGACCACTCCGCCGGGGAGATCCTCCTCGGCGGCCGCGACGTGCGCGACTGGCCGGTCGCCGAGCTGCGGCACGCGATCGGCTATGTGGAGCAGGACAGTCCGGTCCTCGCGGGCACGCTGCGCGACAACCTCCTGCTCGGCGCCCTGAATGCGGGCGAGGCCGAGATCCGCGAGGTCCTCGGACGGGCCCGGCTCACCGACCTCGTGGCGGGGCTCCCCGAAGGGCTGGACACCGTCGTCGGGCACCGGGGGAGCACGCTGTCCGGCGGGGAGCGGCAGCGTGTGGCGATCGCCCGGGCCCTGCTGCGCAGGCCCAGACTGCTGCTGCTCGACGAGGCGACCTCGCACCTGGACGCGGAGAACGAGGCGGCGCTGCTGGAGTCGATCCGCGACATCGCCGGTACGGCGACGGTGGTCGTCGTAGCGCACCGCTCGTCCACCGTCCGGCTCGCCGACCGGATCGTCGTCCTGGACGGCGGTGCCGCGCGCGCGACCGGAGACCACGAGGAACTCGCGGCCGGAGACGCGCTCTACGCCGAGCTGGTCGCGACGCGGCTCACTCCGTAGCGCTCGCCACCCTGCCCGCACGGCCTCCCCGCCGCCGTTCCACCGGCGCGGGGAGGCTTCGTGCTGCCCGCCCGTCGCCTGGTTGAACACGATTGACCGGGACCGGCGGCCTGGGGATCCTTCCTTGCAGCAAGCCCGACCGCGGGCTTGGCAAGGAAAGGAGGAACCATGGCGACCCAGCGGAACGCGGCGCGATTCGACATCGACGATCTTCCCGTCGACGTGTTCGACCTTGTGGCCGACGGCACCGTGGGCGAGTCGCTCGCCGCCGGCCACGGCATGACCGAGTACGACGCCTCGCGCGCCTACATCACCTGCAACTGCTACGCGAGCTGCACCTGCGGAGGCAGCTGCGGCAGTGGCGGCGGTGGCTGCGGCGGCGGCAGTGCCGCGCCGGACAGGCCCCTCTGATCGATCGGTCCCGTGTCGCTGCGGAAAGGAAGGTTGCAGGGTGGAGCCTCCACCGACGATGTACACGCACGGTGATGCCGCAGCGGCCGTGACGGATCCGGTGCGGCCCGGCCCGGCGGTGTTCCGCCGGGCCGGGCTGCCCAGCGGGGTCCTGGACACCCTCCGTTTCCCCTCCACCGGCCGGGCCGTCGACGAGATCCTCGCGCGGCGGTCCGCCGTGGCCGAGCGGGGCCGGTCCGCGGCGGACGCCCTGCACCCGGTCATCGGCGCCCTGCCCGAGCGGGAGCCCCTGCGGCCGCGGCTCGTCGGACTCCGCCGGGCGCTGTACCGGGGACGCCGGCCCACGGCCAAGGAATGGGCGCCCGACCTCGCCGACCGGTTGCCTGCCGGGCCGGCCCGCGACATCCGGCGCTGGCTGGCGGACCTGGACGGCCTCCGGTCGGCCGAGGCGTCGCTGGAGCGCGTCCTCGACGCCGAGGCGGCCGAACGCCGGGACCTGCTGGTCGGGACCGCCGCCGACCCGGCGTTCCGGATCGGCCTGGACGTCTCCAGCCCCGCGCTCGCCGCGGAGCTCGACAAGTGGCTCGGGGATCCGGCGCGCTCGCCCCGGCCGCGCACCGTGTCCACACTCGCCCGCTACGTGGCCCGGGCCGCGGCCAAGACGAGTCCGCTGAGCGCCTTCCTGACCAGCGGGCCGGTCGAATGGGCGGCCGACGGCCCTGCGGTGGCGGTCCACCCCCGGCAGGCCCTCGGCGTCCACGAGCCGGCCGAGCACGGGCTCAGGGAGAGGATCGCGGAGCTGGCCGCCTCGCGGCCCGATCTCCGCGATGAGGCGGTGCTCAGGCTCAACCCGACCGCCGAGCGGGACGGCGGGACGATCGGCTACATCGGCCCCACGGCCTCCCAGGCCCCCTGCTCGATCCCCGCCCGCCCGGCGGTGCTCGACGTCGTCGCACTGCTCGGGGCCGAGGCGGCCGGACTGTCCCGCCGGGAGCTGCGCCGGCGCCTGTGCGGCGGTGGCGCCGAACCGGCCGAGCGGGTGGACGCCTTCATCGACCACCTCCTCAAGGCCGGGCTGCTCGTCCGCGTCGTCCCCGTGTCCCGGTTCGAGACGATGCTCGGCGACTGCGCGGCGTGGCTGGACGACCGCCACCCGGCCGACCCCGGAGCCCGAGCACTCGCCGACGACCTGCGGGAGCTGGACCGGACCCTCTCGACGCGGGTGCCGCTGGACCGGGTCGAGCCCTACCGGGAGCACCGGCGGAGGGTGATCGGACAGGTGCGGGGACTCGCCGCCCACGCACCGGCCTCCGACCCGCTGGGGGCGTACCTCGCCACCAGGACGATCAACGGCCTGCGGGACAGCGCCGTGACCCCTGGACCGCTGGCGTCCTGCTCGGTCCCCGCCTGGGAACCGGTCCTGGACGACCTCGACGCGCTGCGGCGGTGGCTGGCGCCCTTCGCACTGTGGCTGCCCGCCCGGCTCGTGCTGACCGAGCTGTTGGGCGAGGCCGTCGCGGCACGCGGGACGATGCCGCTGGTCCGCTTCTACCGGGAGCTGCAGAAGGCCCGGAAGGCGACCGGCGACATCTACCGGGAGCTGAACGCGTGGCTGGCGTCGCCCACCGCCATGTCGGCCCGGGAGAGCGCGTGGGAATCCGTGCGCCGGCTGGCGGGCGTGTGCGATGCGGCCACCGCCGCCATCGCCCCCTACCCGGTCTCGGGCCCGGTGCCCGCGCCCACGGGCGCCCCGGCCTGGCCGGAACCGGTCGTGATCGGAACGGAGCGGCTGCGCACCGCCGCGGCGGGTTTTCCCGCGTGGGTCCCGCCGGTGCGCTCCCTCGACGCCGCCGTTCAAGTCGTGCCCGGCGACGGGCCCGGGCCGGCCGTCGTGGTCAACACGGTCATGCCCGGATTCGGGGCCGTACGGGCCCGGATCGACCACCTCACCGACCCCGGCCGGCTCCAGGCGCCCCCTCGCTTCCCGGACCTCCCGGGAGGCCCGGTCTACGCCTGTTTCAGCGACCGGTTCGGCCTGTCGCTCAACGACCACCGGCAGGTGCTGCCCTACACGCTCGGCGACGCCCCGATGCGAGTGCCGGGCGACCGCGACACGACCCTGGCGGTCGAGGACCTGCTGGTGCGCGTCGAGGAGGAGACCGGGCTGCTGGCCCTGTGGTCGCGCCGCCACCGGCGGCCCGTGCGGGTGGTCCACACCGGCATGATGGTGTCCCTGTGGCAGTACCCCTTCTCCCACCTGCTGTCGATCCTCTCCGGTGAGGTGCTCACACCCGCACCGGCTCCGCCCGTCACCGCCGCGGCCGGCCTGCGCCGCGACCGGCCGCGGCTGACCGCGGGAGGGCTCACCCTCGTCCGGGGCGCCCGGCGCTTCCCGGTGTCCGAGGTCCCCGTGATCCGTCCCGGGGAGCGGAGCGGACAGTACCTCCTCCGGCTGGAGGAGTGGCGCCGAACGGAGCGGCTCCCGCAGCGGTGCTTCCTCACGCTGTGGCGGACCTCCGAGGAGGGTCCGAGGCCGGCGTCGACGAAGTGGCGCAAGCCGATGTACCTCGACTTCGGGAGCTGGTTCCTGGTCCAGGGCCTGGTCGGCGTGCTCCAGCGGCCGGACGCGGGGGCGGTCGTGTTCACCGAGGCGCTCCCCGACCCCCTGGCGCCGGGATCCGGCCCGGACCCGCACGTCGCGGAACTCGTCCTGGGCGTGAGCGGGGACGGACGGCCGTGACACGACCGCACCACGCAGGCGGGGGGAGTCCGGCGCCGGCCCCGGAGCCCCGTTCGTGGCTGGGCGTCCACGTCTTCTACGACGGGGACCTGGACGCGGTGGCCGGCGACCTCCTCGGCGACATCACGGCCCGGCTGGCCGCCGAGGAGGCGGCCGAGGGCCTGTTCTTCCTCCGGCACTGGGAGGCCGGGCCGCACGTGCGGATCCGTGTCCTGCCCGGACCGCGCCGGACCGGCGACGCCCGGCGCATCGTCACCGGCGCGGCGGAGGCGTTCCTGGCCCGGCGTCCGGCGCCGTCCCTGGTGGGACAGGCCGAGTACGAACGGTACGCGCCGGCCTTCGCGGCGGCCGAGGAGGCGGCCGGGTACGAACGCCGCCGACGGCCGAACAACTCCCTCGCCGAGATCCCCTACCGGCCGGAGACCGGCAAGTACGGCACGGGCGCCGCCCTGCACGCCGTCGAGGACCACTTCGTCCGGTGCAGCGCGGTGGTGCGGGAAGTCATCAGCGCCGACCCGCAGGGCGGGCGGCGCGCCGCGACGGCCTTCGCCCTGCTGGCGCTGGCCTGGTGGACGGCGCCGTCGTCGGGTGACGCCCCATCCGCACCGGTCTCCCCGCCGCGCGGGGTCCCCGAACCCGCCGCGGCCCCGGCCGACCTGTACCACCGGCGGCGCGACGCGCTCCTGGACACCCTGGCCAGGACGCGGGACCTCGCCGCGGCGGCGCGCGGCCGCCCGGCGGGCACCCTGGGCATGTGGGCGTGGTCGGTCGCGGCGGCCGTCGACGGTCTCCGCGACCCCGCGCGGGCACGGCGGGTCCTGGACCAGTGCGCCCACCTGGCGTGCAACCGCCTCGGGCTGGACGCGTCCCGGGAGCTCACCCTGCGCCGCCTCCTCCACCTCGCGGCCGCCGACCACTTGTCGGCCGGCCGGTCCGGCGGCCCCGCGTCCGCGACATGACCCGGCCGGGTGCCCGCCCGGAACCCCGGCGGGCAGGGCGTTCCGGGCGGAGCGGTCGCCACGGTACGGTGAGGCGACCCGGCCGAGGAGCCCCGGGGCGGGGGACGCCCTCCGGGGCCGCGAGACCGGCCGTGCCCGCGTCGCGGAGAAGGAGACCGAGTGACCCTGGACGAGAAGACACGGCGCGAGGCCGCCCGGGCGCTGCGCGAGGCGGACCTCTCCGTCCGCCCGGTGGAGCCCCTGAGCCGGACCTACCCCGGCCTGGACGTCGCCGACGCCTACGACATCCAGCTGCGCAACATCGCCGCCCGGGTCGGGGAGGGCGCCCGCACGGTCGGCTACAAGGTGGGCCTGACCTCCCGCGTCGTCCAGGAACTGCTGGGCGTCGACGAACCCGACTTCGGCCACCTGCTCGACGACATGGTCGTCGAGGACGGCGCGACCGTGGACGCCTCCCGGTACTGCGCCCCGCGGGCGGAGCCGGAGATCTGCTTCCGCCTCGCCCGGGGCCTGCGGGGCCCGGGCGTGACCGCCGCGGACGTGCTGGCCGCGACCGACGCGGTCGCCCCCGCGCTGGAGATCGCGGACAGCCGGGTCCGGGACTGGGAGATCACCCTCGTCGACACCGTCGCCGACAACGCCAGCGCCGGCGCCCTGGTGCACGGCCCCTGGACCCCCCTGTCCGAGGTGCCCGACCTCGCCGCGCTCACCGCCGAGCTGTACATCGACGGCGAGAGCGTCGCCCGGGGCGAGGGGAAGGCCGTGCTCGGCCATCCCGCCGAGGCCGTGGCCTGGCTGGCCGACGGCCTGGCCGGTATCGGGGCCGCCCTGGAGCCCGGGCAGGTGGTCCTGTCCGGCTCCATCACCACCGCCCCCTTCGTCACGGCGGGCCACCGCGTCGAGGCGCGCTTCGACGCCCTCGGTGCGGTCTCGGTGTCCTTCTCCTGAGACGCCCCGTGAGCGGACGCCCGGCCGCGGCCGCGAGGGGCCGCGGCCCGGGCGCTCTTCCGGCCCGCGCGGTCCGGGCCGCGCCGCGGGGCGGGAGACCTACCGTCCGGCGGCGCGGCGGCGTTCCAGGCCCTCGAGGATGAGGTCGAGCGAGAACACGAACTCCGCGTCGTCGTCGCAGCCGCCCAGGGCGCCCTCGTGGGTGGACCCGGTGATCATCTCCGCCACCCAGGGCATCTCCGGCGCCAGCGCCGCGGCCTGGGCGGCGGCGACCTCGGGCGGGGTGTCGGCGCCGTCGTCGAACAGGTCCTGGCTGAACCCCAGGATGCGGCTGCCCAGGGCGTGCAGGGCGTGGTGTGTCAGCTCCAGGCTCAGGCCCCCGCCGCGCAGGATGCCCAGGACGGTGTCGACGTAGCGCAGGGCGGCCGGGGTCGGGGCGGGCCGGGCCTTGATGACCTCGGCGGTCCAGGGGTGGCGGAGCATGGTGCGGCGCGCGGCCAGCATCTGCTCGCGGGCGGTCTCCACCCAGGTCGCCCCCGGTCCGACCCGTTCGATCCCGGCGACGACGGTGTCGGTCATGAGGTCGAGCAGGCCGTCCTTGGCGCCGATGTGGCGGTACAGGGACATCGGGTCGACCCCGAGTTCCTGCGCGATCCGCCGCATGCTGACCGCCGCCGGGCCGTCGGCGTCGGCGACGCGGATCGCGACGCCGACGATGCCCTCCCTGGTGAGCCCCGCCGGGGCCGTCCTCGATCGTCGCGTCGTCACCCGCCCCAGTCTAGGCACCCCATTCCGTTGACCGCGCGCAGGCGGCGGTCTACTCTGTAGGTCTACGGTGTAGGTCTACGCCGTAGACGACCCGAGGAGGGTGACGATGACGGATCGTGAGAAGACCCCCGCCCCGCCGCCGCGCTGGTTCGTCCGCAGTGTCTGGACCGGCCACCGGCTGCTCTTCCGCGCCACCGGCCGCGGGCTGTCGCGCCCCCGGCCGGGCGACCGGATGGGAATGCTGCGGCTGCGCGTGCAGGGCCGCCGCACCGGCCGCGAGCGCGCCGTGATCCTCGGCTACCACCTGGACGGGGACTCCTACGTCACGCTCGCGATGAACGGCTGGGCCGAGGCCGACCCGGCCTGGTGGCTGAACCTCCGGGCGCACCCGCGGGCCGAGGTCGACACCCTCGACGGCACGTTCGGCGTGGTCGGCCGCGAGGCGGCGGGCGAGGAGCGCGAACGCCTCTGGCGCAGGTTCGACGACTACCGGGGCTGGGGCGACATCGACGCCTTCTCCGCCCGCCGCCCGCACACCCCCGTCGTCGTCCTCGACCGCCGCTGACCCGCACCCGGACCGGGCCGCCCGGACCCCCGGCGGCCCGCCGGGCGTTCACGGAGGCGGAGCCCGGTCCTTCCGGGACTCAGAGGCGCTCGAAGACCGTGGCGTTGGCGAGGCCGCCCGCCTCGCACATCACCTGGAGCCCGTAGCGGCCGCCCGTCTGCTCCAGCACGCTGAGCAGTGTGGCGGTCAGCCGGGCGCCGGAGGCGCCCAGCGGGTGGCCGATGGCCGTCGCGCCGCCGTTGACGTTGACCTTCGCGGGGTCGGCGCCGGTCTCCTTCTGCCAGGCGAGCACCACCGGGGCGAAGGCCTCGTTGACCTCGAAGGCGTCGATGTCGTCCAGGCGCAGCCCGGCCCGGGCGAGCACCTTCTCCGTGGCCGGGATGATCCCGGTGAGCATGTACAGCGGGTCGTCGCCCACGACCGCGAAGGAGTGGACGCGGGCGCGGGGCCGCAGGCCCAGGCGGCGGGCCGCCTCCTCGCCGGCCACGAGCACGGCGGCCGCGCCGTCGTTGATGGGGGAGCTGTTGCCAGCGGTGATCCTCCACTCCAGGCCGGGGAAGCGCCGCTTCCAGTGGTCGTCCTCGAAGGCGGTGCGCAGCCCGGCGAGGATCTCCGGGGTGGTGTCCGGGCGGATGCTCTCGTCGGTGCGCAGGTCGTTGACGGGGCTCACCTCGGCGTCGAACCGGCCCTGCGCCCAGGCGTCGGCGGCCCGCCGGTGCGAGGTCGCGGAGAACTCGTCCAGGACCCCGCGGTCCAGGCCCCAGCGCTGCGCGATGAGCTCGGCGCTCACCCCCTGGGGGACCAGGCCCTCGGGGTAGCGCTCCCCGACGCCGGGGCCGGTGAAGTCGCGGCCCAGGGACTGCGAGCCGATGGGCACGCGGCTCATGGACTCCACACCGGAGGCGATGGCGAGGTCGTAGGCGCCGGCGATGACGCCCTGGGCGGCGAAGTGCAGGGCCTGCTGGCTCGACCCGCACTGGCGGTCGACGGTCACGGCGGGGACCGATTCGGGGAACCCGGCGGCCAGGGCGGCCCACCGCGCGGTGTTCCCCGACTGCTCGCCGACCTGGCCGACGGCGCCGCCGATGACGTCGTCGATCCGGGCGGGGTCGATCCCGGTGCGCTCCACCAGCGCGCGCAGGACGTGCGCGTGCAGGTCCACGGGGTGGACGTCGGCGTACGCGCCCCCCGGCCTGCCCTTGGCGATCGGGGTGCGGACGGCGTCCACGATGACGGCGGCGGTCATGGCGACTCCCTTGTTGCGCGGCCTGTGCGGTCACCCTAACCGAGAGGGTTTGATTTTCAAACCCTCGGGGTGTCTTCGGGGCCGCCGAAGGAGCCGTACCGGGAAGTGCCGGGACCGTCACCGTCGATAACGGACAGTGCGAGACAAGGGCCACAGCAGCCCCTCATGTCCCACGGGTTTTCCAAAAGCGTTCACGTTCACTCCCTCGTATTCCGTAAGGTGTTATTCGGGACCCGGAGGTCCGGAGCGGGACGGTGTGGACGGACGCCCCGCCCGGGCCCCGGATCCCACCGGTCCCGCCGGTGCCGGCCGTGCCCTAGGGCGGACGGCGGTCGGCCCCGGCGGGCCGGACCCCGGGGGGCGCGCCCCCCGGGCTCACCCCGTGTTGCGGGCCAGGACCAGGTCGATCAGCTCCCGGTCGGGGAAGTCCATCACCACGATCCCGGTCCGTTCCAGGGGCGCCTGCCGCAGGTGGGCGACCGCGTAGGTGTTGACCCCCCGCGAGCCGAGGAAGCCCCAGGCCACCTCGCGCGGATTCGCGAACGGGGCGCCGCTCCCGCTCAGGTGGTTGACGTACAGCGTCCCGGGCGACCCCGCCGCCGCCTTCTCCAGGTGCGCGCGCACCTTGTCCCACTTGGCCGGGATGTCGAACAGGGTGGGCACCTGGTAGGCGTCCTGGATGTCCGTCGCCGGGCCGTTCCACCCGATCCCGTAGTCGCGCGAGGCCGCGAAGTCCTGCACGATGACGATCCGCCCGCGCACCTCGCCCAGGTCCGGCACGTACGCCCCGCCCTGTACCGGCGGCCGCCACAGGTGCTCGCCCAGGATCCCCCGGGTGCCGGGGTCCTCCTCGATGTAGTGGTCCAGGGTCTCCTGGTAGCTGCGGGTGTTCTCCTCCTCGGTGTGCTCCTTCTTCATCCGGATCAGCACCGTCTCGGTGGGGTTGCGGTCCAGGAACGCGTCGATCGCCACGACCACGTCGGTGAAGTTCAGGTGCAGGTACTCGGCGCCGTGGTGGATGGGGAAGGAGTCCCGGTAGTGGCGGGTGCGCACGTCCAGGAAGCGCACGCCGGCGTCGAGCTGCTCGGCGATGGTCAGGTCCTGGGTGCGCGACCACACCGTGCCGCGCCAGGCGCCGCTGTCGTGGGTGCCGGGGATGGACAGCTCCGCCAGGCCCGTGCCGTCGGGCAGGGAGCCCATCCATCCGGCGGGTTCGGCGGCGGCCACGGTCTCGGCGGCGGCCGGGGCGGGGGCCATGAGGCCCGGCAGGACGACCAGGGTGACCAGGGCCGACCACACCAGGGACAGGGGCGAGGGGCGCGGGACGGCCGGGGCGGGGGCCGGGAGGGCAGGTGAGGGGGCGGACGCGGGGAGCATGGGGTTCCTCCGTTCGCGGGGGCGGGCGCGGGGGAGCGCCCGGTCCCGTCCACACTGCCACGCGGAGGGTGCCCCCCACATCCCCCTATCGCGCCGGGGGCCGCGCGCCGTTCCCGCCCGCCCGCCCCGGAGGGCGGCGCACCGGGGACGGACGGCGCCCCCGGGCCGGTCCTCAGAAGCGGTGGCGGTTCCGGAGGAGCGCCTCGGGGGCGATGTCCAGCATCCAGTGCCGCCCCACCGTCCACCCCAGGAAGCGCCGGGCCTCCCCGTCGCCGCGGGCCGGGAGGGTGTGCCCCTCCACCGCCGCGCGCAGCCCGGCCAGCGCCGGGGCCAGCCGCTCGCGCACGTGGTAGGGCGGGCCGGCCTCCTCCATCCAGGCCAGCACCGCGCGCTGCTCCCGCGGCGTGCACCGGGACAGCAGGAACACGGTCTGCCGCCAGGCGAACGCCGCGTTCTTGACGTGCGCGAGCGCGTCGTGGACCCGGGGCAGCGCGCCCAGCAGCCGCACCGTCATCCGGTGCGCCCGCCGTGCCGCCGCCTCCCAGCCGTCCCGCGGCCGGGACCCGGCCGCGACCAGCGCCGCCAGGTTGTGGGTGGTGAGGATCTGCGCCTGCTCGATCACCGTGCCGTTGCCCGGCACCGTCCGGGGCGGGTCCCCGGCGCGCTCCCGGCACAGCCCGGCGAAGGTCTGCTCCCCGCCGGAGCGCTTCTCCTCCAGCGCGAACACCCCGGCGCAGTCGATCCCGTAGTACCGGGCGTACAGGGTCCCCTCGACCACCTCGGCGGCCCGCCGGGCGGCCCGGGTGAACTTGGCCGAGAAGGCGCCCATGAAGATGTCCGAGGCCAGCTCCTCCACGAACGGGAAGTCCACCTGCGACGGCGGCACCCGCCCCTCGGCGGTGCGGGCCAGCCCGTTCAGCTCGCTCACCAGCGGGTTCGGCGTGATGGTCCCGGGGAAGCAGGTCAGCGCGGTGTCGCCCACCCGGACGATCACGCTGCGGGCGGCCTCCCGGCGCGCCTCGGCGGACCCGTGGTGGCGCTCCAGTTCCCGCACCCAGGGCAGCTCCCCCTGCCGCACCTGGGAGGCCAGGTGGAGCAGCAGCAGGGACCGCCGCCGCGCGAACGCCTCGTGGTTCGCGGCGACCAGCCGGGCCGCCGCCGGGTCGCCGACCGCCGACGCCTGCGCCTCGGCGGCCAGGGCGGGCACCAGGGCGGCCAGCACCTCGGCCGAGGGGACCACGCCCAGCTCCACCAGGTCCTCCGGCGGGGCGATGACGGCCTTCTCCACCCGGGCGCGCAGCGGCCCCGGGATCGCGGACCCGGCGGCGGCGCCGGAGTCCCGCGCCTCCGCGGCGGAGACGGGGGCCAGGGCGGCGTCCGGGTCGGGCACCCCGGAGTTCTCCGGCAGGGCGGACAGGCGCTCGGCGAGCAGCGCGGCCAGCACGTCATAGGTGGGCAGCGCCGCCTGGCCGGCCTGCCGGGCGCGCAGTTCGGCGTGCCCGGCGGAACCGGGGACGCCGCGCTTGGCGGTCATCGCGGCCACGGCGCACCGCAGCAGGCCGCGCCGCCGTGCCCCGAGCACGCCGGACCCGGCCGGGTCCACGGCCTCGCGCAGTGCGGCCAGCAGGATCGCGAGGTTCTCCTTGGGCCTGCGGTGCTTGGTGCACAGCGTGTGCTCGGCGGCCAGCCGCTCGTACTCGTCGAGCAGGGCGGCGCCGCGCGCGGCCCACCCGTCGGGGCGGTGCGCGTCCACCCCGGTCCCGCCGTCCGCGGCGGTCTCCAGCCAGTGGGCCAGGACCCGGTCGGCGAACGGGTTCCACACCGCCAGCGCCTCCTGCTGGACGCCGGGCGCCCCGGAGCCCCGGGCGGCCACCGAGGTCAGGGTGTCGCGCACCTCGCGGACGGAGTAGCGGAACACCGCGCCCGGCGGCAGGTCCCGCACGGGGGCCGGGCGCGGGGTGAGGCACAGGGTCGTGGCGAAGGGGTCCAGCTCGGCCAGCAGCCGCAGCGCGGCGGCGGTGTCGCCCGCGCGCAGCAGCCACACCACGGTGAGCAGGGCCGCCTGCTCGGGCTGGTCCACGGCGTAGCCGCCACTGTCCAGCAGTGCGCCCAGGTGCTCCAGGCCCGCCTCGGTGAGGTGGTGGGCGTACAAGGCGGCGCGGTCCTCCCGCAGGCCGTGCCGGCGGACGAGGTCCAGCTCGTGCGGGCGCAGCGGCCCTCCGGCGGCGGCCTCACCGGTGGCGAACCCCCCGTGCGCGACCTCGGGGGTGACCCAGGCGGGCAGGCCCCTGACCGGGGTGCGCGAGCCGACGGACAGCAGCCCGGAGGCCATGCCCGCCGCGACCCGGCGCCAGGTGGCGGCGCGCCGCTCGGCGGCCCTGCGCACGGCGGGGTCGTCGTGGGCCGCGGCGGTGGCCAGCTCCTTGAGCAGGCGGCTCGCCGGGTACCCGGGGTTCGCGTGTACGGGGGTGGTGTCGTCCATGCCGGTGCGGTGGGTTCCGCCCCCACGCCCTCCCGGTTGAGAGCCGGGCGCTCTGCTGGCTGAGCTACACACCGTGTGGGCCGACGCGCGCGGTCGGGAGCGCGCGTCGGCCGGCCGGTACGGCGGGTCCCGCCCCCGCTCCCTCCCGGACTCAAGCCGGGCGCTCTCCTGGTTGAGCTACGTACCGCCGCCCCTGGCGGGGCCCGTCGACGTGGCGGGCCCTGCCCCCGCGACCTCCCGGTTATGAGCCGGACGCTCTCCTGACTGAGCTACACGTCGTCGATGGGGGAACCGTAGCGCGCGGGGCGCGGTGCGGGGAAACGCTTTTCCGGACCCGGCTCCGCCCCTCGCGGCCGATGCTCCGCGTAGCCGGGGTGTCGCGCGGAGAAAGCCCTGTTGACGGCGCATTGGACGAGAGGTAACGTGTTTGGGAGCGCTCCCAAAGTTGGTCGTCCTGCCCCCGGGCCACCGCTCCCCGCCTCCCTCCCCCCTGGAGGACCCATGGGACTGCGATTCGGGCTGCTGGGCCCCACCCAGGTGTTCGCCGGAGCCCGAGAGCTCGACCTCGGCACCACCAAGCAGCGGACCCTGCTGGCCGCCCTGCTCCTACGGCCCAACCACGTGGTGCCGCTGGACGAACTGGTCACCGCCCTGTGGGACGGGGAGCCGCCGCGCTCGGCCGTGGCCAACCTGCGCACCTACGCGGCCCGGCTCCGGCGGCGGATCGGCGACCCGGGGCGCATCCTCACCCGCCACCCCGGCTACCTGCTGCGCGTCGAGGGCGGCGAACTGGACGTCACCGCCTTCACCGAGCACGCCCGCGCGGGCCGCAGCGCCCTGGACGGCGGGGACCTGGCCCGGGCGGAGGAAGAACTGGCGGCCGCCGTGGGCCTGTGGCGCGGCGGCGCGGCCGAGGACGTCCCCCGTACCCTCGACCTGGCCCCGCGCCTGCAAGCGCTGGAGGAACTGCGGCGCGGCGCCGCCGAGGACCTGGCCAGGACCCGGATCCTGCGCGGCGCGGGGGCCGGGCTGGTCGGCGAGCTGCGGGCCGGCGTCGCGGCCGACCCCCTGCGCGAGCGGCAGTGGGCCAACCTCATCCTCGCCCTCCACCACGCCGGGGACACCGCCGGGGCGCTGGACGCCTTCCGCTCCGCCCGCGCGGCGCTCCGCGACCACCTGGGCCTGGACCCGGGGGAGGAGCTGACCCGGCTGCACCGCTCCCTCCTCGACCGGACGTCCCCGCCGGTCCCGCCGGTCCCGCGGCAGGTCGCCGCGACCCGGCCGGTCCCCCGGGTCGACGTCCTGGTGGGCCGGGACACGGAGCTGTCCGCCCTGGCCGAACTGCTCGCCCCGGGGCCCGCGCCGGTGCTGGCCGCCGTGCACGGCCCGGTGGGCAGCGGGAAGTCGGCCCTGGCCGCGCGGGCGGCCGACGAGGCGGAGCGGTGGTACCCGGACGGGCGGCTGTGGGCCGACCTGGAGGCCTCCGGCCACGGGGGGAGGCCGCGGACGCCCGCGGACGTCCTGGCCGAACTGCTGCACGGGCTGGGGGTGGACCCGGCCCGCGTCCCCCGGGGGGTGGACGGGCGCGTGCGCCTGCTGCGCGAGCGCGGCGCGGGGCGGCGCCTGCTGCTCGTGCTGGACAACGCGGTCGACGAGGCGCAGGTCCGGCCCCTGGTGGCCACCTGGCCGGGGGCGGGGACACTGGTCACGAGCCGCCGGCACCTCAGCGCGCTGGACGGGGCGGGCCACGTCGGGGTCGGCGCGCTGCGGCCCGGCGACGCGGTCGCCCTCCTGGCCCGCATGTGCGGGGCCGCGCGCGTGGGGGCCGATCCCGGGTCGGCGGCGCGGATCGCCGCCTTCTGCGACCACCTGCCGCTCCCGCTGTGGATCGCGGGCCGCCGGCTGCAGGCGCGCCGGGAGTGGCCGCTGCGCGCGTTCGCCGACCTGCTCGACGACGAGCGCCACCGGCTGGACGCCCTGGTCTGCGCGGACCGGTCGGTGCGCGCCGCGTTCGCGAGCGCCGTCGCCCCGCTGCGCTGCGCCGCCCGCGCCACCGAGCGGTTGGCGGCCGACCTCTTCGAGCGCCTGGCCGTCCGTCCGGCCGGCGCCTTCGGGCCCGGGGAGGCGGCGGAACTGGCGGACTGCGACACCGTCACCGCGACCGCGGCCCTGGGATACCTGGCCGACGCCCGCCTGATCGAGCCCGCGGGCGACAACCGCTACCGCGTCACCGGGCTGCTCCGCCTCTACGCCTCCGAGCAGGGCGCGCGGCTCCGGAGGGGGCCCGGCGTGGCGCTGCCCCACCGGGGGGCGCGCCCGGTCCTGGCGGCCTCCGACGGCCCGGCGGTCTGACGGCGGGCCGCCCGGGCCGCTCCGGGGTCGGGGGAGCGGTTCCGGGCGGCCCTCGCGGGCACCGGGGAGCGGCCCCGATCGGGGCCGCGTGCGGGGCCGGTGCCCGGCCTGTGGGTGCGGGGCGCTCAGGCGGAGGGTGTGCGCGGGCGCGCCATGCGGCGCCGGACCACGCCCAGGAGGCGCCGGGCGGGGACGTACCCCCACACCCGGGAGTCGGCGCTCAGGGCGGCGTTGTCGCCGAGCACCACCATGCGGCCCGGCGGGACGGGCGCGCCCGGGGCCACGCCCGCCGCCCGAGCGCACACGGCCGGGGTCGGGTCTCCGGGCAGCGCCGCCACCCTCTTGACCATCCAGCGGTGGCCGGGGTCCGCGTCGGCGGGCCACGGCCCGGCCCCCCGCGGCACCTCCAGCACCACCACGTCGCCGACGCGCAGGTCGGCCGTCCGGCGGCGGCGGACCAGCACGCGGTCGCCGTCGGCCAGGGTCGGCGCCATGCTCGGACCGGACACGTCCACGGCCACCAGCGTGCGGCGCAGCCACCACAGCACGCACCCCGCGGCCGCCACCGCCGCCGCGACCGACAGCAGGGCGGTCACCGCGCGCTCCCCGCCGGGTCGGCGGGCCGCCCGTCCGCGGTCCATTCGTCGGCGGCCTGACCGTCCGCGACCGGGTCCTCGCGGTAGCCGCGGGCCTGGAGGCCGAACATACGGGCGTAGACGCCCCCGGCGGCCACCAGCTCGGCGTGCGTGCCCGACTCGGCCACCCGGCCCCCCTCCAGGACGACCAGCAGGTCGGCGTCGCGCACCGCCCCCAGCCGGTGGGAGACCAGCAGACTCGTCCTGCCGCGGCGGTGCTCGCGCAGGCCGGTGTGCACGGCGTACTCGGCCTCGGCGTCCAGCCCCGAACTGGGCTCATCCAGGATCAGCAGGTCGCGCCGCCCGCGCAGGTAGGCGCGGGCCAGGGCCAGCCGCTGCCACTGGCCGCCCGAGAGCGGTACCCCCGGCTCGTCGCCGGCGTCCGCGCCGCCGTCGAAGAACAGCCGGGAGAGCAGGGTGTCGTACCCGCGCGGCAGCCCGGCGACCATCCCGTGCGCGCCCGCCCGCTCGGCGGCCTCCCGCAGAGGGGCCCGGTCCCCGGACTCCAGCACCCCGACGTCCCCGAGGCCGATGTTCTCCCCGGCGGTCAGGTCGTACTCCATGAAGTCCTGGAACACCGCGCCGATCCGGTCGCGCAGGGAGGCCGGGTCCAGGTCGCGCAGGTCCACGCCGTCCCACAGGATCGCCCCGCGCTCGGGGTCGTACATCCGGCACAGCAGTTTCACCAGGGTGCTCTTGCCCGCCCCGTTGCCGCCGATGAGCCCCACCGAGCGCCCGTGCCCGACGGTGAAGTCGACGCCGCGCAGCACCCACGGGTGGTCCGGGGAGTAGCGGAACCACACGTCGCGGAACTCGATGCCCCGGCGCAGGGCGGGGGCCGGGCGCGCGGCGGCGCGCACCGGCAGGTCCGGCCGGCCGTCGACGACCGCCAGGTAGTGGCCGAACATCAGGAGCTCGTGGTGGGCCATGGTGATGTCCCGGATCATGCCGGCCATCGCGGCCTGCACCCCGGCGACCGCGGCGACGAACAGCGAGACGTCGCCGACCGAGACGCGCCCGTCGGCCGCCGCCGACACCGCCCACACCAGCCCGGCCCCCGCGATCACCGCCGACAGCGCGCCCAGGCCGCCCTGGGCGCCCAGCACCCGGCGGTCCATGCGGCGGTGCTCGGCGTTGGCGGTCCGCCGCTCCCGCGCCATCCGGTCCCGCAGGAACCCGGCCGTGCCGAACAGGCGCAGCTCCTTGGCGGCCCGGACGTCGGACAGCAGGCCGCGGAAGAAGATCTCGCGGCGCTCCACCGGCCCGATCCGCCACATCATCGCCGCCCGGCCGCGGGACAGGCGCAGCTCCACGGCCAGGGCGGGGACCGCCGACAGCAGCACGGCCGCCGCCATCCACGGGCTGACCACCAGCAGGGAGCCGAGGAAGCCGAGGATGGTGACGGCGCCGCCGGCGATCGTGAACACGCTGTTCACGACCACCCCCGGCGTGCGGCCGCCGGACTGCTGGGCCAGCCGCAGCCGGTCCAGGAAGGCGGGGTCCTCGAAGCGGGCCAGCCCCGTGAGGCGTTCGGCGGCGGCGAAGAGGCGGTCCTGGGACACCAGGGCCACCCGCCGCTCGACCTCCATCGTCAGGTAGTGCGCCGCGTGCGGGGCCAGCGTGACGACCACCCCGGCCGCGGCCAGGCCCATCGCCACCGCCGCGAGCCGCCCGTCCGGGGCGCCGGGGGCGACGATCATGTCCAGGGCCAGCTTGGTCAGCCACGCCGTGGCGACCGGCACCCCGGCCTGGACCAGGACCAGCAGCCCGTACCCGGCGGTCAGGTGCGGCCCCGCCCGCCAGGCCAGCGCGAACGCCGAGCCGACGGTGCGGGCGGCGGCCCGGGGGCCGGAGGGCCCCTCAGGCCCCGCGTCAGACCGCAACGGACTCGTCCAGGTCGGCGGCCAGGTAGCCGCTGGCGAGCACCCGTCCGGTGGAGTCCAGGCGCAGGAAGGCGGGGAAGGCGCGCACCCCCAGGGCCTCGGCCACGGGGCCGGCGGCCCCCTCGACGACCACGCGGGCGACGGGGGCGAGCCGCCGGGCCTCCTCCTCCACCTCCCCGGGGGACCCGGCGAGGACGGCCAGGACGTCGCCGCGGCCGCCGGGGAAGGCGGCGGCGCGGTCGACGAAGAGGGGCAGCTGTTCGGCGCAGGCCCCGCAGCCGGGGGAGAAGACCGCGACCAGGGTGGGGTCGGCCAGGGAGTCGGTGCCCACCGTCCCGCCGTCCTCGGCGGTGGCGGTGAAGGGCGCCGAGCGCTCCCCGGGGGCGAGCACCGTCCGGTCGGGCATCCCGGCGGTGGACAGGTTCCGGATGAGCTCGGTGTGCTCCTTGAGTCTGCGGATGACACCGACGGTCAGGAGGAGGTCGAGCAGGCACAGCGCGACGGCCAGGACGGCGGCGGCGAGGGCGACGACGGTCATGGTGAGGTCCGATTCCCGGGTCTGAGAGGGGTGAACAGGTCGAGGAGGTCGTCCAGCAGCAGGAACGGCAGGGCCGCGGCCGCCCCGGCGGCGGCGGCGACCGCCGCGGCGGCGGCCCCGGCGGGCTGCGGGTCCAGGGCGGCCGCCGCCAGGCCGGCGGCACCGGCGCCGGCCAGGAGGAGGTTGCGGACCACGTGGGCCGGGCGGATCGGGTGCCCCGCGGCGCCGAAGCAGGCGCAGGGGGCGCGGTCCCCCCGCCGCAGCGCCCCGACCAGGGCGGCCGTGAAGGCGGAGAGCAGCACGAGCGCGCACAGGAGGCCGGCGGCGGGCGCCGACACCAGCAGCGCGACCGTCGCCGCCTCGGCGGCCAGGACGCCGGCCGCCGCGGCGCGGGCCCCCGCCCGGCGGGGGCCGCCGGGCGGGGTCAGCGCCCTGACGGCCCGGGCGGGGGCCAGGCGCTCCACGGCGGACACGAAGTCCCGCCGTGCGGAGCGGCCGCGCAGCTTGCCCAGGACGGAGGCGGCCAGGACCACGGCCAGCAGCGTCCGGGCGGCGACCAGGAGGGAGAACACGGGTGTCCCGTCCGGTCAGCAGGCGCTGTACCCCGTGCAGTAGGAGCCTCCGGGGATACCGCTGCCGGTGCAGCAGTACCGGCGGTAGCAGGGGCTGCTGATCGGGAGGTACTCGTACCAGCAGACCACGGCCGACGCCCGGGCCCGGGGGACGAGGCGGGACAGCAGCCGGTCGCTCACGGAGGCGAGTCGTTCGAGCATGGGGGGCTCCTCGGGATGCGGTGGGACCGTCGTCCGCCGCCCCGCCCGGCCACAGGGCCGGACGGGGCGGCGACGGCTGCGCGCCACGCTAGGCACGGGGCCGATAAACCGGATACATCCCCGATACATCGGCTGGCCGCGCCACGCGCGGGCCGGGAGCGGGTGCGGCCGACGGGTCCGGGTCAGCAGGGGCGGTAGGGCGAGCAGACGGTGGCGCCGTTGGTGCCTCCGCTGCCGGGGACGTTGCAGCAGGAGCGGCGGATGCACGGGCTGCTGATGGGGGCGTACTGCCACCAGCAGTAGCTCGCCGACGCGGTGGCGCGCGGGACGAGGCGGGCCAGCAGCCGGTCGCCGGCGGTTCCGAGGGTTCGGAGCACGGTGATGCCTTTCCGGGAAGGTGCGCGGTCGGGGACGCCCCCTCGGGCCGGATGCGGACCGAGGAGTGGTGCGCAACGCTACGAGCGGCGGCGATAAACCGGATACACGCCGGATACACGTCCTGGAAGGGCGGTCGGGAGGGCCGGGCCGCTCAGGCGCTGGACTCCAGCCCGTAGGGGGTGGAGAACCGGGTCGCCAGCGCGAACACCGCCGTCGGGTCCGGCAGCGGTCCCCGGTCCAGCAGCGCGGCCAGGGCCGGGCACCAGCGGGCCCGGCCCTGCACGGCGCAGGCCAGCACGCCCAGCAGCCGCAGGGACAGGGCCAGGTCGGCCAGGTGCGGTGCGGGGCGCTCGACGGCGGCCCCGGGGGCGAAGGCGCGCAGGCCCAGCTGCTCCTGTTTGGCCCGGGCCAGGGCGCGGGCGACGCGGTGCTCGGGGGTGGGCCGCAGGTCGGCGAAACCGTCCTCGGCGATACGGGGGAGGGCGCCGGCGGCGACGGCGGCCGGGGACTCGCAGGCCCGGGCCAGGGCCTCCAGGGTCGGGCAGTCGGCGCGGTGCGACGGAGAGCAGACGCGGTGCCGGCACGGGGCCGGGAGCAGGGAGGCGAAGCAGTCCAGGGCGGCGCGGGCGCGCGGGGTGAGCCAGCGGCGCACGCGCTCGGCGTTGCCGGGGGAGTCCGCGGCGGACGGCCAGGCGGTGGGGAGCAGGGCACTCAGCCGGGGGCCGTTGCGGCGCGGCGCGCGCAGGGGGGCCGGGCGGCGCGCCCACGGCCCCGGGGAGCTCCGGCGGGCCAGGGCGTGCGGGGTGTGGTCGGAGCAGGGCGGGACCAGGCGGGGACGGCGGCAGCGGCCGCCGCGGAGGGTGGGACCGTCGCAGGGGCGGGCGCGAACAGGGTTCCGGGCCATGCCTTCGAGGATGTCCGGCCTGCGTGGACGCGTCCATGTCCCCGGCGGTGAGGTTCCCGGGACGGACGGTAAGGGGTGCGGGGCGGCCGGGACCGGCCGCGGTGACGGGGGTTTCGGGAGGGTTCCCCGTATTCTGCGGGGGTACCTCCCAAGCGCGCGGATTCCGGGAACACGGCACGCTCCGGGGTCCGGCGGCGTACGGTGGGGCCGAGCGGGGGGAGGGCACCCTTGGCGGAAGGTGACTGGCGGTGCGGCGTCTGCGCCGCTCCCAACGAGGAGGCGGTCCGGGCCTGCCTGGTGTGCGACACCGTCCGCACGGCGGCCCGTCCCGCGGGCCCGGCGGACCTGCTGGCCGAACCCGTGGGGGCCGACGCGTTCCACGCCCCGGTCCCGCCGCCGCTCGCGGCGCAGGACCCGCCCCCGGTCCGTGTGGTGGAACCCCCCGGCCTGCCGCTCCGGAGCCCGGCTCCGGGGCCCGGCCCGGCCGGACCCCTCCCGGAGGCGCCCGCCGTGCCGGTTCCCGCCGTGCCCGCGCCCACCGTTTCCGTGCCCGCCGAGGCCGGCGGTGCGTCCGACCCCGGCGGAGGGGGCCGGGAGCCGGTGACCGAGCCGCTGCCCGTGGTGGGCGGGCGCTCGCGCGACCGGCCGCGGGTACCGCCCGGAACGGTGCGGGCGCTCGCGCTCGGAGCCCTGGGGCTGGCCGCCGTTGCGCTCTGGTGGTGGCCCGACGGTGAAGAGCCCGACAGGGCCCCGTCCGGCCCCGCGGCCCAGGTGCCCTGCCCCGACCGGGTGGCCGAGCTCATCCCCGGTTCGGGGAACGGGCCGCTGGTGGAGTCCTACGAGACCTCGCGGCACCGGATCGTCCTGTGCGCCGACGGCACGGGGGACCTGTACTGCTTCGGGGAATTCCTGGACGGCACCGGCGAGCCCATGGTGGTCCCCGCGCGGCGCGACGGGGACGGCTACACCGCACAGGCGGGGGAGACCCGCTACGAGATCTCCGGCGGCCGGGTCGCGGTCATCGGCGGCGACGGCACCGAGCTGGCCCGCCACGACCTCGTGGAGGTCGATCCCGGGCGGTGAGGCGGCGGGCGCACCCCGCGGGGCGCGCCCGGACGCACGCCCTAGCGGGTCTTGATCAGCGTGGCGATGAGACCGGAGACGATCATCATCGACAGGCTCACGCACATCAGCACGAAGGCGATGGTTCCGATCACGGTGGGGCTTCCTCACGTTCCTTGCCGGCACTCACCCGGCGTGTACCTCTACGGTGGGCCAGCCTATCCCGCCCCCGGCGGACCGCCGCGCCGGGGCGCCCGTCGCGACCTGTGCGTTCACCCCCGGTCCCAGGACCTCCGGTAGGCGTCCACCAGCCAGGCGTCGGCCCAGGCGGTGTCGGGCTCCTCGGGCAGGTCGGAGCTCTCGCACAGGGCGGCAAGCCGCTCCTCCAGCTCGCCGGCGCGCGCCAGCGCCTCGGCCCTGGTGTGCTCGCCGCGGCGCAGGGCGAGCAGCCACTCCCGGTCGTCCGCGGGCATGGGCAGGGTGATGCGGCCGGTCTCCATCAGTTCCACGCCCTGGAGGCCCAGCCGGACCATGTGGTAGGCGAACTTGGTGTCGAACCCGTGTTGCTCGACGAGCTCGGGCCGGTTGGTGTGCTTGCCGCCGCGGGTGCCCTCCAACCGGTCGCGCTGGGCGCGCAGGTAGCCCAGGAACCGCCGCCCGGCGTGGCGGGACACGATGCGGTCGGCCCGGGAGCGCAGGTCGCGTCCGGTGTCGGTGATCCCGACGATCTCGTCCTCGGGCACGAACAGCGGCAGCAGGACGGTGGGGTTGCCGTCCAGGGCCAGGCGCATCCACTTGCGCAGCGAGTACACGGTGAGGTCGAGGTCGCCGGGCCCGGAGCGGACGTGGTCGTCCTGGGAGCGGTACATGTACTGCTCGAACCCGCGCAGGCCGATGACGTACTCGGGCGGCTCGACGCAGATCCCCATCTCGTCGCGGTCGTTCTGGCCGGGGAGGCCGAGTCCGTGGACGCCGGAGCCCACCTGGCAGCGCAGGACGGTGTGCTTCGCGGCGATCTCGGCGAACTCGGGTGACGCGTGCTTCACGGGCGGCTCCAGTGGTGGGGTCATCGGAAAACTACCGGCCGGGCGGCGGGGCCGCCCGTGATTTTCGCACCGGGTATCCCGACAGAGGGCGCATGTCCTTAATGCGAAATATTTGAAGAATGTGGGTCGAGGGACCGTCGGTACTTGCCCGCGGGGCCCCGGAACCGTTTACTGGGCGGCATATCGCGCGAACGGCGTCCCGGCGCCGCTCCCGGACAGGAAGAAGGAACGTGACCTCCGATACTCCCCCCAAGATCGACACCACCATCCCCCACAACGCCCGCATCTGGAACTACTGGCTGGGCGGCAAGGACAACTACCCGGTCGACCGCGAGATGGGCGAGCAGATCCGCTCGTTCTTCCCCGAGATCGTGGACAACGCGGTCGCCGACCGGGCCTTCCTGGTCCGCGCCGTCACCCACCTCGCCGAGGAGGAGGGGATCCGCCAGTTCCTCGACATCGGCACCGGCCTGCCCACCCACAACAACACCCACGAGGTGGCCCAGGGCATCGCCCCGGACGCGCGCGTGGTCTACGTGGACAACGACCCGCTGGTGCTCGCCCACGCCCGCGCCCTGCTCACCGGGACCGACGAGGGCGTCACCGACTACATCGACGCCGACCTGCGCGACCCCGCGGGCATCCTCGCCAAGGCGGCCCTGACCCTGGACCTGTCGCGGCCGGTCGCGCTGATGCTGCTCGGCGTGGTGAACTTCATCGACGACGACGCCGAGGTCCGGAACGTCCTGGACACCCTGCTGGAGGCCCTGGCCCCGGGCAGCTTCCTGGTGGTCTCCCACCCCGTGGACGACATCGACCGCGAGCGCGCCCACCAGGTCGCCGCCGCCTGGAACGAGAAGGGCACGCCCAAGCTCACCGTCCGCACCGCCAAGGACGTCGAGGCGCTGTTCGACGGCCTGGAGCTGCTGGAGCCGGGCGTGGTCTCCTGCTCGCTGTGGCGCCCCCTGGAGACGGAGATCGGCGAGATCCGCCCGGTCGCCGAGTACGCCGGCGTCGGCCGCAAGAAGTGACCTGCTGCGGTCCCGCCCGCCGGACGGGACCGCGCACCCGGCCGGGGTCCGGGGCGCCCCCGGCGAGGCGGGCCGTCCCCCGCCGGGGCCCGGAACCGTCGGCGGGGCGTGGGAGGGTGGCGGGGCACGCACGAACGGGGGAGTGCCATGACCGGGAAGCGCGTCGACCGCGGGGAGCGGCGCATCGCCGCCCCGCCCGGGGACGTCTACCGCGCCCTGCTGGACCCCGCCGCGCTGGAGCGGTGGCTGCCCCCCGAGGGGATGACCGGCCGGATGGATCACTTCGACCCGCGCCCGGGCGGCGGCTTCCGGCTGACCCTCACCTACCGGGAGCCGGGCCGCGGCAAGACCGACGCGGACACCGACGTCGTCGAGGTGGGCTTCGCCGACCTCGTCCCCGGCGAGCGGGTCGTCCAGAAGGCGGTGTTCGACTCCGACGACCCCGCCTTCGCCGGGACCATGACGATGACCTGGGCGCTCGCCCCCGACGGCGGCGGCACCGTGGTGACCGTCACCGCCGAGGACGTCCCGCCGGGCATCTCCGCCGAGGACCACGCGACCGGGATCGCCTCCTCCCTGGCCCAGCTGGCCGCCTTCGTCGAACCCCGCTGACACCCGGACCCGGGGCGCCCCCCGGGGGCTCAGGACCGGGCGCGGGCGCGGATCTCGGGGACGGTCTCGCCGAACTCCGCGCGCAGCATCCGCCCCAGGTGGGCGGCGTCCAGCACGCCCCAGCGGGCCGCGATCGCCGCCGCGCCGCGGTCGGCCAGCGCCGGGTCGGCCAGGTCGCGGCGGATGCGGGCCAGCCGCTCGCCGCGGATCCACCGGCCCGGGGCGAACCCGCGCTCGGCGCACAGCTTGTACAGGTAGCGGGTCGAGATCCCGTGCGCCCGGGCGACCGACTCCGCCGACAGCCCCGGGTCGGACAGGTTCGCCAGGCAGTACGCCCGGATCCGCTCCCAGGGGTCCTCGTCCTGCGCCGCGGCGGCGGCGTCGGCGAACGCCGCGCACACCAGTGACACCAGCGCCGCCGCCAGGTGGTGGCGGCCGCCCGCGCCCAGGTCGGCCGCGGCCCCGCCGGACACCCCCTGGAACAGCGCGCCCACCACCCCGCCCAGCCCGCGGCCCGCCCGCACCGGGACGGCCGTCCGCCGGCGCAGCACCGCGGCGTGCGCCCCGAACAGGCGCGGCGGCACCCCCATCACGACGGTGTCGTAGGGCTCCCAGAACGGCAGCTCGTAGGGGCGTCCGGTCTCGTAGACCACCAGGTCGCCGGGGGACAGCAGGCACTCGCGCCCGTTCTGCGCCACCCCGGCCCGCCCCGACACGTGCCAGGCGACCTTGAACAGCTCCGGGTCGGTGGAGCTCATGGACGACGGCTCGCGCCGCACCAGCACCGGCGCGGCCGTGATCCGGGTGAGCACCACGTCGTCCACGCGGGTGCTCGCGAACGAGCCCCGGAACGGCCGCTCGTCCGCCCGGCGCATGCGCAGGGGGGCGAACGCCCGGGACGCCTCCGCCTCGAAGCGGTCGAGCCGGTCGGTGGCCTGCGCTCCCTCCACGCCCTGCTCCCTCCCCGCGTCCTGACCGGATGTTAGCCCGGTCACGGAAACCCGGACAAGCACAGGCCGGGCGGAGCGGGCGCCGTGCACGGAACGGCGACCACCCGTGCGCAGAACGGAGACCCGCCCGCCACCACTGTGCCTAGGCTCACGCCCCAACCGACGAAGGGACGCCCCATGGCCGAGCACCGCCACACCGACCTGCACACCGACATGCTCATCGACGGCGCCCCGGTCCCCGCCGCCGGGCGCGCCGTCCGCGCCACCGTCGACCCCGCCACCGGCGGCGTCATCGCCGAGGTCCCCGAGGCCACCGCCGCCGACGTGGACGCCGCCGTCGCGGCCGCCGCCCGCGCCTTCGGCTCCGACGCCTGGGGCGGCCTGCTCCCGGCGGCCCGCGCCCGCCTGCTGCTGCGCCTGGCCGACCTGCTGGAGGCCGACGCCGAGGCGTTCGCCGCCCTGGAGACCACCGACCAGGGCCAGCCGCTGGCGGTCAGCGCGGGCTTCTCGGTGCCCAACGCCGTGGAGCACCTGCGCTACTACGCCGGCTGGGTCACCAAGATCACCGGCGTCACCGCCCCGCTGTCGGTCCCCGACGTGGACTACCGCACCCGTCGCGAACCCCTGGGCGTGTGCGCGCTCATCACGCCGTGGAACTTCCCGCTCATGATCCTGGTGTGGAAGCTGGCCCCCGCCCTGGCCGCCGGCAACACCGTGGTCGTCAAGCCCGCCGAGCAGACCCCGCTCACGACCCTGCGCCTGGCCGCCCTGGTCCGCGAGGCCGGGTTCCCCGACGGCGTCGTCAACGTCGTCACCGGCGGCCCCGAGGTGGGCCGCGCCCTGGTCGCCCACCCCGACGTCGCCAAGGTGTCCTTCACCGGCTCCACCGAGGTCGGGCGGGAGATCGCCGCCGGGGCCGGGCGCGACCTCAAGCACGTGTCCCTGGAGCTGGGCGGCAAGGCGCCGTCCATCATCACCGCCGACGCCGACATCGACGCCGCAGTGGCGGGCAACCTCATGGGCGGCCTGCTCAACTCCGGGCAGGTGTGCGCCGCCTACACCCGGTTCTACGTGGACGCCGCCCGCCACGACGAGTTCGCCGAGAAGCTCGCCGCCGGGGCGGCCTCGATGAAGCTCGGCCACGGCCTGGACGGCGCCACCCGGCTGGGGCCGCTGGTCTCCGCCGAGCAGCGCGACCGCGCCGAGGAGTACGTCCGGATCGGCCGGGAGGAGGGCGCCCACCTGCACGACCGCGCACCGCTGGAGGACGGGGACGGGTACTTCGTGCGCCCGGCCGTGTTCTCCGGGGTCACCGACGGGATGCGCATCGCCCGCGAGGAGATCTTCGGCCCGGTCCTGTCGGTGCTGCCCTACGACGACCCCGACGAGCTGGTCGCCCGCGCCAACGACAGCCGGTACGGGCTGGCGGCGGTGATCTGGTCCCGCGACATCGGCACCGCCAACCGGCTGGCCGCCCGGGTCAGGGCCGGGACCGTGTGGATCAACATGCCCCCGATGCTCGACGCCGCCGCGGCCTGGGGAGGGATGAAGGACTCGGGGCTGGGCCGCGAGATGGGCTGGTCCGCCATCGAGGCGTTCACCCAGGTCAAGAGCATCTGGACCAGCCTCGCCTGAGACCCGCCGCAGAGCCGCCGCCGGGGGCGGACGCCCCGCCCCCGCGCCCCGACGCCGTTCCGTTCCCCTCACCTGGAAGGACCCAGGACCGCCATGAGCGACCACCACCCCCTCGACGCCCTCACCGCGGAGGAGATCACCGCGGCCCGGGACCTGCTGGCCGGTGCCGGGCACCTGGCCGACACCACCCGGTTCGTGTACACCGGGCTGGCCGAACCCGCCAAGGAGGTCCTGCTCGCGTACACCCCGGGCGACCCGGTGGAGCGCCGGGTGCGCGTCCTGCTGCTGGACGTGGGCACCGGCACCGCCCGCGACCTCGTCGTCTCCCTCACCCGCGGCCGGGTCGACTCCGAACGGGTCCTGGACCCGGTCGCGGACGGGCAGCCGCCCGTGCTGGACGAGGAGTTCGAGCTGGTCGAGCGGGTCCTGTCCGCCGACGAACGCTGGCTGGCGGCCCTGCGCGACCGCGGCCTGGACCCCGCCGCCGTGCGCGTGGCCCCCCTGTCCGCGGGCGTCTACGACGACGAGTACCCCGAGGAGAGGGGCCGCCGCATCCTGCGCGGGCTCGCCTTCGTGCAGGAGCACGCGGCCGACCACGCCTGGGCGCACCCCGTCGACGGCCTGGTCGCCTACGTGGACGTGCTGGCGGGGAGGGTCGACCGGGTGCTGGACTTCGGCCCCGTCCCGGTGCCGTCGGTGTCGGGGAACTACACCGACCCGGCGGTGACCGGACCGCACCGCACCACCCAGCGCCCCATCGAGATCACCCAGCCGCAGGGGCCGAGCTTCACCCTGGAGGGCAACCTGCTCACCTGGGAGAACTGGTCGCTGCGCATCGGGTTCGACGCCCGGGAGGGCCTCGTCCTGCACCGGGTGTCGTTCCACGACCGGGACAGGGGCCGCGACCGGCCGGTCGTGCACCGGGCGTCCATCGCCGAGATGGTCGTCCCCTACGGCGACCCGTCCCCGGTGCGGTCCTGGCAGAACTACTTCGACACCGGCGAGTACATGGTGGGGCGCTACGCCAACGCGCTCCGGCTGGGCTGCGACTGCCTGGGCGAGATCACCTACATGGACGCGGTCATCGCCGACGAGTCCGGCGCGCCCCGGACCCTGCCCAACGCGGTGTGCCTGCACGAGGAGGACTTCGGGGTGCTGTGGAAGCACACCGACCTGTGGGCGGGCTCCTCCGAGACCCGGCGCCAGCGCCGGATGGTGGTCTCGTTCTTCACCACCGTCGGCAACTACGACTACGGCTTCTTCTGGTACCTGTACCTGGACGGCACCATCGAGTTCGAGGCCAAGGCCACCGGCATCGTGTTCACCAGCGCGTACCCGGGCGGGGACTACCCCTACGCCTCCGAGGTCGCCCCGGGGCTGGGCGCGCCGCTGCACCAGCACCTGTTCTGCGCGCGGCTGGACATGAACGTGGACGGGACGACGCACCGGGTGGAGGAGGTCGACGCCGTCCGCGTCCCGGTCGGGCCGGACAACCCGCGCGGCAACGCCTTCGCCCAGAAGCGCACGGTGCTCGCCACCGAACTGGAGGCGCGGCGCACGGCCGACGCGTCGGTGGACCGGGTCTGGCACATCTCCAACCCGCAGGTGCGCAACCACCTGGGCCGGCCGGTCGCCTACGCCCTGCACCCGGAGGGGAAGCCGGTGCTGCTGGCGGACCCGTCGTCGTCGGTGGCGGCCCGGGCGGCCTTCGCCACCCGCCACCTGTGGGTGACCGCGCACGACGAGGACGAGCGCTACCCGGCGGGCGACCTGGTCAACCGGCACCCGGGCGGGGCGGGTCTGCCCGCGTTCACGGCCGACGACCGGGCCATCGACGGGCGGGACGTCGTGGTGTGGCACACCTTCGGGCTGACCCACGCGCCGCGGCCGGAGGACTGGCCGATCATGCCGGTGGACCGCACCGGGTTCCGGCTGCGGCCGGTCGGGTTCTTCGACCGCAACCCCACGCTGGACGTCCCGCCGAGCGCCTCCGCGCACTGCGCCGCACAGGACCCGGACGAGGGCCGCTGCCACTGACGCCGGGAGGCGCTCAGCGGGGCAGGAGCTCCCCGATGAGCGCCTCCACGCGCTCGCGGATCTCGTCGCGGATGGGGCGCACCGCGTCCACGCCCCGCCCGGCGGGGTCGGGCAGCTCCCAGTCGAGGTAGCGCTTGCCGGGGAAGAAGGGGCAGGTGTCGCCGCAGCCCATGGTGACGCACACGTCGGAGGCCTCGACGGCGTCGGCGGTGAGGAGCTTGGGACGCCGGCCGGTGATGTCGATGCCGACCTCGGCCATGGCCTCGACCACGGCGGGGTTGAGGGCGTCGGCCGGCGCGGACCCGGCCGAGCGGACCTCGATCCGGCCCTCGGACAGGTGGGCCAGCCAGGCGGCGGCCATCTGGGAGCGGCCCGCGTTGTGCACGCACACGAACAGCACGGACGGCCTGTCGTCGGAGGTCATGGTGGGACTTCCCGTTTCGTCTCGGTGGAGGTCGGCCGGGCCGCCCCCGGGTGTCCGGGGCGGGCGCGTCCGGTGCCGGGATAATATCAGTGCATGCTGATATCAGTCGACGCTGACCTGTTGAAGGCGCTCGCCGACCCCCTGCGGACGCGGATCCTCTCCCTGCTGTCCCGCGAGACCCTGTGCACCACCCACCTCATGGAGGAGACCGGGGCCCGCCAGACCAACCTGTCCAACCACCTGCGCGTCCTGCGCGAGGCGGGCCTGGTGGAGACCGAGCCCTGCGGCCGCTTCACCTACTACCGGTTGGTCCCCGAACGCCTGGAGGCCCTCTCCGCCGACCTGGCGCGGGTGGCCGCCACCGCGCGCGCCACGGGCGCGGCCGACCGGAAGCGGGCCTGTTGATGACACGCCTGGACGGAACCCCGCAGGCCGGGCCGGCCGTCGTCGCGAAGCTCCCCTTCCTTGACCGGTTCCTGGCCGTGTGGATCCTGCTCGCCATGGCCGCCGGGCTGGGGCTGGGCCGCTTGGTCCCCGGCCTGGACGAGGCGCTGGCCGCACTGGAGGTCGGCGGGATCTCGCTGCCCATCGCCCTGGGCCTGCTCGTCATGATGTACCCGGTGCTGGCCAAGGTCCGCTACGACCGCCTCGGCACCGTCACCCGGGACAGGCGCCTGCTCCTCTCGTCCCTGGTGGTCAACTGGGTCGTCGGCCCCGCGGTGATGTTCGCCCTGGCCTGGATCTTCCTGGCGGACCTGCCCGAGTACCGCACCGGGCTGATCATCGTCGGCCTGGCCCGCTGCATCGCCATGGTGATCATCTGGAACGACCTCGCCTGCGGGAACCGGGAGGCCGCCGCCGTCCTGGTCGCGCTGAACTCGGTCTTCCAGGTGCTGGCCTTCGGCCTGCTGGGCTGGTTCTACCTGGACCTGCTGCCCGGGTGGCTGGGCCTGGACACCGGCGGGCTCGACGCCTCCCCGTGGCTGATCGCGCTCAACGTGGTGATCTTCCTCGGCGTCCCGCTGGCGGCCGGGTTCCTCACCCGCCGCGTCGGCGAGAAGCGCATGGGGCGGGAGCGCTACGAGTCGGCGTTCCTGCCGCGGATCGGCCCGTGGGCCCTGTACGGGCTGCTGTTCACCATCGTGCTGCTGTTCGCCCTCCAGGGCGACCGGATCATCGAACGGCCGCTGGACGTGGCGCGCATCGCCCTGCCGCTGCTCGCCTACTTCGTCCTCATGTGGTTCGGCACCTTCGCCCTGGGCAGGGCGCTGGGCATGGACTACGGGCGCACCACCACGCTGGCGTTCACCGCCGCGGGCAACAACTTCGAGCTGGCCATCGCGGTGGCCGTGGCGACCTTCGGCGTGGCCTCCGGGCAGGCGCTGGCGGGTGTGGTGGGGCCGCTGATCGAGGTGCCCGTGCTGGTCGGCCTGGTGTACGTGTCCCTCGCCCTGCGCGGGCGCTTCGCCCCGGGGCCCCGATGAGCGCCGCGGACGTGGTGGTCATCGGCGGCGGCCAGGCCGGGCTGGCCGCGGGGTACTTCCTGCGCCGGGCGAAGGCGGACTTCGTGATCCTGGACGCCGCCGGGCGCCCCGGCGGCTCCTGGCCCGAGTACTGGGACTCGCTGAGGCTGTTCTCCCCGGCGGGGCACAGCATGCTGCCCGGCTGGTGGATGCCCGAGGAGCCCGGCCGGGAGTACCCCTCGGCCGCGCACGTCGCGTGGTACCTGTCCGAGTACGAGCGCCGCTACGACCTGCCCGTGCGCCGGCCGGTCCGGGCGGGCGCGGTCGAGCGCGCCGACGGCGCCCTGCGGGTGCGCACCGACCACGGCGACTGGACCGCCCGCCACGTCGTCAGCGCCACCGGCACCTGGCGCGCCCCGTACGTCCCCGACGTGCCCGGCCGGGACGCCTTCGCGGGCCAGCAGCTGCACACGGTGGACTACCGCCGCCCCGAGGCGCTCGCCGGGCGCCGGGTCGCCGTGGTGGGCGGCGGCAACTCGGCGGCGCAGATCCTCGCCGAGCTGTCCCGGGTCGCGGACACCACGTGGGTCACCGCCCGGCCGCCCCGCCTCATGCCCGACGGCCTGGACGGGCGCGCCCTGTTCGCCGGGGCCACCCGCCGGGTGCTCGACGGGACGGCCGAGCGGCCGCCCGGGGACATCGTCATGGTGCCGAGCGTGCGGGAGGCCCGCGACCGAGGAGTCCTCAAGGCCGAGCCGATGTTCGAGCGGCTGACCCGCACCGGCGCGGTCTGGGCGGACGGGACCGCAGCCGACTTCGACGCGGTCCTGTGGTGCACGGGCTTCCGCCCGGTGCTGGACCACCTGGCCCCGCTGGGGGTGCTCGACGACCGGGGCCGGGTCGGGGTCCGGGGCAACCGCTCCCGTGCCGAGCCGCGGCTGCACCTGCTGGGCTACGGCGACTGGACGGGCCCGGTCTCGGCGACGCTCATCGGTGCGGGCCGCACCGCCAAGACCGCCGTCGCCGAGATCGTCCGCTCCCTGGAGCAGGGCCCCTGACCGGGGGCGGCGCACCGCCGCCCCCGGGTCACGGAAGCAGCCGCCGGACGACGTGCCGGGCGTCGCGGCCGACTCCGCGCAGGGTCGCGGAGGCGAAGGTGCGCTGGAACTCCAGCCCCACGTACCCCAGCCCGGGGACGGCGGTGGAGACCCCGCCGCGGTGCAGCGGGCGCCCTTCGCGGTCCAGCGCCCCGGTCGGGGCGAGGTGGTCCAGGGCGGGCCGGTAGCCGGTGGCGAGCAGGACGGCGTCCACCCTCTCCACGCTGCCGTCGGCCCAGGTGACCTCGTCCCCCTCCAAGCGGGTGAACATCTCCCGGCGGTCCGGGGCGCCGGCGGCGACCGCTGCCCGGTACCGGCCGTCGTCGTTCACCAGGACCGGGGCCCTCGCCCAGAGCCGTCCCAGGGGTGCGGCGTCCAGGCCGCTGCGCACGAACCACCAGTGGATGTCACGGCCCAGGGGACGCTGCTCCGCCCAGGCCACCGGGGAGCGGGTGGCCAGGGTGACACGTGCAGTCCCCGCCAGTTCCGCGGCGATCTGCACCCCGGAGTTGCCGCCGCCGACCACCACGACCCGCAGGCCGGCGAAGGGCTCGGGGGAGCGGTACTCGGCCGCGTGCAGCACGGCCCCGGTGAAGTCCGCCAGGCCGGGCGGCTCCGGCCGGTGGGGGCGGGCGAAGCCGCCGGTGGCGGAGACGACCGCCCGGGAGCGGATCCGGGAGCCGTCGGCGAGGGTGAGGAGGAACCCGTCCCCGTCGCGCACCACGCGCTCCACCCGGTGCCCGCAGCGCAGGTCGGCGTCCAGGCGGGCGGCGTAGTCCCGCAGGTAGGACACCACCTCGTCGCGGCGCGGGTAGCGGTCGGGGTCGCCGGGCATCGGCCGGCCGGGCAGGCCGGAGAACCGGGCGGGGGAGAACAGGGTCAGGCTGTCGTAGTAGTGCGGCCAGGAGCCGCCGGGGTGTCCGGCGGCCTCCAGCACCAGGGCCCGCACACCGCGCCGGGAGGAGGCGTGCGCCGCGGCCAGCCCCGCCTGCCCCGCCCCGATCACGGTGAGGAGGGCGTCCTCCGCGGAGTCCGCTCCCCCACCGGATCCCGGCGTCACGGCAGCGGGTCCGGGTCGGCGGCCCGGGCCGGGCGCGGGGAGTCCCCGCCGCCGCAGCACCCGCCGCCCGCGGAGGCGGTCGGAGCGGCCGTGAGCAGCGGCAGCGGCGAAACGGTCAGCAGGCCGGCGCCGGCCGTCGCCGGGGACGGCCGCTCCGCCTCGGGGGCGGGACCGCAGCAGCCGTCCGCGCCGGCCTTGGTGGCACCGGGGTCGTCGAACAGGCCGGCGCCGCCGCAGACACCGGTCTCGGGCAGGGTCAGCTCCACGCGGGCGGCGGCCTCGCGGTCCCCGGCCAGGTGGGCGGCGATACTGCGGACCTGCTCGAACCCGGTCAGGGCCAGGAAGGTGGGGGCGCGCCCGTAGGACTTCATCCCCGCCAGGAAGAACCCCTCCTCCGGGTGGGACAGCTCGGTGGCCCCGTGCGGGTACACCGTCCCGCAGGAGTGCACGTTGGGGTCGATGAGCGGGGCCAGTTCCACCGGCGCCTGGAGGGCGGCGTCCAGGCCGAGTCGGATCTCGGACAGGAAGGACAGGTCGGGGCGGAACCCGGTCAGGGCCACCACCTCGTCGACCGGCTCCAGGGCCCGGCCGCCGTCGTCCACCAGGACGAGGCGGTCCCCGTCCGGGCGCACCTCGGCGGTGCGGAACCCGGTGACCACCTCGATGTGCCCGGCCTCCACCGCGGCCCTGGCGCGCAGGCCCAGGGCGCCGCGCCCGGCGAGCCGGTCGGCGGCCCCGCCGCCGAAGGCGTCGCCCACGGCTCCGCGCCGCAGCACCCACACCGCGCGGGTGCCCGGGACCTCCTCGGCGAGGGAGGCGAGGGCCACCAGAGCCGTCAGCGCCGAGTGCCCCCTGCCGACCACCGCCGTGGTCCGCCCCGCGTGGCGGGCCCGCCCGGCCGGGTCGGCGGTGTCGGGGACGCGGTAGGAGACGCGCCCGGCCGCGTCGGCCTCGCCCAGGGCGGGCAGGCCGTCGCCGCCCGCCGGGTTGGGGGAGCCCCAGGTGCCGGAGGCGTCCACGACCGCGCGGGCGAGCAGCCGCTCCTCGCCGCCGGACGTGCGCACCCGGACGGTGAACGGCCGTCCGGCGCGCCCGGAGTCCACGACCCGGTCGCGGCCCAGGCGGCTCACCCCGGTCACCTCGGCGCCGAAGCGCACCCGCCCGCCCAGGGCGGCGGCCAGCGGGGCCAGGTAGGAGTCGACCCACTCGGCGCCGGTCGGGTAGCCGCCGTCGGCGGGGCGGGTCCAGCCGGCGGCGGTGAGCAGCTTCTCCGCCGCGGGGGCCACCAGGTCGCGCCACATCGAGAACAGGCGCACGTGCCCCCACTCGGACACGGCGGCCCCGGCCCGGTCGCCGCGCTCCAGCACCACGACCGGCAGGCCGCGCCCCACCAGTTCGGCGGCCGCGGCCAGCCCCACCGGCCCGGCTCCGATCACCACGACGGGAAGACCCTCGTCCATGACACACCCTTTCATCGATCGGTGTCTATGGAGCGAAACTTTATAGATGTATGTCGATGGACGCAACCATAGATCGTGGTCGATAATGAGCGCATGACCGTGACGACCCCGGACTCCCTGTCCGCCCTCGACGCCGAGACCTACGCCGCCTGGTTCGCCTGCCTGGCCGAACCCATGCGCGTCCGGCTGCTCCACGCCATCGCCACGACCCCGGGGTCGGTCGGTGTCGGGGAACTGGCCGAGATGGTGGACCTGCGCCAGCCCACCGTCTCCCACCACCTGCGCAAGCTCGCCGACGTCGGGTTCGTGACCCTCACCCGGGTGGGCACCTCCACCCGGGTCGCCGTCAACCCCGCCTGCTGCGTCGGCCTGCCGCACGCCGCCGACGCCGTCATGGGCCTGCTGGCCGCCCGCCCCTGCTGCCCCACCGACCTGCCCGGGGACGTCGCCACCCGCCCGATGGCCGACGCCGACCTGGAACGCGTCCGCGAGATCTACGCCGAGGGCATCGCCACCGGCGACGCCACCTTCGAGACCGAGGCGCCCCCGGTCGACGCCCTGAAGGACAAGTGGCTCCCCGGCCACCGCTGGGTCGCCGAACTCGACGGCGCCGTGGTCGGCTGGGCCGCCGCCGCCCCGGTCTCGGCCCGCGAGGCCTACACGGGGGTCGCCGAGACCTCGGTGTACGTCGCCGGAGCCGCGCGCGGCCGGGGCGTGGGCAAGGCGCTGCTGTACCGGCAGGTCACCGAGGCCGACACCGGGGGGCTGTGGACGCTGCAGACCTCGGTCTTCCCCGAGAACCGCGCCTCGCTGGCCCTGCACCACCAGGCCGGGTTCCGCACCGTCGGGGTGCGCGAGCGCATCGCCCGCCACCACGGCCGCTGGCGCGACACCGTCCTGCTCGAACGCCGCCGCGAGACCGGGGCCGAGCCTCCGGCCTGCGCCTGCTGAGCGCCGCCCGCCGCCTCACCCCCACCCGTCGCCCGGGCGCCGGTCGGAGAACAGCACCAGCGCCCGGGCCGCCTCCACCGGGACGGTCAGGTCCAGCCCCGTCACCTCGCGGAACGCCTGGAGCCGGTTCACCACCGTGTTCCGGTGGCAGTACAGCGACTCCGCGGTCGCCTTGACCGACCCCGTCGCCGTGTAGTGCTCCAGGGTCTCCAGCAGCCGCGCCCGGGCGTCGGGCTCCAGCGCCGCCACCCGCTCCACCGCCTCCCGGCCGAACCCGGGCAGCACCTCCAGCAGCCGGTCCCGGGCCAGCGCGGGCCACACCCCCTCCGCCCGGACGAAACCCCCGCCGGGGCGGGCGTACCCGGCCAGCCTCCGGGCCGCCGCGATCGCCGCGGGCACCTCGGCCAGCCCCCGCACCCCGGGGACCGCGCCCCCCGTCATCCCCTCCAGCGGCAGCGGCCACCGGGCCCGGCCCTCCCGCACCAGCGCCACCCCGTCGTCGAACTCCCACACCAGGCAGCCGTCGCGGGCCGGCCCGCCCGGTTCCGAGCGCCGCCCCGGCCCGGCCCCCGGCCCCGGCGCCGCGAACAGCACCTCGAACACCCCGTCCACGGCCACCCCCAGCACCGGGGCGACCTGCGCCGCCACCTCCGCGGCCCGGTCGCCCGACCCCAGCAGCCGGGACAGCGCCTGGGCCGCCTCGGCCCGCGAGTCCCGCTCCAGCGCCGCCCGCTCCTCCAGGAACGCCGCCTGCACGTCGCTGATGTACTGCTCGACGGTGCCGAGGATCTCCTCCACGTGCAGCACCAGGATCTGCGCCGAGTCCGCGCCGCCCGCGCGCACCAGCCCCGCCCACAGCACCCGGAAGTCCAGCCGCACCGCCTCCAGCAGGTCCTCGCGCGCCACCCCCTGCCGGGCCCGCCGCACCCCCAGCCGGGTCGGCAGGTCGCTCAGGTGCCCGGGCAGCGGCAGCCCGGCCAGGCGCCGGGTGAGCATGTCGAAGGTGTCGGTCGCGGTCTGGCGCAGGTCCTCGTCGGGGATCAGCCCGTCGCTGTAGCGCCCCAGCGCCGACAGCCGCCCCAGGAAGTCGGCGACCAGCCCGTCGCGGTCCCGGGCCAGCAGCTCCAGCATCCTCGGCCACGGCTGCGGTCCGTCCGGGTCCACCATGGTCTGCCTCCTCACGGCGTCCTTGGGCGAATACACCGGGAACGATCGTGCCACGGATCGCCCGGTGCCCCCCACCTGCCCCGACGCGGGCCGGGGCGGTTCCACCGTGGTCATGTGCACAGCCGAGCCCGGAAATCTTGGGTGAATGCCGATTGAGCGCGGCCGACCCGCACGCCGAGTATGGGAGCGTCACCACCGGACCCGAGAGGAACCACATGACCGCCCCCGGACGCACCGCCGCCGACACCCGCTTCCTGGAGGACTTCCGCGCCATGAGCGCCTTCGGCGCCACCCCCTCCGGAGGGGTCGACCGGCAGGCCGCCACCGAGCCCGACAACGCCCAGCGCCGCTGGCTGGCCGGGCTGCTGGAGGAGGCCGGCCTGCGGGTGGTGTACGACCGCATCGGCAACCAGTTCGGCCTGCTGGAGCGGGTGCCCGGCGCCCCCTACGTGGTCGTCGGCTCCCACATGGACTCCCAGCCCACGGCCGGCCGCTACGACGGCGCCTACGGCGTGCTGGCCGCGGCCCACGCGGTGCTGCGCGCCGCCGAGCGCGACGCGGCCGAGGGCGCGGAGCCGCCCTACAACCTCGCCGTCGTCAACTGGTTCAACGAGGAGGGCTCGCGGTTCACCCCCTCCATGATGGGCAGCGCCGTGTACACCGGCCGCCTGCCGCTGGAGACCGCGCTGGCCTCCCGCGACCGGGCCGGGACCACGGTCGCGCAGGCACTGGCCCCCACCGGGTTCCTCGGCGACACCGACGGCCCCGAGGCGGTCTTCTGCGCCGAGATCCACGTGGAGCAGGGCCGGGTCCTGGAGAACACCGGCACCACGATCGGCCTGGTCGAGGCCTGCTGGGCGGCCCGCAAGTACCGGGTGACGGTCCGCGGCGACCAGGCGCACTCGGGCGCCACGGTCATGGAGGACCGCCGCGACGCTCTGCTGGGCGCCTCCCTGCTGGTGGTCGCCGCCCGCGAGCTGGCCGACCGCTTCCCCGGCATGCTGCACACCGCGGTGGGCAGCATGGACGTCTACCCCAACTCCCCGGTCACGGTGGCCTCCCGCGCCGAGCTGCTGCTGGACCTGCGCTCCCACGACGAGGCGGTGCTGGCCGAGGCCGACCGGCTGCTCGCGCAGGAGGTCGCCCGCATCGAGGGCACCGCCCGGGTGGAGATCGACCTCGACCTCTCCCACGCCTGGGGCATCGACCGCTACCAGCCCGAGGGCGTGGAGCTGGCCCGGGGCGCCGCCGAGCGCCTGGGGCTGAGCCACCGCGGCATCCTCACCGTCGCCGGGCACGACTCGATCAACATGAAGGAGCGCGTCCCCACCGTCATGCTCTTCGTGCCCTCCGTCGAGGGCGTCTCGCACAACGAGGGCGAGTACACCCAGGACGACGACATGCTGGCCGGGCTGGACCTGCTCACCGACGTGGTCCGCGGCCTGGGCTCCGGGGCGCTGCCGAGCACCGGGGTCCACGACCCGGCCGCCGTCCGCGCCTGACCCCGTCCCCGCGCACCTGAAGGCCCCGCCCGGGAATCCCGGGCGGGGCCTTCACACGCGGACGTCCCGTCCGCACCGGTCCAGGGCGTGTTCGGTGGATGCTCTCGAGCGTTTCGGCGCTCGCGCCGAACGCCGGGAGCGGCCGCGGGGCGATCTCTCGCAAGACGACCGGCGCGGGTCGGCCCGGGGTTCGGCCGTCCGAGCGCGGGCGGCGCGGCGAGAGGCGGCCCCGCGGCCGCGACCCGGAATGATCCGCCGAACGCGCCCTAGCGGACCACGACCTCGTCGCGGACCCGCAGGCGCTCGCCGACCAGGCCGCCGACCGCGGTGATCAGCGCGATCCCCGCCAGCAGCAGCGAGGCCACCCACGAGCCGCCGTTCGAGACGTCCAGCAGGGCGGTGGCGGCGAACGGCAGGAAGCCGCTCAGCGCACCGGCCAGGTTGTACGCCAGCGCCACGCCGCTGTAGCGCAGGTGCGCCGGGAACAGCTCGGTGAGCAGCGCGCCCGACACCGCGTAGGCGATCGACAGGATTGCCACGCCCGCGGCCACCGCCAGCACCACGAGCACCGGGGAGCGCGTGTCGATCATCCAGAACACCGGGAAGGCGATGGCCGCAGTGGCCACACCGCCCCACAGCGTCACCCGGCCCGGGCCGATCCGCTCGGCCAGGCGGCCGAACACCAGGATGACCCCGATCTGGGCCACCGCCGCCACCAGGGTGGCGTTGACCATCAGCCCCCGCTCCAGCCCCAGGGTGCCGGTGCCGTAGCTGATCGCGAACGTGGTCATGACGTAGAAGCCGCCCACGCCCAGCAGCGCCGAGGCGATCGCGACCAGCAGCCGCCCCCAGGCCTTGCGGAACACGTCCACTGCCGGGACCTTGGACCGCGCCTCCTGGCGCTCCATCTCCTCGAAGACCGGCGACTCCTCGACCTTGCGGCGGATGTACACGGCCACCAGCAGCAGCGGGAACGCCGCCAGGAACGGCAGGCGCCAGCCCCAGGAGTCGAACTGCTCCGGCGGCAGCGTCAGCACCAGCGCGAACGCGCCCGAGGACAGCAGGGTGCCGACCGGGGAGCCGATCTGCGGCAGCGCCGCGTAACGCCCGCGCTTCTCGGGCGGGGCGTGCTCGACGGCGATGGTCACCGCGCCGCCCCACTCGCCGCCCACCGCGATGCCCTGCACCAGGCGCAGCAGCGCCAGCAGCAGCGGGGCCGCCACGCCGATGGCCGCGAAGTCGGGCAGCACGCCGATGAGGCCGGTCGCCACACCGATGGCGACCACCGTGATCAGCAGCGCGGGACGCCGTCCGATCCGGTCGCCCATCCACCCGAACAGGACGGCGCCCAGCGGGCGGGCCACGAAGCCCACGCCGAAGGTCGCGAACGCGGCCAGGGTGGCCGCCGTCGGGTTCAGCGTCGTGAAGTACAGCCGGTTGAACACCAGGGCGGCCGCGGTGCCGAAGAGGAAGTAGTCGTACCACTCCAGTGCGGTGCCGACGAACGCGGCGAAGGCGATGCGACCGGCCTCCTTGCCGCTCACCACCGGGGCCTTCCCGCCCGGTGGGGCCTCGGGGCCCGTGCGGTCGAGGTCGTTCATGGGGAATTCTCTCCTCTTCGGTGTCCGCGCCGCACCGGCGCGGGGTCTGTCAGGGGATGGGAGGGGGCGGGTCAGGCGCCGGCGCCGGAGGCCGTCGCGGCCAGTCCGGCGAAGGCGTCCGCGCCGTGGACGGCCTCGCCGCCCACGACGGTCGCCAGCACCTCGACGGTGTCGATGCCCTGGTCCGCCGTGTCGACCGGGTCGCGGTCCAGGATGACCAGGTCGGCGAGCCCGCCGGGGGACAGCGTGCCCCTGTCGTGCTCATCGTGGCTCGCCCAGGCCGCGTCGACGGTGTAGGCGCGCAGGGCCTGCTCGGCGGTGACCCGCTCGTCGGGGGCGAGGACGGCGCCCCCGCTGCTGAGCCGTTCCACCATCGAGGCCATGCCCGCCAGCGGCGCGCCGGGCGCGACCGGGCGGTCGGAGCTGCCCGGCACCCGGATCCCGTGCTCCAGGAACGACCGGTGCCGGTACAGCCAGCCCACCCGCTCCGGGCCCAGGGACGCCGCCATGGCGTCGCCCACGGTGTACAGGAACCGGGGCTGGGGGACCGGGACCACGCCCAGTTCGGCGAACCGGGCCAGCTGGTCGGGGCGGACCACCCCGGCGTGCTCGATCCGGTGGCGCACGTCCGGGCGCGGCAGCTCCCTGTGCGCCCGCTCGAAGGCGTCCAGCGCCAGGTCCACGGCCTCGTCGCCGATGGCGTGCGCGGCCACCCGCCACCCGGCGCGGTGGGCGGCCACCACCAGATCGCGCATCTCCTCGGGCGGGTTCTGGAACACGCCGTGCCCGTGCCCGCACAGGGGCTCGGTCACGGCCGCGGTACGGCCGATGAGCGAGCCGTCCAGCCAGATCTTCATGGGGCCCAGGCGCAGCCGGTCGTCGCCGAAGCCGGTGCGCAGCCCCAGGTCGATGCCGACGTCGATGCCGTCGTCGGCGTGCCCGTCCAGCGGGTGCAGGTTGTCGGCGGCCACCATCAGCTCCACGCGGGTGCGCAGGTCGCCGCGCTCGCGGGCCAGCTGGTAGGCGGCGGCCTCCACCGGGGTGCGGCCGATCAGCCCGCGCCCGATCCCGGCCTCGACGACGTGGGTGAGGCCCTCGGAGGCGTACACGCGCGAGGCCCGGCCGATCGCGTCGGCCAGGTCGGCGACGGGGTAGGGCATGACCAGGGCGGTGACCAGCTCCTGGGCGCGCTCCTGGAGCAGGCCGGTGGGCGTCCCGTCGCCGTCGCGGACGATCACCCCGCCCTCGGGGTCGCCCACCGCGGCGGAGTCGGCGCCGACCCGGCGCAGCACCGCGCTGCTCACGGTGCACATGTGCCCGGAGCGGTGCTTGAGCCACACCGGGCGGCCGCCCCCGGCCCGGTCCAGGCCGTGCCGGTCGGGGTGCGCGCCCATGGCGGTGTCGTCGTAGCCGGATCCGATGATCCAGGCGTCGGCGGGCAGGTCGGCGGCCCGGCGGGCCACCGCGTCGTAGAGCCCGTCCAGGGTGGTGACGTCCTCCAGGCCCAGCTCGCCCAGGGACTGGCCGAACCACGCCATGTGGTTGTGCGCGTCCCCGAAGCCGGGGACGACCGCGGCGCCGCCGCAGTCGACCACGGCCCGGGCGGGCAGGTCGGCGACGTCCCCGTCGAACCCGAGGACGCGACCGGCGGCGATGCCCACGGCGGTGGCCGCGGGCCGGTCGTCGTCGAGGGTGCGCACGCGCGCGTTGGTGAGCAGGAGGTCGAGCATGCCGGCGGTGTTCTTCCTGGAAGGGAGGGGTGTGACGGATTCCCTCCAGGGTGCCGGGTGGGTGCGCGGGGCCTCAATGACGATCCGCAGCGGATCATCCGCCCCCGGGTGGGCATGTGCACAATCCGGGGCGGGGGGCCGCGGCGCCGCGGGCCGGGCGGGTGACGGGGGTGTTTCCGGGGCTTGACAATTGGCCCATTGGCATATTGGCTAGGCCAGTCGCTCCTATGAGCTGAGTCACACCCCTCCACCGAAGCTCGAATGGCCGGTCATGACACCCCAGCTGCTCACCATTCTCGTGCTCGCGGCGATGTTCGTCGTCGCGACCGTCTTCCCCATCAACATCGGCGCACTCGCCTTCGTCGCCGCCTTCCTCGTCGGCACCCTCGCCCTGTCCATGGAGGCGGGGGAGATCCTCGGCGGCTTCCCGGCCGACCTGTTCCTCACCCTGGTCGGTGTCACCTACCTGTTCGCCATCGCCAAGAACAACGGGACCGTCGACCTGATGGTCCGGGCGGCCACCCGCCTGGTCGGCGGCCGGGTGGTGGCCATCCCCTGGGTGATGTTCGGCATCACCGCCCTGCTCACCGCCGTGGGCGCGCTCAGCCCCGCGGCCGTGGCCATCGTCGCGCCCATCGCCCTGGGCTTCGCCGCCAAGTACCGGATCGACCCCCTGATGATGGGCATGATGGTGATCCACGGGGCGCAGGGCGGGGGCTTCTCCCCGGCCAGCGTCTACGGGGTCACGGTCAACACCATCGTGGCGGACAACGGGCTCGACGTACACCCCGTGACCCTGTTCCTGGGCAGCCTGGTCTTCAACCTCGCCATCGCGTTCGTGCTGTTCATCGCCCTGGGCGGCCACCGGCTCGTCGGGGTCAGGGCGGAGCGGTCCGAGAGGGAGGCCGTCGCCGCGGGCGGCGGAGGAGCGGGCGGGGGCGGCGGCACCGCCGTGGCCACCGGCGGCTCCGGCGCCGGAGCCGGGGAGTCCGGGGCCGCACCGGCGGTCCGGTTCGACCAGATCGCCACCCTGCTGGGCATCCTCACCCTGGGCGTGCTGGCCCTGGGCTTCGGCCTCAACGTCGGGTTCGTCGCCATGACCGTCACGGTCGTCCTGGCGCTCATCTCGCCCCAGGCGCAGAAGAACGCGATCTCCCAGATCAGCTGGCCCACGGTACTGCTCATCACCGGCATGCTGACCTTCGTCGGCGTCATGGAGAGCGCCGGGACCATCGAGTACGTCGGCTTGGCCGCGGCCGGGCTGGGCGCGGCCCTGCTGGTCGCTCTGGTGCTGTGCTACATCGGCGGCATCGTCTCGGCCTTCGCCTCCTCCACCGCCATCCTGGGCGCCACCATCCCGCTGGCGGTCCCGTTCCTGCTCATGGGGGAGGTGAGCGCGACCGGCGTCATCGTCGCGCTGGCCGTGGCCTCCACGATCGTGGACGTCAGCCCCTTCTCCACCAACGGCGCCCTGGTCCTGGCCAACGCCACCGGGGTGGAGCCGGAGAAGTTCTACCGGCGGATCCTGGTCTACAGCGCCATAGTGGTGGTCCTGGGGCCGCTCGTGGCCTGGGGCGTCCTGGTCGTGCCCGGACTGCTGTGACGCCCGCGGCTCCGGCCGAGCGGTGACGGCCCGGCGCGGGGACCCCGCGCCGGGCCGCCCGCGTCCGGGGCTCAGTTCGCGGCGCGCTCGGGCACGTCGCCCACCTGCGACACCAGCCGCAGGTGGCGGCGCATGGCCTCGGCGGCCATGTCCGGGTCGCCCAGCCGGATCGCCGAGGCGATCTTCTCGTGCCCGGCCAGCGAGTCCTGCGGCCGCCCCGGCTGGGACAGCGACTCCAGGCGGGTCTCGCGGATCATCGGGGCGAGCTCGTTCATCATCCGGGTGAGCAGCCGCGAGCGCGCCGCCTCGGTGATCGCGGCGTGGAACCGCTCGTCGCCCTCCACCCCGCGCCCGCCCGCGCGCAGCTCGGCGCGCATGAGGTCCAGGGCGGCGTCGACGGCGGCGAGGTCGTGCTCGGTGCGGCGCTCGGCGGCCAGCTCGGCGAGCTTGACCTCCAGGGCCTGGCGGGCCTCGATGATCTCCGCTCGCCGGTTGGCGCGGTCGCGCAGCAGGGCCAGCACGCCCTCCTCGGAGGTGGTGCGGCGGATGATCGCGCCGTCGCCGTGGCGCACGTCGATGATCCCCTGCACCTCCAGCGCCACCAGGGCCTGGCTGAGCGAGGCGCGGCTCACGCCCAGGGAGGCGGCCAGTTCCCGCTCGGCGGGCAGGCGGTCGCCGGGGGTCAGGCCGGCCTCGCGCATGTACTCCACCAGCCGTTCCACCAGCTGCTCGTAGAGACGAGGCCGTGCCGGTGGCCGGGGGGTGGGCTTGGTGGGCACGCGGGCGGGCTCCTTCCGGCTCGGGCTGGGCGGACCTCCAGAGTAGTCCGGGAGCGTCGGTGCGGTCGACCGGGCCCGCGGGGGGATCCCCCCGCGGGAAGGGGATGTCGGCCTTCACAAAGCCGGGGGCGTGTGCCATGCTGACGAAGAGACCCAGTGGCCTAGCCACTGAGCCAATGAGGTGGCCGCTGAACCGACACGGCAGGCCACCGAGCCACTGGGTCGCCGAACCGATAAGGAGATGCCGATGGCCACCCGGTACGGCGCCCGCGACCTCCTCGACCGGATCCTGGACCCCGGGAGCTTCCGCTCCTGGGACACCACGCCCGTCGACGTGCGCCCCGACCCCTCCTACGCCGCCGATCTCGCCCGGGCCCGCGCCGCCTCCGGCTGCGACGAGGCGATCCTGACCGGCGAGGGCCTGCTGCGCGGCCGGCGCGTCGCCGTCGCCGCCGGCGAGTTCGCCTTCCTCGCCGGGTCCGTCGGCGTGGCCGCCGCAGAACGCCTGGTCACCGCCGTCGAACGCGCCACCGCCGCCCGGCTGCCGCTGCTCGTCTCCCCGGCCTCCGGCGGCACCCGCATGCAGGAGGGCACCGTCGCCTTCCTGGCGATGGTCAAGATCGCCGCCGCCATCGCCGCCCACAAGGCCGCCGGGCTGCCCTACCTCGTCTACCTGCGCGACCCCACCACCGGCGGGGTCCTCGCCTCCTGGGGGTCCCTGGGCCACGTCACCGTCGCCGAGCCCGGCGCCCTCGTCGGCTTCCTGGGCCCGCGCGTGTACAGCGCCCTGTACGGGGCCGACTTCCCCGAGGGCGTCCAGCGGGCGGAGAACCTCCTCGACCACGGCCTCATCGACGCCGTCCTGCCGCCCGAGGACCTGCCCGCCATCGCCGACCGCGCCCTCACCGTCCTGCTCGCCCGCGACACCGGCGACGCCCCGCCGCCGCCCGCCGAGCCGGCCGCGGCCACCCCCGCCTGGACCGCCGTCACACGCTCCCGCCGGCCCGGCCGGCCCGGGGTGCGCGCCCTGCTCCGCCACGCCGCCACCGACGTCGTCCGCCTGCGCGGCAGCGGCGAGGGCGAGTCCGACCCCGGCCTGCTGCTGGCACTGGCCCGGTTCGGCGGATCCCCCTGCGTCCTGCTGGGCCAGGACCGCGACCGCCAGACCCCCGAGCACCCCATGGGCCCGGCCGCCCTGCGCGCCGCCCGCCGCGGCATGCGCCTGGCAGACGAACTGGGCCTGCCCCTGGTCACGGTCATCGACACCCCCGGCGCCGCCCTGTCCAAGGAGGCCGAGGAACAGGGCATGGCCGGGCAGATCGCCCGCTGCCTCACCGAGATGGCCACCCTGGCCGCGCCCACCCTCGCCCTCCTCCTGGGCCAGGGCACCGGCGGTGGCGCGCTCGCCCTCATCCCCGCCGACCGGGTGCTGTGCGCCCAGAACGCCTGGCTGTCCCCCCTGCCCCCCGAGGGCGCCAGCGCCATCGTGCACCGCACCACGGAGAAGGCCGCCGACCTGGCCCGCGACCAGGGCATCGGCTCCACCGACCTGCGCGCCCACGGCATCGTCGACCGGATCGTCCCCGAGCACGACGACGCCGCCGACGAGCCCGAGGAGTTCTGCCGCCGCGCGGGCCTGGCCCTGCGCCACGAGCTCGCCGCCCTCACCCGCGCCCCGGGCGCCGCCCGGCGCGCCGCCCGGGCCGCCCGCTACCGCCGCCTGGGCCTGCCCTCCTGACGGGCCCGCCTCCCCGCCTCCCGCACACCACCACCGAAGGAGCCACATGGACCGCGAACGAGGACCGCTGCAGGGCACCGTCGTCGTCGACCTGTCCCGCGCCCTGGCCGGGCCGCACGCCGCCATGCTGCTGGGCGACCTGGGCGCCCGCGTCATCAAGGTCGAGCAGCCCGGCACCGGCGACGAGACCCGGGGCTGGGGTCCGCCCTTCGTCGGCCCCGAGGACGAGCGGATCAGCACCTACTTCCTGTCCTGCAACCGCAACAAGGAGTCCATCGAGCTGGACCTGAAGTCCCCCGACGGGGTCGAGCAGCTCACCCGCCTGGTCCGCGCCGCCGACGTGCTCGTGGAGAACTTCCGCCCCGGCGTCCTGGACCGGCTGGGCTTCTCCGCCGAACGCCTGGGCGAGCTCAACCCCCGCCTGGTGGTGTGCTCCATCAGCGGGTTCGGCCACGACGGCCCCGAGGGCGGCCGCGCGGGGTACGACCAGATCGCCCAGGGCGAGGCGGGCCTGATGAGCCTGACCGGCCCCTCCCCGGACGAGCCCACCAAGGTCGGGGTGCCCATCGGCGACCTCCTCGCCGGGATGAACGGCGCCCAGGGGGTGCTGGCCGCGCTCGTGCAGCGCGAGCGCACCGGCACCGGCGCGGTGGTGCGCACCTCGCTGCTGTCCTCCATCGTCGGCGTGCACGCCTTCCAGGGCACCCGCTGGACGGTGGCGGGCGAGGTGCCCCGCGCGATGGGCAACCACCACCCCTCCATCGCGCCCTACGGCGCCTTCGCCTGCGCCGACGGGGTCCTCCAGGTCGCCATCGGCGGCGAGTCGCAGTGGTCCAAGTTCGCGGGCCTGCTGGGCCTGGACGCCCAGGACCCCCGGTTCCGCGACAACGCCGCCCGCGTCGTCCACCGGGACGACCTGATCGCCGAGGTCGAGGCGGTGCTGGGCACCGCGCCCCGGGACGAGTGGCTGCGCCGCATCGGGGACATCGGCGTCCCCTGCGGGGCGGTGCGCACCATCGACCAGGTCTACGAGTGGGAGCAGACCCGCTCCCAGGGCCTGGTCCTGGACGTGGAGCACCCCGTCCTGGGGCGGGTGGAGCTGCCCGGCTCCGCGCTGCGCTTCGCCCCCCACCGCGGGGACGGGGGCGCGCCGCCCGCCGCGGAGGGGCACCTGCCGCCGCCGCTGCTGGGCGAGCACAACGAGCGGATCCGCGCCTGGCTGGACTCCCTGGAGGAGAGCCGGGCCGCCTGACCGCGGCCGCGGGCCCCCGCTCACAGACGGCCCGCGGCCGCGGGGTCAGCCCGCCTCCCGCGGCCGGCGGTCCAGGGCGCGGTCGACCAGGCGGGCGGCCGCGCCGGTGTACCGCACCGGGTCGCAGAGGGCGGCGAGGGCGTCCGGACCGGCGGCGCCCTCGAGAGCGGGGTGTTCAGCCAGGACGTCGGCCAGCGGCCGCCCGGACGCGGCCGCCTCGGCCGAGCAGGCGTCGAGGACCGCGCGGGCCCGGGGCCGTCCCAGGCGGGGGGTCAGGGCGGCGGCCACCCGTTCGCTGGTGGCGGCGCCCCCCGTCAGGGCGAGGTTCGCGCGCATGCGGACGGGGTCGGCCTCCAGCCCCCGGGCCAGCTCGACCATGGTGTGCGCCGCGCCGCCGGTGAGCCGCAGGCATTCGCGCAGCGGCTGCCACTCCGCGTGCCACGCCCCGGGGGAGCGCTCGTCCTCGGCGGACAGGCACTGGAGGACGCCCGCCGTCAGGACGGGCACCTGGAGCGCGGCCGTGCGCACCATCGTGGCCAGCACGGGGTTGCGCTTGTGCGGCATGGCCGAGGACGCTCCGCGTCCGGCGGGCGAGGGCTCGGCGACCTCGCCCACCTCGGTGCGCGACAGCGTGAGCACGTCCACCGCGACCTTGCCCAGGGCCGCGGCGGCGAACCCGAGCACGGACGCCACGTCCGCCACGGGGGTGCGCAGCGCGTGCCAGGGGAGCCGCTGCGGGGCCAGCCCCGTCTCGCGGGCGAACCCCCGCACCAGGGCGTCGCAGAACGCGCCCGGGTCCTCCTGATGCTCGGGCGCGGCGTAGGCCAGGTACCCGCCCAGCGTCCCCGCCGACCCGCCGAGCGAGACCGGCAGCCCGCCGTCGAGCACCCGGTCGATCCGCTCCACGGCGTCCAGCACCAGCGACCGCCACCCCGCGACCCGCAGCCCGAACGTCGTGGGCACCGCGTGCAGCGCCAGCGTGCGCGCCGCCGCCGGGGTGTCCCGATGGGCCCGGGCCGTCACCGCGAACGCCTCCGCGGCGGCCGCGAGGTCGGCCCGGACGGCCTCCAGGGCGCGCCGGCAGACCAGCATGGCGCCGGTGTCGAAGATGTCCTGGCTGGTGGACCCGCGGTGCACGTGTTCGGCGGCCGCGGGGTCGCGCGCGGCGACGCGCCGGGTCAGCTCCGACACCAGGGAGACGACCGGGTTGGCGTGCTCGCGCGAGGCCACCGCGATGACACGGGGGTCGGGCGCCCCCTCGCGCACGACCTCGGTGATGAGGTCGGCCGCCGCGCGGGGCAGCACCCCCAGGCCGGCCTGGGCGCGCGCCAGCGCGGCCTCCGCGTCCGCCATCGCCTGGAGCCAGGCCGCGTCGTCGACCAGGCGTTCCACGGGGGTGCCCGCCCGGACGGGGGAGAGCAGGCCGGTGTCCGCGGCCGGGGCGTTCATACGATGACCCCCGTCGACTCGATGCCGGTGGCGGTGTGCGGGACCGCGGGCACGTGGGCGACCGGCGGCAGGGCGAGCACGGCCCGGGCGATGGCGTCGGCGTCCTTCAGCGTGACCGAGTCGGACTCCGGCCGCACCCCGGCGGCGGTGACCCAGTGGACGGACTCGGTGGGCACCCCGTACGCGAAGCGCCGGGGGTGGGCCTGCCCCCGCCCGTCGACGACCCGGTACGGCCGCTCGGTGACCGTCAGCCCGCCGGTCTCGTACGGCTCGCCCCCGCTGGCGGCGATCCGGTAGGGCGTCGCCTGGTCGCTGTCGAGCAGGTGCCGCAGCAGGGGGTCGTCGGTGCGCAGCAGATCGGGCACGGGCAGCCGCGCCTCGATGAGGACCCGGGACCGCACCGGCGGACCGGGGACCAGCGGTGAGGAGGCGGTGAAGACCGCGGGCCCCGTCTCCAGGCGCACCTGGGTGCCCGGTCCCAGCACCTCCACCACACCGGCCTCGACGAGCGCGATCAGTTCCCGGATCCGGGAGGCGGGCGGGCCGATGGACAGGTACGCGTTGAGCGGCGTGTACTCGCCGTCGAGGTCGTCCCGGTGCGAGTGGCCGTCCAGCCCGCCGTGGTCCACCAGTTCCCGGATCTCGTTGCGCAGGTCGCGCAGCACGTCCAGGGCGCTCTTGAGCGGGCCGTCCACGTTGCCCCGCTCGGCCTCGCGGACGTCGCGGCGCAGGTGGTCGAGCAGCCAGGAGCGGAACGCCGCCCGGTCGGAGAAGCGCTTCCCCGCGCAGGGGCGGGCGACGCGCTCCCAGTCCCACCGGTCCGCGGTGCGGATCCCGTACTCGTCCGGCAGCAGCGCCGCCCCGGAGGGCGAAGCGGCGACGTAGCGGTCGGCGAACTCCAGCGCCTCCCGAGGCCGCCCCTGGGAGCGCAGCAGGGCCGTGTAGTAGACCGCCTCCACCTCCCGGGAGACGAGCGGCCACAGGTCCCGGGCGAAGTTCAGGGTGTCGCCGGACTCCGCCCGGAGCCGGCCGATGGCCTCCGGGGTGAGCAGCCGGGGCCGGTGCCGTCCGGCCACGCCCTTCTGGTTGCGCCCCCGCGCGTGGTAGGGCACCCCGCGGCGGGAGAACGCGTACAGGCGGGGTTCGCGGCCGGAGGGGAGGTACACGAGTCCCCCGTCGCGCTCGGCGTACCGCCCGCCGCGCTCCTCGGTGAACAGGGCCGTGTAGTCGAAGAAGTTCAGGCCGAGCCCGCGCAGCAGCACGGCGGCGCCGGGCTCGATGCCGTCCAGGTCCGCGTCGGCCGGGTTGACCGGGGTGATGTAGGTGAGGTGGTGGATCCGGGCCAGGCTCGCGGTGCGCGCCTCCTGCGCGGTCGACCGGACGGGCAGGTGGCCCTGGGCGAGGACGATGGCGTCCAGGTGGTTGAGCCGCGTCCGGTCCTGGAGCCGCAGCCCCTGGGGGCCGCCGGGCACGCCGTAGGTGTCGGCGATGGCCACGGCGCGGGAGCGGTGCGTCCGGACCTCGACGTGGCCGGGCGCGGCGTCGACGACCCGCGCGAAGCAGGCCCGCAGGTACCGGCCGTAGAAGACGCGCGTGGGGTAGGAGTCCGGCCCCAGGGAGCGGGCCTCCTCCAGGATGTGCTCGTCGTGGTCGCCGTCCCCGCCGAACAGGGCCGTGTCCCGGGCCCACTCGTACAGGTTGGGGCCGGGCTCGATCGGTCCCTCGATCACCACGCTGTGATCGGTGAAGGCGGTGATCTGCGAGGCGACGGTGTTCATCAGCAGCCTGCGCGACTGACCCTCCCGCCACACCGCGCCCGGCCCCGGTTCGTGCGGGTCGATGACGTGCACGGTCAGGTGCGCGCACGAGGGGCGCGCCCGCTCGTTGGCGCAGATCCGTTCCAGCAGGGCGAGGCCGCGGGGCCCCGCCCCGACGACGGCGATCTCGGTTCGGCCACCGCCGTGGTGGGCGTGGATCCCGGACACGTTCTGTCACTCCCTTGTGCGACGGATGAGAGGGGGCGGGGACGCGCGGAGCGCCCCGCCCCGGGTGGGGCGCGGGGCCCGGGTCATTCGGCGCGGTCGGCGGCGACCAGGCGGGCCGCCAGCTCCAGCCGCTTGATCTTGGTGGTGGCGGTCTGGGGAAGCTCCTCCAGCCGCCGGTGCACGGGCGGCTCCAGCGGGGGCAGGTCCGCGGTCGCCGCCTCCCAGGCGGCGGGGTCCAGCGGCCGGTCGTCGCGGGTGCACACCACGGGGACGGGGGAGCCCTGGGCGGAGGGGACGATGACCACCTCGACGAGGTCGGGCAGCCGGGTGAACAGCTTGTCCTCGATCTCCAGGGTGCTGTCGATGCCGTCGATCTCGTCGACCTCCCGGTCGAGCAGGTGCAGGCACCCCCACTTGCTCCGGTAGCCGACGTCGCCCATCCGCCACCAGCCGCCGTTGACCTGCTTGCGCCAGCGCGCGTGCTCGCCCATGTAGGTGATGATGCGGCCGTCGCTGCGGACCTCGATGTACCCCGGGGAGGACTTGGAGGGGGTCCTCCCGTCGCGGGGGACCACCCGGACGTCGGTCATGCCGGGGAACGGGAAGCCCACGCAGCGGCCGTCGGCGTCCGGCGAGCGGTCGCGCGAGTAGGTGCGCGCCGCGATCGGGCCGACCTCGCTCTGCCCGTAGGCCTGGGCGAACAGCGGGACGCTGCGCCGGGAGGCGCGCAGCATGGTGTGCACGGTCCGGGGGTGGATGGCGTCGAAGGTGCTGCTGAAGTACTTGACGTTGGCCAGCGGCTCGCGGGGGTCGTCCGCCAGCACCTCCCAGCGCAGGAACGTGTTGGGGTGCGCCTCGATGAACCCCGGCCGCACCCGGGAGAAGAGCTCGGCGACGTGCTCGGGGGCGTCGTCGCGCAGGATGACCAGCGGGTGCCCCTGGAGGATCGAGATGGGCATCGCCGTGTACATGCGCGAGTGGACGAAGGACACGTGGACCGCGATGGGCTCGCTGCGGCCCACGGCGGCGGCGACGACGGCGGCCTGGGGCCGGTAGCGCGACTGGAAGGTGAACCCGGTGTGCACGGCCAGCTTGGGCAGGCCGGTGGTCCCCGACGTGTGGGTGACCATCGTGGGGTGGTCGGGCGGCATGATGACCGGGCGCACCCGGGGGGTCCCGGCCAGGGAGGCCAGGGACACGGCGCCCTCGTACTCCCCGGAGGCCAGGATGACCCGCTCGCTGAGGTCGAACACCTCGGCGGGGAGCTCCTTCTCCAGCTTGGCCTGGTCGGTGAGCAGGTAGGGGCGGTCGACCCGGCGCAGGAGCGCGGCGACGGTGTCCCCGTCCAGCTTCGCCGACAGCATGACGGGGACGGCGCCCACGCGGTTGACCGCGCAGGCCATCAGGGAGATGTCGAAGCCGTCGGACTTGTGCACGACCACGTGCTCTCCCGGGCGGACCTTCAGCGCCCACAGCCGGGAGGCGAAGTCGTCCACCAGGTCGGCCGCCTCGGTCAGGGTCAGGCGGCGCCCGCGCTCGGGCGCGATGTCGAGGTCGTGGTCGAGGATCAGCGGACTCGCCGGGTGCCGGGCCGCGGCCCGGTCGAACAGGCTGCCCAACCGGATGCCCTGGTTGGCGATGCGTTGGAGGAACATGGCTTCGGTGTCCTTCGGGTTCGGGGGGTCAGGCCTTCTCGATCACGGCCTTGATCCGGGCCAGTGTCATCGCCAGGTCGTCCTCGAGCTTGGCGGTCCAGTCGGTGATGAAGCGCTCGCGGTCGGGCTCGCTCAGATCGGCGGTGATCTTGTGGATGCCTGCGGTCGCCCGGCCCATGCGGAAGTGGTGTTCGAGGTAGGAGTCGGGGCCGTCGGCGCCGGTGTCGAAGCCCCAGATGCTCTCCTGGTCCTCGCCGGCGTGGGACAGCATCATCCAGCGGAAGGTCCGCCCCGGCTCGGCGGCCACCACACGGCACTCGGTGTGCCAGGTGCCGCGGATCAGGGGCGCCCAGCCCACGACGTCCCGGGGCCGGTGGTTCTCCCCCCGGAAGACCGAGCCCACCTGCGCGGGCTCTCCGTGGATCCATTCCCCGCCGCGGCACTCGGGGCTCCACTCGGCGCTGCGGGGCAGGTCGGAGACCACCGTGTAGATCTCGTCGGGGGAGGCCGCGACGGTGATCCGGGCCCGGAGGTCGAAGAGGGGGCTGCGGTCGATGACGGAGACGGGTGCGTTCATGGGGAGAGGATCGCAGCGGGGCGGATCCGGTGGCCAAGCATCGGGTCAGGGTTGGTCAAGTCCTCCCGGCGCCCTCCCCGACCCGCAGCACGAACCGCCGCCCCCGGGCGCGGCCGGTCTCGACGGCGCGGTGCGCCTCGGCGGCCGCCTCCAGCGGCAGGACCTCCACCTCCCGCGGGCGCAGGCGCCCGTCGGCGATCAGGGGACCCAGGTCCGCGACCGCGCGGGCGAGCTCCCCGGTCGACGCCTGGGAGATGGCGAACCCCGTGACGGTGCGGTCCAGCAGGTAGAGGTCGCCCACCGGGATGACGGCCCGGGTGCGCATGCCGGCCAGGAGGACGATCCTCCCCCGCCGGGCCAGGACGCCCAGGGCGTGGTCGACCTCGTTGCGGCCCGCGGCGTCGACGTACACGTCGACCCCGTCGGGGCACAGGCGGGCCAGGCGGCGGTGGACGTCGGGGGCGGCGCGGTCCACGACCGCGTCGGCGCCCAGCTTCGCGCAGTAGTCCGCGTCGTGGGCCGAGGCCACGGCCACGACCCGGGCCCCGGCGTCCACGGCCAGGGCCACCGCGGCCCCGCCGACGTTCCCGCCGGCGCCGACCACGGCGACCGTCTCGCCGGCGCGCAGCCGGCCGCAGCGGAACAGGGCGGCGTGCGCCGTCGCGGCGGGGTGGGCCAGCGCCACCGCGTCGACGGGGTCGGCCCCCGCGGGCAGGTGGTGGAGGTGGTCGGCGGGGACGGCGACCCGTTCGGCCGCCGCTCCCGGGCGCCCGGCGTATCCCATGCTCAGCGACCAGACCCGGTCCCCGGGGGCGAAGCCGGACACCCGCTCGCCGGTGGCGGCGACGGTGCCGACCAGGTCCCGGCCGATGACGAACGGGAACGTGAGAAGGGTGCGCCAGGCACCCGAGCGCACGAAGGTGTCGACGTGGTTGACGGCGGTGGCGGTCACCTCGACCAGCACGTCCGCCGGTCCGGGGAGCGGGTCCGGCAGGCGCCCGTGGCGGATCTCGTCGGCCGGGCCCAGACGGTCTATGTATGCGGCGTCCATGTCCATGGAGTGTGGCCGCCCGCGGCCCGGCGCGGGCGGGTTCGCACGGAGTGTGTCACCTGGGTCCGCGGCTGCGCCCGAGGCCGTCCAGCAGGGTCTCGGCGGCCCGCTCCCCGGACAGCAGGGCCGCCTCGGTGGTCGGCGAGTTGAAGTAGTCGCCGCAGAAGACCACCGGGGGCCGCTGAGACCGGATGACCGCGGCGGAGGCGCGGTAGCGTCCCGGGGCCGGGATCGGGAAGCCGTAGGGGCGTTCGGCGATGTGGAAGGGCTCGACGTTCTCGGGCATGTCGGGCCACAGCGTGGGCAGCAGCGGGGTGACCTCGGCGAACTGCTCCTCGGCGGGGCGGCCGATCAGCCTGCGGGTGACCGCGCGGCCCGGGTAGGTGAACAGCAGGAGCGTTTCCCTGCGCCCCCCGTCCGGGTCGATCCGGGTCCGCGTGTAGGTGATCATGTTCCGCAGCGGCGGGTCCTGGCGCCCGCCGGCCACGATGTGGGCCTGTTCGGGGAGCGTGCCGCGGGGGACGAGGTAGGACACCGAGAGCGCCGGCTCGTACCGCTGGGTGGTCAGGAACGCGCGGGTGGCGTCCGGGACTGCCTCGGCCGACAGCTTCGCCGTGATCCGGTCGGCGACGGGCGCGGGCGTCGCCACCACGACCGCGTCGAACTCCTCCTCGCCCGGGGCGCCCGTGGCGTCGGTGAAGCGGACCAGCACGCCCGATCCGGTCTCGGCCGTCTCGGTCACCTCGTGCCGCAGGCGCACCTCGCTCCCGGCCGCGTTGCGCTCGGCGATGACCTCCATCCCGTCGCGCAGCACGTGGAAGCCCGCCCCGCCCAGCCATGCCACCAGGGCGCGGGCGTGCACCGCCGAGACCTCCTCGCTGGCGAAGTTCCAGAAGCCCTCGATCTGGGGGCGCAGCAGGTAGTCGAAGCCCTCGGGGGAGATGACCCGCGCCCCGTACCCGGCGGCGGTCTCGCCGTTGTCGAGGTGGGCCGTCTTGAGCGGGTCGAAGAGGTCGAGCTCGGACTTCTTGGACACCTCCCGCAGGGAGGCGATGAGGAAGGCGAACCGGTCCCGCAGCGACGCGTGCGGGTAGCGCAGCAGGTTGACCGGCGAGTCCGAGGACAGTCCCACGGCCCGGCCGTTCTTGGTGATGTGTACGTCGGTGGAGAGCTCGACCAGGTCGTTCTCCAGGCCGTACTCCCGGATGAGCGCGCCCATCCGCTCGTAGAAGCTCACGAACATGAGGTTGATGCCGACATCCGGCTCCAGTTCGGGCCGGTGCCAGGAGCGGGCCCGGCCGCCGAGGCCGTCCGCCCCCTCGAAGAGGACCGTCTCGGCGCCGTCGCCGGCCAGTTTCTTCGCGGCCGCGGTTCCGGCCATTCCGCCACCGACGATCGCGATCCTGCGGGGCATGGTGAACTCACTTCCGTCTTCGGTCGGGCGTGGGGGGTGACCGGGTCCGGGCCGCTCCGGGGGCGGAGCGGCCCGGACACCCCGCCCGCGGCGTGCGCGGGCGGGACGGGCGGCGGGGGCGGCGCATTCACCCCGCCGCCCAGGCGGGTACGGGCCCGCCTGGCGGGTGGGGCGGCCGCCGGTCCGGAGGAGGTCCCGGCGGCCGCACGGAGGGCGGGCCGGTCAGGCGCCGGAGCGGGCGAGCGGGAACCGCTCGCCGCGGACCGGCTGGCCGGGCTCCAGGCCGCCCAGGTCGTCGCCCGGGAACAGGTAGCTGTAGACGGGGTTGGGGCGGTACACGGCGTCGGCGTCCATGTACACCGTGCCCAGCGAGATCCGGGTCGTGTCGGTGTTGTTGGCCCCGGCGGAGTGGATGACCCGGCCGTGGTGGAAGTGGACGTCGCCCGCGCGCAGCGGGACGGTCACACGCTCCTCCCAGGCGAAGTGCGGCCACCGGTCCAGCGGGGACATGCCGTCGTCGCCCTCCTTGGGGGTGACCTCCTTGTGCGAGCCGGGGATGAACGACATGCAGCCGCGCTCCTCGGGGACGTCGACCAGGGCGGTCCAGGCGGTCAGGGTGACCGGTCGGCCCTCGAAGGGGTGGGAGGGCGAGTCGTAGTGGATCGGGGTGGGCGCCGACAGCCCGCCGGCGGGCTTGCGGAACAGCTCGCTCTTGAAGAGCCGCAGCGGGGTCCCGGCCAGCTTCTCGGCGGCGGCGGTGACCTTGGGGTGCAGCGCGAGGCGGCGGGTCACCTCACTGCGCAGGCCGGCGTCGGCCACCCAGTCCATGGCCAGCCCGTCCTCCTCCTCCCACAGTTCGGTCTCGCGCTCGGCGAACTGGCGCTCGGCGTCGGCGAACTGCTCGGCGACCTCCTCGGGGGTCAGGAGCGCCGGCACGTTCACGAAACCGCGCTCCCGGTAGAGCGCCACGAGCTCGTCCGTGACGATCGAGTCGATGTCCGATTCCTTCGCCACCGTCATGGTGAGGGTCCTTTCCGTTCTGGGATGGGTGGGGCGCGGCGTGGTCAGGCGCAGGACGCGGGCGTGATCCGCACGGGCAGGGAGCAGACCCCGCCCAGGAACGCCGACCCCTTGAAGACGGCCTCGCCCGCGGGCTCGATCGCCTTGGTGCGGTCCAGCAGCTCGGTCAGGAACAGCCGGATCTCCATGCGGCTCAGCGGGGCGCCGATGCAGTGGTGGGGGCCGTACCCGCCGAAGGCGAGGTGCCGGTCGGCGTCGGTCCGGGTGACGTCGAACCGCTCGGAGTCGGCGAAGACCTCCTCGTCGCGGTTGGCCGCGGGGTAGGACAGCATCACCCGCTCGCCCTTGCGGATCTCCACCCCGCGGACCTCGGTGTCCTCCTGGGCGGTGCGCAGGAAGTGCCGCACCGGGGAGGTCCAGCGCAGGATCTCCTCCACCGCGTTGGGGATCAGCTCCGGCTCGGCCCGCAGCAGGGCCAGCTGGTCGGGGTGGCGCATGAGCTCGTACAGGCCCCCCGCCAGGGAGAACGCCGTGGTCTCGTACCCGGCGTCGGCGATGAGCATGTAGTAGGTCGTCAGGTCCGGCTCCACGAGCAGCTCGCCGTTCACCCGCCCGTTGGCGATGGCCGACGCCAGGTCGGAGGTGGGCTCGGCCCGGCGGGACTCGGTGATCCGGGCGAACATGGCCAGGGTCGCCTGCCAGTTGGCCTGGGCGCCCTCCGGGTCCTTCTCCCAGGCCATGGTCTGGGTCGACCGGTACATCCGCTCGAAGCTCTCGTCGGGCAGACCCAGCAGGGCCATGACCGTGCGCAGCGGGAAGCGGGCTGCGACGGTCTCGACGAAGTCGCACTCGGGGCCCTGCTCCAGCAGCTCGTCCACCGACTGCCGGGCGAGCTCGGCCACGTGCTTCTCGATCTCGCTGATGGCCTTGTACCTGAACCAGTTCTGCGCGATGGCCCGGTGGGCCCGGTGGTCCTCGCCGTCGCGGTGGGGGAGGGGCTTGAGGTCCTCCTCCGCGGTCTCCTCCGGGGGCTCGGTGTACTCCAGCAGCGGTCCGGGCCGGTTCGTGAACAGCTCCGGGCGGCGCTCGATCGACGTGATGTCCGCGTGCCGGGTCACCAGCCAGAACGAGCGGAAGTCGGGGCTCTCCGCCAGGGCCACCGGCCGTTCCCGGCGGTAGCTCCCCAGGATCGCGAACATCTCCTCGGGGCGGCGCCACCGGGAGTCGTCGGCGAGCACCGCCAACGGCGTCAAGCTCTGGGTGTTCGTCACGGTCAACCTCGCCTTGTCAGGGGAGTGGTGCGGGCGGGCCCGTCGGCCCCGCGCCCTGCCGGGGGCGCCGGGGCGGGCGCCGCCGGGGGCGTCGACGGCTCAGACTCTGGCACCGGCGCCGCGGGCCGACCAGGGCGGTGCGCCGAATGTGTCAGGTCAGCCGCCCCGTTCGGCGCGACCATAACCGGAGCCGAACGTCTCCCGAACGGTTCCGATGGAGACTGCGTGCCAGGGCGTGTTCCGCGTGCACCGTCCGCCGCGGGGAGAAGGACCGCGCCGTGTGCGTCCGTCCGATGCGGTGGCGGGCGACGGACGGGAGAAGGGCCCGCGGAACACGCCCACTGGGGCACCGTGCGTGAGGAGTCGGGATGGGCAGTGCATCGCGGTTGGTGATCATCATCGGCAGCACACGCAAGGGGCGTGTGGGGCCGGTGGTCGCCGAGTGGTTCGCCGAGCGGGCCCGCCACCACGGGTTCTTCGACGTCGACGTGATCGACCTCGCCCAGGCGTGGCTGCCCGACATCCTGATCACGGACCGGGCGGAGGAGCCCCCGCAGGCCGTGCGCGACCTCAAGGGGTGGCTGCGCGCCGCGGACGCCTTCGCGATCGTCACACCCGAGCACAACAACGGGTACCCGGCCGCCCTGAAGAACGCCATCGACTGGTGCGTCGTGGAGTGGCGGACCAAACCGGTCGGCTACGTCTCCTACGGCGGCGCCGCCGGCGGCCTGCGCGCGGTCCAGGCCCTGCAACCGGTCCTCACGGAACTGGGGGCGGTGAACGTCCGCGAGACGGTCAGCCTGCCCCACTACCCGGAGCGCTACGACGGCGGGCCGGTCTTCACGGTGCTGCCGGAGCACGACGCGCACTCCCTGGCCCTGCTCGACTGCCTCGCCTGGTGGGCCCGCACCCTCCAGGACGGCAGGGAGCGCGCACCCTACCCCGGCGAGCCGGGGTCCCCCGGTCCGAGCGCGGAGGACCCCGCGCCCCCGGACCGACCGCACCACGAGGAACGGAGAAAGTGATGTCCCCAGCGGAACCCGGCGCGCCCGTACGCGCCACCCCGAGGCAATGGGCGGGCCTGATCGTCCTGGCCCTGCCCACCATGCTGCTCTCGCTGGATCTCACCGTGCTCTACATGGCTATCCCGCACCTGGGGGCCGACCTGGGGGCGAGCACCACCGAGCTGCTGTGGATCATGGACATCTACGGGTTCATGGTCGCCGGCTTCCTCATCACCATGGGGACCTTCGGCGACCGCATCGGCCGGCGGCGCCTGCTGTTGATCGGCGCGGTGGCCTTCGGCGCGGCCTCGGTGATCGCTGCGTTCTCCAACAGCACGGAGATGCTCATCGCCGCCCGCGTGCTCCTGGGGATCGCCGGAGCGATGCTCATGCCGCCGACACTGGCCCTGATCACGGTCATGTTCAAGGACCCCAAGCAGAGGTCGATGGCGGTGGCCGTCTGGCTCATGTCCTTCACGGTGGGAGGCGTCCTCGGCCCGGCCGTGGGCGGCCTCCTCCTGGAGTTCTTCTGGTGGGGGTCGGTGTTCCTGCTGGCCGTCCCGGTCATGGCCGTCCTCCTGGTCGCGGGCCCGTTCCTGCTGCCGGAGTACCGGGACTCCTCGGCCGGGCGCATGGACCTGGTGAGCGTGGCCCTCTCGCTGGCGGCCATCCTGCCCGTCGTCTACGGCATGAAGGAGATCGCCGCCGACGCGGCGGTGCGGGCGGTGCCGCTCCTCGCCCTGGCCGTGGGCCTGGCCGCGGGCGTGCTCTTCGTGTACCGCCAGCGCAGGATCGCCCACCCGCTGCTGGACCTGAGCCTTTTCTCCAGCCGCACGTTCACCGGCGCCCTCCTGGCGCTGCTGCTCGGCCAGGTGGTGTTCTACTCCTTCACCTACCACTTCACCCAGTTCATGCAGCTGGTCCAGGGGCTGTCGCCGTTCGCGGCGGGCCTGTGGTTCATCCCCCTGGGCATCGCCAGCGTCGTCGGCGCGACCGCCGCCCCGATCCTCGCGGCGAAGTACCCGCCGGCCACGGTCATCGGCGCGGGGCTGGCGCTGTGCGCGCTGGGGTTCGGCGCGATGGCCTTCGTCGGCCCGGCCTCCGGCCTGGTCCTGTTCATGACCGGCGCGGTCGTCGGGATCCTGGGCGCCCAGCCGCTGCTGGCGCTGAGCACCGACATGGTGGTCAGCTCCGCGCCCCCGGAACGGACCGGCACGGCGTCGGGCATGTCGGAGACCGGTGCGGAGTTCGGCGCGGCCATGGGCATCGCCACGTTCGGCTCGCTGGGCGCCGCCATCTACGCCTCGCGCGTGGGCGGCCTGCTGCCGGAGGGCCTGTCGGCCGAGGAGGCCGAGAGCGCCCAGGGGAGCTTCGCCGGCCTGATCGGCGTCGTCGAGGGCCTGTCCGGCCCGCTCGCCGACCAGGTGCTGGCCGCGGGCCGCGAGGCGTTCATGAGCGGCATGAACGCCGTGATGCTCGTCAGCGCGCTGCTCATGCTGGGCACCGCCGGCATGGTGGTGGTCCTGCTGCGCCACCTGCCCCCGATCGGACACGAGGACGGCGCCGCGGAGGAGGACTCCGGCGAGGGCGGTGCCGCCGGGGACGCGGCGGCCGCGGAGCCGGACCGCCGCGGTGACGACGTCCCGACCCAGGGCTGACGGCAGGCCCCGTGCCGGGGGCGGTGCGGGGACCGGGACACGACCCCCGGTCCCCGCGCCGCCCCGAGCGGTCAGCCGACCAGGCGCTCCAGCCGCTCCACCATGGCCGCCGGGCCCGGCTGCGCGGCGTTCTCCGCGGCCAGCTCCCGTGCCCGGGCGCGGTAGGAGGGGGAATCCAGCAGCGTCGAGCACGCCCGGGCGATGTCCTCCACCTCCTGGCGGTCCGGGTCGAGCATGATCGCCGCACCGGCGTCGGCGATGCGGCGCATCTCCACCGCCGACACGTCCTGGATGACGATGAGCTGGGGGACGCCGCAGGCCATCGAGGTCATGTCGGTGGCGCCGCCGCCGTGGTGGACGATGACGTCGCAGGTCGGGGCGAGCACGTCCAGGGGGACCCAGCCCGCGCGCACCTGCGGATCGCTCTCGCGCACCTGCTCGGCCACCGGCTCGGGGGCCGCGACCACCACCTCCACCCCCAGCGCGCCGATGGCGCGCGCCGTCCGCGCCAGCCGGTCGCCCTGGAACACCCGGCTGCCGCCGGTGATCGCGACCCGCGGGCGGTCGGCCCGGGTGTACATCCACGGTTCGAGGTGCCGCTGCGGGTTCGCCGGGACGAAGCGCATCGTCACCGACTCCGGCGCGCCCTCCGGGCGCAGGCTCGGCGGGCAGACGTCGATGTGCAGGTCGGGCCCGGGGAGCCGGTCCAGGCCCAGCCCGTCCAGGACCGGGCGCAGCACCTCCATCGCCCCGGGGTGGTAGATGGAGGCGTCGCCGCGGTCCCACTCCAGCATCACCCAGGGGACCGAGAGCCGCTGGGCCAGGAGCGCGGCCCCGTAGTACATCGGGCTGCCGACCACGAGGTCCGGCCGCCAGTGCTCGGCCATCTTCACCAGGGGGTCCAGGGATTCGACGCCGATCTCGGCGTACACCCGCCCGGCGGCCCGCGCCGCCCCCTCGGGGTCGGCGGGCATGCCGGCCATGAACGCCATGACGTCGTCCAGGTCGATCGGGGAGGTGCGCACCGCGGGCAGGCCCACGGACACGATGTCCGGGATCACCCACTGGATGCCGGCCATGAACACCTCGTGCCCCGCGTTGCGCACGGCCGTGGCCAGGGCCGCGTGGGTGTAGACGGTCGCCGGACTGTTGCCGGGGATGAACAGCGCCTTCATCGGTTCTGCCTTTCTCGTGGAACCAAGGGGCGGACCCGGTCCCGGGGTCCGCGGAATCGAAGGGGAGGCGGCCGCCGTCGCGCCCGCCCGGGACCGGGTCCGCCCGGTCGCGGGGGTCACACCGGGGAGACCCCGTCCACGGGGCCGATCCGCACGGCGAGGGCGGGCTGCTCGGGCGGGGCCTCGCGCAGCCGGACGGTCGTCCCGTGTGGCGAGGGCCGCCAGTCCAGGGGCCCGGAGCCGTCCAGGGCGGTCACCTCGGAGCCGGGTTCCAGGAGCAGGTCCAGCCCCAGGTCGGCGGTGCGCGGCGTGCCCAGGACGATCGCGTTGAGGTGCCGGCCGGTGCGGGTGTACCGCACCTGGAGCCCCTCGTCGGTCGTCCCGTGCACCCTGGTCCAGGGGCGGGTGCCGCGGACGGCCTCCCCGTACACGTCCATCCAGGCGCCCAGCTCCAGCAGCCGCCGGGACTGGGACCAGGGGACGGCGCCCGCCCCGGTGGGGCCGACGTTGACGAGCAGGGAGCCGCCCCGGGCGACGACGTCGGCCAGCACGTGGACGAGGTGCACGGGGTCGATGTGGTCGGAGTCGCGCTCCTCGGCGTTGTAGAAGTAGCTGCCGCTCAGCGGCCGCACCGCCTGCCAGCGGCCCCGCTCCGGGGGCGCGACCCCGGGTTCGCACGTCGCGTACCCGGCGTGGAGGTCGCCCCGGCCCTGGGCGGCGATGTCGAACCTGTCGTTGACCAGGCCGTGGGGGACCCTGTCGTGGTACCACTCGAACAGGGCCGGCAGGTCGAGGCCGGGAGGGGAGACCCCGTAGTCGTTCCACAGGGTGCACGGGCGGTACCGGCGGACCAGCTCCTTCCAGTGCCCGAGGAACAGGTCGCGGTAGTCCTCACCCCGGGGCAGGGCGGCCAGGGCCGACGCGAGGTCGGAGACGGGCGCCTGGGAGAAGGAGAAGTCCCAGGCGCTGTAGTAGACGCCGAACTCCATGCCGCGGCCGCGCACCTCCTCCGCCAGCTCTCCCACGACGTCGCGCGGCGACGACCAGGCCGTGCCCCGCGGGTGGGGGTGCTCGCTGGGCCACATCAGGAAGCCGTCCTCGGCCTTGGCGCTGAACACCACGTACCCGGCGCCCGAGCGCTCGAACAGCTCGCCCCACGGGCGCGGGTCCCAGCGGGGGACGACCTCGTCGCGCAGGCGCTCCACGAAGGCGGAGTAGGGCAGGTCGCCGTACCGCTCCCGGTGGTGGCGCCCGACGGCGCTCCCCGGGAGCGCCAGGGCGTTCTGGTACATGCCCGCGTCCCCGTCGGTCCGCCACCACGCGGGGACGTCCGCGCGCTCGACCACGCCCATGTCCGCCACCGGGTCGGGGAGCAGGGACCGCCGTACCGGGGCGTAGGCCGGGATCGAGGCCGCCCCCCAGTGGACGAGGATCCCGAGTTTGGCCTCGTCGAACCAGGAGGGGTGCCGCAGGGCGTCACCCCGTCCCGTCGTGCCGGTGTCCGCGGATTCGTGCATGGACGGCCTCCCGAAGTCTCACCGGGGGAGTGTAGGGTTCCCCGGCCCCCCGGAACCGGCGCGGTTCCAGGGGTTTGTCACCTCCGCCGCCGTCGCTCCCCGGCTATATAGTGAGCCCCGTTCCGCGGACCCCCGCGGACCGGCGGGGACCGCGCACCGGCCGGGCACCGGGGGCGGAGAAGGGGAAGGGGACGGGGGACGACGATGCGATTCCGCCTTCTCGGGCCGCTGGCCGTGGAGACGACGGACGGCCGCCCCGTCCAGGTGCCCGAACTCAAGGTCCGCAGGCTCCTGGCCGTACTGCTCACCGGTGAGGGGCGGGCGATCCCCGCCGACCGGCTCATCGACGAACTGTGGGGGGACACCCCGCCCGCCCGGCCGCTCCCGGCCCTGCGGGCCAAGGTGTCCCAGCTCCGCCGGGCCTTCGACGAGGCCGAGCCCGGCGGCCGGGACCTCGTCGTGTCCATGGCCTCCGGCTACCGGCTCGCCGTCGGACCCGACGACACCGACACCGACCGGTTCCGCCAGCTCATGGAGCGGGCCCGCGCCACCGGCGAGCCCCGCATGCGGTCCGTCCTGCTCTCCGACGCCCTCGCCCTGTGGCGGGGCCCGGCGCTCGCCGACTTCGCCGACGAGCCCTTCGCCCGGCCGGTGGTCGCCAACCTGGAGGAGCAGCGCCTGTCGGCGCTGGAGGAGCACGCGCAGACCCGCCTGGACCTGGGCGAGCACCACCGGCTCATCGGGGACCTGGCCGCGCTCGTGGACGAGCACCCCCTGCGCGAGCGCGCCCGCGCCCTCCACATGCTCGCCCTGTACCGGTCCGGCCGGGGCTCCGAGGCGCTGGAGAGCTATGCCGACGTGGACCGCCTCCTGCGCGAGGAACTGGGGCTGGACCCGGGGGTCGAACTCGTCACCCTGCACCAGAGGATCCTCACCCAGGACCCCGCCCTCCTGCCGTCGGACGCCCGTTCCGACACCCCTCGGCGCAGGTCCAACCTGACGGCACCGGTCAGCGACCTGATCGGACGCGCGGACCTGATCGAGCGCCTGCGCGAGGTGGTCCGTGCCGAGCGCCTGGTCACCCTCACCGGCCCCGGGGGGATCGGCAAGTCCCGCCTCGCGCTCGAACTCGCGCGGAGCATGGTCGACGTCTTCCCCGCCGGGGTCTGGTCGGTGGAGGCCGAGGCGGGCCGGTCCGCGAACCCCGGCGGGGAGTCCCCCGCCGCCCGGGTCGTCCAGGCCATCGCCGACTCCCTCGAACTGCGCGACCCGCTCCCGGCCGGTGCGGGCGAGGACCTGTTCCACCGGGTGGCCGACGCCCTGCGCCCGTCCCGCGCCCTGCTGGTCCTGGACGGCTGCGAGCGCGTCCTGGACGGGGTCGCCGACCTGGTCGAGCGCCTGTTGGGCGAGGTCCCCGAACTGCACGTCCTCACCACCAGCCAGGAGCCCCTGGGCATCGTCGGCGAGTGGCTGCACGTCGTCCCCCCGCTGGAGGTGCCCGACCCCGGCACGGACGCGGCGGCCGCGCGCACCGCCGGGGCGGTCGAGCTGTTCGTCCGCCGCGCCGCCGCCTCCTCGCCCGGGTTCGAGCTGACCGACGACAACGTCGGCCCGGTGACCGCCATCTGCCACCGCCTCGACGGGGTCCCCCTGGCCCTGGAACTGGCCGCCACGCGCGTACGCGGCCTGGGGGTGCACATGGTCGCCGAACGGCTGGACGACCGCTTCCGGCTGCTCACCGGAAGCCCCCGCCGCACCCCGGCCCGGCAGCGCACCCTGCGCGCCACCATGGACTGGAGCTGGGACCTGCTCTCGGCCGCCGAGCGCCGGGTGCTGCGCCGCCTGGCCGTGCACGCCGACGGGTGCGCGCTGGCCGGCGCCGAGGCCGTCTGCGCGGGCCCGGACGTGCCGGCGGACGAGGTCGTGGACGTCCTGGGACGGCTGATCTCCCGCTCCCTGGTCGTCATGACGGAGGAGGAGACCGGGCCGCGGTACCGCCTCCTGGAGTCGGTCGCCCTCTACTGCGACGAGCGCCTGGCCGAGGCCGGGGAGGACGGGGAGGTCGCCGCCCGGCACGCCCGGTACTACACCGAGCTGGCCGAACGCGCCTCCTCCTTCCTGTACGGACCCGAGCAGCGCACCTGGCTGCGCCGCCTGGACACCGAGACCGCGAACCTGAGGCTCGCCCTGGACACGGCCCGGCTCACCGGCGAGGGCGACCTGCTCCTGCGCCTGGTCCGGGCCCAGCTCTGGTACTGGTACCTGCGCGGCCGGATCCAGGAGTGCCGCAGGGCCCTGGACGCCGTCCTGTCCGGGCCGGGGCCGCTGCCGCCGGGCGTGCGGGAGCGCATGTCGGTGTGGGCGGACGGCCTGGCGGTGCTCTCCGGCGCCGGACCCGAACCGGCCGCGCTCGTCCACGAGAGCCTCGCGGCGTGCGAACGGGTCTCCGGCCCCGTGGACGCGGCCCGGGCCCGCTGGTTCGTCTCCATCGTGCTGTTCACGGTGGGCGAGAACGGACTGGGCGCCGAACTGGTGGAGCCTGCGCTGGTCGACTTCCGCGCGCACGGCGACCGCTGGGGCGCCGCGGCCGTCCTGGCCCAGCGCACCTGGTTCTCCCTGGTGGCCGGGGACTACACAGCGGCCGCCCGCGACGGCGAGCAGAGCATGGCGCTGTTCACGGAGCTGGGCGACCGCTGGGGGCAGGTCCAGGCGGGCGACGCCCTGGCGACCCTGGCCGAGGCCCTGGGCGACCACGCCTCGGCCGAGCGCCGCCACCGCGAGGGGCTGCGCGTGGCGGAGGAGCTGGGGCTGTGGCACGACGTCTCGTGGAAGCTCTCCGGGCTGGGGCGGGCCGCCCTGCTCACCGGGGACCACGCCGCGGCGCGCGAGTACCACCTGCGCGCGGTGCGCGTGGCGGAGGAGCACTCGGACCGGGCCGGGCTGATCTACGCGGAGATCGGACTGGCCCTGGGCGCCCGCCGGGAGGGGGCGCTGGACGAGGCGGAGCACCGCCTGAGCGGACTCCACCGGCGGCTGGACGGCCAGGGCGGGGTCGTGCTCGCGCAGGTCCTGAGCGAATGGGGCTTCGTCGCCGAGGCGCGCGGCGACGCCGGCACCGCGCTGCGCCGCCACCGGGAGGGCTGGGCGGTGGCCCGCCGGGAGGGGGACCCCCGGGCGATGGCGTCCGCGCTGGAGGGGATGGCCGCCGCCTGCGCCCTCGCGGGCCGGCACGCGCACACCGCCCGGCTGCTCGGCGCGGCCCGGGCCCTCCGCGAGGGGCTGGGCGTCGCGCCGCCCGCCGCCGAGCGCGCCGACGCCGACCGGGCCGGACAGGCCGCGGTCGCCGCCCTGGGGGCGGACGCCGTGGAGCGGGAGATGGGCGCGGGCGCGGAGTCCGACCCCGAGGACCTGGTCGCGCGGTCCGTGTCCTCCGGGGCCCCGGGGGACGCCGCGCGCTGAGCGGGGCCCGCGAGGTGACATACCCGGCCCGGCGCGTTGGCCGCCCCGCGCCCCGGTGCACCACGATCGGTTCCGTCCGGGTCCCCGGGGCCCACGTCGAGCACTCGGAGGTCGTCGGTGAAGGGGATCATCCTCGCGGGCGGCAGCGGAACACGGCTGCACCCGATCACCAAGGGAGTCTCCAAGCAGCTCCTGCCGGTGTACGACAAACCGATGATCTACTACCCGCTGTCGGTGCTGATGCTGACCGGCCTGCGGGAGATCCTGATCATCTCCACCCCCGAGGACCTGCCGGGGTTCCGGCGCCTCCTGGGAGACGGCTCCGACCTGGGACTGAGCCTGGACTACGCGGAGCAGAAGCACCCGCGCGGGCTGCCCGACGCCTTCCTCATCGGGGCGCGGCACGTGGGGGCGGACCGGGTCGCGCTCATCCTCGGCGACAACATCTTCCACGGCTGGGGCCTCTCCGACCTGCTGGTGGAGCAGGCGGCGGCGGTGGACGGCTGCACGCTGTTCGGCTACCGCGTCTCCGACCCCGAACGCTACGGGGTCGGGGAGACCGACGCCTCGGGGCGGCTGGTCTCCCTGGAGGAGAAGCCGAGCCGCCCGCGGTCCAACCGGGCGATCACCGGCCTGTACTTCTACGACAACGACGTGCTGGAGATCGCTCGCGACCTGCGGCCCTCGGCGCGCGGGGAGCTGGAGATCACCGACGTCAACCGCGCCTACCTGGAGCAGGGGCGCGCCCGCCTGGTCGAGCTCGGCCGCGGGTTCGCCTGGCTGGACACCGGCACCCACGACGCCCTCCTCCAGGCGGGCGAGTTCGTGCGCATCCTGGAACAGCGCCAGGGCGTCCGGATCGCCTGCGTGGAGGAGGTCGCCCTGCGGATGGGGCTGATCGACGCCGGGAGCTGCCGCCGCCTGGGCGAGGCGCAGGCGACGACCGGCTACGGGCGCTACATCATGGACGTCGCCGACGAGTACGAGGCGAGCGCCCTGCCGGACGCCGAACCCGGCGCCGTGACCTGGGCGGGTGTCCGATGACGCCGCCCGGTACCGCGCCCGCCGCCCCGCGCCCGGTGGCGCCGAGGTGGCGTTCGGACCGCTCCGCCGCCGCGCGCCTGCGCCGCTCCGCGGCCGTCGTGTCGACCCCCGGGCACCCCGACGGGGTCGCCGGGGTCCTGGACTGGATCGCCGAGCGGGCCCGCTCCGGCGGCTTCGGCGTGGACCGGATCCCGTTCGACGCGATGGGGGAGTGGGGGTTCGACCCGGCGACGGGCGACCTCGTCCACCGCACCGGGCGCTTCTTCGCCGTACGCGGTCTGCGCGTGTGCTCCGGCTCCGGCCCCGCGGACGTGCGGCACCAGCCCGTCATCGACCAGCCCGAGGTCGGGGTGCTGGGCATCCTCGCCCAGGAGATCGACGGCGTCCTGCACCTCCTGATGCAGGCCAAGATGGAGCCGGGCAACCCCGACCCCGTCCAGCTGTCCCCCACCGTCCAGGCCACCCGCAGCAACCTCTCCCGGGCCCACGGCGGCCGCACGGTCCGTTACCTGGAGTACTTCCTGGACCCCGGCGAGGGCCGGGTCCTGGCCGACGTCCTGCAGTCCGAGCACGGCGACTGGTTCCTGCGCAAGAGCAACCGCAACATGATCGTGGAGGTCCCCGCCGGCCACCCGGTCCCCGAGCACCCGGACTTCCGGTGGATGAGCCTGGGCGCCCTGGGGCGGCTGCTGCGCCTGGACGGCGTCGTCAACATGGACGCCCGCAGCGTGCTGGCCTGCGCCCCCGCCCATGCCGGCGCCCCCGACGCCCTGCACACCGACACGGACCTGCGGTCGTGGTTCGTCGGCGAGCGCTCGCTGACGCCGCTGCGCGCCGACCCGGTGCCCCTGGCCGGGCTGCCCGGCTGGCAGCGCGGCGCCGACCGGATCCACCGAGAGGACGGCCTCGGCTTCGAGGTCGTCGCGGTCGGGGTCCGGGCGGGCTCGCGGGAGGTCGCCCGGTGGAGCCAGCCCCTGCTGCGCCCGGTGGGGGAGCGGGTGGCGGCCTTCCTCACCCGGCGGTTCGGGGGCGTGCCGCACCTGCTGGTGCGCGCCCGCCCCGAGGGCGGCCTGCCTGGCGGGGTCGAGCTCGGCCCGACGGTCCAGGGCGCGCCCGGGGACCCCGACCCCTTCGAGGGGCGCTCCCCCTTCCTGGACACCGTCCTGTCCGCACGCGGCGACGCGGTGCTCTACCGGGCCGTGCACACCGAGGAGGGCGGCCGGTTCCTCGACTCCCACGGCGTCTACACGGTGGTGCGCGACGACACCGCCCCGGCGGACCCGCCGCCGGGGCACCGGTGGGCCACCCCCGCCCAGCTCGGGGAGCTGCTCCGGCACGGCCACTACGTGAACGTGCAGGCGCGCACCCTGCTGTCCTGCGTCGTCACCGGCGCGGTGCGGCTGTGAGCCGGGGCCGGCGCGGCCGGCCCCGGCTCACCCCTCCAGCGCGTCCCCCACCACCCGGGAGAGGATCGCGACGCCGTCCTGCGTGAGCAGGGACTCGGCGTGGAACTGCAACGAGCCGAACCACGGCCCCCGCAGGGCGTGGACCTCCCCGGTCTCCGCGTCCCGGCTGACCTCCACGGCGCCGATGCCCGCGCACGCGACCTTGTCCTCCGCGCAGCGGGCGGCGAACGTGTTGTAGAAACCGACCCGCTCCCGCCGGCCGAACAGGTCGATCACGTGCTGGGCGCCCTGGTTGGGGACGGCCCTGGGCGCCACCTCCAGGCCCAGCTCCAGGCACAGGACCTGATGGCTCAGGCACACGGCGAGGAACGGGCGGCGGGACTCCAACAGGGTCCGCGTCGCCGCGCGCAGGCGGGCGATCTTGGGGTGGGAGGCGTCGCGCGGATCGCCCGGCCCCGGCCCCAGCACCACGAGGTCGTACCCGCCGAGGTCGACGTCCTCCGCGAACGGCCGCACGGCCACCGACGGCCCGATGGACTCCAGCTGGTGCGCCAGCATCGCGGTGAAGGTGTCCTCGGCGTCCACGACCAGGACCGACAGCCCCTCCCAGGAGCGCACGGGGGGCCGCCCCGCGCCCAGCCAGAAGTCGGACACCCGCGTGTTGCGCGCCCGGAGGGCCTCCCGGACCCGGGGGTCCTCGTTCATGCTCCGCGGCCGCCCGCCCTTGAGCGCCCCGAGCACCCCGGCCACCTTGGCGTGGGTCTCGGCGACCTCGGAAGCGGGATCGGAATGGCGCACCAGGGTCGCGCCCACGGAGACGCGGGTGCCGCCGCAGGGCGAGATCTCCGCGGTGCGGATCATGATCGCCGAGTCCAGCGTGGTCCGGCCGTGCCGGTCGCGGCCGATGAGCGCGAGCGCGCCGCTGTAGTGCCCCCGGCCCCGCCCCTCGTAGCGGGCGATGACCCGGCAGGCGTTCTCCAGCGGACTGCCGGTGACGGTCGGCGCGAACGCGGTCTCGCGCAGCACCTCCCGCGGATCCCGGTCGCACCGCCCCTCGATGAGGTACTCGGTGTGGGCGAGCCGCGCCATCTCCTTCAGGCGGGGGCCGTGCACCCGCACCCCCGCGTCGCAGATCCGGGCCATCATCTTCAGTTCCTCGTCCACCACCATGTACAGCTCGTCGGTCTCCTTGCCGTCGTCGAGGAAGCCGAGCACGCCCTCCAGGCTCGGGCCGGAGGGCGGGTAGCGGTAGGTCCCGCTGATGGGGTTCATGGTCGCCGTGCCGTCCCGCACGCTCACGTGCCGCTCGGGGGTGGCGCCGACGAAGGTGCCCTCGGGCGTGTACAGGACGAACGTCCAGTACGTGCCGGACTCGTGCTCCAGCAGCCGCCGGAACAGGGCGAGCGCGCGGGTGCGGTCGAAGCCGTCGATCCGGGTGGTGAAGGACCGCTTCAGGACGAAGTTGGCGCCCTCGCCCCGTCCGATCTCGTCGGTGACGACCCGGCGCACGGCCTCGGCGTAGGCGTCGTCGTCCACGTCGAAGGCGCCGCCCGACAGGGTGATCCCCGGGTCGGGGACGCGCTCGCACACCTCCGCCAGCGGCATCCTCCCCTGTCCGGTGACCCGGAGCGCGACCAGGGGGGCGCCGTCGTCGATGTGGTCGAAGCCGCGCTCGCGGATCTGCCGGTAGGGGACGGCCACCAGCAGGTCGTGCCGCTCCCCGCCCCCGCCGTCCGCGCGGGCCCCCTCCAGCGGCAGGTCGGCCAGGGTGTCGTGGACGGCGGTCTCGCCCGTGAGCACCTCGACCTCGCCCGGCGAGGTCTCGGGCCGGTACAGCAGTGCGAAGGCGGGCGCGTCGCCGGACAGGACCGCGGCGAACGGGTCGTGGCCGCCGTACGGCCGGGTGCCGCTCATCCGCCCACCCCCGCGCCCGCCCCGCCCGCCGGTGCCAGCGCGTCGAGCAGGCGGTCGGTCAGGGTGACCCTCCCGCAGCGCAGGGCGGTGTACTCCAGGGCCCACCGGTGGCGTTCGGCGTCGAAGTCCGCGACCGCGTCGGCCGGCAGGAACACCCGGATGTCGTTGCTGTAGGCGTCCACGGCGGTCATCAGGACGCCGACGTGCGCGTACACGCCGCACACGATGAGCTGGTCGCGTCCCAGGGCGCGCATCCTGCCCAGCAGGTCGGAGCGGTGGAAGGCGCTGTAGCGCCACTTGGTGAACATCCAGTCCTCCGGGCCCGGAGCCAGGGGCGCGACGACCTCGCGGTCCTCGGGGGAACCGGTCATCCCCGGCCCCCAGAAGTCCATCAGCAGACCGCGCTCCGGCGGGGTCATCCGGCCGGGCTGGGCGGTGTAGGCGACGGGGATCCCCAGGGAGGCGCAGCGCTCGCGCAGCCGGGTGCACTGCTCGACGAGCGTCTTGCGCAGGTCGGGGGCGTCGTCGAAGGGGCGGAGGAAGAACTTCTGCATGTCGTGGACGAGCAGGACGGCCCGGTCCGCTCGCGGCTCCCAGTCCACGAGGGGGGCCGGAAGGTCGTCGGGCCCCGGCAGAGGGTAGGAGCGGATCGGTGGGATGGTCGGCATGGTCGTCCTTCCGGTGTCGGTCGGGTGTCCTTCTCCGGCGGGCGCGCCGCCGCGCCCGGGCGGCGGTTCAGGTGCCCAGGGTGGCTCCGCCGTCGACGGTCAGGGTGTGCATGGTGATGTGCGCCGCCCGGTCGGACAGCAGGAAGAGCACCGAGTCGGCGATGTCGTCGGGGGAGGCGATCCGCCGCAGCGGGATGCCCACCCGGTACGCCTCCGGGGTGCCGTCGAGCGTGCCCCGGGGGTCGGCGCCCGAGGCCCGCCACAGGGCGCGCAGCATGGGGGTGTCGGTGGACCCCGGCGCCACGACGTTGCAGCGGACGCCGTGCCCGGCCACCTCCAGCCCCAGGCACTTGGTGAACATCTCGGCCGCGGCCTTGGACGCGGCATAGGCCGCCATCCCGGCGCGGGCGGTGCCGGCGGCGTTGGAGGCCACCGTGACGATGGAGCCGCGCGAGCGGGCGACCATGTCCCCCACGACGGCCCGGGACATGACGAACACGCCCTTGGCGTTGACGTCCAGGCTCTCGTCCCAGTCGGCCTCGGACAGGTCCCGGGCGGGGCCCGGGCGCATGATCCCGGCCGCGTTCACCAGGTGGTCCGGCGGCCCCCACCGGTCACGCACGGCCTCCACCGCCCGCCGGGCGTCGTCGGGCGAGCGCACGTCGCCCGCGACCGCGGCGACGTCCAGGCCCGCGTCGGCCAGGCTCCCGGCGACCGAGTCCAGGGCCGCGGGGTCGCGGTCGAAGACCGCCACCGCGGCCCCCCGCTCCGCTGCGCCCCGTGCCACGGCCGCGCCGATGCCGCTCGCGGCGCCGGTCACCAGCACCACTTCGTCCTTCATGTCCTGCATCGCCGTCTCCTCGCTCGGGGGGCGTTCATCGGGCGGACCAGGCCGAGGCGACGGCGACGGCCTGGTCCGGGTTGAGCCTGGGGTCGCACAGGCTGGTGTACTTGTCGGCCACGCGCTCGACGTGGCGCCGGTCGGGCACGCACTCGGTGACCGCGTCGGGGGTCGTCTCCAGGTGCAGGCCGCCGGCGGTCCCGCCGGCGGACCGGACCGCCGCCCCGAACCCCCGGACCTCGCGGACGATCGCCTCCAGGTAGCGCGTCTTGAGCCCCGACGGCGTCTTGACGGTGTTGCCGTGCATGGGGTCGGACATCCAGATGACCGGGTGGCCCGCGCCGCGCACCGCCGCGACCAGCGGCGGGAGCAGGGACCCGACGGCGTCGGCGCCCATACGGGCGATGAGCGTGAGGCGGCCCGGGGTGCGGTCCGGGTCGAGGCGTTCGCACACCCGCAGCAGCTCGCCGGGGTCCGCGGACGGGCCGACCTTGCAGGCGACGGGGTTGGCCACCCGGGCCAGCAGGTCGACGTGCGCCCCGCGCGGGTCCCGGGTGCGGTCCCCGATCCACGGCCAGTGGGTGGACGACAGGAAGAGCCGGCCGTCCGCAGCCCGGCGCAGCAGGGGGGCCTCGTAGTCGAGGAGGAGGGCCTCGTGCGCCGTCCACACCGGTGCCGCCGGCCGCGGGCGGCCCGCCCCCGGGGACCAGCCCAGGTGCCCCATCAGGGTGCGGGCGGCGTCGTACCCCGCCAGTAGGCGCGTCGGGTCCGGGGCGCGCAGCTCCGCCACGGGTTCGGGCGCGTTGACCAGGTGTCCCCGGTACACGGGCAGGAGCAGGCCGCCCACCCGCTCGAAGGGTTCGGAGCGCGGTTTGGCGAACTGGCCCGCGATGCGCGCCAGCCGGACGACCGGCCTGCCGGTGTTCTCCTCCACCACGTCCGCCAGGGCCCCGACCAGTGCCGCCTTGGCCGCGGCGTCGGTGGCCGTGCACTCGGCGGGGTCCTCGGCGCAGTCGCCGGCCACCACCATGAGGTCCTCGCCCGCCGCGACCCGCGCGAGGCGGGCGCGCAGCCGGTCGGCGTCCTCGATGCGGACCAGCGGCGGACGCCCGGCGAGTATCCGCCGGGCGGCCGGCAGCCGGGGGTCCGCGGACCAGTCGGGCTGCTGCGGGGCGGAGGGGACGGGAGGATCCTGCTGCGGGGTGTACACGGAGCGCTCCACGTGGCGGGGACGGGGGTCTGCCGGGCCGGGGGGCGGGTGTTCGCTTCTCACGGTCGGTGCGGTGCCCCCGCGCTCCCGGCCAGTTCGGCGACGGCGTAGGCGGCCGACGCCAGGGTGATGTGCCGGTGCCAGCCGTTGAAGGAACGGCCCGCGTAGTCGCGCACGCCCACGCGGTCCCCGACCGAGGCCAGGGAGCGGCCGACGCGGTCGACCAGGTCGGCGGAGCGGGGGATCGCCATCGCCGCCCGGTCCGCCGGGTAGGTGGTCAGCCACAGCTCACCGGGCCAGTCGGGGCCGCCGGGGCCCAGGCCGACCAGGGTCAGGCCCCCGCCGGGGGCGGTGCCCGCGGGGTCCGCGGACCCCGGAACCGGGCGGCCGACCCGCACCGTGGCCATCAGCGGCGGCCTGCGCACCGGGCGCGGTCCGCCGCCCGTGCCCCGGATGACCGGGCGGCGCAGTTCGCGGGAGGCGCGCATGATGCTCCCCGCGGGCAGGGTCCGGCCGTGGTGCCCGGTCAGCGCGGGCTCCTCCACCCGCAGCTCCACGTCCTCGGGCACCCGCGCCACCGCGCGCAGGCCGGCGGCGCGCAGCCGTTCGAGCGCGGGGAGGGGGTCGGCCCCGTCCAGGTCCAGGACCGCCGGCCGGACGGGCGCCCCCCAGGAGGCCACGGCCAGGCACGCCTGGGCGGCGTGCTCCGCCAGCAGGCCCGGGTCGGGCCGAGCCGGGATCCGGACGCCGCCGCAGTCCAACGCGGACCGCGGGGGCTCGGAGAGGTGGAGCCGCCACTCGACCGGCACGCTGACGCGGTCGGACGCCATCCACACGCCGATCGCCCGCTGGGCGGTGATCATCTGGCCCTCGGCGGAGGAGAAGTAGCGGCCCACCCCCACCGAGTGCCGCCCCACCTTGGGGATGGTGAGCGGGCGCACCACCCACGCGACCGGCGGCGCCGCCCGCAGCAGGTGGGCGGCCAGCGCCCGGCGGACGGGGGTCCAGTCCCAGGTGGAGTTGCAGATGAAGTGGTGCAGGCCCTGGCCGGTGGCCGAATCGCCGATCAGGGACGCCATGTTGCGGATCGACTTGCGCCCGGGGGTGGACAGCAGGCCGCGCAGGTAGTCCGACCCCTTCCTGCGCTGGTCGCTGCGGGCCAGCGAGACGAACAGCTTCTCGGTCAGGGCGCCGAGCACCCCTTCCTCGTCGGGCGGTGCGCCGGCCGGCCCCGCGGGGACGCCCGGAAGGGCCGCCGGTCGGACGCGGTGCGCCGGCCGGGGCGCCGGGACCTTGCTCTTCGGGTGTTCGATCGCTGTGTTCACACGGATTCTCCGGTCCGTTCGAGCCGGCTGTGCCTGCTTTATTCGGCGAATGGTCATCGGGTCGACGTGCTCGGACCAAAGCTAGGAGTCGGTTCCTGACATGTGAATGGCAAACAGGCGGCAATAACGTGTGGGACAGCATCTAGCCATGCATGGCTATTTCTTGCCGGTACGCCCTTCCCGGGGTTGACGGTCCCGGCGGGCGTCAGCAGAGTGAGGAACGCTGACCGTCGGGATCGGATCCGCTTCCCCGTCGGGCCCGGGTGCGAGCGGCCTCCCGCCACCGGAATCGGAAGAGGGCCAGATGTCCCAGAAAAAGAAGGTAATTCTTGCCGAGCCGCGCGGTTTCTGCGCCGGGGTCAGGCGGGCGATATCCATCATCGAACTCGCCCTGGAGCAGTACGGGGCGCCGGTGTACGTGCGTAAGGAAATCGTGCACAACCATTACGTCGTTCGCGTGCTGAAACAGCGGGGAGCGGTTTTCGTCGATTCGGAGACGGAGGTCCCCGAGGGCGCCGTCTGCGTCTTCTCCGCCCACGGCGTGTCCCCCGAGGTGCGCCGCCGCGCCGACCAGCGGAGCCTGGACGTCCTGGACGCCACCTGCCCCCTGGTCTCGAAGGTCCACCAGGAGGCCGTACGGTTCGCCCGCGACGAACGCACCCTCCTGCTCATCGGCCACGCCGACCACGAGGAGGTCGAGGGCACCTACGGGCACGCGCCCGACCGCACGATCATCGTCGAGACGGTCCAGGACGCCGAACGGCTGGGCCTGCCCGCCGACACCCCGCTGGCCTACCTCACCCAGACCACGCTGTCCGTGGACGAGACACGGGACATCATCGGCGTGCTCAAGGACCGCTTCACCGACCTGCGCGGGCCGGGCACCAGCGACATCTGCTACGCCAGCCAGAACCGGCAGGACGGGATCAAGGCGATCGCCCCGCGCAGCGACCTGGTGATGGTGGTCGGGTCCCGCAACTCCAGCAACTCGGTCCGCATGGTCGAGGTCGCCCGCGGCATGGGCGTCGACGCCCACCTGGTGCCCGACGTGGGCGAGTTCTCGTCCGACTGGCTGGAGGGCGTGAGCACCGTGGGGATCAGCGCGGGCGCCAGCGCCCCCGACATCCTGGTCGACCAGCTGCTGGAGGAGCTGGCCGGCCACGGCTTCGAACACGTGGAACTGGAGAGCGTCGCCCGGGAGGACGTCGTCTTCTCCCCGCCGGCCAAGCTCGCCCGCTCCGCGCCCACGGCGTGACCCGGCATCGAGAAGTGGAGGAATCCCCATGACGGTCCCCGCGGTCCGCACCGCCCCCCGGGCCCTGCGCACCCGGCTCCTGGCCCTGGTCGAAGAACGCCTGGACGGCCTCCTGGCCGAGGAGCACCGAAGGTGGTCGCGCGTCGACACGCGGGGCGCGGTCCCCGTCGCCGACGTCGCCGCCCTGGTCCGCGCGGGCGGCAAGCGCCTGCGCCCCTCCTTCTGCCTCACCGGCTACCTGGCCGCGGGCGGCGACCCCGGGGCCGGCACCGTCGTCGACTGCGCCGCCGCCCTGGAGCTCGTCCACGTCGGCGCGCTCATCCACGACGACGTTCTGGACGCGGCGGACACCCGCCGCGGAGCGCCCGCCGTGCACGCCCGCCGCGCCGCCGACCACGCCGCGCGCGGCTGGCACGGGGAGGCCCGCCGCTACGGGGAGGGCGTGGCGATCCTGGCCGGGGACCTCGCCGACATCCTGGCCGACCGCCTGACCGCGGACCTGCCCCCGCACTGCCGCCCCCTGTGGAACGAGCTGCTGACCGAGATCGTCATCGGCCAGCACCTGGACGTCGCCGTCGCCGCCGAGGCGGTGGTCGACCCCGACCTCTCCCGCTGGATCGCCGTGTGCAAGTCCGGCCGCTACAGCATCCACCGCCCCCTGGCCCTGGGCGCCGCACTGGCGGGCCGCCCCGACCTCGCACCCGTGTTCGAGGGCTACGGGGAGGCGCTGGGGGAGGCCTTCCAGCTCCGGGACGACATGATCGACGCCTTCGGCGACGGGGCGGTCGCCGGCAAGCCGGTCGGCCTGGACCTGGAACAGCACAAGATGACCCTGCTCCTGGCCCTGGCGGTGCGCGCCGACGACCGGGTGCGCGCCCTCGTGGAGCGCCCGGTCTGGGACGTCCCGGCCCTGCGCGACCGCCTCGACGAGATCGGGGTCGGCCACGAGATGGAGGAGCGCATCGGCACGCTCGTCGCCCGCGCGCTCGAAGCGCTGGAGGACTCCGGACTGCCCGCCCCCTGGCAGGAGGAGCTCACCGCCATGGCCTACGAGGTCGCCTACCGCGGCAGGTGACCCGCACCCTTCCACCACCACGGCCGTGCCAGCGGCCCGAGGAGAGCACATGACCTTGCTGGAACGAGTGGACGGACCCGCGCGGCTGCGCGGGTTCACCACCGACGAACTCCGCGAACTCGCCGGAGAGATCCGCGGATTCCTGATCGACCGGGTCTCCAGGTCGGGCGGCCACCTGGGCCCCAACCTCGGTGTGGTCGAGCTGACGATCGCTCTGCACACGGTCTTCGATTCCCCGCACGACCGCCTGCTGTGGGACACCGGCCACCAGGCGTACGTGCACAAGATCCTCACCGGCCGCCGCGACGGCTTCGACCGGCTGCGCCGTTCCGGCGGGCTGTCCGGCTACCCCTCCCGCACCGAGTCCGACCACGACCTGGTGGAGAACTCCCACGCCTCCACGGCACTGTCCTACGCCGACGGGCTGGCCCGCGCCGACGCCCACAACGGGGTCACCGACCGCTCCGTGGTCGCGATCATCGGCGACGGCGCCATGACGGGCGGCATGGCCTGGGAGGCCGTCAACAACATCTCCGGCGGCCCCGACCGGCCGCTCGTCATCGTCCTCAACGACAACGGGCGCTCCTACGCCCCCACCGAGGGCGGTCTGGCCGAGCACTTCAGGGAGCTGCGCGCGGGGGCCGACGGGCGCAACGTGTTCGAGCAGTTCGGGCTGGCCTACATCGGCCCCGTGGACGGCCACGACATCCCCGCCCTGCGGGAGGCCCTGACCCGGGCCAAGGGGGAGCCCGGACCGGTCCTGGTCCACGTCGTCACCGAGAAGGGGAAGGGGTTCGTCCACACCGAGACGGACGACCTCGACCGCGGGCACGCGATCAAGCCCATGGACCCGGAGACCGGCCTGCCCCTCGCGTCCCCCTCCGGTCCCTCGTTCACCTCGGTGTTCGGCCGGGAGATGGTCGGGATCGCGCAGGAGCGCCCGGACGTCGTGGCGATCACCGCCGCGATGCTGGAGCCCACGGGCCTGCTCCCGCTGTACGAGCGGCTGCCCGAGCGCGTCATCGACGTGGGGATCGCCGAACAGCACGCCGTCACCATGGCGGCGGGGCTGGCGATGGGCGGCGTCCACCCGGTGGTGGCCGTCTACTCCACCTTCGTCAACCGCGCCTTCGACCAGCTCCTCATGGACGTCGCCCTGCACCGCCGGGCGGTCACCTTCGTGCTCGACAGGTCCGGGGTCACCGGCGACGACGGGCCCAGCCACAACGGCATGTGGGACATGTCGGTGCTCCAGGTGGTCCCGGGGCTGCGCATCGCGGCCCCCCGGGACGCCACCCGGCTGCGCGAGCTCCTGAGGGAGGCGGTCGCCTGGAAGGACGGGCCCACCCTGGTGCGCTTCCCCAAGGGGGCGGCCGGCCGCGACATCCCCACCGAGGCCCGCTTCACCGGTATGGACGTCCTGCACCGGTCCGGCTCCCTGGACGTCCTCATCGTCTCCATCGGCGCGCTGGCCGGGGTGTCCCTGAGCGTGGCCGAGGGCATCCGGGAGCAGGGGATCGGCGTCACCGTGGTCGACCCCCGCTGGGTCTCCCCGGTCAACCCCGGGCTGGCCGACATCGCCCGCAGGCACCGGACCGTCATCAGCATCGAGGACAACAGCCGGGTGGGCGGCATCGGGTCCACCATCGCCCAGGCCCTGCGCGACGCCCGGGTCCCCACCCCGTTCCGGGAGTTCGGCATCCCGCGCAGGTTCCTGGAGCACGGGAACCGGGCCGAGGTGCTGTCCGGCTGCGGGCTGGACGTCCGCGACATCACCCTGGCCGCGGTCGAGGCGCTGGCCGAGTCCGACGCCCTCACCGGACCGCGGCCGGCCCCGGACCCCATCGACGAGGGCCTGTACCGCCTGGCGCACGACGCGCGCCCCAACGGAGGGACGGACTCGTGACCGTCGATCTCGGCATTCCCGCCACCCCGCCGCGCCCGCTGGCGACCCGGCGCAAGACCCGGCAGATCATGGTCGGCAACGTCCCCGTGGGCGGGGACGCGCCGGTGTCCGTGCAGTCCATGACCACCACCCGCACCTCCGACATCAACGCGACCCTGCAGCAGATCGCGGAGCTGACCGCCTCGGGCTGCCAGATCGTCCGGGTCGCGGTGCCCACCAACGACGACGCCGACGCCCTGCCGGTCATCGCCAGGAAGTCGCAGATCCCGGTGATCGCCGACATCCACTTCCAGCCCAAGTACGTGTTCCAGGCCATCGACGCCGGCTGCGCCGCGGTGCGCGTCAACCCCGGCAACATCAAGAAGTTCGACGACAAGGTCGCCGAGATCGCCAAGGCCGCCGGCGAGGCGGGGGTGCCGATCCGGATCGGCGTCAACGCCGGGTCCCTGGACAAGCGGCTGCTCGCCAAGTACGGCAGGGCCACCCCCGAGGCGCTGGTGGAGTCCGCTCTGTGGGAGTGCTCCCTGTTCGAGGAGCACGGCTTCCGCGACATCAAGATCTCGGTCAAGCACAACGACCCGGTGGTGATGGTCAACGCCTACCGCCAGCTGGCCTCGGCGTGCGACTACCCGCTGCACCTGGGGGTGACCGAGGCCGGCCCCGCCTTCCAGGGCACGATCAAGTCCGCGGTGGCGTTCGGCGCGCTGCTGTCGGAGGGGATCGGGGACACGATCCGGGTGTCGCTGTCGGCGCCGCCGGCCGAGGAGGTCAAGGTCGGCACGCAGATCCTGGAGTCGCTGGGGTTGCGCGAGCGGGGGCTGGAGATCGTCTCGTGCCCCAGTTGCGGGCGGGCGCAGGTGGATGTGTACACGCTGGCGGAGGAGGTCACCGCGGGCCTGGAGGGCCTGGAGGTGCCGCTGCGGGTGGCGGTGATGGGGTGTGTGGTCAACGGTCCGGGTGAGGCGCGTGAGGCGGATCTGGGGGTGGCCTCGGGCAACGGCAAGGGGCAGATCTTCGTCAAGGGCGAGGTGATCAAGACGGTGCCGGAGTCCAAGATCGTGGAGACGCTGATCGAGGAGGCCATGCGGATCGCCGAGGAGATGGGCGAGGCCGGGGTCGAGCCCGGCGAGCCCACCGTCGCCGTCACGGGCTGAAAGCCCCCGTCCCCCCTTTCCCCGACACGTCCAGGAGGACCCATGTCCACGACCTCCCCTCCCCGGACCGCGCGCGGTCCCCTCCACGCCGTCGGCCGCTACGCGCGGCTCGTCAAGTACAAGTTCGTCATCGACTTCCTCCTCGCGCTCGTCATCGTCGCCACCCTGCTCGGACCCGCCGCGCTCGTGTCCGGCACCACCCCCCTCGCGCTGCTGTTCTTCGCCCTGGGGATGCTCGGCGTGCTGGCGGCCGTCATGACCCTGGACGACGTCACCGGGGCGCAGGACGGCAGCGACACCGCGAACTACGTGGAGACGCCCAGCGGCCAGCTCCGGCCCCTGTCCCGCAAGCCCCTCCTCACCGGTGAGATCACCGTCCGCGATGCGCGCGCCTTCGGCATCGCGGGCCTGGTCTGGGGGGTGCTGTGGTGGGCGGCCGCGCTGCTGTACGCCCCCGGCGAGCCGTGGGTGATCGTCACCATGGCCCTGCTGGCGTTTCTGAGCGTGCAGTACTCCTGGGGGCTGAAGTTCAGCTACTACGGGCTCGGCGAGGCGGTGCTCCTGTTCTCCGCCGCGGCGTTCCTGATCGCCCCCTACGGGCTGGTGACCGGGCAGCTCCCCCTGATGGTGCTGGTCCAGGGCCTGCTGTTCGGCTTCGGACAGCTCCTGATCGCCGGCTACTCCAACACCAACGACGTGCGCGGCGACGCCGAGGCGGGCCGCCGCACCGTCGCGGTGCTCACCTCCGAGTCCGGGAACAAGGTGTTCCTGGCCGTGCTGACCTGCGTGAACATCGCGGTGATCGTGGTCCCGGTGGCCGTGGGCGCCCTGCCCTGGACCTTCCTCCTCGTCCTGGCGCCCTTCGTGGTCCTGCGGGTGCGCCAGTACGCCGGGTTCCTGCGCACCGGCGACCCGCTGGTCGCGCGGAGCCGGGGCATCTGGGCCTTCCGGACGGTGGTGGCCTGCCTGCTGCTGTTCAACGTGCTCGAAGCCGTCCTGTAATGCGGGCGGCGGGCCCCCTCCCCCCGAGGGGAAGGGGGTCCGCCGCCCGGGGAACGGGGACGGCCGGTGCTCCCCCGCGGGGAGCACCCACTCCCATGGGCGGCCGCCCGTCCCCCCGTCACTCCCTGGAGCCGTGGCCCGGCCTGCCGCCCGCCGCGATCCCGTGCTCGCGCCGGGTCTTCTCGAACCAGCCGGCCACCTCGGCCCGGGAGGACATCTCCAGCTTGCGCATGACGTTGCGCAGATGGTTGATCGCGGTCCATTTGGAGATCCCCAGCCGGTTGGCGATCCGGTGGTTGGTGTCGCCCTGCGCCACCAGTTCGGCCACCTGGAGCTCCCGCGCGGTCAGCGGGGTCCCGGTGATGCCCGCGGGCTGTGCCGGGCCGGTGTCCGCGGCCGGGGCGTCGGTGGTGTGGAGCGGTGTGAGCGCCTCGGCCACCACCGTCCTGACGTCCAGACCCTGACCGGTGGACCAGCACTCCATGAACGCCCGTTCCCCGAGGGCGCTCCGGGCCTGGTCCAACGACCGCTCCACCTCTCCGGCCAGCGGTGCCAGGGAGGCGTAGCCGGTCTCCGCGCGCCGGGCGGCCATCGCCGAGGCGATGAGCACGGCCTGGCGCAGCGGCTCGCGCTGCCCGCGCGCGGTCCACGCGCGCAGCACCGCCACACGCTCCAGCGCGGGGATCAGCGCGGGCAGGCAGTTCCACCCGGCCAGGCAGCGGATCGAGGACTCGAGGCACTCCTCGGCCTCCTGCTCGTCCTCGGGGCGGCCCCCGCAGAGCATCGCGGTGGAGAAGACGGCCTCGGCCACCGCCGCGCCGACCTTGTGGCCCACCCGCTCGGCCATGTAGAAGGACGCCTCCGCGGTCTTGCGGGCCGCCCGGTGCTCCCCCCGCGCGATCAGGGCCTCGGCCAGGTCGCGCAGCACGCCCGACCGCTCGTCCTCGGCCCCGGACCTCGACAGGTGGGCGTCGGCCTCCCGGAGCAGGGCCTCGGCCTCGCGCGGGGAGCTGCGCTGGAGCGCGAGGACCCCGGCCCAGCGGGTGTCGACGGCCATGGCGACGACGTTCCCGGAGGCGCCGTGCTCGCGGCGGGCGGCGGTCAGCAGCTCCTCCGCCTCCTCGTACCGCCCCAGGAGGACCGACAGCCGGCCCAGGGCCGAACGGGCCTCCCGGGCCCGCCGCTCCGGGAGCAGGCCCTCCCGCAGCGCGTCGCGCAGGACGGCCGCGACCCGGACCATGTCCTGGTGCCCGTACAGCCCCAGGGTGGTGGCCAGGTCGGTGGCGGTGAGGGGGTCCTCCTCCAGCAGGAACTCCATGGCCGCCAGGAGGTCCGCCTGGCGGCGGTACACCCCCTGGGAGCGGCGCGGGCGGTTCCAGCGCGTGGCCGGGTCGCACAGGAAGAGCGCCCACCGCGCGAAGTACGCGGCGTGGGCGCGGCGCGCGCCGTCCAGCCGGCCCTCGGCGCGCATGCTCTCCAGGAGGAACTGCCGGGTCAGGCCCAGGAGGCGGAAGACGATCTGGCCGTCGGACTCCTCGACCGCGTCGAGGAGGCTGACGTTCACCAGGCGCGCCAGGTGCTTCTCCGTCTCGTCCGCGCCGGTGCCGGAGATGGCGACGGCCGCCGGGACGTCGACCTTGGAGTGGAAGACCGCGAGGTGTTCGAGAAGCGCCCGCTCCTGCGGTGTGATCTGGCGCAGGGCCCAGGCGATGGCCTCCTGTACACCGGTGTGCCGGGAGAGGGTCTCCCCGTGCTCGCCGGAGAGGGTCCCCAGGTCCTCCTCCAGGCCGTCCAGGACCTCGCGCGCGGAGCAGAACTTCATCCGCGCCGCGGCGAGCTCGATGGCCAGGGGCAGGCCGTCGGTCCTCTGGCACAGGAGCATCACCGCCTCGTGGTTCTCGGGGGTGAACTCGAATATCGGGCGGATCGCCTGGACCCGCCGCAGGAACAGCCGGACGGAGGGCAGGGACCGGGAGTCGGTCCACTCCTCCCCGTTGCCCGCCTCCGGGGTGGGCAACGGCGCCAGGCGCAGGACGGCCTCCCCGTAGGCCCCGATGGGCGTCGGCCCGGTGACCAGGACGGTCGTCCCCGGGCGGGCGGCGAGCAGGGGAGGGAGGGCCTCCCGGAGCTGGGGGAGGATCTGCTCGCATCCGTCGAGGATCAGCAGCGACCTCCCCTCTCCCGTCGGCGGCGCCCCGGCCACCGGGGAGGGGAGGACGTCGACCAGGGCGGACTCGACCTCCTCCAGGGGGACGTCCGCGGACTTGCCGTAGTTGAGTCCTCCGATCTCCGGGCACACCACGTCGAGTTCGATGATCTTCGTCCCGGCCGTGAAGGTCTCCGAGACCTTCTCCAGGGCCGCGGCGGCCAGCCGGCTCTTGCCCACGCCCACGGGGCCGGTGATGGTCAGAATGCGCACTGCGGGGTCCGAAAGCCACTTCCCCAACCGGTCGAGTTCCGCCTCGCGGCCGATGAGAGGGGTGGAGAAATGGTTCCAGGATGTACGGTACGGGGCGGTTACATAACCCATGGTGCGCGGCAATGAATGCGACATGCTCAATCGTCTTCCGGTGCCGTGGTCCGATCGGTGATGTGCATTGCGCACTGCGCCGGGGTCAGGGGGGTGGTCGTCTCGTGCTCTGCGGGCGGCGGCCCCCGTTGTACGGGAATCCCCGGGCTGTGGGCCGGTGTCGGGTGTCGTGTTCTGTGTACTCTCGAGTACACCCGGTCACCGAGCATAGCGGTAAGGACGGTTCTGTGCCAAGGTTCTCCATTTCCCCGTCGGCCGGGCTCCGGGATAATTCATTTGTCCGCATCTCGGAATAGCGGGCGCCGGCGCCGGGCCGGATGTCCGCCCGGATGAGCCGATCCGGCGCCGGCGCCCGCCGGGTCCCGATCGGGACCCCATTCCGTGTTCGTTTCCCGGGATTTCCCCCGGCCCTCTGTGAACGCCCGCCCGCACCGAAAGGCGTCCGGCGCCGGGGACGGTGCCCGGGCCGGCGAATTCTCCCGGATTTCCCGCGCGGGCCCTTCTAGGTGGTGTACGGCCGCTTCCGGCGGCCCTCGCGCAGCACGTCGGACCACCACATCAGCTGGTCGAGGAAGGCCTTGGCGGCGATCTCCGTCTCCTCCACCTCCACCGGCCGCCCCTCCGCGTCGAAGCGGTCCCAGAAGTTCGGGAAGCTGAGCGTGTTCCGGATGGTGGCGGCGTGGACCTCGCTGAAGACCGGGCGCAGCTGCTCCACCGCGTGCAGGCCGCCGCCCACGCCCCCGTAGCTGACGAAGCCGACGGGCTTGGCGACCCACTCCTGGAAGAACCAGTCGATGGCGTTCTTCAGCGACGCGGGGTAGCCGCGGTTGTAGACCGGTGTCACCACGATGAAGGCGTCCGCCGCCGCCAGGCGCTCGCCCAGCGCCCGGACCTGGTCGGGCGCCTGCTCCCCGTCGTCCCCGGGCAGGACCACCGGGAGGTCCGCCTCGGCGAGGTCGATGAGATCCACGTCGATGTCGCCGTGCGCGCGGGCGCGCTCCGCCACCCACGCGGCAGGGGTCGCGCAGAAGCGGTCCTTGCGGATGCTCCCGATGATCACTGCCACACGTGTACGCTCGTTCTCCACCGTGCAACGGTCCTCTCTGGCGGTCCGGCCGTTCGGCCCGGGGTGCAGGGTTGCGGACCACTGTGCCCCCCGGGGGCTCCGGAATGGTTGTGATCGTGTTCCGGTCCGGCCCGAACCGCCGTAACCGCAGGAAGGGCGTCCGCGGGGGACGCCCGTTCGGCCGGCCGGGGGCCGCGCCGTTCACCCGGCCGCGGAGTCCCCGCGCAGCGGCCCCCACCAGTCGGGGTTCTCCGTGTACCAGGCCACGGTGGACGCGAGCCCCTCGTCGAAGGGCACGCGGGGCGCGTATCCCAGCTCGGTGCGGATCCGGGTGTCGTCCACGGAGTAGCGGCGGTCGTGCCCGGCCCGGTCGGCCACGCGGTCCACGGCCGACTCCGGGGCGCCGAGCAGCTCCAGGAGCCGCCGGGTCACGTCGAGGTTGGTGCGCCCGCTGCCGCCGATGTTGTAGACGCGGCCCGGCTCTCCCTTGGCCAGGACCAGGCCCAGGGCCCGGCAGTGGTCGTCCACGTGCAGCCACTCGCGCACGTTGAGGCCGTCGCCGTAGAGCGGCACCCGCCCGCCCCCGATCAGGGAGGTCGTGAACCGCGGCACCAGCTTCTCCGGGTGCTGGAACGGCCCGTAGTTGTTGGAGCAGCGGGTGATGCGGGCGTCCAGTCCGTGCGTGCGCACGAAGGACTGCACGAGCAGGTCGGCCGCGGCCTTGGAGGCCGCGTAGGGCGAGTTGGGGGCCACCGGGCAGGACTCGTCCCAGGAGCCCGTCTCGATCGAGCCGTACACCTCGTCGGTGGAGACCTGGAGGAAGCGGACCCCGCCGGCGCGCCGCGCCGCGTCGAGCAGGACGTGGGTCCCGAGCACGTTGGTCCGCACGAACGCCTCGGCCGCCGCGATGGATCGGTCGACGTGGCTCTCCGCCGCGAAGTTCACCACCGCGTCGTGGCCCGGGACGAGCCCGTCCATCCGGGCCGCGTCGGTGATGTCGGCCCGGACGAACGACAGGCGGGACGACTCCTCGGGCAGCCGCCGGCGGTCCCCGGCGTAGGTGAGCAGGTCGACCGCCGTCACCCGCGCCCCCTCGGTCCCGGGCAGCAGGTCCTCCAGGACGGAACGCACGAAATGCGCGCCGATGAATCCCGCGGCCCCGGTCACCAGAATCCTCATGGTGCCTCCGTGCTCGCCCCGTGTTCGACCGGCGGTCGCGAAGGTTTCATTCACAGAGGGCGGCGCTGATCGTATTGAAACCTCCGATCACCTGAAAATAATGGTCGTGAAAGCCAATGCGGCAAGGATTTGCGCGCTGGTTTGTCAGGTTGAAAAAAATGGATCGACGCCATTGACACGCATATCCTTTCCTGCGAGCCTCGGTTCGTCGAATTTCACACGGGAAAGAGTGGTCATGGCCATGCGGGTGTGGGACTACGTGGAAGAGTACGAAGCCGAACGGGAAGAGATCCTGGCCGCGGTCGACAGGGTCTTCCGTTCCGGGCAGCTGGTCCTGGGCGAGAGCGTCCGCGGATTCGAGCGGGAGTTCGCGGGCTACCACGGGACTGCGCACTGCGTGGGAGTGGACAACGGCACCAACGCGCTCGTCCTCGCACTGGAGGCCCTCGGAGTGGGCCCCGGCGACGAGGTCGTGACCGTTTCCAACACCGCGGCGCCCACCGTGGTCGCCATCCACTCCACGGGCGCCACCCCGGTGTTCGTCGACGTCCGGGAGGAGGACTTCCTCATGGACGTGAAGCAGGTCGCCGCCGCCATCACGCCCCGGACCCGGGCGCTCCTGCCGGTGCACCTGTACGGCCAGTGCGTCGACATGGAGCCGCTGCTGCGGCTGGCCGAGGAGCACGGCCTGGCCGTCGTCGAGGACTGCGCGCAGGCGCACGGCGCCCGGCACCACGGCAGGATCGCGGGCACCATGGGCCACGCGGCCGCCTTCTCCTTCTACCCCACCAAGGTCCTGGGCGCCTACGGCGACGGCGGCGCCGTCCTGACCCCCGACGCCGGGGTCGACGCGAACCTGCGCCGCCTGCGCTTCTACGGCATGGAGGAGCGCTACTACACGGTGGCCACCCCGGCCCACAACAGCCGGCTGGACGAGGTGCACGCCGAGATCCTGCGCGGCAAGCTCGCCCGCCTGGACTCCTACATCGAGGGGCGGCGCCGGGTGGCGCGCCGCTACGCCGAGGCCCTGGCCGACACCGACCTGATCCTGCCCCGGACCGCCCCCGGCAACGACCACGTGTACTACGTGCACGTGGTGCGCCACCCGCGCCGGGACGCGATCATCGAGGCGCTGCGCGAACACGACATCCACCTCAACATCAGCTACCCCTGGCCGGTGCACACCATGAGCGGGTTCGCGCACCTGGGCTACTCCGAGGGCGACCTGCCGGTGACCGAGCGGCTGGCCCGGGAGATCTTCTCGCTGCCCATGTACCCGTCGCTGTCGGAGGGCGCCCAGGACAAGGTCATCGGCGCACTGAGGGAGGTCCTGGCCCGGATCTGACCGGGGCCGGAGCGCTCAGGCGTGCCACATGTCGTGGAGGGAGCGCTCCACGGGGATCCGGGGGCGCCAGTCCAGCAGGCGTTCGGCGGCGGACACGTCGGCCAGGGACCATCCGCCGCCGAACCCGCCCACGTCCCCCGGCGTCTGCTCGACGGCGTCCGCGGGCACCCCGGACACCTCCACCATGCGGGCGACCATGTCCTTGACCGCGACGGCGCGGCCCCCGCCGATGTTGACCAGGCCCCCGCCGCGCTCACAGGCGCGCACCACCGCGCGGGCGACGTCCCGGACGTCGACGTAGTCGCGGTGGTCCCCCGCGATCCGCAGCGACGGCCGCTCGCCCGCCAGGGCGCGGCGGAACGACCGCTGGAGCAGGCCGGGGAAGGAGGCGGGGGAGGGGTGCGGCCCGCACACGTTCGCCAGCCGCAGCACCGCCGGGTCCGGGACCCCCGGGCCCGCCGAGGCCAGCACCGTCTCGCTCGCGATCAGCCTGCTGCGCGCGTAGGCGCCGCGGGGGCGGGCCGGGTCCTCCTCGCGGACCCGCCCGCCCCACTGCTGTTCGCCGTACTCGTGCAGGGTCCCCAGGTGCACCAGCCGGGGCGGGTCCGCCAGCTCCCGAACGGCCCGCACCAGGGTCAGCGCCGCCGTGGTGTTCGCCTCGTGCACGACCGCGTCGGGCCGGTGCCACCCGTCCCTGGCGTTGGCCGCGTCGGTCGCGTTCACCACCGCCGTCACCCGCTCCGAGCGCAGCAGCCCGGCGAGCGCCCCGGGCCGCACGGACGTCAGGTCCACGGGGTGGAACGGGTACCCGGACAGGTGCGCGGCCGGCGACCGCGCCAGCGCCACGACCCCGTGGCCGTGCGCGGCCAGGGCGGCGCACACGTGCCGCCCCACCCAGCCGGTCGCGCCGATCACCGCGACCCGCTCACCGGACACGGCCGCCCTCCCCGGCGTGGAGGGACTGTTCGAGGACGAGGCACTCCCGGTAGTCGGGCAGGGCCCCCAGCCGCGCGGCCTCGCCCAGGGACGGGGCCACCCGGTCGCGCTCGGAGATCTGCGTGTGCCCCGGCGGGATCTCCAGCCCCAGGTCGGGGTCGAAGGGGGCGACGGCCCGCTCGTTCTCCGCGACGTACTCCCGGGAGAGGAAGTACGACATCACGGTGTCGTCCTCCAGGGCGACGAAGAGGTGGCCCACACCCACCGGCAGGTAGGCCGACCTCCCCGAGGCGGGGTCCAGTTCGACGCTCTCCCACCGCCCGAACGCCGGCGAGCCGGTGCGCAGGTCGACGATGAAGTCCAGGGCCCGGCCCTGGGGGCAGTGCACGAGCTTGGCCATGCCCGGCGGGGTGGCGGTGTAGTGCACCCCGCGGACCACGCCGCGGCGCGACCGGCTGTGGCTGATCTGCGCCGGGGCGAACAGGGGGTGCCCCGCGGCCTCGGCGAAGGCCGAGGCCAGGAACGGCGAGGTGAACGTGCCGCGGGGGTCGGAGTACACCGGGGCCGTGAACACCAGCGCCCCCGGGATCGACAGCTGACGCGCGCGCATCCTCACCCGTTCCGTCGCGAGGTCGCGACGAACAGGCCGGGGCCCTCCGTCTCGACGTAGTCCACGTCGCAGCCCACCGCCGCGAACGCCTTCTCGTAGATCCCGCGCTCGATGATCGCCAGCACGTGCTCGTCCTCGAAGGCCCGGATGCCCTCCGCGGGATCGGCGACCACGTAGTGGACGCGCATCCGGTGCGCCCCCTCTTCCCTGACCGCGTGCGAGACCCGGGCGATGGTCCGGTCCCCGACCGTCATCACGTCGCCCACGACGTGGCGGTCCAGGGCGGTCTCGGGGAAGTACCACGGCTCCAGGACGATCACCCCGCCCGGCGCCAGGTGCCGCGCGAAGGTGTCGAGCGCCTCGACGAGCCCGCGCTCGCCGCCGGCGTAGCCGATGGAGCTGAACATGCAGGTGATCACGTCGAACCGGCCGTCGATGCGGAAATCGCGCATGTCGCCGATGTGGACGGGGACGTCGGCGAGTTTGGCGCGGGCCACCCGCACCATGTCGGGGGCCAGGTCGATCCCCTCGACGTGCTCGAAGTGCGCGCTCAGGTGCTCCAGGTGCGAGCCGGTCCCGCAGGCGACGTCGAGCAGCGACGCCGCCCCGGGCCGGCGCTCGCGCACCAGCGCGGCGATCTGCCCGGCCTCGCGGGCGTAGTCCTTGCCCCGGCGGCTGTAGATGGCCTCGTACAGGTCGGCCGAGGACCGGTAGATCCCCGAGAGCGGTGCGGAGGGGCTGTTCATGGCGGACTCCTCGTCGGCTGCGCCGGGTCAGACCGTGTGCGGTTCGGGGACGTAGAGGACCCAGCGGCCTCCCTGCTCGCGGAACCACCGCTCCTTCTCCATGATCTCCTCGGCGTGGTTCCAGGCGAAGAGCAGCAGGTGTCCGGGAGGGTCCTCGCGCAGGGCGGCGGGCGGCACCACGGGGATGTGCGCCCCGGGGGTGAGCATGCCCTGCTTGGCCGGGGTGCTGTCGTAGACCCGGCGGATGAGGCCGGGGCCCAGCCCGGCGTAGTTGACGACGGTCGCGCTCTTGGCCGTGGCGCCGTAGGCGTCCACCGTCCCGCCCTCCGCGACGATCCGCTCGAGGAGGGCGATCAGGCCGTTCCTGACCGAGGCCACCGACCCGGCGAAGGCCCGCAGGGTGTCGGGGGAGTGCAGCCCCCGCTCCTCCTCTTCGGCGATCAGCGCGGTCACCGCGTCCGAGACCGGCCGCGCGCCCGCACGGGCGATGGTGTAGCGCACCTCGCCGCCGTGGACGGGCAGCCGCCGCACGTCGACCAGCTCCAGGCCGTGGCGGGCCACCATCGCGCGCACCGACGTCGCCGAGAACAGGAAGAAGTGCTCGTCGTAGATCTGGTCGAACGAGGTCCGGGACACGATGTCGCCGAAGTAGGGGTCCTCGAACACGAAGACGCCGTCCGGCCCCAGCAGGGCGTCCACGCCCTTGAGGACGGAGTCGATGTAGGGGATGTGGCAGAACGTGTTCGCGGCGAAGATGACGTCCGCGGGGCCCTCCTCCAGCCGCAGCGCCTCCGCCGTGGTGGCCTCGAAGAACTCCTCCCGCACCCGGATCCCGGCGCCGCGCGCCACCGCGGCCACGCTCCCCGACGGCTCGAACCCGACGTGGCGGACGCCCGCGTCGCGCACGGTGGAGAGCATGACCCCGTCGTTCGAGCCGATCTCGACGATGAGCGGGTCGTTCCCGGTCAGCTCCGTCTCCAGGAAGCCCCGCGCCGTGCCGGCGAAGTGCTCGCGCATGACGGAGGAGCCGCTGGAGAAGTACGGGTAGTCGGCGTGGAACATGCGCTCGCGGGGGACCTCCTCCATGAGCTGCACCATGGAGCAGGAGCCGCACTGCCCCACGTGCAGCCGGTAGAAGAACTCCTCGGTGTCGTCCTGCGGCGAGCGGAAGACGTCCGAGAGCGGCTGCCGGCCCAGGTCGAGGAAGCGTTCGACGGACCCGCCGCAGACGCGGCACCGGGTCGTGGCGGGCGGGGACTGCGCGGGCGCGGCCATGGGGTCTCCTCCTGAGCGGTGTCGCCCCGGCGGCCCGGACCCCGGGTCCGGGCCGCCGGGGCCGGAGCGATCTGGCCCGAGCATGCCCGCCGGGCGGCGGATCGGCCACGGGCGGTCCCGGCGCGTGTCAGGTCGGCGGGCCGTGCGGGGTCCCCGGACCGGAGCGCGGGGCACGTTCTAGGGTGGCCGGTGGGTCCCGGTACCGGGACCCACCGGCCACGACCGACAGGGGAGCACCTTGCCCGACGAACCCACCCCCCTCGACCCCGGCCACTGGGCCGCCCGGCTGTCCGACCTCGCCGGACGGCACGGCGTCCCCGGCGCCCAGCTCGGCATCCTGCGCCTGTCCCCCGACGGGGGGCAGGAGACCGCCGCGGTGGCGCACGGCGTCCTGGACACCGACACCGGCCACCCCGTCACCCCCAGGTCCGCCTTCCAGATCGGCTCGGTTTCCAAGGTCTGGACGGCCACCGTCGTCATGGGCCTGGTCGAGGAGGGCCTGCTGGCCCTGGACACCCCCGTCGCGGAGGTCCTGCCCGAGCTCGTCCCCTCCGCCGGCGCCACCACCGCCGGGGTCACCGTCCGCCACCTGCTCACCCACACCAGCGGTATCGACGGCGACCTGTTCACCGACACCGGCCGCGGCGACGACGCGATCGAGCGCTACGTCGCACCGCTCGCCGAAGCCCTCCGCGTCCACCCCCTGGGCGCCACCTTCTCCTACTGCAACTCCGGGTTCGTGCTGCTGGGCCGGATCATCGAACGCCTCACCGGGCAGGTGTGGGACGAGGCGATGCGCGACCGCCTCTTCGCGCCGCTGGGCCTGGAGCGCACCGGCACCCTGCCCGAGCACGCCCTGCTGAACGACCCCGCGACCGGCCACGTCGAGGGCCTGCCCGACCCGGTGCGGACCACGCAGTGGGGGCTGCCCCGGGCCATCGGACCGGCCGGGGGCGTCACCGCCGACGTCGGCGACGTGCTGGCCTTCGCCGCCCTCCACCTGCGCGGCGGCACCACGGCCGACGGGACCCGCCTGCTGTCGCGGGACACCGTCCGCGCCATGGCCGAGCCGCAGGTGGGCCTGCCCGACCCCTACACCCTCGGCGACTCCTGGGGGCTGGGCTGGATCCGCTACGACTGGGACGGGCACCGCGCCATCGGCCACGACGGCAACACCATCGGCCAGTCCGCGTTCCTGCGCCTGCTGCCCGGGGCGGGCCTGGCCGTCGCCCTGCTCACCAACGGCGGCCGCACCCGCGACCTCTACCAGGACCTGTACCGGGAGGTGTTCGAGGCCCTGGCCGGGGTGCGCGTCCCCGGCGCCCTGGAACCGCCCGCCGACCCGCCGCACCACGACGTCACCCCGCACCTGGGCGTGTACGAGGGCGCCGCCGGGCGCCTGGAGGTGCTGGCGGGCGCGGACGGCCCGGTACTGCGCAGCACCGCCCTGGGCCCGCTGGCCGAGCTGCGGCCCGACCCCGTCCAGGAGCACCCCATGGCGGCGGTCGCCCCCGGTGTGTACGCCACCCGCCCCGAGGACGCCGTGACCTGGTCGCCGGTGACCTTCTACCGGCTGGAGACGGGGCAGGAGTACGCCCACCGCAACGGCCGCGCCCTGCCCCGGGTGGACTCACCCGCCGTGTAGGGCCTCGGCGGTCGCCGTGCCGACGATCCCGGCGGGCGGTCCCTGGTAGAGGACCCGCCCGCCGCGTTCGCCCGGCCCCGGCCCCAGGTCGATGAGGTGGTCGGCGTGGCGCATGACGTCCACGTCGTGCTCGACGACGACCACGGTGTGCCCCCGCTCGACCAGCCGGTCCAGCACCCCGAGCAGCACGGCGACGTCGCCCGGGTGCAGCCCGGTGGTGGGCTCGTCCAGGACGTACAGGGTCGGGCCGGCGGCGTCGCGCAGCTCCCGGGCGATCTTGAGGCGCTGGCACTCGCCGCCGGACAGGCTCGTCAGCGGCCGTCCCAGCCGCAGGTGGCCCAGCCCCACCCGGTCCAGGCGGCGCAGCGCCGTCCGGATCGCCTCGTCGGGCAGCAGGGCGAGGGCCTCGGCGACCGTGAGGGCGTCGATGTCGGCGATGGTCAGCCCCGCCACCCGGTGGCGCAGCACCTCCTCGGTGAAGCGCCGGCCCTCGCAGACCGGGCACAGGACCTCCTCGGCCTCCAGGAACGCCAGGTCCACGCGGACCGTGCCCAGCCCCCGGCACTCGGGGCAGGCGCCCTCGGAGTTGGCGCTGAACCGGCTCGCGGGCAGCCCGCTGCGCTCGGCGAACAGCGCGCGCAGCGGCGCGGCGATCCCGGTGTAGGTGACGGGGGTGGAGCGCCGGTGGGCGGTCACCGGCCGCTGGTCGAGCACCACCGCCCCGTGCCCCTCGACCAGCTCCGCCGCCAGGCTGGACTTGCCCGAGCCGGCGACGCCGGTCAGGACGGTGAGCACCCCGGTGGGCACGTCCACGGTGACGTCCTTGAGGTTGTTGCGGCGGGCGCCGCGCACCGTGAGCGCCCCGGTGGCCGGGCGGGGCACGGCCCGGACCGGCGCCCGGGCGGCCAGGGCCGCGGCGGTGGCCGTGCCCGCGGACCGCAGCGCGCCGAAGGTCCCCTGGTGGACCACCCGGCCCCCGTCGGCCCCGGCCCCCGGGCCGATCTCGACGACCTCGTCGGCGATCGCCATGACGGCCGGGTCGTGCTCGACCACCAGGACCGTGTTGCCCAGGTCGCGCAGCCGGAGCAGCAGCTCCGTCATCGACGCGACGTCGCGCGGGTGCAGGCCCGTGGTGGGCTCGTCGAAGATGTAGGTCATCCCCACCAGGCCCCCGGCCAGGTACCGGACGGTCGTGATCCGCTGGGACTCGCCGCCGGACAGGCTCGCGGTGCCCCGGCCCGGGTGCAGGTACCCCAGCCCGATCCCGACCAGGGCCCGCAGGCGCGCCTCCAGCCCGGCCACCACCGGGGCCACGGCGGGGTCGTCCACCTCCCGCACCCAGGCGGCCAGGTCGGCGATCTCGGTGCGGGCGAGCCCGCCCAGCGTGCGGCCGCGGACCGTGGCGGCGCGGGCCGCCGCGTTCAGGCGGTCGCCCCCGCACTCCGGGCAGGGCGCCGCGCGGGTGAACCGGGCCGTCACCTCGCGCTTGCGCTCGGAGGCCTCCCCGCCGGAGCGCAGGTGGATGCGCTCGAACCGCTCCACGATCCCCTCGTACTCACGGGCGGGCCGGGTGCCCAGCCGCGCCGCGTGCTCGCCGCCGTACAGCAGGGCGCGGCGCTCCTCGGGCGTCCACTCGCGCAGCGGGGTGTCGGCGGTGAAGGAGCCGATGTCGGCGTAGCGCTCGTACCAGTGGCGGCCGTCGCCGAACCCCGGCACCCGGATCGCCCCCTGAGCCAGCGACAGGTCGAGGTCCAGGAACCGGTCGACGGCGCTCACCACGGTCTCGCCCAGCCCCGAGCAGGCCGGGCACATCCCCGCCGGGTCATTGAACGAGAACCGGGAGGCCTCGCCCACGTGCGGGGTGCCGATCCGGGAGAACAGCAGCCGCAGGTACGCCCAGACCCCGGTGGCGGTGCCGACGGTGGAGCGGGCGTTGCCGCCCAGCCGGCGCTGCCCGACCACCACCACGGGGGTGAGCCCCTCGACGAGGTCGGCGTCGGGGCGGCTCCACTTGGGCAGCCGCTCCCGGGCGAACGGGGGGAAGGTCTCGTTGAGCCGGTGCCCGGCCTCGGCCGCGACCGTGCCGAACACCAGCGACGACTTGCCCGAACCCGACACGCCCGCGAACACCACCAGGCGTCCGCGCGGGATGTCGAGGTCGATGGACTTGAGGTTGTTGGTCCGCACTCCGCGCAGGCGGATCACCGCGTTGGTCTCCATACCGGCGACGCTACGAGCAGATGTGGCCGGAATCCGGCCGCGATATCGGCGAGACTGGACCCATGGCGGACGTCACCGGGCGCACCCTCGCCCTGCTCACCACACTCCAGTCCGGGCGCTCGTTCACCGGGGAGGAACTGGCCGCGCGGCTGGGCGTCAGCCCCCGGACGCTGCGCCGCGACGTGGACCGCCTGCGCGGCTACGGCTACCCGGTGAGCACCCGGCCCGGGCCCGGCGGCCACTACCGGCTGGTCGCGGGCTCCTCCGTGCCCCCGCTGGTGTTCGACGACGACGAGGCGACCGCGACCCTGCTGGCGCTGGCCGCCCTGGCGGCGGGCGGCGCGGCCGAGGGCGGGAGCGTGGAGGAGGCCGCCACCCGCGCCTACGGCAAGGTCGACCAGTACCTGCCCGCGCGGCTGCGGCACCGGGCGGCCCGCCTCCGGGAGAGCCTGGAGAGCACGACGCCGCCCGGGCCGGGCACCGCGGCCGGGAGCCTGGCCGCCCTGGCCGACGCGATCCGGGACCGGCGGACCGTCGCCTTCGACTACCGGGGGCGCACCGGGCGGGAGTCCTCGCGGCGGGTCGAGCCCCACCGGCAGGTCCACCACCGGGGCCGGTGGTACCTGCTGGCCTGGGACACCGGCCGCGAGGACTGGCGGGTGTTCCGCACGGACCGCATGGCCGGCCTGCGGACGACGCACGACGCCTTCACGCCCCGGCCGCTGCCCGCCGACACCGCCGCGGAGTACCTCCGGCGCGGCCTGGACCGGGAGCGCACACGGGTCGTCCTCACCGTGGCCGCGCCCGCTGCGGCGGTCGCCGACGCCTTCGCCGAGCACGACGCCGAGGTCGAGGCCCTGGCGGGGCAGCGGACCCGGGTGGCGGTCATGGCCGACACCTGGGAGTGGCTGCTCACGCCCCTGGCGTTCCTGGACGCCGACGTCACCGTGCACGGGCCGCCGGAGGCGCGGGCGGCCCTGCGGGCCTTCGGCGCCCGCCTGGCGGAACAGGGCTAGGCCCCGTCCGTCGGCGGTGCCGTTCCGGGCCCGGGTGGGCGCCGCCCACCCCGGGCGCCGTGTCCACCGGATCGGGTGCGGGGCGGCGCTGTACCGCCGGACCCGGAGGCGGCCGCTCCCGGCCCCAGGGCACAGCGCCGACCCCCTGCGCAGGGGCGGTAACAGTGCGCACGTACGGCGTTCACCGGGCCGCGACTGATGGTCCCCGACCGTTCACACCGCGTTGCCCCCGGGCGGCTACCGTCGCTGCGTCAGCGTTCCCCGGCAGAAAGGCACCCCCCGTGTCCCCCCTCGCCGCCCGCCGCGCCTTCGCCCTGTTCGGCTCGACCCTCCTGGCCCTGACCGCGGTCGCCGCCACCGCCCCCGCCGCGACCGCGGCCACCGACCCCGAGCGCGTGATCCTCACCCCCACCGCCGACCCCGCCACCTCGCAGACCCTCACCTGGCGCTCGGACGGCTCCGGCGACCCGGTGCTCCAGATCGCCCCGGCCGCCGACCCCGACCGGGTCGACACCGTCGAGGGCGCCGACACCGCCTCGGTCAACGGCACCTTCCACGCCGCCACCGCCACCGGCCTGACCCCCGGCACCGACTACCGGTACCGCGTCGGCGACGGGACCTCCTTCAGCCCCTGGCGGGTCTTCACCACGGCCTCCTCCGGCGCCGACCCCTTCACGTTCCTGTACTTCGGCGACATCCAGAACGGCATCTCCACCGGCGGCGCCACCATGGTGCGGGCCGCCCTGGCCGCCGAGCCCGACGCCGAACTGGCCGTCCACGCCGGCGACCTCATCAACACGGCCGACAGCGAGTCGGAGTGGACCGAGTGGTTCGACGCCATCGGCCCCGAGGCCGCGGGCACCATGAACCACATCACCGCCCCCGGCAACCACGAGTACTCGCTGCTGTCCCTGAGCCGCTACTGGACCGCCCAGTTCCCCGGTGCGGGCAACGGCCCCACCGGCGGCCGCCACCTGCCCGAGACCGTCTACCACACGGACTACCAGGGCGTGCGGTTCGTCGTCCTGAACTCCAACTACCGCAACGCCGCCCCGCTGAGCACCCGCTCCTGGCTGGACACCCAGCAGCGGTGGCTGGAGGAGACCCTGGAGTCCAACCCCCACGAGTGGACGGTGGTCACCTTCCACCACCCCGTCTTCTCCAACAGCCCCAGCCGCGACAACCGGCCGCTGCGCGACGCCTGGCTGGACACCCTGGAGGAGCACGGCGTCGACCTGGTCCTCCAGGGCCACGACCACTCCTACGCCCGCGGCAACCTCACCGCCAACCGCACCGACGACCCGGCCGTGCAGACCGGGACCGTCTACACCGTCGCGGTGACCGGCACCAAGATGTACGACGTCTCCGACGGCAACTGGACCTCCAACGGCGCCGAGGCCCGCGTCCAGATCGCCGACACCCCGACCTTCCAGGCCGTGGAGGTCGACGGCGACCGGCTGGTCTACACCGCGCGCACCGCCGACGGCACGGTGGTGGACGCCTTCACCATCGACAAGAGCGACGGCAAGCGCGTCACCGACACGCTCTGACCGGGAGCGGCGCCCCCGGCCCCCGGGGGCGCCGCGGCCCTCCCGGCAGGGGCTCCGCCCTAGGCGCGGGGCCGCTCCGCGCGCCCGGCGCCCACCAGCCCGGACTCGTAGGCGGCGATCACCAGCTGGGCCCGGTCCCGGGCGTGGAGCTTGGCCAGCAGCCTGCCGATGTGGGTCTTGACCGTGGCCATGCTCAGGTGCAGGTGCTCGGCCAGCTCAGCGTTCGAGAACCCCGAGGCGACCAGCCGCAGCACCTCCGTCTCCCGCTCCGTGACACTCCCCGGCAGGGCGGACGGGCGCCCGGCCCCGGGGCCGCGGACGAAGGCGGCGATCAGCCGGCGGGTGACCGAGGGCGACAGCAGCGACTCCCCGGAGGCCACGACGCCGACGGCCTCGATCATCTTCGCGGGCGGGGTGTCCTTGAGCAGGAAGCCCGCCGCCCCCGCGTGCAGCGCCGCGTAGACGTACTCGTCCAGGTCGAAGGTGGTGAGGACGAGCACGCGGACCCCGGACGTCCGGGGGTCCGCGCAGATCCGGCGGGTGGCCTCGATGCCGTCCAGGACCGGCATGCGGATGTCCATCAGGACGACGTCCGGCAGCAGGCGCCGCGCCTCCTCCACCGCCTCCGCCCCGGTGGCGGCCTCGCCCGCGGCGGCCATCCCCGGGGTGTGGTCGATCAGGAACCGGAGGCTGCCCCGGAGCATCGCCTGGTCCTCCGCGACCAGCACCCGGACGCCGGGACCCGTCACCGCCCCTCCTCCGCGACCGGCAGGCGCGCGGAGACCGCGAACCCGCCGCCCGGGCGCGGCGCCGCCGAGAGCTCGCCGCCGTACAGCAGCACCCGTTCGCGCAGGCCCGCCAGCCCGTGCCCGCCCGGGAGGCGGGGCCGCCGCCACCCCGCCGGCCCCTCGTCCACGACGTCGACGGCGACCGTGCCGTCCCCGACCGCCACGGTGACCCGGCACCGGGTCGGGGCGGCGTGCTTGACCGCGTTGGCCAGGGCCTCCCGCACGATCCGGTGCACCAGCGCCCGGGGGGCGTCGGACAGGGCGTCCAGGCCGCCGACCGACGACTCCACGGCGACCCCGGCGCGTTCCGCGTCCCCGATCGCCTCCCGCAGGTCCCCGTCGGCGGGGGAGAGCGGTCCGCCCTCCCGCAGCGCCCCGAGGGTGCGGCGCACGTCCGTCAGCGCGGACCGGCCGATCTCCTCGATGTCCCGGAGCGCGGCTCGCGGGTCGGCCTCGGGCACGTGGGCGGCCACACCCGCGCGCACCGTGATCAGGCCCAGGGTGTGCGAGACGGCGTCGTGCATGTCACGGGCGATCCGCAGCCGCTCCTCGGCCGCCGCCCGCTCCGCCAGGTGCCGTTCCCACCGGCCCTCCTGCTCCTTCCGGACGCGGACGGCGGCCCCCAGCGCCCACGCGCCGCCGACGGCCGCCGCCACCAGCAGGGCCAGGCCGACCGCCTCCGCCCGGTCACCGGAGGGGGTGACCAGCGCCTGACCGGCGTACACCCCGCCGCAGGCCACCGCCAGCGCGGCGGCGAGCGCGGGCGCCGAACGCCGGGAGGGCGGCGCGGACCCCGCGGTGTGGGCGGCCAGCGCGGCCGCCAGATAGGGCTCCCGGGTGAGGTCCAGGAGGGTGGCTGCGGTGAGGGCGGCCAGGATCACGCCCAACGCCGCCAGGGGCCACCGGCGGCGGAACACGAGCGGCGCGCCGGCCCCGAGGGCGATGGCGACGGCGAGCCAGGGCGGGCCGGGGTAGGCGGGCTGCCCGTCGGTCCCGGGCAGGTACGCGAAGCCCGTGTAGACCGCGGTCGCGGCGACCGCCGCCACCAGGTCCTGGACACGGGGGCGACGGACATCGCGGGAATCCATGGCGTAAAGGTACCGATACCGGTGTGCTCAGCCCAGCCGGCCCAGGACCGTCAGCGCCGCCAGCGCCGCCAGGGCCACCGCTCCCCACCCCAGGACCGCGGCCGGCCGCGGCCTGGGCCGGGCGCGCAGCAGTTCCACTCCGGTGGGCACCAGCGCGATCGCGAGCCCGGCCACGGCGACCAGCGACAGCGGCGCGGTGCCCTTCAGCACGCCCAGCGGCAGCGCCGCGGTCGCGGCCAGGGCCAGGGCGCGGACCGGCCCCAGGACCCGGGCGCGCAGCGCGCCGAACGCGAGGATCACCCAACCGGCCGGGATGACCGCGTTCAGCGTCGAGAACACGTGGAAGGCACCGTAGGTCTCGGAGACGACCCGGGCGGTGGCGGCGGCCCCGAGTGCCTCGGCCGACCGGAAGGCCATGTGGTCCGCCCCGGCGTGGAAGACCCGGGCGACCAGCCCGGACACGACCGCCAGCCCGCCCCACAGGCCCCAGGCGGGGGCGCGTTCGGCGACGCGCGCCGCGAGCACCGCCGCGGCGGGCCACAGCAGCAGGAGCGCGGCCCCGGTGAGGGCGTGCGAGACGGTCATGGTGACGGGATGGTGCCCGTAGGCGGTGAGCTGCGCCGCGGGGGTGAACGCCGCGGGGAGGCGCACCAGCATGCCGGCCGCCAGGAGCAGGGGCGCGAGGACCGCGCACACACCGCCGACCCACCGGACGGGGAGGTGGAGGGCCGGAACGGACACGGGTGTTCGGGGAGAGGTCATGTGCACGACCCTGCCGGGCGGACGGCGCCGGGGCGTCGGACCGGGGACCGGTCCTGGCCGTCCTACCGTGGCATGACCCGGGGCGCCGGAGCCGCTCCGGGAGGCCCGCCCCTGTCGGGGACCGGGCGGGCCGCCCCGGCCGCCCCGCCGGAACGGCCCGCCGGTGTCAGGCCTGCGTCCGCTCCGCCTTCTCGGGCTCGGCGGAGCCCCAGCAGAGCACGTTGGGCAGGTCCGGCAGCCGGTCCGCGGTGAAGACCGGGTCCAGGCCCTGCCTGCGCTGGTCCGTGTAGTCCTTGAGCAGTTTCAGCGCGACCCCCGCCAGCGGGACGACCGCCGCCAGGTTGACCAGCGCCATGAAGCCCATGGTCGTGTCGGACAGCGTCCACACCAGCTGGATCGAGCCGATGGAGCCCAGGAAGGTCGCCACCAGGAACACCCACTTGTACGCGGTCAGCAGCTTCTCGCTCGGGTTGAGGAAGCCGACGTTGGACTCGCCGTAGTAGTAGTTGCCCAGCACCGAGGTGAAGGCCAGCAGGAAGATGATGATGGTGAGGGCGTGCACCGCCCAGGCGCCCAGGTTCGCGCCCAGGGCGTCCTGGGTCATCGTGGCCCCCAGGTCCTCGCCGTAGGCCGGGTCGGACACCAGGATGATGAAGGCGGTGACCGAGCAGACGACGAGGGTGTCGAAGTAGACGCCCAGAGTCTGCACCAGCCCCTGCTTGACCGGGTGGCTGACACTCGCCGTCGCGCCCGCGTTGGGCGCCGACCCCAGCCCGGCCTCGTTGGAGAACATCCCGCGGCGCACGCCCTGGATGATCGCCGTGCCCAGCCCGGCGGCGGCGATCTCGCGCAGCCCGAACGCGTGGGTGAACATGAGCGCCAGGACGCCGGGGACCTTCTCGATGTTCATCAGGACGACCGCCACACCCAGCAGCAGGTAGGCGAGGGCCATGAACGGCACCAGCAGCTGGGCGACGTGGGCGATGCGCCGGATGCCGCCGAAGATCACCGCGGCGGTCAGCGCCACCAGGCCCAGCCCGATGGCTGCGGGCAGCCACGGCATGGCGCCGGTGTCCGCGCCCAGTTCCGCGGCGGACCCGGCCAGGGTCGTGGAGATGGTGTTGGCCTGCACGGCGTTGAAGACGAAGCCGAAGGTCACCGTGATGGTGATCGCGAAGACCACGCCAAGCCAGCGCCTGCCGAGCCCGTACTGCATGTAGTAGGCGGGGCCTCCCCGGAAACCGCCCTGGTAGGGCACCTTCCACAGCTGGGCCAGCGTGGACTCCACGAAGCTGGCCGCGCCGACCAGGAGCGCCATCATCCACATCCACACCACGGCGCCGGGGCCGCCCAGGGAGATGGCGGTCGCGACGCCCGCGACGTTGCCGGTGCCGACCCGGGCCGCGGCGGACACCGCGAACGCCTGGAAGGACGAGATGGAGCGCCTGCCGTCGCCGTCCGTCCGTGTGGAGCCGCCCAGCGCGCGGAACATGTCGGGCAGCAGGCGCAGCTGCACCAGCCCCAGGCGGACGGTGAAGTACAGGCTCGCGGCGACCAGCACCACGATGACCAGGGGCCAGAAGAGGTCGTTGTTGAAGGCGCCGATGGCGTCGGTCAGCCCTTGCATGGGAGAGAGGATCACCGTTTCCACAGAGGAGGACAGAGGAGGTCAGTACGAAGGGCCTTTTTCGCCTGATTCGTCCGCATCAAACACGGAGCGACCGTCGAGACACCTCCTGTCACGTAATCGTTGCCCGACCGTGGTGGCATCGGGACCTGTGCGCGCCGCCGGACCCGGGTGCCCCTGTGTCCCGTGGGGCACGAGTGCCACCCGAACGCCCATGGGACGCTGTACGGTCGGAGCGGACGGTTCCGGAGCCCCGCCCCCCGGCGGAGCCGGGCCCCACGCCCGCGACGACGAGGACCACGGTGAACGACAACGACCGGTACGGGGACGCGGCGCCCGCGCGGGTGACCGCGGCGCAGGTGGAGGAGGCGGCCGCCCGCCTCGCCGACGTCATCGCGCCCACCCCGCTCCAGCGCAACGAGCGCCTCTCCGCGCGCTACGGCCTGGACGTGCGGCTCAAACGCGAGGACCTCAACGCCGTCCGCTCCTACAAGGGGCGCGGCGCCCTCAACTTCGTGCGCTCGCTCGACCCCGCCCGCCGGGAGCTGGGCGTGGTTTGCGCGAGCGCGGGCAACCACGCCCAGGGGGTGGCGTTCGCGTGCGCCTCCCTGGGCATCCGGGCGCGCATCCACCTGCCCAGGACCACCCCGCGCCAGAAGCGCGAGCGGGTGACCGCGCTGGGCGGGGGGAGCGTGAGCGTCATCGTCGCCGGGGACACCTACGACGACGCCGCGGCGGCCGCCCGGGCCGACGCCGAGGTGCTGGGGATGACCCTGCTGCCCGCCTTCGACGACCCGCGCACCATCGCCGGGCAGGGCACCGTGGTCAAGGAGGCCGTGGAACAGCTCGGCCGGGCCCCCGACGCCGTCGTGGTGCCGGTGGGCGGCGGCGGACTCCTGGCGGGGACGCTCACCTGGCTGCGCGGGCACCACCCGCGGGTCCGGGTGATCGGCGCCGAGCCGGAGGGGGCCGCGAGCATGGCGGCCGCCCTGCGCGCGGGGCGGCCGGTGGACCTGGACCACCTCGACCCGTTCGTGGACGGCGCCGCCGTGCGCCGGGTCGGCCGCATCACCCACGCGGTGGCGGCCGAGCGCCCGCCGCACCTGGTCGCCGTGCCCGAGGGGCGCATCTGCCGGGAGATGCTCGACCTGTACCAGACCGACGGCATCATCAGCGAACCCGCGGGCGCGCTCGCCTCCGCCGCGCTGGACCTGGACGTCGATCTCCCCGAGGGCGCGACGGTCGTGTGCGTGCTCTCCGGCGGGAACAACGACGTGAGCCGGTACGCCGAGATCGTCGAGCGGGCGCTGGTCCACGAGGGGCGCAAGCACTACTTCCTGGTGGACTTCCCCCAGGAGCCGGGCGCGCTGCGCCGCTTCCTCGACGACATCCTGGGGCCGGACGACGACATCACCCGGTTCGAGTACGTCAAGCGCAACAACCGCGAGACCGGCCCCGCCCTGGTGGGCGTGGAGCTGGGGGCGCCGGAGGACCTGGAACCCATGCTCAAGCGCATGGAGGCCGCCCCGCACCGCATCGAACGGGTCCGCCCGGACAGCCCCCTCTTCGGTTTCCTGGTCTGACCCCGTGCACGACCGCGCCGCAGAACCGACCGAACCGTGCACGGCCTGCGGCGGAGCCCGCACCGGTTGGGCGGGTCGGTCCGTCGAGGACGGCCGCCTGCACTGGACACTCGAATGGCTCTGTGCCTGCGGTCAGGTCTGCGACCGTGGCAGGGGCCCGGCCCCGGCACGGGTCCGCGAGGCGATCGTCGCCCGCCACGGCACGCACCGCCTCGTCCTGACCGATCCGCAGACCCGGAGCGGCGCGGTCCCCAAGGCCTTCCGCGACGTGTTCGGCCTGCCCCTCGCCGAGGCCGTACGGGCCGCCGCCGCGCTGCGCGGCCCGGGTTGGGAGGGCACCCACCCCGAGGTCGCCCTCATCGCCGCCCTCCTGGCCGCGGCGGGTCTGTCCACCGCCGTTCGCTGATAGTCGTGCGCTCAGCCGCCGGGGAGGAGGTCGGGGCGGACGGCGCGGAACGCGCGGACGAGCTCGCCGTGCCGGGCCTGATTCGGCTTGATCCGCATCTTCTCGCCCTCCAGCCCGACCCAGTGCGGCAGGTCGACGCCGTACAGGGGCTCGCGGGTCACCACGTCGACGGAGAACTGCGGCTTCCGGCCCGAAGTCCGGTGGTCGGTCCCCACGTCCTGGCCCACGCTGCGCACCTCCGACCAGGGGATGCGGGCGCGCACACCCGCGAACGAACCCTTCGGCTCCTGCACCAGGGTGATGCCCTCCGCATCCAGTTCGACGCCCTGCACGGTCGTGTAGCGCGGGGTTCTCCGCAACAGCGGGCGGCTGACCAGCGCGAAGAAGACCGTGAGGAACAGCATCACGCCCGCGCCCCCGTACTCCCCGTTCACCGCTGAGACCACGGTCAGCACGGCCAGCCCGAGCGCGAAGTAGACGCAGACCACGGTCGTGACCAGCCAGCCGGCGGCCTGCTGCCACCGCATGTCCACCCGCAGCACGCCGGCCCCGGCGGGCCCGGGGGCCGCCGCCTCCGGTACGGGCTCCGCGGCGGCCGCCGACTCCGGCGCCGCCGGCCGGGCCCGCCCCGCCCCGGCGGGGCGCCACACCCCGATCTCCTTCTCGATGCGGCTCAGCAGGTCATCGCCCAGGGTGACGACGATCCGGGGCCGCGAGGCCGTCGTCCCCTTCCAGTTCCTCCCGGCGGGGACGAGCGTCGCCCACCGCACCACGGGCTCGGACACCCCGTCCCCCCGCTTCAGGTGGATCTCCAGGGTGCGCCCGGGGACGGAGCCCTTGCTCACGCTCCGGGTGACCAGGTGCACGTCCCGCCAGGGGACGAACACCGTGCCGCCGCGCGCCCACGACCGGCGTTCGCGCACGAGGCCGATGCCCCGGTCGCCGACCTCCACGCCCTGCTCCGCCAGGTGGCGCGGGCCGGTCAGCACCAGCGCCAGGAGCGGGACGAGCAGCAGGGCGCCCAGGACCCCGAACACCACCAGGTCACCGGACGGGTCCTCGACGTTGCCCCTGACGTACGCGGCGTAACGGGCACCGACGCCGAGCCCCACGGGCAACAGCAGGATCAGGCCGAAACCGATCCAGCTGCCGATCCAGTACTGCGCCTGGTCTTTGCGCACGTCCACCCGGCCGGAGCCGGGCGCGGGGGAGGAGGCGGGCATGGGGGTCCTGTCCTGAGGCGGGGTGACAAGCCGACCGTACCGGGAACCACCGGTCGGATGTGCGCCCGAACCGTCCGTACCGGATGCCCGGAACCCGCCCCACCCGGGCGAGCCCGTCGGCGGCGCAGTCGCCCCGTTCGGGGTTCCAGAGCACGATCTCGAAGCTCGCGAACCCGCAGGGCCGGTCGCAGTCCAGGGCGTCGACACCGGTCTCGGCCCCGCGGCAGGGCATTCGCACAGCGAGCACCGCGAAGTCCTCCTCGTAGCGCTCGTCCATGAGGTCACGCCACCACTCGGTGTCCACCGAGGCCCCGCAGACGGGGCAGCCGATCCGTTCCAGGTTCTGTCCGCAGCCGACGAACACGGTGGAGTCCGTCCACCGCACGTCGATCTCCCGTCCGAGGTCGTCGACCGGGCACAGCGAGTCCGCGAGGGCGGCGGCCCGGCCCGCCGCCTCCCTCCCCGGCCGCCAGTACGGGTCGGTCGGGATCACCGAAAGGACGTCGTCGCTCACGTCCGCCCGCCCGAAGCCGTGATGTCGAACAAGGGGAGTGTCTCGCACACGACCGCTGCGCCGGACTTTGTCCTGGCATGCCGGCACTACGGTCTCCGGGCCTCTTCCCGGACCGAGACGGTTCCGTGAACCTCCCGGGGTTGGCCCGAAATGTTCCATTGCGAGTCTTATATCCGTCATGCGCGGGGAGTGCGGAGAAGGCGAAGGAGAGGGCCGGGTGGTCATCGGCAATCGCGCGCAGCGGGCGGGACTCACGGTGGTCTGCCTCTTGCTGTGGGGAGTGCTCGCGTTGGGGAGTATGGCCGGTGAGTTTCGTGAGGACCCGGGTGGCTTGCTGTTCGTCTCCGCGATCATCGGTTCTGCGCTCTGGCTGAACCTCAAGATCGGCTTCTGGCGCAGACTGGAACTGCACGAGGGTCACATCGTCCTGTACGACTACGTGACGCGCACCGTCGTCCCCATCGGCCTCGTCCAGGGGGTGGCGGTGGCGGACGGTCAACTGTCCCTGGAGCTGTCGGACGGGAGGTCATTGCCCTCCGCGGCCTTCGAGGGCTCCCTGTGGGCAACGCTGTTCGGCAGCCGGTCCGCAGCCCGTGCCGAGCGCCTCATCAACGACTTCTACGGGTTCGGGAAGGGCAGGCGTACTTCCAAGGGTGATCCCGGTGAGCCCTGTCGCTCCCCGCACCTGAATCTGCTTGCTCTTCCCGTCGTCATCGGGACCGTCTTCGTGAGCTACTACCTGATCGGGCTCGTCTTCTCTCCCTGACCCCTGGTCCGCGTGGTCCCGATGTGCCACGGCTGATCGTGCCGGGCTTCGCGGAGCGATCTCTCCGCCGACCGGGCCCGGTTCTTCGAAGACCGGGCCCCGGCGTACCCGGAGGGCGGAGCCGACAGTCGGCAGGAGGTCGTGCGCGTGGTGCTGCTCGGGTACGCCGAGGCCGAGCCGACGGAGGAGAACACCACGAAGGTGTACGCCCGCCACTGCACCGACCCGGCCACGATCACGGATCTGCGCTTTCGGGACGTGTGAGAGGCACGGACACGGTGTGCGTCCGAGCCGATGGAGCGCGCCGAACTTCCGGCCGCGCACTCCACGGTCCGACGGGAAGGGCTTTCAGCCCCCCGATAGGGTGGCCGCATGTCCGCTGACGAACGCGTGACCCGATCCACGTTCTCCGGTCGTATCGAGCCGATTTCCGACCCCCGGCCGATGCCTCGGCTGCCCCGACGTATCTGGTCGGACGAAGACTGGGAGCGAATCCGGCGCGGGTACGCATCGCGTGACATGGATGAGAGATGGGACGTCTTCGCGGAGGGCGATGTCGTCTTCCTGCACCGGAGCTGGACCGGACACGGGATTTTCGCAGCGACCTTCACTCCGGTCGACGGCGGTGGCCGACGTATTTCCCGTGCCGTGGTGGAACGCGACCCCGAGCGCTACGGGGGTGCGGACGACGATCACGACCAGCTGATGCTGGAGCTGGTCATCAGCGCCATCGTGCTGGGAGAACCGGCCCGTGACCTCCGTACGAAGCTGGTGGAGCTGACACGCCGGAGGTCCGGCTCCGCCGATGCGCCCGCCGGACTCATCCGGCACAGCGCGTTGGGGCTGCGTTCGGACCCGTCCTGAAAGGCCGTCGCGCAGCGCGGGACCTCCTGCCCGGACGGCCTGTACGGAGCACGTGGGCAGGGCGTCCTCACCCGCGTTCGTCCTCCTCCTTCGCGGCGAGGAACCCGTCCAGGAGCCGGAACAGCGTGGCGACGGCGTGTTCCTCCTCTTCGCGAGTCAGATCCCTGAGGCGTTCCTCGTCGGGGAAGGCGATCCTGCGCGCCTGGCCCCACCAGCCGGTGGCGCCGCGCGGGGTCCCCTGCGCCTCGATCCACGCGTCGAACCCGTCCAGTACGGATCTCCCGCCACGTCGCGCGTGACTCTCGTACCCGTGGAGGAAGGCGACCGCCAGCTCGAAGGAGGTCCTTCCGGTGTACATACCGGGTCGCTTCCCCACCAGTGCCAGGAACTCCCGGTCGCTCAAAGCCGTGACGTCGAACAAGGAACCGCACCTCTCACACCGTGGCCGATGCGCGGCACCCTACCTCGGTGCACCGACGCCGCGCGCCCGTGTACGCCGGGGCGATCCGGACCGGGGGCCATGGGCGCTTCACGGTGCCGGCAAGGGATCCACCGGAACCTGACCGGGCGTTCGCTGGGAACGGTCGACCGCCTCGATCTCCCTGCGGGCAGGGGGCGGAAAACCGCCGGTCACCGGGGTACGTCCCGCATTCACCCACCCCGGATGTGCGTTCCCGGCCGGAGCCTGACAGGCTTCCACCACCGTGCGCCCGGGTGGGAAGCGCAGCCCCACCGGCCAACGACACCCACCCGGCGCACGCCGTCCCGGGCGCCCGGCGGGACGGTACGGCCGCCGCCCCGCCCCGCGTACCGGGCGCGGCCTCAGCTCCGGGCGCGCACGGCGACCGCGTCCACCTCGAAGAGCATCCCCGGCAGCGCCAGCCCGGCCACACCGAGCAGCGTCTGCGTGGGCGGGCGGTCGCCCCAGGTCCGCGCGATGCGCGCGGTGAGCACGCCCAGGCGGTCGAGGTCGAGCCCCACCACGTAGGTGCCGAGCCGCACCACGTCGCGCGGCGCGACCCCGGCGGCCTCCAGGGCGGTCTCCAGGTTCGCGAAGGACCGCTCCACCTGCTCGGCGAAACCGTCGGAGGCGACCCCTCCCTCCGCGTCGGAGGCGTACTGCCCCGCGACGAACACGAACTCCTCCGTGCGCGCCACGTGGCTGTAGCCGAAACCGGTCGGGTCGTGCAGGGCGGCGGGGTTGAGGACGGTGTGGCCCATGGTTCTCTCTTCTCTCTCGTTCGTCTCTTACAGCTCGTCGTCGTTCTCGTCGGCGGGTCGGTCGCGCGGCGGCGCCGCGCGGGGGAGCGGGACGGCCACCAGGACCAGCGCCGCCACCAGCAGCGCTCCCGCCAGGAGGAGCGCCCCGTTCGATCCCGCCGCGTCCAGCGCCAGCCCGCCGCCCAGCGCCCCCAGGGCGATCGCGGCGTTGAAGGCCGCCACGAACAGCGAGGTCGCGCCCTCGGCCCGCTCCGGCGCGGCCCGCAGCATCCAGGTCTGGAGGCCGACCGACACGCCCCCGTACGCCAGCCCCCACAGGCCGACCGTGAGCGCCCCCGACCACGGTCCGCCGACCGCCGCGAGCAGGAGCATGGTCAGCGTGAGCGCCCCGGCGATGCCTCCCAGCACCCCGCGTACGCTCCGGCCGACCAGCACCCCCGCCAGGAGGTTCCCGGGCAGCCCCGCCGTTCCGAACAGCAGCAGCGTCCAGCCGACCGCCGCGGCGTCCATGCCCGCCTGTTCGTGCAGCAGCGGGCGGACGAAGGTGTAGGCCGTGAAGTGCCCGGCCACCAGCAGCAGGGTCAGCACCACCCCGATCCGCACTCCGCCGCCGCTCCGGAGCAGGCCGCCCAGGTCGGCCGGCCGCAGCGACCGCTCGACGGGCAGCGGGGGCACGAGGGCGAGCACCCCCGCCAGGGCCACGACCCCCAGCAGCCCCGCCGCCCCGAACAGCGGCCGCCACCCGTACGCCTCGGCCAGCAGCGTCCCCAGCGGCACCCCGACCACCGAGGCGGCCGAGACCCCGCTGAAGACCACCGCCGTGGCCGCGCCCACCCGGCGGGCCGGGACCAGCCGCGGCGCCAGACCCCCGGCGACGGCCCAGAACCCGCCGATCGCCGCGCCGATCGCGACCCGCGCGGCCAGTACGGCGGCCAGGTCCTGCCCCACGGCGGTGACCAGGTTCCCCGCGGCCAGCAGGGCCAGCAGCCCGGCCAGGACGAGCCGCCGGTCGATCCGGCCCGCGGCGGTCGCGGTGAGCGGCGCGGCCGCCGCCGCGACGATGCCCGGCACGGTGACCGCCAGGCCCGCCCGGGCCTCCTCCACGCCCAGGTCCGCGGCCATCGGGGTGAGCAGCCCGACGGGCAGCAGCTCGGTCGTCATCAGCGCGAAGATGCCCAGGGACACGGCCGCCACGGCGGACCACCCCCGGGCTCCGCCCGGCGCCGTCCGGGTGGCGGTCGCGGCGCCCCAGGCCCCCGGTGCGGCGGCCTGCCGGCTCATCGCGGCCTCCGATCAAAGAGTTCCCGGATATTTGATATCGATAATTGGTGCACGGTGAGTCCTCCGTCGTGAAGGGGGTGGTGGGGGCCGTTCGGGGCTAGCGGAGCGCCTCACGGGTGGCCGGAGCCGCCGCCGGGTCCCGCTGTTCGACGGTGCGGCGGATGTCGGCGACGGTCTGCCCGGCCAGCTCCGCGCGCCAGGCGAGTTCCGCCCTGCGCATGGCCTGGGAGACCGCGCACGTCCGCCGGTAGTCGACGTCGGGCCGGCCGCCCGGCCCGTCCTTGAGGATCTGGCGGCAGCGGAACGCGTCCTCGGGGCCCTCGATCGCGGTGACGACGTCCAGCAGCGTGATGTCGCCCGGATCGCGGGCGAGTCGGAAGCCGCCGCGCGGCCCCGTGGTGGAGATGAGGATGCCCGCCCGGGCCAGCGCCTGGAGGTGCTTGGCCAGGTAGGCCGTGGGCAGGGCGAAGATCTCCGCCAGCCGCGCGGCGGGGACCGCCTCACCCGGGTCGGTCCAGGAGAGGTTGACGCAGGTGTGCAGCGCCCACTCGACTCCCTCGCTCATCTTCATGATCCCGGATGTTATATGTCCTGAATAGGTCGTGGCAACACCCGGGTCCCGGAGACGGCACCCGCCCCTCGTGCCCGACGGGCGCCCGCCGCCCCGCGCCGGTGCCCGTCGTCCACCGCCCCGTGCAGGCGGACGGCCCCGCCCCCACCCGCCGCGGCCGCTCTCGCCGCACGGGTGGGGACGGGGCCGACACGGGCCCCGGGCCCCTCGGACACCCCGGCCCCCAGGCTGCTCGGGCCCCGAGGGCCCCGGGCCCCTCAGGCCCCTCGAGCGCCGCAGACCCCTCAGAGCCCCCAGGCCCCGGGACTACTCCTTGGGCCGGTTGTCGATGATCCGGCGGAACTTGCCCACCGACCGCTCGATCTGCTCCGGGTCCACCACGTCCACCGTCACGCTCACCCCGACCCGGTCCTTCACGGTCGCGGTGATCTCCCGGGCCAGCGCCGCGCGCCGGTCGGCCGCGCAGTCCGGCGCCGCCTCGATCCGCACCGCCATGCGGTCCAGGCGGCCCTCCTTGGTGAGCACCAGCTGGAAGTGCGGAGCCAGCCCGTCCAGGCCCAGCACGATCTCCTCGATCTGGGTCGGGAACACGTTCACCCCGCGCAGGATGATCATGTCGTCGCTGCGCCCCGTCACCTTGTCCATCCGCCGCATCGGCCGGGCGGTGCCCGGGCGCAGCGTGGTCAGGTCGCGGGTGCGGTACCGGATGACCGGCATGGCCTGCTTGGTGAGCGAGGTGAACACCAGCTCGCCGTTCTCCCCGTCGGGCAGCACGTCCTGCGTGACGGGGTCGAGCACCTCCGGGTAGAAGTGGTCCTCCCAGATGTGCAGCCCGTCCTTGGTCTCCACGCACTCGTTGGCCACGCCCGGCCCCATGACCTCCGACAGCCCGTAGATGTCCACGGCGTGGATGTCGAACCGCTCCTCGATCTCCGAGCGCATCTTCTCGGTCCACGGCTCGGCGCCGAAGATGCCGATCCTCAGGGACGTGCTGCGCGGGTCGATGCCCTGGCGCTCGAACTCGTCCATGAGCGTCAGCATGTAGCTCGGGGTGACCATGATGATCTCGGGCCGGAAGTCCTGGATCAGCTGCACCTGCTTGGCGGTCTGCCCGCCCGAGGCCGGGATCACCGTGCAGCCGAGCTTCTCTGCGCCGTAGTGCGCGCCCAGGCCGCCCGTGAACAGCCCGTACCCGTACGAGACGTGCACCTTGTGCCCCGGGCGCCCGCCCGCGGCGCGGATGGAGCGGGCCACCACGGTCGCCCAGGTGTCGATGTCCTCGCGGGTGTAGCCCACCACGGTCGGCTTGCCGGTGGTGCCGCTGGAGGCGTGGACGCGGGCCACCTTCTCCTGCGGGACGGCGAACATGCCGAACGGGTAGTTGTCCCGCAGGTCGGCCTTGGTGGTGTGCGGGAAGTGCCGCAGGTCGGACAGCTCCCGCAGGTCCGCGGGGGTCACGCCCGCCTCGTCGAACTTCTTCCGGTACAGCGGCACGTTGGTGTAGGCGTGCTCCAGGGTCCACTTGAGCCGTTCGAGCTGGAGCGCCCGCAGCTCGTCGACACTCATGCGCTCGGCCGGGTCCAGGATCTCGGGGGAGGGTGCCTCCCCGAGACGCGGGGTGGTACCGGTGACACCGGTCGACCGCCGGATGGTGTCGTGGCTCGCCATATGAGACTCTCCGTGTGCGAGTGCGCGGTGGGCCGCCGGGCCGGAGCCCGGGAGGGTGGTGCGACGAGTGCGCCGCGCGTTCGAGGTGGGTGCCGGCCCGCTACGGGGCGGGCCGACTTGCTTACTGACCGAACGTTCGGTTACTAATGCATTAAGTCAGTCTCCGAGACCTGTGTCAAGGAGACCTGTCGATCAGTTCACTGTCGACGGTGGCGCAGGCCACCGTCAACCTTCATGGGAGGCCGTTCGTGAGCGACGTCTATGTGGTCGACGGGGTCCGCACCCCGCAGGGTCGGTACGGCGGCGCCCTCGCCGCGGTCCGCCCCGACGATCTGGCCGCCACGGCCATCGCCGAGGCGGTCCGCCGCGCCGGCGTCCCCGGGGACGCGATCGACGAGGTGATCCTGGGCGCCGCCAACCAGGCCGGTGAGGACAACCGCAACGTCGCCCGCATGGCCGCCCTGCTGGCCGGGCTGGACCCGAGCGTCCCCGGCTACACCGTCAACCGCCTGTGCGCCAGCGGCCTGACCGCCGTCTCCTCCGCCACCCAGGCCATCCGCGCGGGCGAGGCCGACGTGGTCGTCGCCGGAGGCGTGGAGTCCATGACCCGCGCCCCCTGGGTGATGGCCAAGCCCGGCACCCCCTGGGCCAAGCCCGGCGAGGTCGCCGACACCTCCCTGGGGTGGCGCTTCACCAACCCGCGCTTCGCCGCCCACGACGCCGACGCCCCCGCCGACGCGGCCCCCGGCGACCTGCGCTACACCCTGTCCATGGGCGAGACCGCCGAGGAGGTCGCCGTCCTGGAGGGCATCACCCGCGAGGAGTCCGACGCCTTCGCCCTGGGCAGCCACCGCAAGGCGGTCGCCGCCGCCGCGGCGGGCCGGTTCGACCGGGAGATCGTCCCCGTCACGGTCACCGGCCGCAAGGGCGCCACCCACGAGGTCACCGCCGACGAGGGCCCCCGCCCCGACACCGACGAGGCCACCCTCGCCAAGCTGCGCCCGGTGTTCCGCAAGGGCGGCATCGTCACCGCGGGCAACTCCTCCTCCCTGTCCGACGGCGCCTCCGCCCTCGTGCTGGCCTCCTCCGCCGCCGTCGAGCGCCACGGCCTCACCCCGCGCGCCCGCGTGGTGGCCTCCGCCTCGGCCGGGGTCCCCCCGCAGATCATGGGCCTGGGCCCGGTGCCCGCCACACAGAAGGCGCTGGCCCGCGCGGGCTGGACCCTGGACCAGGTCGGCTCGGTCGAGCTCAACGAGGCCTTCGCCGCCCAGTCCCTGGGTGTCATCCGCCAGCTCAAGCTGGACGCCGAACGCGTCAACGCCGACGGCGGCGCCATCGCCCTGGGCCACCCGCTGGGCAGCTCCGGCGCCCGCATCCTGGTCACCCTCCTCAACCGCATGGAGCGCGAGGGCACCGACCGGGGCCTGGCCACCCTGTGCGTGGGCGTGGGCCAGGGCGCCGCGCTCCTGGTCGAGCGGGTCTGAGGGGGCACGTCATGACCGAAGCGGACAAGACCGACTTCGAGACCCTGCGGGTGGAGTGGCGCGAGGACCGGGTCGTGGTGGAGCTGCACCGGCCCCAGGCCCGCAACGCCATCAACGCGGCGATGATCGCCGAGCTGCACGAGGTGTGCGCGCGCGTCGAGGCCGACCCGCGCCCGCTGCTGCTCACCGGGCACGGCACCGTGTTCGCGGGCGGCGCCGACATCTCCGAGCTGCGCGAGCGCGGCCGCGAGCAGGCGCTGGCCGGGATCAACAGCCGCCTGTTCGAGCGCCTGCACCGACTGCCGGCCCCCACCGTGGCGGCCGTGGACGGCTGGGCGCTGGGCGGTGGCGCCGAGCTGTCCTACGCCTGCGACATCCGCATCGCCACCCCCACCGCCGTGTTCGCCCAGCCCGAGCCGGGCCTGGGCATCATCGCCGGGGCGGGCGCCTGCTGGCGGCTCAGGGAGCTGGTGGGCGCCTCGGTGGCCAAGCAGGTGCTGCTGGGCGGGTTCCGCCTGGACGCCGAGGCGGCGCTGCGGCACGGCCTGGTCGCCGAGATCGTGCCCGCCGAGGAGCTGCGCGAGCGCGCCCACGCCCTCATCGACCGCATGGCCGCCTCCTCGGCCCTGGCCCTGCGCATGACCAAGATGGTGCTGGACGCCGACGGGCCCCACCCGCTGGCCGACGACCTGACCCAGGCGGTGCTGTTCGAGACCGCCGACAAGCACGACCGGATGACCCGGTTCCTGGAGAGGAAGAAGCGTTGACCTCCGGCAGCACCGCAACCCCGGACACCGCCGTCCCCGCCCTGGTCGCCGTCATCGGCGGCGGCACCATGGGAGCCGGGATCGTCCAGCAGTTCCTCACCGCGGGCGCCTCGGTGACCCTGGTCGAGGCCACCGCCGAGGCCGCCGGGGCGGGCCGCGACCGGGTCACCTCCGGCCTGGCCGCCTCCGCCGCGCGCGGCAAGCTGGACGGGGAGCCCGACGCGTACCTGGACCGGCTGTCCACCGCCACCGACGCCGCCGACATCCCCGCCGGGACCGGCCTGGTGGTCGAGGCCGTGCCCGAGAGGCCCGAGCTGAAGATCGCCGTCCTCACCGCCGCCGAGGCCGCAGTGGGGGAGGAGGCCGTGCTGGCCTCCAACACCAGCTCCCTGTCGGTCACCGAGCTGGCCGCCGCCCTGAAGCACCCGCGCCGGTTCCTGGGCACCCACTTCTTCAACCCGGTGCCCGCCTCCAAGCTGGTGGAGATCGTCACCGCACCCGACACCGACCCGGCGGTCACCGCCGCGGTGCGCGGCTGGGTGGCCGCCCTGGGCAAGACCGAGATCGTCGTCCGCGACGCCCCCGGGTTCGCCACCAGCCGCCTGGGCGTCATGCTCGGCCTGGAGGCCATCCGCATGGTCGAGGAGGAGGTCGCCTCCCCGGCCGACATCGACACCGCCATGGAGCTGGGCTACCGCCACCCGATGGGCCCGCTCAGGCTCACCGACCTGGTCGGCCTGGACGTGCGCCTGGCCATCGCCGAGTACCTCGCCGCCGAGTTGGGCGACCGCTTCTCCCCGCCGGAGCTGCTGCGGCGTATGGTCGCGGAGGGGAAGCTCGGCAAGAAGACCGGACAGGGCTTCCACACCTGGAACAAGGGAGAGTAGGGCGTTGAGCGAACAGAGGGCGGCGGAGTTCTCCGAATCCGACGGGCTGGCCGTGGTGCGGCTGAACCGGCCCGCGCTGACCCGGGAGGTGAAGGAGGAGCTGCTGGCCGCGCTGCGCGGGGCCGCCGCCTCCACCACCGCCCGCGCGGTGCTGCTGCTGGGGTCGGACAAGGCGTTCTGCGTGGGCCAGGACCTGGCCGAGCACGCGCGCACCCTCCAGGAGGGCGCCGGCGGGGCCCTGAACACCGTCCGCGAGCACTACAACCCGATCGTGCTGGCCCTGGAGTCGATCCAGGTGCCGGTGGTGGTGGGCATCGGCGGCGCCTGCGTGGGCGCCGGGATGGGCTTCGCCCTGGCCGGGGACGTGCGGGTGGCGGCCCGCCGGGCCAAGTTCGGCACCGCGTTCACCGGCATCGGCCTGGCCTCCGACTCGGGCCTCGCCTCCCGGCTGGTCGCCTCGCTGGGCCAGGCGCGGGCCATGGAGCTCATGCTGCTGGGCACCCTGTTCGGCGCGGACCGGGCGCTGGAGCTGGGCCTGGTCACCGAGGTCGTGGACGACGACGCCTGGGAGAAGCGCGCCCGCGAGCTGGCCGCGACGCTGGCGGCCGGACCGACCGCGGCGTTCGTCGCCGCCAAGCGCGAGGTGCGCTCCGCGGCCGAGGGCGGGCGCCCGCTGGCCGAGCTGCTGGAGGAGGAGGCCGACCTCCAGCAGCAGCTCGGGGAGACCGCCGACCACGCCGGGGCCGTCGACGCCTTCGTGAACAAGCGCCCGCCGACCTTCACCGGTCGCTGACCCGCGGCCGGCCGGCGGCCCGCGCCGCCGGCCGGCCCCGTGGGTCCCGGTGGCCGCATCGGCTCCGGTGGCCCTGTGGCGCTGTGGACCCGCCGGTTCCCGTGACCGCGTGGGTCCCGGTGACCGCGTGGGCCCTGGTGGTCCCGGCGGTCCCGTGGTCCCGGCGGCCTGTGGGCCCGGTGACCACGCCGGTCCCCGCGGCCGCGTCGGCCCCGGTGGCACCGGCCGCCGGGGCCGACGCGGTGTCCCGTTGACCGGCGCGCCGTCCTGCCGTGGCCGCCACGGCGTTCCGCCGGGGCCGGAGCGCGCCCGTTGGCCGGCCCGTCCGAGGCAGGACCCGCCCGCGCCCGGACTTGACCCGCGCGGCCGGATGCGTGGATACTAATTACTGACCGAACGTTCGGTTATGAATGGGGATGGATCAATGACCGTGACGCAGGAGGCGCCCCCCGGCGCCGACGACGCGCTCCAGGCGGACTTCGACGCGAAGATCGCCGCGGACCAGCGCATCGAGCCGCGCGACTGGATGCCCGAGGCCTACCGCAGGACCCTCGTGCGCCAGGTCTCCCAGCACGCCCACTCGGAGATCATCGGCATGCAGCCGGAGGGCGACTGGATCGCCTCCGCGCCCAGCCTGCGCCGCAAGGCCATCCTCCTGGCCAAGGTCCAGGACGAGGCGGGCCACGGCCTGTACCTGTACGCCGCCGCCGAGACCCTCGGCGTCGACCGCGCCGACCTCACCACGCGCCTCATCGAGGGCCGCCAGAAGTACTCCTCGATCTTCAACTACCCCTCGACGACCTTCGCCGACGTCGGCGTCATCGGCTGGCTGGTGGACGGCGCCGCGATCTGCAACCAGGTGCCCCTGTGCCGCAGCTCCTTCGGCCCCTACGCCCGGGCCATGGTGCGCATCTGCAAGGAGGAGTCCTTCCACCAGCGGCAGGGCTACGAGCTGCTCATGCGCATGATGGAGGGCACCGAGGGACAGCGCCGGATGGTCCAGGACGCCGTCGACCGCTGGTGGTGGCCGTCCCTGATGATGTTCGGCCCGCCCGACGCCGACTCGCCCAACACCGCGCAGTCCATGGCCTGGCGGATCAAGCGCGACACCAACGACGACCTGCGCCAGAAGTTCGTCGACATGACCGTCCCCCAAGCGGAGAAGCTGGGCGTCACCCTGCCCGACCCCGAGCTGGCCTGGAACGCCGACCGCGGCCACTACGACTTCGGCGAGCCCGACTGGGTCGAGTTCAAGCAGGTCGTCTCCGGCGCCGGCCCCAAGAACGCCGAGCGCATCGCCCGCCGCCGGGCCGCCCACGAGAAGGGCGGCTGGGTCCGCGAGGCCGCCACCGCCTACGCCGCCAAGCAGGCGGCCGGGGCCCGCAACACCGAGAACCTCCAGGAGGCCACGGCATGAGCAACGACACCACCGCGACCTCCGGCGCCGCCGGCACCTCCGGCGCGGCCCGCCCGGAATGGCCGCTGTACGAGGTCTTCGTCCGCGGCAAGCGCGGCCTCAACCACGTCCACGTCGGCTCGCTGCACGCCCCCGACGACACCATGGCGCTGCACAACGCCCGCAACCTGTACACCCGCCGCAACGAGGGCGTCAGCATCTGGGTGGTCCGCGCCGAGGACATCACCGCGTCCAGCCCCGACGAGAAGGACCCCTTCTTCGCGCCCAGCGGAGACAAGGTCTACCGCCACCCGACCTTCTACCCCATCCCCGAGGACGTCCCGCACATCTAGGCGGCGACCCGGGACGACGAGGCTTCGAGGAACAGAACACATGAGTGGCGACAACATTTTCACCGGCCTGGTCGAAGAGCACCAGGGCGACGCCCGCTGGGCCTTCGGCACCGGCTTCACCGACGCCCTCGCGGGCGTCGACACCACCCTCCCCGCGGGGGTGGACGGCGCCGACCTGGCCCTGTACTGCCAGATGCTCGGCGACGACGCGCTGGTCCAGGCCCAGCGGCTGATCCACTGGGTGACCGACGCGCCCGAGCTGGAGGAGGAGGTGGCGCTGGCCAACATCGCCCTGGACCTGCTCGGCCAGGCGCGCCTGCTGCTGGCCCGCGCCGGCCAGGCCGACGGCACCGGCCGCGACGAGGACGCCTTCGCCTACCGCCGCGCCCCGCACGAGTTCCGCAACGTGCACCTGGCCGAGGCGCCCCGCGGCGACTTCGCCCGCGCCGTCGTCACCCTGCTGGTGCTCTCCAGCCACCGGCTGGCCCTGTTCACCCGGCTGGCCGACAGCGCAGACCCGGTGGTCGCCGCCATCGCGGCCAAGGGGGTCAACGAGCTGGCCTACCACCGCGAGTACGCGGTGTCCTGGGCGCTGCGCCTGGGCGACGGCACCGACTACTCGCACGAGCGCCTGGCCGAGGCCGTCGCCGACGTGTGGCCGCTCACCGGCGAGCTGTTCGCCGCCCACCCCGTCGAGACCCGCCTGGCGGGCCTGAACGCGGCCGTGGACCCCGTCACCGTCCGCGACGAGGTCCACGCCGTCCTGACCTCGGTCCTCACCGAGGCCACCCTGCCCGCCCCCGGCCCCTTCCCCGAGGCCGCGGTGGCCGGGCGCGAGGGCCGCCACACCGCCGAGCTCGCCCCCCTGCTGGACGAGCTCCAGAAGGTGGCCCGCGAGCACCCGGAGGCGACGTGGTGACCGCCGCACCGGTCCGGGACGTCGAGCGCGCCCGCGCCGCGGCCGCCGCCGTCACCGACCCCGAGCTGCCCATGCTCACCCTCGCCGACCTGGGCATCCTGCGCCGGGTCGAGATCGACGGGGAGGGCACCGTGCAGGTGTGGATCACCCCCACCTACTCCGGCTGCCCGGCCCTGGCCGAGATGCGGGTGGACGTGGACCGGGCGGTGCGCGCCGCCGGGTTCGGGGCCGTCGAGGTGCGCACCGAGCTGTCCCCGGCCTGGACCACCGACTGGATCACCGACGAGGGGCGGCGCAAGCTCGCCGAGCACGGCATCTCCCCGCCGGGGGCCGCCCCCCGGCGGGCCGCCGGGCCCGTCCCGCTGACCCTGCTGCCCACCCGGACCGCCCCGCGCTGCCCGCTGTGCCGGTCGGCCGACACCGAGGAGCTGTCCCGGTTCGGGGCGACCTCCTGCAAGTCGCTGCACCGCTGCCGGTCCTGCCTCGAACCGTTCGAGCACGTCAAGGAGATCTGACCGTGACCACACCCGTCACCGACGCCCCCGCGGCCCCGCGCCGCGGGTCGGTGTTCCACCGGCTGCGCGTGGCCGCCGTCGAGAAGCTGTGCGACGACGCCGTCGCCGTCAGCTTCGACGTGCCCGACCACCTGGCCGAGGAGTTCGCGTTCGCCCCGGGGCAGTCGCTGACGCTGCGCCGGGAGGTCGACGGGGTGGAGGAGCGGCGCAGCTACTCCATCTGCGCACCCGCGGGCGACGCGCCCCGGGTGGGCGTGCGCCTGGTCGCGGGCGGGCTGTTCTCCACCTGGCTGGTGGAGGAGGTGCGCCCCGGCGACGAGGTCGAGGTGGGCGTGCCCACCGGTCGGTTCTGCCCGGACCTGTCCACCGCCGCCAGGCACGTGATGATCGCCGCCGGGTCGGGCATCACCCCGATGCTGTCGATGGCCGCGTCGCTGCTGCGCCGCACCGGCTCCCACGTCACCCTGCTGTACGGCAACCGGCGCAGCGACACGGTGATGTTCGCCGACGAGCTGGCCGACCTCAAGGACGCGTTCGGGCACCGCTTCGAGCTGGTGCACGTACTGTCCCGCGAGCCGCGCGAGGCCGAGCTGTTCACCGGCCGCCTGGACGGCGCCAAGCTGGAGGCGCTGCTGGACACCATCGTCGCGGCCGACGCCGCCGACCACTGGTGGCTGTGCGGCCCCTTCGGGATGGTCACCGACGCCCGCCGGGTGCTGGCCGAGCGGGGGGTGTCCGCCGAGCGGGTCCACCAGGAGCTGTTCTTCGTCGAGGGCGCCGAGCCGCCGCCCCAGGCCCGCCACGAGGACCCGGAGGTGGAGGGCCCGGCCAGCGAGGTCACCGTCATCCTCGACGGGCGCACCACCACGCTGACCCTGCCGCGCGGGGTGCCGGTGCTGGACGCCGCCCAGCGGTACCGGCCCGACCTGCCCTTCGCCTGCAAGGGCGGCGTGTGCGGCACCTGCCGTGTCAAGGTCTGCGACGGCGAGGTGCGCATGCTGCGCAACTACGCCCTGGACGAGGCCGAGGTGGCGGCCGGGTACGCGCTGTCCTGCCAGGCGCTGCCCGAGACCGACGCCGTGACCGTGGACTTCGACTCGTGAGCGGGGAGGGCGCGGTGCGCAACGGGGCCGCCTGGGAGATGTTCGAGGCCGACCGGGCCTCCAAGAACCTGGGGATGCGCCTGGTGCGCGCCGACCTGGGGATCGCGGTGGTGGAGATGACCGTGGGGCCGCTCATGGTCAACGGGCACGGGATCGCCCACGGCGGGTTCGTGTTCACGCTGGCCGACACGGCGTTCGCGTGCGCCTGCAACGTGGACGGGCGCGGGGTCACCGTGGCCTCGGGCGCCGACGTCACGTTCGTGGCCCCGGCCCACGAGGGCGACCTGCTGGTGGCCACGGCCGAGGAGCGGACGGTGTTCGGGCGCAGCGGCGTCTACGACGTCACCGTACGCCGCGGCGAGGAGGTCGTCGCCGAGTTCCGCGGCCGCAGCCGCACCCTGCCCGCCAGGGGCTGACACACGCGTCGGGGCCGCCCGGGGAAGTCCCCGGGCGGCCCCGACGCGTGACCGCAAGTGGCCAGAACGACCGCGGGGAGCCCAGGAGTATTGTGGTCGACTTTCGCTTATTTGTAGGTTTCCTATGATTTGCGACCTGTTTCCTCCCCCGGCCCCCACGAGGGCCGGGTAGACGGGTGATCCCCCTGATGCGTCGTTCCCTGACCCGTTCGACGGCGGCCGCGGCCGCCATCGCCCTGGTCTCGTCCCTGCTCGGGCCGGCCTCCGCGCTCGCGGACGAGAACCGTCCCCCCGACCGGCCCGACACCGCGACCCTCACAGCCAGGGGAGAGGCCTGCTCCACCGACAAGGCGAACCCCACCCTTCTCAACAGCACCGAGCTCACCCTGAGCGGTCGGTTCTCAGACCCCGACCCCGCCGCGACCGGGGTCTCCCAGCAGATCAAGGCCGAGTTCGAGTGGGCGCTGGAAGGCTCCGAGGAGGCCTTGGGCCGTTCGGAGTCCGCGTACATCGCACAGGGCCCGAGCGCCGGTCCCCAATCCCGCTCGGTCACGGCACGGGACCTCCCTGAGAAGGTCCTCATCGGTTACCGCGCCCGCGCCCACGACCCCCAGGCCGCGGGGGAGTGGTCCGAACGCTGCTGGATCGAGATCAGCACGGCCAAGCCCGCCTCACCGCCTACGGTGACCTCCGAGGACTATCCTTCGGACAACCGCTTCCACGGGGCTCCCGGGCGCCCCGGCGAGTTCACCTTCGACGGCAACGGCGTGGACACCGCGGTCGCCTACTACTACAGCCTGGACGATCGAACCTGCAGTACCCTCGCGGAGCCCGACACCCCGGGGGGCTCCGTGACGGTGACCATCGTTCCCCGGCAGGACGGTCCGCGCACGATCTCCGCCAGGAGCGTGGACGCCTACGGCAACTCCTCGGAGTGCAAGGCGGTGTACAGATTCCTCGTCGCACCGCCGGCCGATCCCGTCGCCCATTTCACCCTGGACGAGGGGGCCGGGGACACGGCCGCGGACGCCATGGACCCGACGCGCACCGCCGAGGCCGCCGGGGGCATCGACTGGACCCGGGGCAGGGCGGGCGTCCAGGAGTGGGGCTACGACTACCGGCTGGAGGGCACGGCGGCCTCCACCGCGGGCGGCGCCCTGCGCACACAGGCCTCCGTCGTGGACACCGGCGGCACCTTCACGGTCTCCGCATGGCTGCGCCTGGACGACACCGGCCGCGACGCCGTCGCCCTCTCCCAGGACGGTGAGCACGTCAGCGGTTTCCGGCTGGGCTATGACGCCGACGAGGAGGCGTGGTACTTCGCCGTGCCGAATGGTGACGATCCGGCTGCCGCGGAGACCCGGATCCTGTCCACCGCCTCGGTGCGCTCCGGGGCCTGGACCCAGGTCACCGGTATGCACGATGCGGAAACCGGTGAGCTGAGCCTGTACGTGGACGGCGCCCGCCAGGGAGTCGCCGAGCACGATGCGCCCTGGACCGCCGAAGGCGCGTTCGTCCTCGGCGCGGGGTACGGGCCGGAGGCGTCGAACTGGCCCGGTGCCGTCGACCACGTCACCGTGTGGGACCGGACGCTCTACACGGAGGACACGCCGGCCACGTTCTCCGGTCGCTCCGAGATCTGGGAGTGGGCGACCCGCCCGGTCGTTCCGGAGGGCGTGTGGCGCCTGAACGAGACACAGGGCCCGACCGCGGACGACGGCTCCGACCACGGGCTCGACGCCACGCTGCACGGAGACCCGGCCACGGTGTGGAACGGCGAGATGAACCAGGGAACGTGGGAGACCACCGCCCGGCTCGACGGGTCCGCGTACTTGAGCACGGAAGGGCCTGCGGTGCGCACCGATACCGGGTTCACCGCCTCCGCCTGGGTGCGTCTGGACGACACCGGGCGGGACGCCGTGTTCCTCTCCCAGAGCGGTGGGCACACCGACGGTTTCGCCCTCGGGTACGACGCCTCCGATGAGAAGTGGTTCTTCGAGACCGCCGCGCAGGACGCCTCCGGCGCCACGGTCTCCCGCGTCTCCTCGGATTCCCTCGCGAGCTCCGCCCAGTGGGTCCATCTCACCGGCACGTACGACCACGTGGACGGGACGTTGGCTCTCTACGTCGACAGGGTTTTCCAGGGTTCCGTGGAGCGTCAGGGCTCCTGGAACGCGGACGGGCCGGTCCTCATCGGCGCCGGTACCGGGGCGGAGGGCGTTGAGCGCCACTGGACGGGGGGCATCGGCCTCGCCCAGGTCCACCAAGGGGTGGTTCTCGGTGACGAGGTCGGCAGGATCTCGATGGGATACCCGCCCGTCTGACCGGTAACGGGTCCGGAGGGGCGGCGGGCGGGGCCCGCCGCCCCTTCCGTGTCCGGGGTGTGCGCCGCCGGGAGCGGGGGCGGTGGATCCGTCGCAGGCGGGAGTGGCGCTCCGTCCGAATCCCGTCGCCACGGGACGGAGCCGGGCGCGGCCCGCGCGCACGGCTCCGTCCGGTACGGCCGTCTCAGCGTTCGACGACGTGGCGCTCGTTGGGGACGCAGTGGGTCATGGTCAGGCCGGAGACGTCGCGGGGGCCGTTGGAGCCGAGTTTCGACAGGCGCCGGAGGTCCTCCTCCGTGAGGCTCTGGCTCTCCAGCGGCGCCAGGTGGGACACGTCCTCGGGGCTGATGCCCAGCCTCTTGCCCACGCGCAGCCCCAGGTCGTCCTCCACCAGCAGGAAGTGCCACACCATGCGCTCCTGGACGGCCCGGTCGCACTGGGAGAGCAGCGTCGAGAAGTTGTGCACGAGGTCGTCGCGCTCCCACTGCTCCATCAGCAGGTAGCGCTGACCGGCCTGCCGGTAGTCGTTGGTGCGCGCGATGCGCTTGCGGGTGACCCGGCCCCGGATCTCCGGGCCCTGCTCGTCGTGCGTGGGGTACTTCCCCTCGCGCAGGCCGCCGGTGATGGACGGCTCGTAGTTGACGTGCGGGTTCTCCCCGCCCGTGTCCTGCTCGTAGGTCATCAGGCCGTCGCGCTGGTTGGTGCGCACGTTCGCGTTCTTGGCCCGGTTCACCGGCAGCTGCAGGTAGTTGGGGCCCACCCGGTAGCGCTGGGTGTCGCTGTAGGAGAAGGTGCGGCCGACCAGCATCTTGTCGTCGGAGAAGTCCAGGCCGTCCACCAGCACGCCGGTGCCGAAGGAGATCTGCTCGTTCTCGGCGAAGTTGTTCGACACGTTGCGGTCGAGCACGATCCGCCCCACCGGTTTGGGCGGGAAGTCCTGCTCCGGCCAGGTCTTGGTGTCGTCCAGGGGGTCGAAGTCGAGTTCGGGGTGCTCGTCGTCGCTCATCATCTGCACGAGCAGCTCCCACTCCGGGTAGTCGCCCCGGTCGATGGCCTCGTGCAGGTCCTTGGTCGCGTGCCCGGTCTCGGTCGCCTGGATGTTCGCGGCGTCGGCCTCGGTCATGCTGCGCACGCCCTGCTTGGGCATCCAGGTGTACTTGACCAGGACGGTCTCACCCGCGGCGTTGACCCACTTGTAGGTGTTGACGCCGAAGCCCTGCTGGTGCCGGTAGTCCGCCGGGATGCCGCGCGGGCTGAACAGGTTGACCAGCATGTGCATGCACTCGGGGGTCTGGGACATGAAGTCGAAGATGCGGTTGGGCTCCTGCCGGAACGTCACCGGGTCCGGCTTGAGCGCGTGGATGACGTCGGGGAACTTGATGGCGTCGCGGATGAAGAACACCGCGAGGTTGTTGCCCACCAGGTCCCAGTTGCCGTCCTCGGTGTAGAACTTGACCGCGAACCCGCGCGGGTCGCGGGCGCACTCGGAGGAGTCCCGTCCGCCGATGACCGTGGAGAAGCGCAGGGCGATGTCGGTGCGCTTGCCCTTGCCCTGGAAGAGCTTGGCGCGCGTGTACCGCTCGATCGGCTCGTCGCCCCAGGTCCCGTAGGACTCGAAGTAGCCGAAGGCGGTGGCGCCCCGGGCGTGCACCACCCGCTCGGGGATGCGCTCCCGGTCGAAGTGGCTGATCTTCTCCAGGAACTGGTAGTTCTCCAGGGTCGCGGGCCCCCGCTCGCCGACCGTCCTCTGGTTCTGGTTGTCGTAGACGGGGTGCCCCTGGCGGTTGGTGAGCACCTCCCGGTCGTCTCCCGGCTGCGGTCCCCGGCTGGATACGTCCGTCATGCGAGTGGTCCCCCGACGCTCGTCGTGATCCGTTCCCCCGCCCACACTGCCCCGTGGCGGCCGACGGACACCCCCGAGCCACGGGAAAGTGACAGATTTTTACCGGCCCCGCCCCCGGCCCCGGCCCTTCGGCCGCAGGGCGGCCGGCAGGTGTCAGCGCGGGGGAGCACCGGAGAAGAAGCCGGTGAGGGCCCGGGCGACCAGGTCCGGGGCGCCGTCGTTCGCGGCGGCCAGGTGGCCCTGGCCGGGCAGCTCCAGCCGGCGTGCCCGGGGCAGGACCCCGTCCAGTGCGGTGAGGGCGTCCTTGAAGTACGGAGCGCTGCGCGAGCCGCCCAACAGCAGTACCCCGGCGCGGACACCGGAGTACAGGGAGAGCGGCCGGCCCTCCGCCTCACGCACCATCCGGGCGTCGGCGGCCATGGTGGGCAGCAGGTCCCGCAGCGGGATGCCGCCCTCGACCGGGGCGCGCAGGGCCAGGCCCATGAGCCCGGCCAGGAGTGGACGGGGAACGTACCGTGCCCAGGGCGGGTCCTGGGTGCCCCGCATCAGAGTGACCATGGCGCGCGCTCCCCGGCCTGCGGCGAGCTCGCGTTCGAACCGTTCCAGCCACGCGCTGGGGGAGAACGCGCCGGTGCGCAGCGGGGGCTCGTACACGGCGATCCGCCGGTCGGCCGGGGCCGTGCGGGCCCATTCCAGGACGGGGACCGCCCCCGCGCTGAGCCCGAAGACCCCGTGCGCGCCCGTGTGTTCCGCCAGCGCCGCCACGTCCGCGGTGGCGCGCGCCAGGTCGTGCCCGGGGCCGTGCGGGCCGCTCAGGCCTCGGCCGCGCCGGTCGGCCAGGTGCACGGTGAACCGTTCGGCCAGTGCCGTGCCCAGGGCCAGGAGGTCGTGGGAGGACATCATCGAACCGTGGAACAGCAGCACCGGCGGCCCGGCGCCCAGGGTTCGGTGCCCCAGGACGGTGCCGTCGGGCGCAGTGGTCGTACCGGTCGTGGACACGGGTCCGGCGGCGGGCGCGTCGTCGCTCATGGCCCCAGTGTCGACACTCCTCCTAGGCATGTCAAGATTAATTGACACGCTTGATGAGGGTGGGCTGGGGCGCCCGGGCCCGGGCGGCCGGGGCGTCGGCGCGGGCACGGCGCTCGGGGGCGCCGACGCGGGGCGGCGCGTTCGGAGAAGGGGTCCGGACATGGGGGTGCCCGGGGGCGCCGTCGGGTGGGGACGGCGCGCTCCCGGGCACAGGCCGGGCCCATGTCCCCCAACATGGGCCCAGCGGGTGCGGCCGGGATGCACGGGATGCGGTCCGGCCGCTGGGAAGGCGAACGCGGCGGTCGGGTACGTGCCGGAAACCCCCATTGCCGGCACGAGCGCTCACGTTCGCACATGGTCTCGTTGTCACGCTCCGGACCCGTGGGGCGGGTTCCGTCCGCGTTCACCTGAGAGAACGTGCCATGGCGGCCGGATGTTCCCGGCTAGCACGATTCCTGAAAGATGTCCAGGTCACATTCGCGGATGTCGCCTCCTCGACCACGCGCGGTAACGTCGGGGGCGCGCCCGCGCCGGGCGCGCACGGCTGACGACGGGAGGACGCGTCCACCATGGCCGACCGGAGCATCGGCGTCGTCGGCGCCGGGATCGTCGGGCTCGCCACGGCCCGTGAACTGGTCCTGCGCCGACCGGGGACCCGTGTCGTGGTCTTCGAGAAGGAGGACCGGGTGGCGGCGCACCAGACCGGGCACAACTCCGGGGTGGTGCACGCGGGCATCTACTACGAGCCCGGCGGCCTCAAGGCCCGGCTGTGCACGCGCGGCCGGGACCTGCTGCGGGAGTACTGCGCGGAGCGGGGACTGCCGTACGAGGAGTGCGGCAAGCTCGTGGTCGCGCTCACGCCGCGGGAGGTGGACCGGCTGGACGCCCTGCACGCCCGGGCCGGCCGCAACGCCGTCCCGGGGCTGCGCCGCCTCGGGCCCGAGGGGATCCGCGAGATCGAGCCGCACGCCGCCGGCCTGGCCGCCCTGCACTCCCCGCGCACCGCCATCACCGACTACACCCGCATTGCCCGCGCCTTCGCCGAGGACATCGCCGCGGCCGGGGGCGAGGTCCGGTTCCGGGCCCCGGTCACCGCCGCCGTCCCCGCCGGGGACGGGGTGCGCGTCACCGCCGGGGGCGAGGACCTGCGCCTGGACGGGCTGGTCGTGTGCGCGGGCCTGCACGGCGACCGGGTGGCCCGGGCCGCCGGGGACGGGGACGGGCCCCGCATCGTGCCGTTCCGCGGGGAGTACATGCTGGTGCGCCCGGCCAAGGCGCACCTGGTGCGCGGGCTGGTGTACCCCGTGCCCGACCCCCGCTACCCCTTCCTGGGGGTGCATTTCACCCGCCGGGTCTCCGGGGAGGTCGAGGTCGGCCCGAACGCGGTCCTGGCGCTGGCCCGCGAGGGCTACCGCCACTCCGACATCCGCCTCGCCGACCTGCGCGACACCCTCACCTGGCCGGGTTTCTGGGCCATGGGGCTGCGCCACTGGCGCACCGGGGCCGCGGAGGTGTACGGGTCGTTCTCCAAGCGCGCCTACATGCGGGCCGCCCGGCGGTACGTCCCCGACATCGGGCCGGCCGACGTCGTGCGCGGCGGCTCGGGTGTGCGCGCCCAGGCCCTGGACCGCGACGGCTCGCTGGTGGACGACTTCCGCATCCACCGGGTCGGGCCGGTCACCGCCGTGCGCAACGCGCCCTCTCCCGCGGCCACGTCCTGCATGGCCATCGCCGAGCACATCGCCGACACCCTCGAAGGCGGCCCCGGGGGCTGAGGCGGAGAACACCCGGGCCGGGACGGGCGTCACACGGTGCGGAACCGGGAATCCCCCGGAGGCGACACCGATCAGGGAGGGCCCGATGAGCACCCCCACCACCCCCGAGCCGCCCGCCCCCGCCCCCACCGCTCCTCTGGGGCCGCCTCCGGGCCTTGCGCCCCTGACCGCCGACGACCCCCGCGCCCTGGGGCCCTACCGCCTGGCCGGCCGCATCGGCGCGGGCGGCATGGGCGCCGTCTACGGGGGAGTGGGCCCCGACGGGCGGTGCGTCGCCGTCAAGACCGTGCACGCCCGCCACGCCCGCAGGCGCCGCTACCGGGAGGCGTTCGCGCGCGAGGTGGAGATGCTGGGCCGGGCCCGCGGCATCGGCACCGCCGCGCTGTACGCCGCCGACGTCGCCGCCCGGGTGCCCTGGCTGGCCTTCGAGTACATCCCCGGACGCGACCTGCGCGCCCATGTGCGCGCGTTCGGCCCGCTGGAGGGGGAGATGCTGCGGGCGTTCGCGGTCGGCACCGCCGAGGGCCTGGCCGGCCTGCACGCCGCCGGGATCGCCCACCGCGACATCAAGCCCGGGAACGTGGTGCTGTCCCCGACCGGACCCAGGATCGTCGACTTCGGCATCGCCACCGAGATCGGCGCCGACCGGTCCACCGACCGCGCCGCCTCCTACGGCACCCCCGGCTGGGTGGCGCCCGAGCGCTACGCGGGGGCCGCCGCGGCCCCGGCCGCCGACGTGTTCGCCTGGGGCGGCCTGGTGGCGCTGGCCGCCACCGGCCGCGACCCGTTCGGCGGCGGGACCCCGCAGGAGCTGCGGGCCCGGGTCGAGGCCGGGGAGTACGACATCGACGGGGTCCCCGACACCCTCCGGCCCCTGGTGGAGGCGGCGCTGTCGGTGGACCCGGCGGCGCGCCCGCGCGCCGTGCAGGTCATGCGCGCGCTGCTGCCCGAACCCGGGGAGTTCGGCCTGACCGACGCGAGCGGCCGGGTGCCCGCCGCCCGGACCCTGCGGGCGCTGCTGGACGCCCACTGGCGGGGCGTCGACGCCGCCGGGCACGACCCGCGGCTGTGGGCGGGCGCGGTCGGCCTCGCCTCGGCGGCCGGACTGGCCGGCACCGCCCTGCTCTCCGGCGGCGGGTCCGCGACCGCGGGCGGCGGCGCGGCCGCCACCGGCGGCACCGCGGCGGGCGGCACGGCGGCGGGCGCCGCCGGAACGGGCACGGCCGCCACGGGCACCGTCACGGGCGCGGCCACGGTCAAGGGCGGCGGCGTGCTGGCCGCCGTGGCCGGGTCCAAGGCGGCGACGGCCGGTGCGGGGGTCCTCCTCGCCGGGAGCCTGGCCGGCGGCGGCTACCTGGTCTACGAGCGGGTCGCCGACGACCCCGCCGAGGCGGTGCTCGCCGCCGCGCAGGTCCTGGAGACGGGGGAGGGCTTCACCGCCCGCGTCGAGCGCACGGCGGTCGGCGGGGGCGAGACGGTCGTGGAGGAGTACCTCTACTCGGCGGAGGAGCGGACCTTCCTCGTCCGGGGCGCCGCCATGGGCGAGGGGACCACCGCCGTGGCCGCCCACCGCGGCGGGCTGTACGTGTACGCCCCCTGGGAGGAGGGGTTCTCCGGTGATATCTGGCACGATTCGGCCGCCCCCGTGCCGGTCGACGCGAGTGTGACCGCCGATTCCCTCACCGGCCTGGCGACCGCCCCGCTGCGCGCCCTGGCCGACTCGGGGGAGGCCGCCCGGGACGGAGGGGGGACCGTGTACACGGGGCCGACCGTGCTCGGCGTCCTGGCCGGGGGCGTCCTCACCGAGGAGGAGGCGACCGCCCGGGTGGAGGTCGGCGCCGACGGCGCCCCGGTGCGGGCCGAGTACACCACCGGTTCCTGGGAGGTGCGGGTCGACTTCACCTCCACCGGGGAGGCGGTCGAGGTGGAGGACCCGCGGACCGCGTCCGCCGGGGCCGGGGCCGGCTGGGCCGCGGTCCACGCGCCGGTGTGCGGGACCGTGACCGCGTTCGACCGGGAGTGGGACGTCCAGGCCAGCGGCTGGGAGGTGGACTGCGACTACGCGATGGAGGTCGCGGAGGCGATGACCGACCCCGGCACAACCCCGGAGGAGGCCTTCCCCGACCGGTTCGAGTACCTGGCCGGCTACAGCGGGAGCGGCGGCGGCACCTGGCTCGTCGACGGCGAGATGGCCTGTGCGATCTTCCGCCGCGACCTGGGCGGGACGATCGAGGGGCGCACCTGGTACCTGTCCCCCTGCCACTCGGCCTCGGCGGTCGCCGAGGACGGGCCCTTCACCACGGTGGAGTTCGGGCCGCGGACCCTGATCGACTACCACGAGCGGCCCTGACCGGCCCGGACGGGAAGAGGCCGGGGCCCGCCGCGCGGTGGCGGCGGACCCCGGACACAGGCCGGGCCCGTGTCCCCCAACACGGGCCCGGCGGGCGCGGCCAGAAGCACTGAGTGCGGTCCGGCCGCTGGGAAGGCGAACGTGGCGATCAATTCGTGTCGGAAACCCCCATTGCCGACACGACGCGCACGTTCGCGCATGGTCTGTGATGTGTGGTGCGGCGCCTTCGGGACCTCGGCGGCGGGTTGCGGGATCGGGGTCTGCGGGGTTTCGAGGTCCGGGGTTCGGGGCGCTTCACCTGTGAGAACGCTTCGTACAGCTTGGGTGTTCCCCGTGGTCCCGGGGATTTTCACCCCGCCCGGTAAAAACCGGGTGCGGACCCGGCCACGGAATCCCTAAGCTGCCGGTCGCGCGGGGTGCGAACGCCCCGTGCCGACGACGAGGGGGATGATCGGTGTGGCCGGGGTCATGACGTTGTGGCGTCCGACGGGGCCGGAGGAGCTGGACCTGGTGCGCGCGTCGGGGTGGCGGGAGTGGCCGCCGCGCCTGCCGGACCAGCCGATCTTCTACCCCGTCCTCAACGAGGACTACGCCGCCCGCATCGCCCGCGAGTGGAACCTGCCCCGGTCCGGGGCGGGGTACGTGACCCGCTTCGACGTGGACGCGGACTTCGCCGCCCGCTACCCGGTGCGGCAGGCGGGCGGGCGCACGATCCTGGAGCTGTGGGTGCCGGCCGAGGAGCTGGAGGAGTTCAACGCCCACCTGGTGGGGCCGATCCGCCTGGTGCTGTCGTTCCTGCCCGAGCACCCCGAGGGCCTGCGCCACGACGGGGACGGCACCGCCTCCTAGGCCGGCCCCTGAACCGGCCCCTCGCCGCGGCCCGGGGCGCCGCCCGCGCGGCCGTCCCGGGCCGCGGGCTCCCGGTGGGACAGCCACCCCACGAGGTCGTCGGTGAGGAACTCCCCCTCGTCCGCGACCCCGGGGCACAGCGCGCCCAGGTCCAGCAGCACCACCTCCGCCGACTCCCGCCCCGTGGCCGGGTCGAAGTCCGGGCCGGCCTCCCGCATGAGGAGCCCGCGGCCGCCGCCGTCGTCACCGACGAGCACCCACCCGGGGGCGTGGCGGGCGACCTCGAAGGCGGCGTTGCGCTCGGCCAGGGTGTGCGGGCCGTAGACCGCCGTCCCGTCCGCCAGGTGCAGGCCGGGCGTGGTGCGCCACAGGTCGGCCACCGAGGGGTTGGGCGCCGGGGCGAGCCCGCCCCGGTGGCCGGCGAGCTCGGCGCGGGCCCCCTCGTCCACCGGGAGGCCGGGGTCGTCGGACTCCTCGCGCAGCCACGAGTCCCGCAGCGGCCCCGCCGGGTTGAGCCGCCGGACGGCGCCGGCGTCCTCCTCGTCCGGGGGCATGGTCCCGGCCAGCAGCAGGACGCCGAGGCGGTCGGCGCCCCTACCGAAGAACCCCTCGGCGTCCAACCGGCGCAGCGCCTCCTCCATGGACGCGAGCCGGGTCGCGTACTCGGCGAGGCGGTCCCGCTCGCCGGGGAGGTCGAACAGGTCGCCGCGGGCCCCGAACGCCCGCACCACCTCCCCGAAGTGCTCCTCGTAGCCCCACACGGCGTACGGGCCGTCGGGCAGGCTCCAGGGGTGGGCCCCGGTGCGCGCCGCGCCCTCGGCCGAACCCGCCGCCAGGTACGGCGGGAGCGCCTCGCCCGTCGTCAGGAGCGCGAAGGCGTGGAAGTGCTCGGGGTGGCGCGCCCGCAGGTCGGCGACGGCGGCGCGGGTCGCCTCGGCGATCACGCGGGTCAGCTCCGGATCGGGTGCCGGGCGCACCGGGGCGGGCGGCTCCGGGGCCGCGGCCAGGGCGGCGAGCAGGGTCGCCGCGTCGGTCCGGTTCTCCGGTCCGGGAGAGGCGCCGCCGACGCACTCGTGCACCTCGTGGCGGTGGGGCGCGACCAGGTCGAGCACGGTGCGCAGGCGGCGGGCCGCCTCGGCGTGGTCGTCGCCGAACAGCTCGACCCGCAGCAGCGGCTCACCCGACAGGGCGCGCCGGGCCACCTCGGACACGCCCAGGCCCAGGACGCGGTGCAGGGCCGCCAGCACGGCGGCGGGCGGACGCTCGCGCAGCAGGACGTACGCGCTGACGGCGTTCGGATCGGTCACCGGCGCCCCTTTCCACGGTTCGGTAGCGGGGGACAGGCTAGCGGGAGACGGGGACGGGGACCGCCCGCACCCGCGCCGGCGCGGCCGAAGACCCGTGCCGGAGAGGGGCCGCCGGCCGCCCCGGGACACGGGCCACGGGGGAGAACGGCGGACGCGGCCGCGCACGGCGGCACGTGTACCGCGGGCGCCGCGGGCGTGTGAAGTGACACCACGTCATGCGTTCACCTGCGAGAACGTCACGGCCGGGTGGTGACACGGCGGGACTGCCGGGCGGGCGCGCCGCCGACTGTAATGGGGCCATGTCCACTTCCACCACGGCAGTCATCGACGTCCAGAGCCTGAACATGAAGTACGGCGACTTCCACGCCGTCAAGGACCTGTCCTTCCAGGTGCGGCGCGGGGAGCTCTACGCCCTGCTCGGCACCAACGGGGCGGGCAAGACCTCGACCCTGGAGGCCGTCGAGGGCCACCGCGCCGCCACCTCCGGCACCGTCCGCGTCTTCGGCCGGGACCCGCGCGACCGCGGCGGCGTCCGCCCCCGGACGGGCATCATGCTCCAGGAGAGCGGCTTCTCACCGGACCTCACGGTCCGGGAGTCGGTCCGGCTGTTCGGGACGCTCTCCCGGCGCACGGACCGCGTGGAGCGGCTGCTCGGCCTGGTCGACCTCTCCCACAGGGCCGGCACCCGGGTGTCCCAGCTCTCCGGCGGCGAGAAGCGCAGGCTCGACTTCGCCACCGCCGTCTACGGGGGACCCGAGCTGGTCTTCCTCGACGAGCCCACCACCGGCCTGGACATCCGCTCCAGGGACGCCCTGTGGGACGCCGTGGACCGGCTGCGCGAGGACGGCGCCACCGTCGTGCTCACCACGCACTACCTGGAGGAGGCCCAGCAGCGCGCCGACCGCATCGGGCTCATGCACCAGGGCACGCTGCGCCGCGAGGGGACCGTCTCCGAGCTCACCCGGACGCTGCCCGCGACCGTCCGCTTCTCCCTGCCGCCCTCCGCCCCGGTGCCGCCCCTGCCCGCCGTCCGCGGGGAGGACGGGGCGTTCCTCGTCGAGACCCCCGCCCTGCAGAAGGAGCTGCACGTCCTCCTGGACTGGGCGCGGGACCACGCGGTCGAGTTGCGCGACCTCCAGGCCGGGCCGACCCGGCTGGACGACGTCTTCCGCGCCATGGGTGCCGAGTAGCGGCCGGCGCGGCGCCCGACGAACCCCTCCCGAACCTTCCAGACAAAGGACCCGCCATGCTCGCGATCGCTCAGGGTGAGCTGATCCAGATCTTCCGGAACCGGCTGGTGCTGGTCACCATGCTCGTCATGCCCGCGGCGGCCAGCGCGTTCTACATGTACCTGCAGGACCGCATACCGTTCCTCGACCTCGGCGGCGTCGCCGCGATCCTGGTGTTCCTCGTGGTGACGATGGGGCTCTACACCACCGCGGTGACCACGCTCGCCTCCCGCCGCCAGAACCTCTACCTCAAGCGGCTGCGCTCCACCGCGGTGGACGACGCCCGCATCCTCACCGGGCTGCTGCTGCCGGTGACCGCCTTCACGGTCGCGCAGGCGGCCGTGGTCCTGACCGTGCTGTCGGTGGTCGCCGCCCCGCCGGAGCGGCCCCTGCTGCTGGTGGCGGCCGTGCTGGCGGCGGTCGTCATGATGATCGGCCTGGCGCTGGCCACCGCCGGGGTGACCAACTCGCCCGAGCACGCCCAGGTGACCACGCTGCCCGTCCTGATCGGCGTGCTGGCGGTCTCCGGCTGGGTGGGGTTCACCGGGGCGGAGGAGCTGGCGCCGCTCAAGCGGCTGCTGCCCGGCGGCGCGGCCACGGAACTGGTCGTCGGCGCCTGGAACGGCGGCGTCCCGCTCGCGGACTCCCTGCTCCTGCTGGCCCCGACCCTGGCCTGGGTGGTCGTCGCCGTGGCCCTGGCCTTCAGGGTCTTCCGCTGGGAGCCCCGCCGCTGACGGCGGGGCCCCGGCCGCCGGCCGTGCCGCCCGGTTCCAGGGCGCACGGGAGGGCGGCGCGGCGCCGGGGGACGCCTGGGGTACCGCCGCACGGCCGTATCGACGCCGTCGATACGGCCGTCGCTGTGTCGGGGGTCAGGCCTCGCCGAGGCGCGGCCTGGGGGCCAGGTCGGGGTCCAGACTGCTCAGCGCGGTGACGACGTCGGCCAGCGCGTCGGCCAGGACCACCGGCTGGCGGGGGCCGTCGGCGTGCGCGGCGTCGGCGCGCTCGTGGTCGTCGGGTCGGTGGTGGGGAAGCCGCCGGGGATCGAGGGTGACGGACATGTGGTTTCGGGCGCGGGGTCGAGGGGGCGCCCTTCTCCTTCCGGTGCGTTCGACGTCCTCGTGTCCGGCCGACCATGACTCCGGGTGACCGGGATGGTGTCGGCTTTACCAGGGATAGCAGGTCCGGATGACATTCTGCGGATACGGAGCGTGCCTGTGGATGAACAGCGTCCGGCCGCGGAGGCGCCGGCGGGGAATACGGGGGGTGTGTCCACCGTTCGAACGTGATAGTTTCGCAGGAAACTACTTCTTGGAAAGCTAGTTCAGGAGCGGGCCATGCAGTTCGGAATCTTCTCGGTCGGCGACGTGACCACCGACCCCACCACCGGCCGGACGCCGACGGAGCACGAGCGCATCAAGGCCATCATCGAGATCGCGCTCAAGGCCGAGGAGGTCGGGCTCGACGTCTTCGCGACCGGTGAGCACCACAACCCGCCGTTCGTGCCGTCCTCGCCGACCACCATGCTCGGCTACATCGCCGCGCGGACGGAACGGATCGTCCTGTCCACCGCGACCACCCTCATCACCACCAACGACCCGGTGAAGATCGCCGAGGACTACGCCTTCCTCCAGCACATCGCCGACGGCCGGGTGGACCTGATGATGGGCCGCGGCAACACCGGCCCGGTCTACCCCTGGTTCGGCTACGACATCCGCGAGGGCATCCCCATGGCCCTGGAGCACTACAACCTGCTGCACCGCCTCTGGCGCGAGGACGTCGTGAACTGGGAGGGCAAGTTCCGTACTCCGCTGCAGGGCTTCACCGCCACCCCGCGCCCGCTCGACGGCATCCCGCCGTTCGTGTGGCACGGCTCCATCCGCAGCCCGGAGATCGCCGAACAGGCCGCCTACTACGGTGACGGCTTCTTCCACAACAACATCTTCTGGCCGGCCACCCACACCAAGAAGCTCATCGCGCTGTACCGCCGCCGCTACGAGCACTACGGCCACGGCAAGGCCGAGCAGGCCATCGTCGGCCTGGGCGGGCAGGTGTTCATGCGCAAGAACTCCCAGGACGCGGTCAAGGAGTTCCGGCCCTACTTCGACCACGCGCCCGTCTACGGCGGCGGGCCCTCCCTGGAGGAGTTCACCCGGGAGACGCCGCTGACCGTCGGCAGCCCGCAGCAGGTCATCGACCGCACCCTGACCTTCCGCGAGATGTTCGGCGACTACCAGCGTCAGCTCTTCCTCATGGACCACGCGGGCCTGCCGCTCAAGACCGTCCTGGAGCAGCTGGACCTGCTGGGCGAGGAGGTCGTGCCGGTGCTGCGCAAGGAGTTCGCCGCCGGCCGGCCCGCGCACGTACCCGACGCGCCCACCCACGCCTCGATGCTCGCCGCCCGGCGGGCCGAGGACCGCAACGAGGAGAACACGGAGGCCCGGGCATGACCGTCCGCCGCATCGTCACCGTCTCGGCGGGGCTGAGCACCCCGTCGTCCTCCCGGCTGCTCGCCGACCGGCTCACCGCCGCCACCGAGCGCGCCCTGGGGGACGAGGGGATCCGGGCGCAGGTGCGCACGGTGGAACTGCGCGAACTCGCCCACGACGTCATGAACGCCATGGTCACCCAGGTGCCCACCGGCGACCTGCCCGGCGTGCTGTCCGACGTGGCCGGGGCCGACGGGATCATCGCGGTGACCCCGGTGTTCAACGCCTCCTACAGCGGACTGTTCAAGTCGTTCTTCGACGTGGTCGAGCAGGGGGCGCTGGACTCGGTCCCGGTGCTCGTCGGCGCCACCGGCGGCAGCCCGCGCCACTCGCTGGTCCTGGAGCACGCCCTGCGGCCGATGTTCACCTACGCCCGGGCGCTGGTCGTCCCGACCGGTGTCTACGCGGCCTCGGAGGACTGGGGCGCGGGCGACGAGGGCGCCCGCGAGCTCAACGAGCGCATCGAGCGGGCCGGCCGCCAGCTCGCCCGGCTGGCCGCCGTCCACGAGCGGCGCGAGGAGGACCCCTACGACGAGCCGGTCGCCTTCGCCGACCTGATGTCCGGCCTGGGCACCTGACCCGCCCGTCCGCGCGGCCCCGACCGGGAACCCCCGGCCGGGGCCGCGCTGCGTCGCTGGGAGAGGTCGTGGGCGACGGGCTGTGGCTGCTGCCCGACCGGGCGTGGGACCGGATCCCGCCGCCGCTGCCGGACGGGGACTAGCCGCGGGGCGTGGTCCGGGCGTCCACCCAGGCGCACAGGTCCTCCAGCGCGGCCTCGGCGCGGTCGCGGTCCCCGGTGGTCAGCAGGTCGGTCTCCAGTCCGGAGAAGGCCGCGTTGAGCAGGGTCGCGGTCCGCAGGGCCTCGGCGGCGGGCAGCCCCCGCAGGGACAGGCAGGAGGCGACGAACGCGGCCCGGCCGCGCACGAAGCCCGGCACCTCCACGGGCAGCCGGCCGGCGGCGGCGAGCCCCTCGATCTCCCGGATGAGCCGGGTCACGGCGATCTCCGGCTCCGCCAGGGTGCGCCGCCAGGTGTCGCGGACGATGTCGCCCACCGGGACCCCCGGGTCGTCCCAGCCGGGGGTGGCGCGCAGCGCCGCGTGCTGCACCTCGTCCAGCCGCTCCAGCACCGCGACGAGCAGGGCCTCCTTGCCGGAGAAGTGGTGGGTGAGGACCCGGGTGCTCTGCCCCAGGCCGTGGGCGAGGTCGCGCAGCGAGAAGTCGGCGGCGCCGATGCGGGCCAGTTCGGCGATGACGGCGTCCAGGACCTCGCGGCGGCGCTCGGGGTCGGCGGTTCGGGGCATGGGGCGCGATCACCTCTTCTTCCTTCGCCCCACGTTCGCACACCTATTAAGGAAACAGTTGTTACCCTAATCGCATGCGCTCACCCCGGTGGCTCCCCGCCCTCACCCTCACCGCCTTCGCGGTCCAGACCGACGACTTCGTGGTCATCGGCGTCCTGCCCGGGCTCGCCGCGGACCTGGCCGTCCCCCCGTCCGCCGCCGGCCAGCTCGTCACCCTCTACTCCCTGGGCTACGCGCTCACGGCACCGCTGTGGGCGCTCCTGCTGGCACGGGTCCCGCCCCGGGCCGTGCTCACGTGCTCCCTGGCGGTCTTCACCGCGGCCAACCTCGCCGTGCCGCTCACCGAAGGGCTCGGCCCGCTGCTGGCGCTGCGCCTGCTGGCGGCCCTGTCCGCCGCCGTGGCCCTGCCCTGCGCCCTCGCCCTGACCGCCGCCCAGGCCCCGCCCGAGCGGCGCGGCCGCCACCTGGCCACCGTGATGACCGGGCTGACCGGGGCGGTCCTGCTCGGCGTCCCGCTGGGCGCCTGGGCCGGCGGCCTCTTCGGGTGGCAGGCCGCCTTCGTGCTGGGCGGGCTGCTGGGCGCCGCCGCCCTGGCCGCCTCGGCCGCCACCGTGCCCGCCTCCGGACCGGTGGGGGAGCGGCGCGGACCGGTGGACCTGCTCCGCCCGCTCGCCTCCCGCGCCGTCGCCGCCGTCCTGGCCGCCACCGTGCTCACCGTCGCGGGCAACATCGCCTTCCAGACCTACCTCGCGGTGTTCCTGGCCGGCCTCGCGGGTGTGGGGCCCGCCGCCCTGGGCGCGCTGCTGGTCGCCGCGGGGGTCGGCGGACTGGTGGGCACCCGCGTCTCGGGGACGCTCGCGGACCGTGTCGGGCCGGGCCGCGCCTTCGCCGGGGCGGGCGCGGTGTTCGGCGCGGCGATGGTCGCGTTCGCCCTGCTGTGGTGGCTGCGCCCGGTGCCGGTCGCGGTGGTGGCGCTCCTGCTCGTGCCCTGGTCGGCCGCCGCCTGGGCGGTGCCGCCGGCGCTCCAGACGCTCATGGTCGCCCGCGTCGGCACGCGGACCGCCGGCCGGGCGCTGGCCGTGCACAGCTCGTCGGTGCACGTCGGCGCCGCCCTGGGCGCCGTGCTGGGCGGTGCCGCCGTCGCGCTCGGCCCCGGCCTGGTCCCGGCCGCCGCGGCCCTCGCCGCGGCGCTGGGCCTGGCCGCGGTCCCCCTCGCCCGCCGCCCCCGCCCCCTCCCGCACCCCTGACCGGACCCGGAGCCGGCCCGCGGGGAAAGGACGGATACCCGGGGGACGGGGCCGGTGGGCCACCCGGGCCGGGGTTTCCGAACGGTGTTCGGTAAGGTGGCCCGCATGGATCCCGTGCGCATCTACAGCCAGTCCCAGGAGCGTCTGATCGCCCTGGCCGGCGGCCTCGACGCCGCCGCTCTGGACACCACCGTCCCCGCCTGCTCCGACTGGACCGTCCACCAGACCTACGCGCACCTGGCCGGACTGTGCGCCGACGTGGTCGCCGGAACCGTCACCCCGCCCGCTTCCGACGAGGTCACCGCCCGCCAGGTCGCGGAGCGGGAGGGCCGCGGCATCGCGGAGGTCTGCGACGAGTGGCGCGCGGGCACCCCCGCCCTGCTGGAGCTGCTCGGTACGCAGAACCGCATGCGCTATCGCCTGCCCGTGGTGGACGTCTGGACCCACGAGAACGACATCCACGGCGCGCTGGGCCTGGACCCCGTCACCGAGCACGCCGACGCCCTGCTCGACTTCGCCCTCTCCGGGCTGGGCCGCGCCTGGCCCGAGCAGGCGCCCGGCCTGACCGTCACCGCCACCGACGCCGACCGCTCCTGGACCCTGGGCGCGGGCGGCGGCCCGCACTGGCGGGGCACGGCCTTCGAGCTCTACCGCGCCCTCATGGGGCGGCGCACCCCCGATCAGATCGCCGCCATGGACTGGACCGGCGACCCCGCGCCGGTCCTGCCCGCCCTGTCCCTGCTGCCCGCCACCCGCGAGCCCCTCACCGTCTGATCCGCGCGCCGGGCCGGGGCGGTCCGCCGTACCCGGTCCCGCGAAGTACCGGTTTCCCCTCCATTGCGGGGCGACGGCGGCGGTGTTAATTTCTCCCCATCGGCCATGGGAGCGCTCCCTCACGGAGAGTGCCCCCACGGCCGGAACGGGCGCGGCCCCCGCCGCGCCCGGGCGGCGGCGCCGGTGCCGGTCACCGCCGGCACCCCCTGTCCGTCCGCCGATCCTTCCGCACGAGATGACAACGTTGTCTCACGGTGGCGCATCCCGGGTCCTCCTGCTGTCCGGGAGGCCCCGCCACAACAAGACAACGTTGTCCTCCGTCCTTGAGGAGAACCCCCCATGGTCCGACGTCTGCTCACGGCCCTCGTGGCCCTGACCGGGATCGCAGCCCTCGCCTTCGCGTGGGCCTCGCCCCCCGCGCCCTCCGGGGCGCACCTCACCGCCTCCGCGCAGGCCGACACCGGCTTCCGGATCGAGAACGGCCGCCTCGTCGACGCGGCCGGCAACGACTTCGTGATGCGGGGCGTCAACCACGCCCACACCTGGTACCCGCAGGAGACCGGGTCCCTCGCCGACATCAAGGAGCTGGGCGCCAACACCGTCCGCGTCGTGCTCAGCAGCGGCGACCGGTGGACGGAGAACGGCGTCGCCGACGTGGCCGCCGTCGTCGACGACTGCAAGGCCAACCGCCTGATCTGCGTGCTGGAGGTGCACGACACCACCGGCTACGGCGAGCAGTCCGGGGCCGCCACCCTCGACCAGGCCGTCGACTACTGGCTGCGCGTCCAGGACGCCCTGCACGGCGAGGAGGACTTCGTCCTCGTCAACATCGGCAACGAGCCCTACGGCAACGACCAGGCGACCGTGGCGAACTGGGCGTCCGACACCTCGGCGGCGATCGGCCGGCTGCGGGACGCGGGGTTCCACCACACCCTGGTCGCGGACGCGCCCAACTGGGGCCAGGACTGGTCGCACACCATGCGCGACGGCGCCGCGTCGGTCTTCGCCTCCGACCCGCACGCCAACACGCTCTTCTCGATCCACATGTACGGGGTCTACGCCCAGGAGTCCACCGTGGTCTCCTACCTGGAGCACTTCGCGAACGCGGGGCTGCCGCTGATCGTCGGCGAGTTCGGCCACGACCACAGCGACGGGAACCCCGACGAGGACGCCATCCTGGAGCACACCCGGCGCCTGGGCCTGGGGTACCTCGGCTGGTCGTGGAGCGGCAACGGCGGGGGAGTGGAGTACCTCGACATGGTCGAGGGCTTCGACCCCGAGCGGCTCACCCCCTGGGGCGAGCGGATCTTCCACGGGCCCGACGGCATCGCCGAGACCTCCGTCGAGGCGCCCGTCTACGGTGGCGGGGAGCCCACGGAGGAGCCGACCGAGGAGCCCACCGAGGGCCCGGGCGGCGACGGCTGCGAGGCCGTCTACACGGTCGTCCAGGAATGGTCGGGCGGGTTCCGGGCCGACGTGACCGTCACCGCCGCCGAGGACCTGACCGGCTGGACCGTGAGCTGGACCCATGCCCCCGGGCAGCACGTCGTCCACGCGTGGAACGCCGAGGTGACCTCCGACGGTCCGGACGTCACCGCCGTGAACGCCTCCTACAACGGCACACTCGCCTCGGGGCGGTCGACCACCTTCGGCTTCACCGGTTCCAGTGAGGGGAGCCCGCGGGTCCCGGCCCTGACCTGCCGATCCTGACGCACGTTCCGTCCCCGGCCGCGCGGACCGCCGGGTCCGCGCGGCCGGGGACCCCGGGGAAGGGGCGGCTCAGGGGGTGTAGGGGAGGCGGTCGACCGCGCGCACCTCGCCCAGGGTGGACCACTCGTTGCGGCCCAGGCGGGCCAAAGGACGCAGCCGCTCCACCTCCGGCAGGCCGTCCCGGCCCAGCACGCCGTCGTCCACCGCCACGTGCACCACCCGGCCGAACACCACCGTGGAGGTGCCGAACCCCACCGTCGAGTGCAGCGTGCACTCCAGCGCCACCGGGGAGGCCGCCACCCGGGGCGGGCGCACGGCCGCGCTCTCCTCGCGCGCGATCCCCAGCGCCTCGAACTCGTCCACCTCGGGCGGGTAGGCGGTCCCGGAGGCGTTCACCTCCTTCCACAGCGGCTCGGAGGCCAGGTTCACCACGAACTCGCCGGTGGCCTCCGCGTTGCGCAGGGAGTCCTTGCGGCCGGTGGAGGTGAACTGCACGATCGCCGGATCGGCGCAGGCGATGGTGAAGAAGGAGTGCGGCGCGAGGTTGTCCACGCCGTCGGCGGAGGTGGTGGAGACCCAGGCGATCGGCCGCGGGACCACCACCGCGGTGATCATCCGGTAGAAGGCCCGGCCGGGCAGGTCCTGGGGAGTCCATTCGGTACGCATCACCACCGATTATCCACAGGGGGAGGCCGCCCCGTGAGGGCGGCGGGGCCAGGGGGCATACCGGGGTCATGGAACTGGTCTCAGCAGACGACATCCGCGCCGCGGCCGCCCGCCTCCAGGGCTCGGTCGTGCGCACCCCCCTGACCGCCGGACCCGCCCAGGGGCCGCCGTTCCTCGTCAAACCCGAGAGCCTCCAGCCCACCGGGGCCTTCAAGCTGCGCGGCGCCACCAACGCCGTCGCCCTGCTCACCCCCGCCCAGCGCGCCCGCGGCGTCATCACCCACTCCTCCGGCAACCACGGCCAGGCCCTGGCCTACGCCGCCGCCCGGCTGGGCGTCCCCTGCACGGTGGTCGTCCCCGACAACGCTCCCGAGGTCAAGGTGGAGCGGATGCGGGACCGCGGGGCCCGGGTGGTCCTCGTCCCACCGGAGCGGCGGGCCGAGGTCGCCGAGGAGACGGCGCGCGCCGAGCTGCTGGCGCTGGTCCCGCCGTTCGACGACCCGGCCGTCATCGCCGGCCAGGGCACGGTGGGCCTGGAGATCCTGGAGCAGTCGCCGGAGGTGACCACGATCGTCGTCCCGGTCGGCGGGGGCGGGCTGGCCTCGGGGGTGGCCACGGCGGCGCGGACCGTCCACCCGCGCCGGATACGGGTCGTCGGGGTCGAGCCCGAGCTGGCCGCCGACGCCGCCGAGAGCCTGGAGCGGGGCCTGCGGGTCCCCTGGGAGCCCGCGCGCACCCACCGCACCATGGCCGACGGGGTGCGGGTGTGCCTGTCCGACCTCACCTTCGAGCACCTGCGCCGGCGGCTGGACGCGATCGTCACCGTCACCGAGGACGAGATCGCCCGCGCGGTCGCGCACCTGGCCCTGGGGGCGCGGGTGGTGGCCGAGCCCAGCGGGGCGCTGGCCGCGGCGGCGGTCCTGGCCGGCCGGGTGGCCGTGGAGCCGGGCAGACCGGAGGCCACGGTCGCGGTGGTCTCCGGCGGCAACGTCGACCCGGACCTGTTCGCCCGGCTCATCGCCGAGCACCGCTGATCCGGGAGGGGGGCCGGAACGCGGGCGAAAGGGGGGAGGGGGCGCCGAAGCCGCGAGATCCCGGCGGTGCGGCCCGGCCCCATGAGACCGGCACGGGAGGCTCCACGGTGCGCGAAGCCCGGGGCGGAAGGCGGCCCGGGGATTGTTGTCAGACGGAGGTGCCGGAGCGCTCCCGGTCGGCGGCCTCGCGGCGGGCCCGCTCCTCGCGGTCCTCGCGGCGGCGCAGCGCCATGTCACCGAGGGCGGCCGCGCCGAAGGCCAGGGCGATCCCGGTGATCAGCAGCAGGGTCCACAGGGCGGTGCCGAAGGAGTCGGGGTCGGTCAACAGGGCCTCCAGGGGGTGCGGAACGCCGACCCCACAACCGTAATAGGCGTTAACTTCCGAACCCAGTGTTCGCGGGGGTGAACTGTGCCATACCGCACACGCGAAGGGCCGGGGCCGCGCGGCCCCGGCCCCTCGCGGACGGCGACTAGAGGATGGACCCCGGCGTGTACGCCGCGGCCTCCGGGTGCAGCGCCACGAGCGTGTCGATCCGCTCCACCACCGTGCCGACCTGGTCGGCCGCCGCGCCCGTGAACGTGATCCGGTCCGCGAGCAGCGCGTCCAGGGCCGCCCGGTCCAGCGGGAACCGCTCGTCCCCGCCCAACCGCTCCAGCAGCCGGTTGCCCGTGCCCTCCCGGCGCATCGCCAGCGCCGAGCCCACGGCGTGCTCCTTGATCAGCTCGTGCGCCGTCTCCCGGCCCACGCCCTCGCGCACCGCGGCCATCAGCATCTTGGTGGTCGCCAGGAACGGCAGGTACCGGTCCAGCTCCGCCGAGATCACCGCGGGGAAGGCGCCGAACTCGTCGAGCACCGTCAGCATCGTCTCGACCAGGCCGTCGAAGGCGAAGAACGCGTCCGGCAGCGCCACCCGGCGCACCACCGAGCACGACACGTCGCCCTCGTTCCACTGGTCGCCGGCCAGCTCGCCGGCCATCGACGCGTACCCGCGCAGGACCACCGTCAGGCCGTTGACCCGCTCGCAGGAGCGCGTGTTCATCTTGTGCGGCATCGCGGAGGAGCCCACCTGGCCCTCGGCGAAGCCCTCGGTGACCAGCTCGTGCCCGGCCATCAGCCGGATCGTCTTGGCCAGCGACGACGGGCCCGCCGCCAGCTGCACCAGCGCCGTCAGCACGTCGAAGTCCAGCGACCGCGGGTACACCTGGCCCACGCTCGTGAACCGGTGGGCGAACCCCAGGTGGGCGGCCACCTCGTCCTCCAGCTGCGCCAGCGCGGCCCGGTCCCCGCCCAGCAGGTCCAGCATGTCCTGGGCGGTGCCCACCGGGCCCTTGATGCCGCGCAGCGGGTAGCGGCCGATCAGGTCCTCCAGCCGCCCGAGCGCCACCAGCACCTCGTCGGCGATCGACGCGAACCGCTTGCCCAGCGTGGTGGCCTGCGCCGCCACGTTGTGCGACCTCCCGGCCATCACCGTCGTCCCGTACTCGGCGGACAGGCGGCCCAGGCGCGCCAGCAGCGCCACCGTGCGGTCGCGTACGAGCAGCAGGCTGTCGCGGATCTGCAGCTGCTCGACGTTCTCGGTGAGGTCGCGCGAGGTCATGCCCTTGTGCACGTGCTCGTGCCCGGCCAGGGCGTTGAACTCCTCGATCCGCGCCTTGACGTCGTGGCGGGTGACCCGCTCACGGGCGGCGATGGACTCCAGGTCCACCTGCTCCAGGACCTTCTCGTAGTCGGCCACCACGCCGTCGGGGACGTCCACGCCCAGACGCGCCTGCGCCCGCAGGACGGCCAGCCACAGCCGCCGCTCGGCGACCACCTTGTACTCCGGGGACCACAGCCGGGTCAGCTCGGCCGAGGCGTACCGGGCGGCCAGGACATCGGGGATAACGGGTTTCGCGCTCACGTTCGTCCACCCTACCGTCCTGAGCAGGCACGCCCGCGACCAGGCGAGGCCTTGCGGACCGCGCCGCGGGGGCGGCCGCCGGGGTAGGGGCGGCACTACCCCCGACCCGGTGGCCCGGCGGATTCCCCGGGCGCCCCCGGCTTCCTACCGTGGAGGCATGACCACAGGCACCGTACGGCAGCGCACCCCGGGCGCACCCGCCGACCTCCTCCGGGCGATGGCCCGACCGGGATTCCCCGTCTCCCGATGGTCGCTGAGGGCGATCACCTACACCGCCACCACCATGGTGATCGGGATCGCCGCCATGGCCGTCGCCTTCCCCCTGTACGGGCCCTGGCTGCTCGTCGTCATCGCCCTGTTCGACGCGCCCCCGGGCTCGGGGGACCGGGCGTTCCTGCTGGTCTCGGGGACCCTGAGCGGCCTGGCCACGGTCGCGTTCTTCGGCCCGCTGGTCGGGATGCCGCTGGGGGCGGTGGAGCGCCGCAGGCTGCGCCTGGTCTCGCCCGGCCTCGCCGACAGCGGCCACCGCGTCCCCCCGCCCGGGCTGTGGGGCTGGATCAAGACCCGCTACACCGAGGCCGCCACCTGGCGCGAGGTCGCCTACCTCTTCCTGCTCATGGTCATCGCCTTCTCGCTCTTCACGGTGATGGGCATGCTGCTGACCTTCGCCGTCGTCCTGTTGGCGGGACCGGTCCTGGTCGGGGACGCCCCCGGCTCCCAGGTGAGCCTGGGCTTCGTCACCGCCACCACCGTCGAGGAGGCGCTGCCGCTGACCCTGCTCTCCCCGGTCGCCCTCCTGGCCGCCGTCTACCTGAGCGGCGTCACCTCCTACGGCCACGGGGTCCTGGCCCGCGCCCTGCTGGTCGGCCCGCCCAAGGAGGAGCTGCGCGCCGAGCTCACCGAGGTCACCCACTCCCGGGCCCGCCTCGTCGACGCCTTCGAGTACGAGCGGCGCCGCATCGAACGCGACCTGCACGACGGGGCGCAGCAGCGCCTGGTGGCCCTGAACATGGACCTGGGCATGGCCCGGCTGGACGTCGAGGAGGGCTCGGAGGCCGACCGCCGCCTGGCCGCCGCCCAGCGCAAGGCCGACGAGCTCATCACCGAGCTGCGCGAACTCGTCCGCGGCATCCACCCGCGCGTCCTCACCGACCGCGGCCTGCCCGCCGCCCTGGCCGAACTCGCCGACCACTCGCCCGTCCCGGTCACCGTCCAGGCGGAGCTGCCGCGCCGGCTCCCCTCCCACGTGGAGGGCACCGCTTACTTCGTGGTCGCCGAGGCGCTCACCAACGTCTACAAGCACACCGAGGCCAACGCCGCCACCGTGCACGCCTCCCTGGTCCCCGCCGCCCACGGCGACGCCCTGGTGGTGGAGGTCACCGACTACGGGCCCGGCGGCGCCGACCCGGCGCGCGGCAGCGGCCTGACCGGGATGCGCGACCGGGTCGCGGTCATGGGCGGCACAATGGACCTGACCAGCCCCCAGGGGGGTCCGACCCGCATCCGAGTGGAGCTGCCGTGCACGATCGACCGGACGGATCCGAGGTGACGCCCGTCCCCACCGTGCTCGCCGAGGACGGCGTGCTGCTGCGGGAGGGCCTGGTGGGCGTGCTGGAGCGCTTCGGGTTCCCCGTGGTGGCCGCCGTCGGTGACGGCGACGCCCTGCTCAGGGCCGTGGACGAGCACCGCCCCGGACTGGTCGTCACCGACATCCGCATGCCCCCGGACTTCACCGACGAGGGGCTGCGCGCCGCCGTCGAGCTGCGCCGCCGCCACTCCGATCTGGCGGTGGTGGCGCTCAGCCAGTACGTCGAGCTCAGCTACGCCTCCGACCTGCTCGACTCCGGGGCGGGGCGCGGCGTGGGCTACCTGCTCAAGCAGCGGGTGGGCGACGTGCGCGAGTTCGCGACGGTGCTGCGCCGCGTGGTGGAGGGCGCGACCTTCGTCGACCCCGAGGTGGTCCGCCAGCTGCTGCGCCGCCGCTCCGACCCGCTGGAGCGCCTCACCCCGCGCGAGCGCGAGGTGCTGGCGCTGATGGCCGAGGGCCACTCCAACGGGGCGATCGCCCGCCGCCTGGTGGTCAGCGACGCCGCCGTCGGCAAGCACGTGGGCAACATCCTCGCCAAGCTCGACCTGCCGCCCGACGAGGACGTGCACCGCCGCGTCCAGGCCGTGCTGGCCTACCTGCGCGGCAACTGACCGGCCGCCGGGCGGGCCCACGGCCCCGCGGGCGGCCCGCGTTCGGCGCAGGGGCCGGGGCTGACGGCTCCGCGGGCGGGCGGTCCGCGTCCGCGGGCAGGGCGCGGGTCCGCCCGGCGTGGCGGACCCGCGACCGGGTCAGTCGTTCCCGGTCCAGTCGACCGCCATGACGGTCTCGTCGCCGACCACCCAGGCGTCGTGGCCGGGCGGGATGTACGCGAGCCGGCCGGTGGAGGCCTCGGCCTCGGTGCCGTCCTCCATGCGCACCCGCAGGGTGCCGGACAGGACCAGGATGCTGTGGGCGAGCATGCACAGGTCCGTGCCCGCCTCCTCGCGCCGGTGCTCCGACCAGCGCCACCCCGGCTCGAACGTGAGGCGGGTGACGTTGTGCCCGCCCAGCCGCACGGTCTCCGCGTGCCCGTGGTCGAACGCCTGGCGCTCGTCGGGGGACTCGAAGCCGCCCGTCTCGATCCGGTCGTGCGCCTCCTCGTCCCACGCCTGCACGGTGGTCTGGTGGGCGATGGCGCCGTCGCTCAGGTCCAGCATGGTGTTGCTCATGACCATGCCGCCGTCGGGGTAGACGCACCGCTCGGTGTAGGCGACGTGGTCCCCGTCCACGGCCACCGTGAGGACCTCGTGCGTCATCTCCCGGCCGCACAGCTCGCGCACGACCGGCTCGATGGCGTCCTTGCCGTGCAGGACCGCGGGGGACCCCGGCGGCGTCCGCTTGTCGAACATCTCCAGGTCGGCGTCGTCCCGGAACATCGCGATCATGGTGTCGGCGTCCGTCTCCTCGATGGCGCGGCGGTAGGCCTCGACGTCGAAGCGGGCGTCGTTCTGGGTGGACATGTCTCACTCCACATGGGAACGGAGGGAAGGAAGGGGCGCGGCCGAGGGGCGGGCCCGGGGCGTCCCACTGCCAGGTTGCGCCCGGCCCCGGCCCCGCGCGTGCCAAGAATCGGTGCTTTCTCGGCAAGGGCCGCAGGGGTCGGGCCGCCGAGGCGTCCCGCGGGGCCGGACGTATCGTGGTCCCACAGGCGGCCCCGGGCCCCGGCCCAGAACGCGAAGCCCCCGCGCAGCCCTGGAGGAGAGCCGATGAGACCGACCGTCGCCGCACCCGAGAGCGTCACCTGGGCGGTCCACCTGGACCGCGCCATGTGGGTGGCGGGGGTGCGCGCCCTCATGCTCCAGGCCCTGCACCCGGTGGCGATGCAGGGCGTGTGGCAGCGCTCGGACTTCCGCAGCGATCCCACAGGGCGGCTGCTGCGCACCGCCCACTTCGTCGCCGTCACCACCTACGGCTCCCCGGAGGAGGCCGACCGGCTGGGCGCGCACATCCGCCGGGTCCACCGGGCGCTGTCGTTCACCGACCCCGCCACCGGCCGCCGCCACCGCGTCGACGAGCACGACCTGCTGGTGTGGGTGCACTGTGCCGAGGTGACGTCCTACCTGGAGACCGCGGTGCGCGCCGGGGTGCCCCTCACCCCCGCCGAGTACGACCGCTACTTCGACGAGCAGTCCGCCACCGCCGCCTACGTGGGCCTGTCCCGGGACGACGTCCCGCGCTCGGCCGCGGACATGCGCCGCTACCTGGCCGCGGTCCGCCCCGTGCTGCGGGCCACCCCCGAGGCCCGGCAGGCGGTCCGGTTCCTGCTGTGGCCCGCGGTGCCCGAGCACCTGTCCGCGCTGGCCCCGCTGCGGCCCCTGTGGTTCCCGGTCGGGGCCCTGTCCTACGCCACCCTGCCCGCCTGGGCGCGCCGCGAGTACGGGGTCCTGCCCGAGGTCCCGGGCGGGGAGGCCGCGGCCACCGCGGCCCTGCGCGCGCTGCGCGCCGGGCTCAACCGGGTGCCGGAGCGCTACTACAACCTCATCTTCGACGAGGCGACCGTGCGCAGCGCCGAGGAGGCGCGCGAGCGCCTGCTGGCGGCGGGCTACCGGGTGGAGAACGGGTTCCGGGCGCTGCGCTCGCGCACCCGCTTCCGCGCCCCCGACCCGGCCGCCCTCCCCGCGCCGCGGGTCCCCGCCGGGCCCTGACCCGGCGCGCCGCTCACCCCCGCGCGGGCGGCACCCGGTCGATGAGCCCGTCGAGGACGGCCTCGGCCAGCCTCCCGGCGTCGTCCCGGCGCTCCCGCGGGGTGCGCCCGCCGCGCCCGGCGAGCCGGTCGGCCAGCGGGAACTGCGTGAAGCCCGTGGCCGGTCCGATGACCGCGAAGTAGAGCAGGTCCGTCGGCAGCGGCCGGATCCGCCCCTGGGCGGCGAGCCGCTCCACGGAGGGCATCACCGCGGCCAGGACCGGCGCGATGTAGTCGCGGTGCAGGTGGTCGAGCCGCTCGCCCTCGCGGCGGAACTCGTCGGTCAGCACCCGGCCGAGCATCGGGGTGTCCACGACCGAGCGGTAGAAGTGGCCGATGACGGCGCGCAGCACCGCCTCGTCGTCACCGGTGTGCTGCTCCACCAGTGCGGTCAGCCGGTCCTTCTGCGCGGCCAGGACCCGGTCCACGACCGCGCGCCAGAAGGCGGCCTTGGAGCCGTAGCGGTCGTTGATGAAGTTGTGGCTGACCCCCAGTCGGCGGGCCAGCTCCCGGGCCGAGGCCCCGTCGTAGCCGAGCTCGGCGAACGCCTCCAGGCCGCGTTGCAGGACGGTGTCCTCGTCCGGCGCCGCCGGGCCGCCCCGGCCCGGCCGCCCGGGCCCCCTGACGGTGTGCGCGCCCATGCCGACCTCCTCGCTTGACACCTGTCAGATTCTATTTAATCTGACAGGTGTCAGACCTTGTCGCGTCCCGCAGGAGGACCCCGTGCACGAGTCCACAGCCACCACTCCCTGGCCCGTCGGGCGCGGCTCCCGGGACCGGGTCGCCGCCCGCTTCGGCGCAGGGCGCGCCGACCTCGCCCACCTGGCCCTGACCACCGGCGACCCCCTCGCCGACGCCGTCGCCGACGAGATCGCCGCGGGCGGCCGCCGTGTCCGCGTCGCCCTCCAGGAGGGCATCACCCGCGGCCTGGCCTCCCTCGCCGACCCGCCCCCGGCCGTCGCCGCCCTGCTCGCCGACACCGAGACCCCGCCCGACGGCGCCGACGACGCGCTCCTGGACCGGGCCTCGCTCTCCGCCTTCGACGCGCCCCAGGCCGCGCGCATCATCGCCCTGACCGCCGGCTCCCTCGTCAGGACCTACGAGTCCCCCTCCATCGCCGAGGTCCTCAAGCTGAGCGGACGCCTCCTCGACGCCGTCCCCCGCAGGTTGGAGGACACCGGCCGCTGGTACCTCACCGCGCTGCTGCCCGGCTCCCTGCGCCCGGGGGAGGCGGGCTACACCGCCACCCTCCAGGTGCGGGTGCTGCACGCCCACATGCGCGCCATGGCCCGCCGCCGCGGGTACGACGAGGCCGCGCTGGGCGTGCCGATCAACCAGGTCGACCTGGTCCGCACCTGGATGGACTTCACCCTCACCTCCCACAACGCCCTGGACGCCATGGGCTACCACTCGTCCGCCGCGGACCGGGCCGACCAGTACCGGTACTGGCACCACGTCGCCCACCTGCTCGGCATCGACCCCCGCCTCCTCGACGGCGTCCGCGACCAGGCGAGCGCCCGCGAGGCCGACGACCTCCTCCAGGCGGTCACCGGACCGCCGGGCCCGGACTCCGCGGCCCTGGCCGAGGCCACCCTGCGCTCGACCGCGGCCACACTGCACGAGGTCGCCTCGATCCCCGGCGCGGTCGGCCTGCCCGCCCTGTACGCCCTCGCGCGCCGCTTCCACGGAGACGCCCGCGCCGACGCGCTCGGCCTGCCCCGCGCGGCCGTCGCCGGCGCCGTCCTGGACGCCGCCGCGGCCCTCAACCGCGTGCGCGGGCGGCGCCTGCTCCGCGACCCCCGGCGGCTCGGCGCGGTCCGCGCCCGCAACGTCGCCGCCACCCGCGCCCACCTGGCCCGGACGGCCCGCCCCGCCACCCACGCCCGCGGGGGCGACCCCGACCGGCCCGTCCCCGCCGAGCACCGCACCGGAGAGGAGCGCCCCTGAGGCGCAGGCCCCGCCGCCCGGGGGTGACATTCGCCGCGTGGCGGGGCGCTCCGGGCGCCGGTAGCATTCCCGGCGGGCGTCCACGGGCGCCCTTTCGCACGGGGGAGGGGCCATGGCACAGGACGGGACGACGGCGGGAACGGCCGAGGCCGCGGACGTGCGCATGCTCACCGTCCACCACGACGACCCCCGGGTCCAGGGCCTGCTCGACGGCCTGCTGGAGGAGTACACCGAGCGCTACGGCGCCGAGGGCGCCGCGAGCGAGCTGTCCCGCTACCCGGTCTCGGAGTTCGCCGCGCCCCACGGCCGGATCGTGCTCGCCGAACTGGACGGCGAGGTCGTCGCCGGGGGAGCGCTGCGCCCCTACGCCCCGGGCGGCGGCGAGCGCCCCGGCACCGCCGAGTTCAAGCGCATCTGGACCTCCGCCCGGCACCGGCGGCGCGGCCTGGGCCGCCGGGTCATGACCGCCCTGGAGGACGCCGCCCGCGCCCTGGGCTACCGCGACGTCATCCTGTTCACCGGCCCCAACCAGCCCGAGGCGGTCGCCCTGTACGAGCGCATCGGCTACCGGTGGACGGACCCCGCGACCATCGCCGACCTGCCCTATCCGAAGGCCATCCCCTTCGTGCACGGGCTCTGAACCCGGCCGGGTCCGGAGCACCCGTCCCCACCTGCGCCGATCGCGGTCACAGGGGCATAACGGGGTGTGCTCGGGCGTTATGGGGTTCGCTATGTCCGCGCGACGGCCACGGCGCCGCCCGCCGCCGTACGATGGGCGCCGAGACCGCCGCCGGCGAGCCGTCCGGCCGCCCACCCGCGGCGGCGGCCCCACACCGACGCACGACGAGGAGAGTCACGACGTGAGCGAGCAGCAGCGCCCCGGAGCCGACATGGGCACCTTCGTGTTCACGCCACGCAAGAACGGCCAGGCGCAGTCGGTCTCCGACGAGCTCGCCGCGTGGATGACCACCGGGTGGGCCGACACCGAGCGCCGCGACCTGGAGCCCATCGAGCAGGCCGGGCACACCGCCCGCCGCCGCGCCGCGCTCAGCGCCGCCTTCCCCGGCGAGCGGCTCGTCGTCCCCGCCGGACAGCTGCTCACCCGCTCCAACGACACCGAGTACCCCTTCCGCGCCGCCAGCGACTACGCCTACCTCACCGGCGACACCTCCGACGGCGGCTGCCTGGTCCTGACCCCGCGCGCCGACGGCGGCCACGACGCCGTCCTCTACCTCAAGCCGCGCTCCAACCGCGAGAACGGCGAGTTCTGGCTCGGCGGCTACGGCGAGCTGTGGACCGGCCGCCGCAACAGCCTGGCCGAGGCCGCCGACCTGTTCGGCGTGCCCACCGCCGACGTCACCACGCTCACCGGCGTCCTGGCCGCCACCGACACCGCCGTGCGCATCGTCCGCGGCCACGACGCCGAGCTCGACGCCGTCATCGACGGGGTGCGCGCCGACACCGACGAGGAGGCCCGCGCCAAGTCGGCCTCCCTGGACGAGGAGCTCGCCGTCACCCTGGCCGACCACCGCCTGGTCAAGGACGAGTGGGAGATCGCCCAGCTCCAGCTGGCCGTCGACGCCACCGCCCGCGGCTTCGAGGACGTCGCCAAGACCCTGCCGCAGGCCAAGGACACCTCCGAGCGGTTCATCGAGGGCACGTTCTTCCTGCGCGCCCGCGTGGAGGGCAACGACGTCGGCTACGGCACCATCGCCGCCTCCGGCGCCAACGCCACCACCCTGCACTGGACCCGCAACGACGGCCCCGTCCGCGACGGCGACCTGCTGCTGCTGGACGCCGGTGTGGAGACCACCACCCTGTACACCGCCGACGTCACCCGCACCATGCCGGTCTCGGGCACCTTCACCGACACCCAGCGCAAGGTGTACGACCTGGTGTACGCCGCCCAGGAGGCCGGCATCGCGGCCGTCGCCCCCGGCGCCCCGTTCATCGCCTTCCACCAGGCCGCCCAGCGGGTGCTGGCCGAGGGCCTGATCGAGTGGGGCCTGCTGGAGGGCCCGGTGGACCGCGTCCTGGAGCTGGGGCTCCAGCGCCGTTACACCCTGCACGGCACCGGCCACATGCTCGGCCTGGACGTGCACGACTGCGCGGTCTCCCGCCAGGAGGTCCACCTGTACGGCGACCTGAAGCCCGGCATGGTCCTCACCGTCGAGCCCGGCCTGTACTTCCAGGCCGACGACCTGACCGTCCCCGAGGAGCTGCGCGGCATCGGCGTGCGCATCGAGGACGACGTCCTGGTCACCGAGGACGGGCGCGCCGTCCTGTCGGCCGCGCTGCCGCGCTCCTCCGCCGAGGTCGAGGCCTGGCTGGCCGAGCGCCTGCCGCGCTCCTGACCCCCGGTCCGCCCCCGGGCCGCCCGCGCCGTCCCCCGGCGCGGGCGGCCCGGATCTTTTTTCCGACGATTCCCGCGGACGGCTGTCGAATCCCCGGCCCGTCGATCGTCACCCTTGCGAACCGCCCTCCCGGGTGGTCACGTGGAACGACGACGAGGAAGAGGAACCCGCCATGCGCTACGCGCTGCTGCTGCACAACGCCGAACCCGCCGAGGGCGAGATCCCGCAGGAGGCCGTCGAGGCCGTGCAGGAGGCCTTCGGCGCCTACGGCCGAGCCCTGGAGGCCGCCGGCGTGCTGGTCGCCGCCGAGGTCCTGGCGACCCCGCGCGTCACCACCACGCTCACCCGCCGCGAGGGCGGGCTGCGCGTCCAGGACGGCCCCTTCGCCGACACCAAGGAGGCACTGGCCGGGGTGTTCGTCATCGACGTGCCCGACCTGGACGCCGCCCTGGCCTGGGCCGAGAAGTGCCCGGGCGCCCAGTACGGGGTCCTGGAGGTCCGACCCGCCGCCACCTCCTACATCGACGGCGCATGGACCTGACCGCCGGTCCCGCGGTGCGGGCCGCCCGCGCGGCCCGCACCTCCCACGGGCGCCTGCTCGCCCTGCTGGCCGCGCCCACCGGAGACCTGCCCGCCGCCGAGGACGCCCTCGCCGACGCCTACGAGCGCGCCCTCACGGCCTGGCCGCGCGACGGCGTTCCCGCCGACCCCGACGCCTGGCTGTTCACGGTGGCCCGCAACCGGCTCCGCGACCACTGGCGGTCGGCCGCCGTGCGCACCGGGGTGCCGCTGGACCCGGACCGGCACGCCCCGGCCGCCGACGCCACACCCGACGTGGACGCCGTCGGCGACCGCCGCCTGGAACTGATGCTGGTGTGCGCCCACCCGGCGGTCGACCCCGCCGTGCGCACCCCGCTCATGCTCAACACCGTCCTGGGCCTGACGGTCGCCCGCATCGCCCCCGCGTTCGCCCTGCCCGCGCCCACCCTGGCCGCCCGGCTCACCCGGGCCAAGAAGCGGATCAAGGAGGCGGGCGTGCCCTTCCGCATCCCCGACCGGGACGCCCTGCCCGAACGGCTGGACCACGTCCTTGAGGCGGTCTACGGCGCCCACGCCGTCGACTGGGAGATCGGCGGCACCGAACCCCGCACCGGCCTGACCGCCGAGGCCCTGGACCTGGCCGAGGTCCTCGCACGGCTGGTCCCCGACAGCGCCGAGGCCCACGGCCTGGCCGCGCTCATCGCCCTGGCGGCGGCCCGCGCCCCCGCCCGCCTGGACGGACGGGGCCGCCCGGTCCCCCCGGCCGAACAGGACACCGGCCGCTGGGACCGCGCGCTCATCGAGCGCGGCCGCGCCCACCTGCGCGCCGCCCACGCCCTGGGCGCCGTCGGCCGCTTCCAGCTGGAGGCCGCCGCCCAGGCGGTGCACTGCGCCCGCGCCGACACCGGCACGGTCGCCTGGGAGCACCTGCGCGAGCTGTACCGGCACCTGCACCGGCTGGCCCCCACCCTGGGGTCGGCGACCGCGCTGGCCGCCGTCACCGCCGAGACCGACGGGCCCGCCGCGGGCCTGGCCCTGCTGGAGGAGGAGACGGCGCCCTGGGGCGCGCGGGCCGCGCGCTTCGCCCCCGCCTGGGCGGTGCGCGCCCACCTGCTGCGGGCCCCGGGCCGCACCGGCCCGGCCCGCGCCGCCTACGACAGGGCGGTCTCGCTCACCACGGACCCCGGTGCCCGCTCCCGCCTGGAGGAGGAGCGCGCTCGGTCGGGCTGACCCGTCCGGTGAGGGCGCCCCTCAGCCGAACCGCACGAACGCCCGCAGCGGCGGGCTGTGGTCGTGCGCCTCCGTGAACCCGAGGGCCTCGTAGAACGCCCGCTGCCGGTCCTCGTCGTCGGTGAGCAGCACCCGCTGCCGGACGCCGGGGTACCCGGCGAACAACTCCTCCAGCAGCCGCCGCCCCAGACCGCCGCGCTGCTCTCCGGGGGCCACCAGCACGTCCTGGAGGTACACGACGGTCGCCCCGTCGGAGACCGACCGGGCCAGCCCCACCAGCCGGCCGTCCCTGCGGGCCGCCACCACCCGGTGGGACCCGGCCAGGGCCCGCACCAGCCCCTCCGGATCGCGGGTGTAGGCGTCCCAGCCCACCGACCCGTACAGCTCCAGCACCTCGTCGCGCGCCAGCTCCGGCGCCGCACAGGCGCGCACCTCCACCCCGGCCACGGACCGCCCTCCCGTCCTCGTCTCCGAAAGGGGGAGTCTGGCACGGATCAGGCGGTGGCGCGCGGCAGGGTGATGGTCACGGACGTGCCCGACGGGCCGCTGTCCAGGTCCACCCGGCCGCCCTGGGCCGCCACCAGCGAGCGCACCACGGCCAGGCCCAGCCCGGCGATCCGCCCGCCCCCGCCCGCGCGCGTGGTCACGAACGGCTCGAACACCCGCGGCAGCACGTCCGGGTCGATGCCCGGGCCGTCGTCGGCCACCACCAGCGCCACCCCGTCGCCGGTGCCGTGCGCGGACACCTCCACCCGGGTCCCCTCCGGGGTGTGGTCCACCGCGTTCCCGATCAGGTTGGCCAGGCACTGCTCCAACCGGGCCTGGTCGCCCAGCAGCACCTCCGGCGGCGGCTCGGCCACGGTGACCGCCCCCCGCGCGGGCAGCGCCCGCGCGCGCGAGCGCACCTCGTCGAACAGGTCGGGCAGGAACACCGGCTCCCGGGCGGCGTCGATCTCGTCGCCGCCGCGCGCCACCGCCATCAGGTCCTCCAGCACCCGGCGCAGCCGCACCAGCTCGGCGCGCACGATCTGCGCCTCCGGGCCGCCCAGCAGCTCCAGGTGCCCCTCGGCGACCGCCAGCGGGGTGCGCACCTCGTGCGAGATCACCGACAGGTAGCGCCGCCGGTCGGCCTCGGCCCCCTCGATCCGGTCCAGCATGCGGTTGATCTCCCCGGCCAGCTCGCCGATCTCGTCCCGGGTGCCGGGAACGGGCACCCGTGCCGCCAGGTCGGCGGGGGAGACCTCCTTGGCCGCCGCCGACACCTCCCGCACCGGCCGCAGCGTGCGCCGCACCACCGCCCACAGCAGCAGCCCGCCCCCGGCCAGGCCCACCGCGCCCGCCGCGCCGACGCTCGCCAGCACCGCGCCGGCCGCGTCCCGCGACGGCTCCAGCGGCGCCGCCACCGTCACCACCGCCACCTGCGCGCCGTCCCCGTCCACCACGGCGGTGTCCATCACCCGCAGCGGCCCGACGCCGCTGTCCACCGTGCGCAGGGAGCCCGGTTCCACCGGCGGCGCCCCGGGGCCGCTCAGCAGCGTCGCCACCGGTCCCGGCCCCCCGGTGCTCTGCAGCCGGACCCCGCCCGCGGACACCAGCGTCACGTGCCGGGCCCCGCTCGGCCGCGTCGCCAGCGCCTGCCGCGCCGCCCGCTGCGCCTCCGGACCCGACACCACCCCGTCGATCCCGGCGGCCTCGGGCAGCCGGTTCCCCAGCGCCTCGCCCACCAGCGCCGCCTCCTCCTGGAGCAGCCGGTCCACGTCGGCCCGGCCCGACACCCGCACCAGCTCGTAGGTGAGCAGGGCCACCCCGCCGATCACCAGCGCCATCACCAGCAGGGCCCGGAGCACCACCCGGGCGGTGAGGTTCACCGGTCACCGCCGTCCAGCCGGTAACCGACCCCGCGCACCGTCACGATCCGCTCCGCGCCGAGCTTGCGGCGCAGCTGGCTGACGTACACCTCCACCACGTTCGACGCCCCGTCGAAGTCGTAGCCCCACACCCGGTCCAGCAGCTGGGGCTGGGAGAACACCTGCCCCGGGTGGCGCACCAGCACCTCCAGCAGGCCGAACTCGCGCGCCGACAGGGTGACGGTGGCCCCGTCCACCGACGCGGTGCGCGCCCCCAGGTCCAGCACGATCCCCCCGGCGGCCAGCACGTCCGCGCGCTCCTGGCCGCCGGTGCGCAGCCGGGCCCGGACCCGGGCCAGCAGCTCGCTCACGCTGAAGGGCTTGACCATGTAGTCGTCGGCCCCGGCGTCCAGGTTCGCGACCCGGTCGCTCACGGCGTCCTTGGCGGTCAGCACGATCACCGGAACCGAGGGGCGGCGGCTCCGCAGCCGGCGCAGCACCTCCTCGCCCGGGATGCCCGGCAGGCCCAGGTCCAGCACCACCAGCTCGACGTCGGGGGACAGGGCCATCGTCAGCCCGTCGATGCCGTCGGAGGCGACCAGCACCCGGTGCCCGGCGCTCTCCAGCCCGCGCCGCACGAAGGAGACGATGCCCTCCTCGTCCTCCACCACCAGAATCGCCACGCCCCCGCGCCCCTTTCCCCCGCCTGTCGTGGCCCAGCCTCCCAGGGGGCACTGAGCCGTTCCTGAGCGCAACATGAAGAAGGTCTTCAGGTTGCACTCATGTCCCCATCATCCCGCCGTCCCATGCTGGAGTCAGTGAACGGGACCTCCACGGGTAAGGACACCATGATGCAGAAGCGGACCACGATCCTCCTCGCCACCTCCGCGGCCGGGCTGCTGGCCGTCGGCGCGGTCGGCGGCTACCTGCTGCTCGACGACCCCGAGCAGCAGATCCAGCCGATCAGCCTGACCGGTTTCTCCTCCGGCGGCGCCCCGGCGGCCGCCCCCGCCGACGGCGACGGCGGCACCTCGGCCACCCGGTCCGTCGAGGGCCTGGAGCAGCTCACCGGCGAGCTGCGCGCCGACGACGACCAGGACCGGGACGAGGACCACGACGACTGGAGCGTGGCCGGGGTGGACGTCGACTTCGGCCCCGAGGAGTGGCTGCTGACCGACCCGGTCCTGGAGGACTACGACGGCGACGGCACCGCCGCCCCGCTGCTGGAGGAGCTGCGCGGGCTGGAGGGCACCGAGGTCACCCTGGGCGTCCGCTACGAGGAGGACGACGACGGCGAGCGCGAGGACGCCGACGTCTACACCGTCAACGGGCTCAACCTGCGCGACCCCGACGGCGGCCCGGCCCCCTGGGACAACTCCGGCACCGAGGGCGAGGCCGACCGCGACGCCGTGTCCGCCGCCGCCGAGGCGGCCGTGGGCGAGGGCGCCCGCGCCGTGGACGCGGACCGCGACGACGAGGACGGCCACCAGGTCTGGGACGTCGAGGTGCACGGCGCCGACGGCCGCGAGTACGACGTCATCGTCGACCTGTCCGGCGAGGTCGTCGACGTCCGCGAGGACGACTGATCCGCTCCCGCCGTCCCGTCCGCCGACGGGACGGCGGGAACGGCACCGCCGGGACGGCCGGGGGTGGGCCCGGGGACACCCCGGGGGTAGGGCCCGCCGTAGTGACCGGCCGGTGCGCCGTCGGCCAGGCTCGATGCCATGACCGAGAACGCCCGTCCGCCCGGCACGCTTCTCCGCCTGCCGCCCGTCCTGGGACTGCTCCTGCTCGCCCCGGTCTGCGCCGAGTACCTCTACGGCTACGACGACTCGACCGGCGACCCGCGGGAGCTCCTGGGCGGGCTGTTCCTCTTCGCGCCCCTGTACGGCGGGGCCGCCGTGCTCATCCGCGAGGTCGTCCGCAGGACCGGGCGCGGGTGGCCGGCCGTCCTGCTGCTGGGCGCCGCCTTCGGCGTGGTCCAGGCGGGGCTCGTGGACCTGTCGCTGTTCAACCCGTCCTACCGCGGCATCCCGTACTGGGAGGACATGTTCTCCTCCTCCCTGCTGCCGGCCCCGGGTGTGAACCCCAACCTGGCGCTCGTCTTCACGGCGGGGCACGCGGTCTGGAGCGTCACCGTGCCGATCGCGGTCGTCGAGTCGCTCGCCCCCCGGACGGCCGCCCGGCCGTGGCTGGGGTGGTTCGGGCTGGCCGTGGTCGCGGCCGGGTTCGCGGCCGCCGCCGTGCTCGTGCTGCGGTGGTCCGTGGAGACCGAGGGGTTCGTGCCCTCCGCCGGGCAGGCCGTCGGCGCGGCCGCGGCGGCGCTCGCCCTGGGCGCCGCGGCCTTCCTGTGGCGCGGGCCCGCCCGGCCCGACCCGCGGCCCGCGCCCCCGCCGTGGGCGGTCGGCGGCACCGTCCTGGCGGCGCTGGGCCTGCCCGGGGCGGTCGCGCACCTGCTGCGGGCGGTCGGCCTGGGGGAGGGGCCGTGGCGGATCGCGGACTCGTCCTGGTTCCTCATCGGCTGGCCGGGGTTCGCGGTCAACCTGGCCGTCCTGGGCGGCCTCGCCGTGCTGCTGGCCCGCTGGTCGGCCCGGGCGGGCTGGGGACCCCGCCACGTGCTCGCCGCAGCGGGCGGCGCCCTGCTCGCCAACGTGTTCACGGCCTTCCTCGCCCGCCCCATCGGCGACGTGGCGGCGGCCGCCAAGTACACCCACAACACGGTCGCCCTCCTCGGCTCGCTCGCGGTGCTCGCCCTGGGCTTTCGCCGCCTCCGGAAGGCCCGGCCGCCCACGCCCGGGTCCTAGAGAACGGCGCCGACGCCGGTGGCGCCAGCGGACCACCACCACAGCCGCTCCGCGGCCCCGCGGTCCAGCACCCACGGTTTGACCCCGCCCCTGAGCATGTCGTCGGAGTCCGCGGGCGCGGCGATGTCGCAGTCCTGGCAGTAGGCCCCGCCGTGCCCCTCCAGCAGCGGAGAAGTCGCCGCCCACACCGCCGTCGCCGCGCCCTGTTCGGGGGTCTTGAACCCGGGGGCGGGCCGGTCGTCCTCCCCGACCACCCACCCCAGTCGGCGCCGGGTTCGCAGCGGTACCTCCCGTTGCAGCGGGGTGAGGATGCTGCCCGGGTGCACCGAGAACGCGTGCGCCCCGCGCGGCGCCAACAGGCCGTCCAGGTGCAGTGCGGCCAGGGACACCGCCGTCTTGGACTGGCCGTAGGCGGTCCACTGGTCGTACGCGTCGGGCTGGGCGAAGTGCGGGTCCTCCCAGCGCATGTCCGACAGGAAGTGCCCGGCCGACGACAGCCCCACCACCCGCGCACCCTCCGCCAGGGCCGGTGCCAGCAGCGCCGTCAACGTGAAGTGCCCCAGGTGGTGCACCGCAAGGTGGGCCTCCCACCCCGGGCCCACCGCCGTGCGCGGTCCCCGCATGATCCCCGCCGCGTTGATGACCAGGTCGACGGGCCGCCCGGCCGCGCGCACCTCCCCGGCCAGGCGGCGGACGTCGGCCTGGTCGGTCAGGTCGAGCGCCGCCACCGAGACCCGGGGGAGATCCGCGAGCGCCTCTCGTGCCCGGTCGGGGCGGCGCGCGGGCACCAGCACCTCGGCACCGGCCCGGACCAGGGAACGGGTCATCTCCAGGCCCAGGCCCGAGTACCCGCCGGTGACCACGGCGAACCGGCCGCCCAGATCGGTGTCGGCGAGCACGTCGTCGGCCGTCGAGTCGTGTCCGAACCCGCTGTGCAGGGGAGTGGGAGTTTCCATGCCCGCGATGCTGCCTCCTGGAGTGCGCTCCAGGTCAAGCGGCGCCGCGGACCCGGCCGAGGGCGTTCCGGCAGTATTTCCGTGCGTACCGTTGCATGCCGGGGGCGCCCCCCTCGAGCGGACGGAGCGGCTCGGCGGCCTCGGTGATGGGCGTGCGCCTCCTGTGCGGGCTGAGGGGCGGGGGTCGGCCGGGGAGCGGCCTGGGGAGGCCGTACACAGGCGTCCCGTACCCGGAGCCCCGTGGCCGATCACGGCCGCGCCCGGAACCGGTCAGCCGCCGAGCCGTTCCTCGGCCCGGACCCGGGTGGCCCGGTCGGGCGAGGTGCGGGCCGCCGCCAGCAGCCGGGCCCGCAGCGGGGCGGGCAGCGCGGCGATGTCCCGCCGGATCCGCTTGCGGGACCTCCACCCGATCAGGTGCCGCACGGCCCCGGCCTCATGGCGGGCTCCGGCGCGGGGGTCCTCCAGGGCGGCGGCGATCTCCCCGATCGGCACCTCCCCGAGCATCGCTCCCGGCAGGTCCTCGTAGACCGGGTACCCGGAGTAACGGCCGCTCCCCGCCGCGTACCAGGCCAGCACCGCCTGCACCCGGACCACCGGGTCCGGGACCGCCTCGGCCAGCAGTCCGGCGGCCTCGGACCGCAGTTCGGACCCTCCCGCGCTCTGGAGCATCCGCTCCGTCAGGCCGCGCAGCGCCCCGGGCACCGCGGCGACCCAGTCCTCCCTCTCCCGGGCGGCCGCGGCCCGGCGCGCCTCGGCCTCGCGGAACAGGCGCAGCGGCTCCGGGACCCCGTGCCGGTCGAGCCAGGCCAGGAGCCCGGGGCCGTCGGCGAGCAGCGCGTCCCCGTCCCACCCCTCCCAGGACAGGGTCACACCGTGGTGCAGCGCCACCACCGCCAGGGACCGGCCGTCCGGGCCCCGGACGTCGAGCCGCGCCTCCCCGGCGCACGCGCACACCATCCCCGGCAGCGAGCGCACCGCCATCACCGCCCGCAGCTCCTCGCGCGCGCCCGCGTCGGTGAGGCCCACGACGGTCTCCGTGCCGGAGGCCGTGATCCCGAGCGACCCGGCCGCGGCCAGGAGGGCGTCCAGTGCGTGCGGTCCCGCCATCGTGCGACTCCTTCGTCCGTTCACCCCGCAGAACCCGGCGGTCGCACCGTACCGGTCCAGCGGGCCCGTCGTCGGCGGCGGGAAGGCGAGACCGCTGGTCGGAGCCGGAAGCGGACGTTGTACGCTCTTCGGGCCAGTCGTACTCCACTTCGTGGGGCAGGGAACCCGGTGCGAATCCGGGACTGACGCGCAGCGGTGAGGGTGACGGGCGGGCATGTGCCGGGACCTCCGCGTCCCGGACGGCCACTGGGGCGCACCGCCCCGGGAAGGCGCTCCGCTCCGGAAGACCCCGAGTCCGAAGACCTGCTGGCACCGGCGGTGACGGGCCGCCGGGTCACCCGCGGGCCCCGCGTACGGGCCCCGAACCGAAGGACGTGCATGTTCCCCGCGGACGCCCCCGCGCCCCGCACCCGGCGCGACCGCTGCCCCGGCGCGCTCCGGCCCTGGGAGGCCCCGGACGGCCTGCTGGTCCGGCTCCGACTCGTCGGCGGCCGCCTGCCGGCCCGGTCCCTGGCCGCCCTGGCCGCCGTCGCCGAGGAGTTCGGCTCCGGCCGGGTCCACGTGACGGGGCGGGCCAACCTCCAGGTGCGCGCCCTGCCCGGCCGGGACGGGCGCCTCGACCCCGCGGTCCTCGGCGCGCTGGAGGAGACGGGGCTGCTGCCCTCGCCCTCCCACGAACTGGTCCGCAACGTGATGGCCTCGCCGCTCACCGGGCTGTCGGGGGGACGCGCCGACCTGCGCCCCGTCGCCGCCGCCCTGGACGCGGCCCTGTGCTCGGCCCCGCACCGCGCCGCCCTGCCCGGCCGCTTCCTGTTCGTGCTCGACGACGGGCGCGGCGACCTCGTGGAACGCCCCTGCGACCTGGGCCTCACCGCGCTCGACGGGGCCACCGCCCAACTGCGCGTCGGCGACCGCCACGGGCCGGCGGTTCGGCTGGACGGGGCCGCCGACGCCCTCGTGCGCCTGGCCGACCTGTTCCTGGAGCGGCGCGGCGAGGGCCCCACCGCGCCCTGGCACGTGGCCGAGCTCCCCTCCGCGCTGTGCGCGCCGCATCCCCCCGACCCGCGCCTGCCCGCGCCCGCCCCGCCACCGCCGTACGGGCCGCTGCCCGGCGGCGCGCACCACGTCCCCGTCCCGGAGGAGGGCCTGGACCGGGCCGCCGCGGACGCCCTGGCCGCCGACGCCCTCGCCGCGGGCGGCGACCTCGTGGTCACGCCCTGGCGCGGCGTCGTCGTCCCCGGGGCGCGGCGGTGACCGCCCCCCGCCGGCCGAACCGGCACTACGAGTACATCGACGACGGGCCCGCGATCTACACGGACTCCTTCGCCACCATCCGTGCCGAGGTGTCCCTGGGCCACCTGCCCGCCGACGCCGAGCGCCTCGCGGTGCGGATGATCCACGGCACCGGGCAGGTCGACCTCGCCGCCGACCTGGTGGTCCACCCCGGCCTGGTCGGTGCCGCCCGGGCGGCCCTGCGGTCCGGCGCGCCGATCCTGTGCGACGCGACCATGGTCGCCACCGGCGTCACCCGCGGCCGCCTGCCCGCCGACAACGACGTCCTGTGCCTGCTGGGCGACGAGCGGGTCCCCGGCCTGGCCCGGCGCTGGGGCACCACCCGCTCCGCCGCCGCGGTCTCCCTGTGGGAGCCCCGGCTGGAGGGCGCCGTGGTCGCCTTCGGCAACGCCCCCACGGCGCTCTTCCACCTGCTGGAGATGCTCGTCGACGGCGCCCCGCGCCCCGCGGCGATCATCGGCTGCCCGGTCGGCTTCGTCGGCGCCGCCGAGTCCAAGCAGGCCCTGGAGGAGTTCGCCGGCCGCCACGGCATCGACGTCCCCTACGTGCTCGCCCGCGGCCGCCGCGGCGGCTCCGCGATGGCCGCCTCGGCCCTCAACGCCCTCGCGAAGGAGGAGGAATGACCGGCAGGACCGGCAGGTTCCACGGCGTGGGCGTCGGCCCCGGCGACCCTGAGCTGATGACCCTCAAGGCCGCCCGGCTCATCTCGGCCGCCGACGTCGTCGCCTACCACTGCGGCCCGGGCAAGGACTCCAACGCCCGCCGCATCGCCGCCGGCCTGATCCCGGCGGGGGCGGTCCAGGAACGGCTCGTCTACCCGGTGACCACCGGCGCGGCCGACCACCCCGGCGGCTACGAGGGCGCCCTGGCCGACTTCTACGAGGAGTCCGCCGCGCGCCTGGCCGCCCACCTCGACGCGGGGCGCGACGTCGTCCTGCTCTCCGAGGGCGACCCGCTGTTCTACGGGTCCTACATGTACATGCACGACCGCCTGGCCGACCGGTACGAGACCGGGATCGTGCCCGGCGTCCCGGCCTTCGCCGCGGCCGCCGCCACCGCGGCCGCGCCCCTGGCCCGCCAGACGGACGTGCTCACCGTCCTGTCCGGCACCCTGCCCGAACCGGAACTCGCCCGCCGCCTCGCCGACACCGACGCGGCCGTCGTCATGAAGCTCGGCCGGACCTTCCCCGCCGTGCGCCGCGCCCTCGCGGCGGCGGGGCGGCTGGACCACGCCGTGTACGTGGAGCGCGCCTCCATGGAGGGCGGGCGCCGCCTGCCGGCGGCCGAGGTCGACCCCGACACGGTCCCCTACTTCTCCCTCGTCCTGGTCACCGGCGACAGCCGCAACGGCACCCGGTCCCGCGACGGCGCCACAGCGCCCGGGAGCGCCGCCGCGCCGGGGGAGGCCCCCCGGCCCGCGCGCCCGGCGGCCGAGCTGCTGGTCGTCGGCCTGGGGCCCGGGCCCGGCCACTGGCTCACCCCCGAGGCCGGGGAGGCGCTGGCCGGGGTGGACCACGTGGTCGGCTACGGGCCCTACGTCGCCCGCGTCCCCCAGCGCCCGGGGCTGACCCGCCACGCCTCGGGCAACACCGTCGAGCTCGACCGCGCCCGGCACGCCCTGGACCTGGCGGCCCGGGGCGAGCGCGTGGCCGTGGTCTCCGGCGGCGACGCCGGGATCTTCGGCATGGCCACCGCCGTGTTCGAGGCGGCCGAGGACCCCCGGTACCGGGACGTGTCCGTCCGCGTGGTGCCCGGGGTGAGCGCTGTCCAGGCCGTGGCCGCCCGCGCGGGCGCCCCCGTCGGCGGCGACTTCGCCGTCATGAGCCTCTCGGACCGCCTCAAACCCTGGAAGGTCGTCGAGCACCGGCTGCGCGCCGTCGCCGACGCCGACCTGGCCCTGGCCCTGTACAACCCCGCCTCGCGCTCGCGCACCGAGCAGATCGCCACCGCGCGCCGCGTCCTGCTGGAGCACCGCGACCCCGACACGGTGGTCGTGGTGGGCCGGGACGTGGGCCGCGACGGGGAGTCGCTGGAGGTGACCACCCTGGCCGGGCTCGACCCCGCGGCGGTCGACATGCGCTGCCTGCTCATCGTCGGGGCGTCCGGGACCCGGGTCTCCCCGTCGGGCCGCGTCTGGACCCCCCGGTGGGTGAAGCCGTGACCGTGCACTTCGTGGGCGCCGGACCCGGGGCGGCGGACCTGCTCACCGTGCGCGCCACGCGCATGCTCGGCGCGGCCGACGTGGTGCTCTACCCCGGGACGTACCTGGACCCCGGGGTCCTCTCCCACTGCGCGCCCGGGGCGGAGCTGGTGGACACCCAGGGCCTGGACCTGGACCGCATCACCGAACGCCTGGTGGGAGCCCACCGGGCCGGCTCCGACGTCGTGCGGCTGACCTCGGGGGACCCGTCCCTTTACTCCGCGCTCGCCGAGCAGACCCGCAGGCTCGACGCGCACGGGGTGCCGTGGGACGTCACCCCGGGCGTGCCCGCCTACGCCGCCGCCGCGGCCCTGGCGGGGAGGGAGCTGACCGTGCCCCTGGTCGCGCAGTCGGTGGTCCTCACCCGGACCCGGGCGCGGTCCACGGCCATGCCGGACACCGAGACCCTGGCCGCGTTCGCCGCCACCCGGGCCACCCTGGTCCTGCACCTGGCGATCACCCGGGTGCGGGCGCTCATGGGGGAGCTCGCCCCCGAGTACGGGGCGGACTGCCCGGTGGTCGTCGTCCACCGGGCCAGCCAGCCGGGCGAGGCGGTCCTGCGCGGGACGGTGGCCGACATCGCCGACCGGGTCGAGGAGGCCGGGTTCCGGCAGGCGGCGGTCATCCTGGTCGGACGGGCCCTGGACCCGCGGGGCGGCGGGGAGTCCTTCCTCTACGACCCCGCCCGGCCCCGGCCGGCGGACGGCGGATAGGCCGCGCCCCCCGGGGGCGCCGGGGCCGCGGGGGCCGCGCCGCAGGGTCAGGCCCGCCAGGACCACTGGGTGACCGTGCGCGCGGGCGTCCACCCGGTGAACCCGCCGATCGGCGCGGCGGTCTCCACGGCGATCCGGGTCAGCTCGCCGCCGTGCTCCCGGTGGGCCTCGCCCAGCAGCCGCTCGGTCTCCAGCGTCACCCCGTGCACCACCAGGCGGCCGCCCGGCCGCAGCGCCTCCAGGCACGCCCCGAGCACACCGGGCCGGGTCGCGCCGCCGCCGACGAACACCGCGTCGGGCGCGGGCAGCCCCGCCAGCGCCTCCGGGGCGCGCCCGTGGACCACCCGCAGCCCCGGCACGCCGAGCCGCCCCGCGTTGCGGCCGATCCGCGCGGCCCGGCCGGCGTCGGCCTCTACCGCCGTCGCCGCGCACTCCGGGTGCGCGCGCATCCACTCGATCCCCACCGACCCCGCGCCCGCGCCCACGTCCCACAGGTGCAGCCCCGGGGCGGGCGCCAGCCGGGCGAGGGCGCAGGCGCGCAGGTCGCGCTTGGTGAGCTGCCCGTCGTGCTCGTAGGCGTCGTCGGGCAGCCCGGCGGCCAGCCCGTACCCGGGCGGCCCGTCGAGCTCCAGGGCGAGGACGTGCAGCGCCGGCACGGACGCGGGGTCCACCCCGGGCCACCCGTCCGCGGTGCCCTCCAAGCGCGACTCGGCGTCCGAGCCCAGGTCCCCGAGCACGGTCATGCGGGTGCCCCCGTACCCGGCGCCGCTCAGCAGGGCGGCCGCCAGGGCCGGGGTGCCCGCGTCCGAGGAGAGCACCAGCAGCCGTGCCCCGGGGGACAGCCAGCGCAGCAGCAGCCGGGGGTCGCGCCCGACCAGGGTCACCACCGCGCACCGCTCCGCGGGCCAGCCCATCCGCGCCCGGGCCAGCGCGACCGAGGACAGGGCGGGCTCCACCCGCACCGCGTCCGCGCCCAGCAGGTCGATGAGCGTGGCCGCCACCCCCGACACGAGCGGGTCGCCGGAGGCCAGGGCCACCACGCCCCGGCCGGGGCAGGAGGCGAGCAGCCCGGGCAGCCCCTCCCGCAGGGGGGAGGGCCAGGGCTCCCGGCGCTGCCCCCGCCGGTCCGGCACCATCGCCAGGTGCCTGCGCCCGCCCAGCAGCGTGTCCGCCTCCAGCACCAGGCTCCGCAACCGTTCGGGCACCCCCGCCCAGCCGTCGGCGCCGACGCCGACGACGGTGACACGGGGGACGGGGGTGGGGCGGGTGTCGGTGCTCATGGGGTGGACGCTATCGTCGAACCCTGGTGCGAGGTGCCCCGGCCTCCCCACCTTCGGAAACGGTGGGAAGGGCGGTCGGGGAGAATCTGGGAAGCCGGTGAGATTCCGGCACAGGCCCGCTGCGGTGAACCGAGCCCCCGAGGAGGGGGACCCGGCAAGTCCGAAGACCGGCCCCGCACCCGTTCAGACCCATGGCGAAACGAGCGGGAGCCTCACATGCCATTGCGGCCATCGCACTACCCCTTTTCGGCGATCGTCGGCTGCGACACCGAACCGCTGGACGACCTGGGCCTGGCCCTGGTCCTGGCCAGCGTCTCCCCCGAGATCGGGGGCGTCCTGGTGCGCGGGGAGAAGGGCACCGCCAAGTCCACGGCGGTGCGCGCCCTCGCCCCCCTGCTGCCCCCGGTTGAGGTCCACCCGGGCGACCGCTTCTCCGTCGACCCCGCCGACCCCGCGCAGGAGTCCCCGGACGGGCCGTTCCCGCCCGGCACGGCCGTGGAGAGCCGCCCGGTGCGCCTGGTCGAGCTGCCCGTGGGCGCCACCGAGGACCGGGTGCTGGGCTCCCTGCACCTGGAGCAGGCGCTCACGCACGGCAGGGTCGCCTACGAGCCAGGGCTGCTGGCCCGCGCCCACCGGGGCCTCCTCTACGTGGACGAGGTCAACCTGCTCCACGACCACCTGGTCGACCTCCTCCTCGACGCCGCCGCGACCGGCCGGGTGACCGTGGAGCGCGACGGGTTCTCCGTGGAGCACCCCGCCCGGTTCCTGCTCATCGGCACGATGAACCCCGAGGAGGGCGAACTGCGCCCGCAGCTCCTGGACCGGTTCGGGCTCACCGTCGAGGTCCGCGCGCCCGCCGACCCCGCCGCCCGCGTCGAGGTGGTCCGCAGGCGCATGGCCTACGACTCCGACGCCGCGGCCTTCGCCGACCGCTACGGGGCCGCGGAGAAGGCGCTCGCCGAGCGCATCGCCGCGGCCCGGGACACCGTCCGGGGCGCCCGGCTCTCCGAGGCCGCGCTGCTGAAGATCGCGCAGGTGTGCGCGGCGTTCGAGGTCGACGGCCTGCGCGCCGACATCGTCACCGCCCGCACGGCCCTGGCGCACGCCGCCTGGGAGGGCCGGGCCTTCGTCACCCGGGCCGACATCCGCCGCGCCGCCCTGCTGGCGCTGCCGCACCGGCGGCGCCGCAACCCCTTCGACGCTCCAGGCCTGGACGAGGAGCTCCTCGACCGGGTCCTCGGCGACGGGGACCCGCCGCCCGACCCCCCGCGGCCGCCGGGGCCGGACGGGGCGGACGGCCCCGCCGAAGACGGCGGCCCCGGGGACGCCGACGCTCCGCAGGCCCCGGACGCCCCCGGGGACGGCCAGAGTCCCGACGCCGGGTCCCCTGAGGCCGGGCCCTCCGGGGACGGCGACGGGATCGGCAGCGCCGAGCACGCCCCCGCTCCACAGCCCCCCGCGGGCCCCGACGACGCAGCCCCCGGGACCCCGGCCGGCGCCGCCCCCTCCGTCACCGCGAAGGCCGCCGCCCCCTACCGCCCCCGCACGCTCACGGTGCGCGGCGCGGGAGCGGGCGCCGACGGCCGCCGCAGCCGCGCCATCGGCACCCGGGGCCGCAGGATCGGGGCGCAGCCGCCGGGCCGGGGCCCGGGCGGTTCGCTCCACCTGGTGGAGACCGTCAAGGCCGCGGCCTCCCGCCCGCACGGCGGCGGCCGGATCGGCCTGCTGCCCCGCGACCTGCGCGTCGCGGTGCGTGAGGGCCAGGAGAGCAACCTGGTGCTGTTCTGCGTCGACGCGTCGGGCTCCATGGCGGCGCGCAAGCGCATGGGCGAGGTCAAGACCGCGATCCTGTCCCTGCTCCTGGACGCCTACCGGCGCCGCGACAAGGTCGGCCTCGTGACCTTCCGGGGGACGGGCGCCGAACTGGTGCTGCCGCCGACCCGGTCGGTGGACACCGCCGCCGCCCGCCTGGACGGGCTGCCCGCCGGAGGCCGCACCCCCCTCGCCGAGGGCCTGCTGGAGGCCGCCCGGGTCCTGCGGCGCGAACGCCTGCGCGACCCGCGCCAGCGCCCGCTGCTCGTCCTGGTGACCGACGGCCGGGCCACCGCCGGCCCGGGCTCCGTCGGCCGTTCGCTGGCGGCCGCCGACCACGTCGCCGCGCTGGGCGTGACCACCGTCGTCGTGGACGGCGAGTCCGGTCCGCTGCGGCTGGGGCTGGCCGCCGGCCTCGCCCGCAGGCTGGGCGCCGACCACATCCCCGTGTCCGAGGTCAGCGCCGCCGCCCTGGGCGGCGCGGTGAGGGAGAGGGCCGCCTGATGCCGCAGGGAAAGCCGCTCGTGGTCCCCGACGACGGGCTCACCACGCGCCAGCGCCGCAACCAGCCGGTGCTCGCGGTCCACACCGGCGACGGAAAGGGCAAGTCGACCGCGGCGTTCGGGCTCGCCCTGCGCGGCTGGAACCAGGGCTGGCGGATCGGGGTGTTCCAGTTCGTGAAGTCGGCGAAGTGGCGCATCGGCGAGCAGACCGTGCTCGAACGCCTGGGCCGGCTCCACGAGGAGACCGGCGAGGGCGGCCCCGTGGAGTGGCACAAGATGGGCTCGGGCTGGTCCTGGAGCCGCCGCCCCGGCAGCGCGGAGGACCACGCCGCGGACGCGGCCGAGGGCTGGGCGGAGATCAAGCGCAGGCTCGCCGACCAGCGCCACGACCTGCTCATCCTCGACGAGTTCACCTACCCCCTGAACTGGGGCTGGGTCGACGTCGACGACGTCGTGGCGACCCTGCGCGACCGCCCCGGGCGCCAGCACGTGGTGGTCACCGGCAGGCGCGCCGACCCCCGGCTGGTGGAGGCCGCCGACCTGGTCACCGAGATGGCCAAGGTCAAACACCCCATGGACGCGGGCCGCAAGGGGCAGCGGGGCATCGAATGGTGACGGCCCTGCCCCGGGTCATGGTCGCCGCCCCCATGACGGGCCAGGGCAAGACCACGGTCGCGACCGGGCTCATGGCCGCGCTCCGCGCCGCCGGGCACACCGTGAGCGGCCACAAGGTCGGCCCCGACTACATCGACCCCGGCTACCACGCCCTGGCCACCGGCCGCCCCGGCCGCAACCTCGACCCCCACCTGGTGGGGGAGGACCGGGTGGCGCCGCTGCTCCTGCACGGGGCGCGCGGCGCGGACGCCGCCGTCGTCGAGGGGGTCATGGGGCTGCACGACGGGCGGATCGGAACGGGCGGGTTCTCCTCGTCGGCGCACGTCGCGGCCCTCACCCGGACCCCCGTGGTCCTGGTCGTGGACGTGTCCCGCATGTCCCGCTCCGCGGGCGCCCTGCTGGCGGGCATGGCCGACTACGACCCGTCGGTCGATGTCGTGGGCGTGATCCTCAACCGCGCCGGGTCGGCGCGCAACACCGCGGAGATCACCCGCTCCACCCGCCTGCCGGTGCTGGGCGCCGTCCCCCACGACGAGCGGATCGCGCGCCCCTCCCGGCACCTGGGCCTGGTCCCGGCCGCCGAACGGGCGGAGTCGGAGCGGGTGGTGGCCCGCCTGGGCGAGCACATCGCCGCCCACGTCGACCTGGACGCGGTGCTGGAGCTGGCCCGCTCCGCCCCCGCCCTGGACGCCCGGCCCTGGGACCCGCCCGACGCGGTCGGCTCCCGCACGGGCGGGCGCCGACCGGTGGTGGCGGTGGCCCAGGGGCGCGCCTTCACCTTCCGCTACCCGGAGACGGAGGAGCTGCTGCGCGCGGCCGGGTGCGACGTGCGGGCGTTCGACCCGCTCACCGACACCGGGCTGCCCGCCGGGACCCGCGGGATCTACCTCGGCGGCGGCTTCCCCGAGGTGTACGCGGGCTCCCTGGCCGCCAACCGCTCCCTGGCCGCCGAACTCGGCGAAGCGGTGCGGGACGGGGTCCCCACCGTCGCCGAGTGCGCGGGGCTGCTCTACCTCGCCCGTTCCCTGGACGGGCGCCCCATGGTCGGGGCGGTGCGGGCCGACGCCCGGATGACCGACCGCCTGACACTGCGCTACCCGGAGGCGGTCTCCCCGGGGGACACGCTGCTGGCCCGGGCGGGGGAGAGGGTGACCGGCCACGAGTTCCACCGCACCCGCGTCACCCCGGAGACCGGGGCGGACGGCCCCGCCTGGGAGATCGAGGGCGCCGCGGAGGGGTTCGCCTCGCCCACCCTGCACGCGTCCTACCTGCACGTCCACTGGGCCGGGCACCCCCGGCTCGCCGCCCGCTTCGCCGAGGCCGCCGCCTCCGGCGCGCCCGCGGCCACGGACAGCGGCGCACATACCGGCGCTGTCTCCGCGGCGGCGGGCGCGGGTGCCACTCCGGGCCTTCCCGATGGTGCGCACACGGGTGCCGCCCCCGGCCCTTCCGGCGGCGCGCTCCCCGCGGACCCGCTGCGCCACCACGGCGACGCCGAGACCGGCGACGGGCTGCTGGACCTGGCCGTCAACGTGTACGCGGGGCCGCGCCCCGCCTGGCTCGACCGGGCCCTGCACGCGAGCCTGGCCGACGCCGCCGCCTACCCCGACCCCCGCCCCGCCCGCGCTGCGATCGCCCACCACCACGGCCGCGGACCCGACGCCGTCCTGCCCACCGCCGGCGCCGCGGAGGCGTTCACGCTCCTGGCCCGGCTGCGGCCCTGGCGCCGGCCGGTGGTCGTGCACCCCCAGTTCACCGAGCCGCACGCCGCGCTGGAACAGGCCGGACACCGCGTCACCCCGGTGCTGTGCACCGCCGGGGACGGCTTCGCGCTCCGCCCCGAGGCCGTCCCCGAGGACGCCGACCTCGTGGTGGTGGGCAACCCCACCAACCCCACCGGGGTCCTGCACCCGGCCCGGGTGCTGCGCGCCCTGCGCCGCCCCGGGCGCCTGCTGGCCGTGGACGAGGCGTTCATGGACGCCGTCCCCGGCGAGCCGGAGTCGCTGGCGGGGGAGGAGCTGGAGGGGGTGGTGGTCCTGCGCAGCCTCACCAAGCACTGGTCGATCCCCGGCATCCGCGCCGGGTACGTCGTCGGCGACCCGGCGGTGGTCCGGGAGCTGGCCCGCGGGCAGACGCCCTGGTCGGTGTCCGCGCCCGCCGTCGCGGCCATGGTCGCCTGCACGGCGGACCCGCGGGCGGCGGCCGAGGCGACCGAGCGCGCCCGCACCCTGGACGGGTGGCGGGACACGCTGGAGGCCGGGCTGCGCCGGGCCGGGCTGGAGCCCGTCCCCTCCCGCGCCCCGTTCGTGCTGGTCCGGGTCGGGGAGGGCGTCCACACCCGCCTGCGCGCGGGCGGTGTCGCGGTGCGGCGGGCCGACACCTTCCCCGGCCTGGACGCCTCCTGGGTACGGGTGGCCGTACGCCCGCCCGAGGCCACCGCGAGGTTCCTGGCCGTTCTGGAGGCGGTCGCGGAGCGGTCGGCGCCCGCCCTGTCCGCGCGGGCGTGAGCCCCGGGACGGTGCCCGGTGACCCGCGCCGACCGGTGCGCGCGGAATCGGTCGGGGCCGCTCAGCCCAGGCCGCGCACCCAGGCGAACGCCGACGCCACGTCGTGCACCACGGGCACACCCGCGGGCCCCGGCGGGCGCCGCACCACCACGACCGGGACGCCCAGCAAGCGCGCGGCCTCCAGCTTGGGCCGGGTGTAGGTCCCGCCCGAGTTCTTGGTGACCAGCACATCCGACCCGTGTCCGGCCATGAGGCCGCGCTCGCCGTCCAGCGTGTACGGCCCCCGCCCGGTCACCAGCCGCCAGGGGGCGGGCGGCGCCTGATCCGGCGCGTCCACCACCCGGGCCAGGACCGGGAGCCCGCCCAGGGCCGGGACGAACCGCGCCAGCTCCTGGCGCCCCACGGTCAGGAACGGCCGGGAGCCCAGCCGCGCGGCCGTCCGGGCCGCCTCCCCGTGGTCGGCGGCGTGGTGCCAGCCCGGCTCCGGTTCCCACCCGGGCCTCTCCAGCCGTAGCAGCGGCAGGTCCGTGCAGGCCGCGGCCGCGTTCGCCGACATGCCCAGGGCGAAGGGGTGGGTGGCGTCCACGACCGCGTCGTAGTCCGCGAGCGCCGCCCGCAGCCCGGCCACCCCGCCGAAGCCGCCGATGCGGACCCGGCCCTCCGGCAGGCGCGGCCGCGCCACCCGCCCGGCCAGCGACGAGGTGACGTCCACCCCGGCCGCCACCAGGAGCGCGGCCAGTTCGCGGGCCTCGGAGGTGCCGCCCAGCAGGAGCAGCCTCACCGCGCACCCCCGGGGTGCGGTTCGGGCAGTCCCGGCGGGGCGCCCTCGAGCGCCAGCTCCAGCAGGGCGTCGACGTCCAGGTGCTCCTCCACCAGGTCGGCCAGCAGGTCCAGGCGCCGCTCCCGGGCCGGGGCGAACCGGACGCCGGACGCCCCGTGCCCGAGCGCCTCGGCCAGGAACGCCTCCCGGAACGCGTCGCCCTCCAGGGCGCCGTGCCACAGGGTGCCGAACACCGCCCCCGCGCGCGCCCCGCCCGGGAACGCCTCGGCCCCCGGCCCGCGCGTCACCGTGCCGTGGTGGATCTCGTAGCCGCTCACGGGCACACCGAACGCCTCCCCGGACGGCAGCCCCAGGGTCTTGTCCGCGGTGAAGTCGGTGCGCACGTCCAGCAGGCCCAGCCCCGGCGCCCGCGCCCCTCCGGGCGCCTCCACCCCGTCGGGGTCGGCCACCGTGGTGCCCAGCATCTGGAACCCGCCGCAGATCCCCAGCACCGGCCGCCCCCGGCGGGCGTGCTCGACCACGGCCCGGTCCAGCCCCCGCGAGCGCAGCCACGCCAGGTCGGCCAGGGTGGCGCGGGTGCCGGGCAGCACCACCAGGTCGGCGTCGGAGAGGTCGCGCGGACCCGACGCGAACACCACGTCCAGGTCCGGCTCCAGGCCGAGCGCGTCCACGTCGGTGAAGTTGCTGATGCGGGGCAGGCGCACCACCGCCACCCGCCGCACCCGGTCCCCGTCCGCGCGCCGGCCCTCCAGGTCCAGGGCGTCCTCGGAGTCCAGCCACAGCCCGGGATCCCACGGCAGGACGCCGTAGACGCGCCGGCCCGTGCGCCGCTCCAGGTCCGCCAGTCCCGGTTCGAGGAGCGCGGGGTCGCCCCGGAACTTGTTGACGACGAAACCCGCGACCAGGTCGCGGTCCGCCCGCTCCAGCAGCGCCACCGTGCCGTACAGGGCGGCGAACACCCCGCCCCGGTCGATGTCGCCCACGACCACCGCGGGCAGGTCCGCGTGCCGGGCCAGCCCCATGTTGACGTAGTCGCCCGCCCGGAGGTTGGTCTCGGCGGGGCTGCCCGCGCCCTCGGCGACGACGACGTCGTACCTGGACGCGAGGTCGTCGAAGGCGGCGTGCGCCGCCTCGGCCAGGTGGCGGCGGCCCGCCTCCCAGTCCGCGGAGGACACCTCGCCCGCCGGATGGCCCATCAGCACCACGTGGCTGCGCCGGTCGCCGCCGGGTTTGAGCAGCACCGGGTTCATCGCGGGCTCCGGTTCGGCGCGCGCGGCCAGCGCCTGCACCCACTGCGCCCGGCCGATCTCCGCCGCCCGCCCGTCCGGGCCCCGGCAGACCATGGAGTTGTTGGACATGTTCTGCGCCTTGTACGGGGCGACCCGCACACCGCGGCGCGCGAAGGCCCGGCACAGGCCGGTGGTGACCACGCTCTTGCCCGCGTCGGAGGTGGTCCCGGCGACGAGCACTCCTCCCACCCGTCGCCCGCCACCGTCCGACGCGGGCGCTTCGCGCCGGTGTGGACTTCCGCCCTCAGCGGTGGCCTTCGGCCCGGTACTTCTCACCCGTCGCCCGCCACCGTCCGACGCGGGCGCTTCGCGCCGTTCCGGACTTCCGCCCTCAGTGGTGGCCTTCGGCCCGGTGCTCATCGCGGCCTCCGCAGCAGCGCGGTGTCCATGACCCATCCCGCCTTCCCCCGGGCCCGCAGCCGGGCCTCCTCGATCTCGGGCAGCACGTCGCCGACCCGTCCCGCGACCAGTTCCTCGGTCTCGGTGCCCAGGTTGGCACCCCACCACACGGACCAGTCCGCCAGGCCGTCGAACCCGTGCCGCCCGGACAGCATGACGACGATGTCGCGGTGGCCCGCGGCCACCGCCTCCCCCAGGCGGCGGGCCGGGGTGACGTGGACCGGGTCGCCCACCCCGTGCAGCACGATCCGGTGCCGCGCGGCGAGCAGCTGCGGGGCGCTGATCCCCGGCAGCACGTCGTACTCCACCGGCACGGCGCCCCGCGCGGCCACGGCCTCCACGATCCGCAGCGTCGAGTCGTACAGGGAGGGGTCCCCCCAGACCAGGAACGCCGCCGTCCCGCCGCGCTCGCCCAGCACCCGCTCGTAGGCGCGCACCCGGGCCTCGTGCCAGGCGGCCACGGCCCCCTTGTAGTCCCCGGAGCCGCGGTCCCGCACGGGGTCGGGCACCTCCACCAGCGGGACGCCGTACGCCGCGCAGACCGCCCGCCGCAGCGCCAGCAGCCCGTCGTCGTCGCCCTTGCGGGCGGCGACCGCGTAGTCGCACCCCCGCAGGGCGTCGGCCGCCTCCCCGGTGAGCTGGCGGGGACCCGTACCGATCCCCAGGATCCGCACCCTCACTCGGCCCGCTCCTCCAGGTCGCCCTCGACCTCCAGGTACACCTCGGTCAGCGCCTGGAGGGTCGCGGGGTCCGGCTCCGCCCACAGGCCGCGCCGCGCCGCCTCGTGCAACCGCTCCACGATGCCGTGCAGCGCCCACGGGTTGGACGCGCGCAGGAACTCCTGCGTGGTCCCGTCGAGCACGTACTCCGCCGCGAGCCGCTCGTACATCCAGTCGTGGACGACCCCGGCCGTGGCGTCGAACCCGAAGAGGTAGTCGACCGTGGCGGCCAGCTCGAACGCGCCCTTGTAGCCGTGCCCCCGCATCGCGGCGATCCAGCGGGGGTTCACCACCCGGGCCCGGAACACGCGGGCCGTCTCCTCCGACAGCGTGCGGGTGCGCACCGCGTCGGGCGAGGTGGAGTCGCCCACGTACGCCCGGGGGTCGGAGCCGGTGAGCGCGCGCACGGTGGCGATCATGCCGCCGTGGTACTGGAAGTAGTCGTCGGAGTCGGCGATGTCGTGCTCGGCGCTGTCGACGTTCTTGGCCGCCACCTTGATCCGCCGGTAGTTGGCGCGCATGTCGTCGGCGGCCGGGACCCCGTCGAGCCCGCGGCCGTAGGCGAAACCGCCCCAGGCGGTGTACACCTCGGCCAGGTCGCGGTCGTCGCGCCAGTTGCCCGACTCCACGACCTGGAGGATGCCCGCCCCGTAGGACCCGGGCGCGGAGCCGAAGATCCGGGTGGTGGCCCGCCGCAGGTCCCCGTGCGACTCCAGGTCGGCCAGGGCGTGCGCGCGCACGAAGTTGAGCTCGGCCGGCTCGTCGAGCCCGGCCACCAGCGCCACGGCGTCGTCCATCATGGCGACCACGTGCGGGAAGGCGTCCCGGAAGAAGCCGGAGATGCGCACCGTGACGTCGATCCGCGGCCGCCCCAGCTCCTCCGCGGGCACCACGTCCAGCCGCGCGACCCGGCGTGACGCCTCGTCCCACTCGGGCCGCACCCCCAGCAGGGCCAGCACCTCGGCCACGTCGTCGCCGGACGTGCGCATCGCCGAGGTGCCCCACACCGACAGGCCCACCGACTCCGGGTAGGTCCCCGTCTCCTCCAGGTGGCGGCGCAGCAGCGACTCGGCCATGGCCTGGCCGGTCTGCCAGGCGAGCCGCGACGGCACCGCGCGGGGGTCCACGGTGTAGAAGTTGCGCCCGGTCGGCAGGACGTTGACCAGGCCCCGCAGGGGCGACCCGGACGGCCCCGCCGGGACGAACCCGCCCGCCAGGGCGTGCAGGACGTGGTCCATCTCGTCGGTGGTGCGGGCCAGGCGCGGGACGACCTGCGCGGCGGCGAACTCCAGCACGGCGCGCACCCGGTCGTCGTCGTGCAGGCCCGGCACCGCGGCCGGGTCCCAGCCCGCGGCCTCCATGCGCTCCACCAGGGCTCGGGCGGCCGCCTCCACCGCGTCGACCTCGGCGGTCGGCGCGCCCTCCTTCAGGCCCAGCGCCGCGCGCAGCCCCGGCACGGCCCCGCCCACCCCGCCCCACACCTGGGCCGCGCGCAGCACGGACAGGACCAGGTCCACCCGTGTCGCGCCCTCGGGGGCGGCGCCCAGCACGTGGAGGCCGTCGCGGATCCGGGTGTCCTTGATCTCGCACAGCCAGCCGTCGACGTGCAGCAGGAAGTCGTCGAACTCCTCGTCGCCGGGGCGCTCGGCCAGGCCCAGGTCGCGGTGCATCTCCGCGGCCCGCATCAGCGCCCAGATCTCGCCGCGGACCGCGGGCAGCTTCGCCGGGTCCATGGCGGCGATGTTGGCGTGCTCGTCCAGCAGCTGCTCCAGGCGGGCGATGTCGCCGTAGGTCTCCGCGCGCGCCATCGGCGGGATCAGGTGGTCCACGACCGTGGCGTGGGCGCGCCGCTTGGCCTGGGCCCCCTCGCCCGGGTCGTTGACCAGGAACGGGTAGACCAGCGGCAGGTCGCCCAGGGCCGCGTCGGTGGCGCAGGCCGCGGACAGGGCGGCGTTCTTGCCCGGCAGCCACTCCAGCGAGCCGTGCTTGCCCAGGTGGACGACCGCGTGGGCGCCGAACCCGTGCTCCAGCCACCGGTAGGCGGCCAGGTAGTGGTGGCTGGGCGGCAGTTCCGGGTCGTGGTAGATCGCGATGGGGTTCTCGCCGAACCCGCGCGGCGGCTGCACCAGGACGACGACGTTGCCCGCGCGCAGGGCGGCGAGCACGATCTCGCCGTCGTCGTTGACGTAGAGGTTCCCCGGGGCGGGCCCCCAGGCCCCGGCCACCGCCTCCCGCAGCTCCGCGGGCAGGTCCCGGGTCCACTCGGCGTACTCCCGGGCGGTGATGCGCACGTGGGCGTCGGTGAGCTGGCCGGAGGTCAGCCACTCCTCGTCCTGGCCGCCCGCGGCGATCAGGGCGTGGACGAGCGCGTCGCCCGCCCGCGCCTCGTCGGGCAGGTCCAGGCCGGGCAGGTCTCCGGGCCCGCCGAGGTCGTAGCCCTCCTCGCGCAGCCGCCGCAGCAGGCGCACCAGGGACCGGGGCGTGTCCAGGCCGACCGCGTTGCCGATCCGGGCGTGCTTGGTGGGGTAGGCCGACAGCACCACCGCGATCCGCTTCTCGGCGGGCGGCACGTGCCGCAGCCGCGCGTGCGCCACCGCGATCCCGGCCAGGCGGGCGCAGCGCTCGGGGTCGGCGACGTAGCGGGGCAGGCCGTCCCGGTCGATCTCCTTGAAGGAGAACGGCACGGTGATGATGCGGCCGTCGAACTCGGGGATGGCGATCTGGCTCGCCGAGTCCAGCGGTGTGACGCCGTCGTCGGACGCCTCCCAGGCGGCGCGCGGGCTCGTCAGGCACAGCCCCTGGAGGACCGGGACGTCCAGGGCGGCCATGCGCTCCACGTCCCAGGCCTCGTCGTCCCCGCCCGCGCCCGCCGTGGCGGGGGTGCTGCCGCCCGCGGCCAGGACGGTCACCACCAGCGCGTCGAACGCGCCCAGCGCCTCGTACAGGTCGTCGGGCGCCGAGCGCAGCGACCCGGCGAACACCGGCACGCCCACCGCCCGGCCGGTGGCGTCCACCGCGTCGGCCAGGTCGTGCGCGAACGCCGTGTTGCCGCCCGCCTCGTGGGCCCGGTAGTACAGGATGCCGATCCGGGGCAGGCCGGGGCCGGCGGGGAGGTCGCGCTCGGCGAAGCCCCACGCCGGGATCTCCAGGGGAGGCTCGAACCCCTCGCCGGTCAGCAGGACGGTGTCCGACAGGAAGGCGTGCAGCCGGGCCAGGTTGGCGGGCCCGCCCTGGGCGAGGTAGCGGTGCGCGTCGGTGGCCGCCCCGATCGGCACGGTGGAGTGCTCCATCAGCTCCGCGCTGGGCTGCTGCTCGCCGCCGAGCACGACCAGCGGGACGCCCCGCTCCCGGACGGCGGCCAGCCCCGGCCACAGGTCGTGCGGCGAGCCCAGCAGCCGCACCACGACCAGGCCGGCGCCCTCCACGGCCGCGGCGAGCTCGTCGTCGGAGGCGCGGGACGGGTTCGCCCACGTGTAGGCGGCGCCGCTCCCCCGCGCGGAGAGCAGGTCGGTGTCAGAGGTGGACAGCAGTGCGATCCGTACCGTCATGGCCGGATACCTCCCCAGGGGGTCGTGGGCTGTGGTTCGTCGGGACCGTCGGTGTTCGCGGAAGGAGGGCGTTCGGGCGGGGCGGCGTCCCGGGGGCCGCCCGGGGGCAGGGGGCGGTCCGGGGACCGGGGAGGGGCCGGGGTCCGGCGCAGGAACCGGACCACCGGGTGGCCGGGCCCCTCGTCGACCTCGGCGCGCACCCCGTACACCTCTCCGATGAGGGCGGGGGTGAGCACCTCGCCGGGCGTCCCCCCGGCGACCGCCCGGCCGCCGCGCAGCACGAGCAGCCGGTCGCAGTACATCGCGGCCAGGTTCAGGTCGTGCATGGCGATCACGGTGGTCACCGGAAGGCCGACGACCAGCTCCATCAGGTCCAGCTGGTACTGGATGTCGAGGTGGTTGGTCGGCTCGTCCAGCAGCAGCTCCCCGGGCTCCTGGGCCAGGGCGCGGGCGATCTGGGCGCGCTGGCGCTCGCCGCCCGACAGCGTCTGCCAGGACCGGTCGGCCAGGCCGGCGAGCCCGGTGGCCTCCAGCGCGGCCGCCACCGCCGCGGCGTCGGCGGCCGACGCGGGCGTCCAGGCGCGCCGGTGGGGGATGCGCCCCAGCGCCACCACGTCGCGGACCGTCAGCTCGGTCCGCGCCTCCGCGTGCTGCTCCACGACCGCCACCCGCCGCGCCGCCGCCCTGCGGGGCGTCCGGGCGAGCGGGCGGCCGTCCAGGACGACGACCCCGGAGGAGGGCGCCAGCACACCGGACAGCAGCCGCAGCAGGGTGGACTTGCCCGAGCCGTTCGGCCCCAGCAGCCCGACCGTCTCGCCGGGGCGCGGGGCCAGGCTGACCCCGTCCACGACCAGGCGCCCCCCCGCCGGGCGGCTGACCCGCTCGGCCCGCAGCCCGCGCTCCCGTTCCGGGGGCGCGGCCTGCGGGGGCGCTCCCGCCAGGGTGGTCCCGCGATCGGTCACAGCGCCCTCCTCGTCCGGTACAGCACGGCGACGAACGCCGGCACGCCGATGAGCGAGGTCACCACGCCCACCGGGATCTCCCGCGGGTCCAGCAGCGTGCGCGCCGCCGTGTCCACCCACACCAGGAAGACGGCGCCGGTCAGCGCGGCCACCGGCAGCAGCCGGGCGTGGCCGGCCCCGGTGAGCATCCGGGTGACGTGCGGGAGGACCAGCCCCACGAACCCGATCGCCCCGGCGGCGCTGACCAGCGCGGCCGTGAGCAGCGCAGTGACGGTCAGCAGCACCAGGCGGGCCCGGGCCACCCGCACGCCCAGGTGCGCGGCGGCCTCCTCCCCGAAGGCGAAGGCGTCCAGGGTGCCGGTGTTGGCCAGGCAGACCGCCAGTACGGCGGCCAGCACCAGCGAGCACAGGGCCACGTCGGACCACCCCGCGCTGGAGAGCGAGCCCAGCAGCCAGAACAGCACCCCGCGCGTGGTCTCGGCGTCCGCCGAGGTCAGCACCACGAACGAGGTCAGGGCCGAGAAGAGCTGCATCGCCGCGACCCCGGACAGGACGACGCGGTCCATGCCGCCGCCGAGGGTGTGGGACAGCAGCACCACCGTCCCGAAGGACAGCACCGCCCCGGCGAAGGCCCCCGCCGACAGCGACACCGCTCCGGCGCCCCAGCCCAGGACGATCACGAGCACGGCCCCCGTGGAGGCGCCGGAGGACACCCCCAGCACGAAGGGGTCCGCCAGGGGGTTGCGCAGCAGCGACTGCATGACCGCCCCGCACAGCGCCAGCCCCGCCCCGCACACCGCGGCCAGCAGGGCGCGGGGCATGCGCAGGTTCCAAACGATGCCGTCGCGCAGCACCGACAGGGGGCTCTGTCCGTGGCCGAGCCGGGCGAGCACGGAGCGCCCGACCTCGGCCACGGTGATGTCGGCCGGGCCGACGGTCACCGCCGCGGCGACCGACACGGCCACCGCCGACAGGCCCAGCGGGACGAGCAGCGCGAGGCGCGCGCCCCTCACTGCGCGAGCCCGAGTTCCCGCAGTCCGGCGGCGACCTGCTCCACACCCTCGACGGTGCGGATCGACGGGTTCATGGCCTGGCCGCTCAGCAGGATGTAGCGCTCCTCGCGCACCGCGGTGAGGTTCCGCGTGGCGGGGTGCCCCTCCAGGAAGTCGATCTTGGCGGCGGCGGTCTCGGCGGTCTGCGACTCGCGGGTCAGGTCGCCCAGCACGATGACGTCCGGGTCGCGGTCGGCGACGGTCTCCCAGTTGATCTGGGGCCACTCGTCGTGGGTGTCGTCGAAGGCGTTCTCCGCGCCGACCGCCCGGGTGATGGCGCCCGGGGCCCCGCAGCACCCGGCCAGGTAGGGGGACTCGGAGTTCGCGAACCAGTACATGAGGGACACCCCGGAGGCGTCCAGGTCCGCGGTGGCGGCCTCCACCCGGCCCTCCAGGCCGGCGACGAGCTCCTCGCCGCGCTCGGGGACCCCGAAGACCCGGGCCAGGTCGCCGATCTCCCCGTAGACGACGTCCAGGGTCAGCGGTTCGCTGCGCGACCCGTCGCCGCCGCTGTCGTTGTCCTTGCCCGCGGCGCAGTCCGAGGGGGAGACGTAGGTGCCCACGCCCAGCTCCTCGAACTGCTCCCGGGTGGCGACGCCGCCGGTGCCCAGGGTGGACTCGAAGGACGCCGTGACGAAGTCGGGCTCGGCCTCCAGGACGCGCTCGAACGAGGGGTTGTTCTCCGCCAGGCGCGGGACGCCCTCGTCGGCCTCCTCCAGGCCCTCCATGATCGGGTCGGTCCAGGTGGCGGTGCCGACCACGCGGTCCTGGAGCCCCAGGGAGTACAGGATCTCGGTGGTGCCCTGGTTGAGGGAGACCACCCGCTCGGGGGGAGCGCCGAGGGGCACCTCGTGCCCGCAGTTGTCGAGGGACGCCCCGTCGGCCGGGGCGGAGCCGGCCTCGGCCCGCCCGTCCCCCGGGCCGGGGGAGCAGGCGGTGAGCAGTAGGACGGGGACGAGCAGCAGGGGGCCCGCGAGGGGCGTACGGCGGTGCATGGGATGCCTTGCATGTCGGGGCTCGGACGCGGAGCCTGGCATGGGTCGCCCGCGCGGTGTCGGCGCGCGGGGCCAGCAGGTCTTCGGACTCGGGCTCACCCGGACGGAGTGCCTTCCCAGGCCGGTCCGCACCGCCGTTCCCGGCCCGCACGGTCCCGCCCCAGTGGCGCAGTACCCCGCCCGTCCCCCTCACCGCTGCGCGTCAGTTCCGGATTCGCACCGGATTCCCTGACCACCGGAGTGGTACGACTGGCCCGGGCAGGATACCAACGCCGCCCCGGGCGTACGCGGCCGGTCCCGGCGGGAAAAGGCGTTGTCGCCCGGACGGCGCCTCGGCCATAGTGGCGGGACCCCGGGAGCCCGGCGCCGGGACGCCGGTGATCCGGCGCCGCCGCCCGCGCCCCCGGGCCCCTGCCCTGCCCCGGCACGACCCTGCGCCCCCTCACCAGGAAAGGAACCCCCATGTCCACCCTCCGGGTCACCGCGGAGAGGCTCACCGTCCACCCCCACCCCAACGCCGACGCGCTCGAACTGGCCCAGGTCGGCCTGTTCCGCGCGGTCGTGGCCAAGGGCGCCTACCGCACCGGTGACTGGGCCGTCTACATCCCCGAGAACGCCCTGCTGCCCGACGGCCTCATCGACGAGCTCGGCCTGACCGGCAAGCTCGCGGGCTCCCGGCGCAACCGGGTCAAGGCGATCCGGCTGCGCGGCGAGATCTCCCAGGGCATCGTCTGCAGCCCGCGGGCGCTGGCCGACCGGGACCTGGCGGCGGCCCACGAGGAGGGCGCGGACTTCGCCGCGGAGCTCGGCGTCACCAAGTGGGTGCCCGAGATCCCGGTGCACATGAGCGGGGAGGTCGTCGCCGCCCCGGACCTGCTGCGCTGGATCGAGGTGGAGAACGCCAAGCGCTACCCGGACGTCTTCACCCCCGGCGAGCCGGTGGTGGCCACGGAGAAGATCCACGGCACCGCCTGCCTGTTCACGCTGGTCGCGGAGACGGGCGAGGAGTTCGTCTCCTCCAAGGGGCACGGGTCGCGCAACTTCGCGCTGGCCTTCGCCGAGGACAACCTGTACTGGCGCTCGGTGAGGACCCACGGGGTGCCCGATGCGGCCCGCCGGATCGCCGAGAAGTTCGGCGCGGCCCGGGTGGGCGTGTTCGGCGAGGTGTTCGGCGCCGGCGTGCAGGACCTGGGCTACGGCGAGCACGGGCGCAGCGAGCGGCCGGGGTACGCGGTCTTCGACGTGCGCCTGGACGTCGACGGCACCGTGTCCTGGGTCGACGCCGCCGACCTGCCGGGCCTGCTCGCCGAGGTCGGCCTGCCCGCGGTGCCCGAGCTCTACAACGGCCCCTACGACGAGGCCGCGCTGTTCGAGGCGGCCCAGGGCGACGAGACCTGGAGCGGCCGCGCCGCCCACATGCGCGAGGGCGTGGTGGTCCGGCCCGCCCGCGAGCGCTACTCGCCGGTCCTGGCGGGCCGCGCGATCGCCAAGTTCGTCTCCGACGCCTACCTCACGCGCAAGGGCGGCACCGAGTACGAGTGACCGCCGTGCCGCCGGGGCGCCCCGCCCCGGCGGCCCGCGCCCGCCGCGGCCCGGGACCGTTCTCCTGTGCCTGTGCCGGGGGCGGCGGGGTGCCCGGCGGGGTTCTGAAGGCCCGGAGGAGGCGTCCGCGCCCCGCCGGTCCGAGGGTCTGTGAGCCTTGAGGAGGAGGTTCCCGCGTGTTCGACTTCGGGATCGGGGGCTACCGCCCCCGGTGGGTCGTCGGCGCCGCCGCGGTCGGCGCCTACGGCGACCGGCTGCGGGCGCTCGCCGGCCGGCGGCTGACCCGGACCTGGCTGGTCTGGGACGTCGAAGGCGACGAGTGGTTCGCCGACTGCCCCGTGCTCCTCGATTTCGAGGGCGAGCAGGTGGAGGTCGACCACGCCCGGTTGGACGACCTCTCCATCACCTGGAACACCGTCGACCCCGCGGCCCCGGTCCGGTGGCCGGGGTTCACGCTGTGCCGGCGCCCCGACGCCCACCCCGCTCCGAACGGGCTGCGCGGCCGGGAGCTGCGGGGGGTCGACCTCCTCGAACGCAAGGGGTGCGTCGACGTCCGCTTCCGGTTCGACGGGGGAGACCTGACCGTCCTGAACGCCCTCGACGAGAACGAGTTGCGTTTCGACCCGGCTCCAGCGGACCGCCGTCGGGACAGCGGCTGAGACTCCGCGCGACAGTCCGCCGGAGCGCCCGATGCGAACGCGCAGCGTTTCAATTCATGATCGAAGGGTTATTCCCCCTGGTGGGCGTTGTGCCCGAATGATCATCGGATCAGAGCAACGGGGGGATTCCATGCGTACCGCTCTCAAGATCGCCGTCACGGGTCTGTTCGCCGCCGGCCTGCTCGGCGCGGGCGCGGGGGTGGCCAACGCCGCCCCGGCCACGGCCGTCGGCGGGCAGAAGTCCTACGAGGAGTGCATCGACGAGCAGAACGCTCTCGGCCTCATCAACCTGGACCTCAACCTGCTCAGCCAGTGCATCGCGTCCGACGGCTGACCCGCGGTGTCCGTCCCGGTGCGGCGCACCGGGACGGGCCCGGACCGGGCGCGGCCGGCCCCTGCGG
>NZ_JBHVLR010000007.1:0-287084 GCF_042797335.1 Nocardiopsis sp. NPDC057823 | reverse complement strand
GGGAAGAGGGGGTGCGGGCCCGCGGCCGTGTCACGGGCGGGGTCAGCGCCAGGTGGGGCCCCAGGCGGAGCTGTTGGAGACCCCGGGCGGCAGCGGCGGCAGGCCGGTGCCGCCGCCCGTGCGGGGCGGCGCGGGCGGCTCGGCGGCGGGCGCGGCCGGGCGCGCGGGTTCGGGTCGGGCCGCGGGTGCCGGGGGCACCGGGGGTTCTGCGGGCGCCGGCGGTGCCGGCTCGGGCGCGGGGGCGGCCTCGGGCCGCCGGGGAAGCGGCTCGGGCTCGGGGGGCAGGAAGCCGCGGACGCGCTCGGCGCCGGCGGCCTCCTCGGCCAGGACCGGCTCGGGGATGGGGGTGGAGTCGTCGGTGGGGTCGGGGATGGCCGGTTCGGCCGGGGCGACCCGCTTCCACCACAGGGCGGCCTCCTCGGCCGGGAGCTCGCCCTCCACCTCCAGCCAGCCGGTGACCAGGGGGTGGCGGCGGTGGGCGCTCCAGGAGCGCGGGTAGGGCTGCTCGTCCAGGACCAGGACGTGCTCGCCGTCCAGGGTGGGGATCTCGGCGGGGACGCCCTCGTTCCACACCCAGGTGCCGTCGTGGGCGACCAGGTTCCACCAGCCGCGCACGGTGCGGGCGGCCGGGTCGGGGTCGCCGTCGCGGAAGGCGCGCACCCAGCGCGGGTCCGGCGGGTCCCCGGCCAGGCCCATGCCCTGGGGGCCGACCAGGGCGTCGGCGAGCAGGGTGTGGAGCTGGAAGTTGTCGCCGATGCCGTCGAACAGGACGCGGAAGGCGCGGCCGGACTCCCGGTCCAGGACCAGGGCCGATCCCGCCTCGGCCATGCGCAGCAGGGCGCGGACCTCCTGCAGGTCGGGCAGGTGGTCGCCGAGCTGGTTGGCGACGGCGACGAGTTCGGCGTGCAGGGTGGGGTCGCGGCGTACGTGGGAGCGCACGGTGGAGCGGGCGAGCATGGTCTTGGCGGCCAGGGCGTGGCGGGCGACGGTCCACCAGCACATGGTGGCGCCGGGGGCGTCGGCGCCCAGGTCGGTGGCGACGCGGTTCTCGTCGGCGGCGGTGACCGAGTCGGGGTCGGGCGGCTCGCCGCCGCCGGTGCGCTGCCAGGCGCGGGCGAAGACGATGGCGCCGCGGCCGATGGCGCGCAGGCGGCGCAGGACCTCGGGGCCGGCGGGGCCGGGGTCGGTGCCCGTCTCGACGAGCGCCCCGGCGACGACGCACAGGTCGGCGGTGATGCCGGGGGCGGCGTGGTCGCCGGTGAGGAGGGGGGCCAGGGCCTCCAGGGCGAGTTCGCGCTCGGAGACGGGGATCCGGGAGGCCAGGACGAGGACGCGGTGGACCGCGGCGGGGAACTGGCCGGGGTCGGCGGTCACCGAGGCGTCGATCAGTTGTTGGAATGCGGCGCGGAATTCGTCGACCATGGGCCCGTCCCCTTTCTCACGCAACCAACCTAATGTGTCGTGAGTGAAGGATCGCACGATAAGTGCGGTTTTCCGTCCTCACAGGCGGGTTCGTTGACGATTCGAGACGAGGCCCCGCCCGGCCCCGTCACAGCCCCAGGCGGGTCACCGCGTTGTCGTCCAACGGGTCCGCGCTGCGGATGTAGTCGTGCACCGTGCGCGGGTTGGTCCAGCGCCCCTGACGCATGATCTCACGGTCGGCGGCGCCTCCCAGCGCGGCCTGGGTGGCGAATCCGGCGCGCAGGGAGTGCCCGCCGAACGCGTCGGGGTCCAGCCCCGCCCGGGCCGCGTACTTCTTGACCGTGTCCCCCACCGACTGGCCGGTCATGGCCCGGGCGCCCAGGGCGCCGTGGCGCGAGACCGACACCAGCAGCGGGCGCTGCGAGCCGTCGGCCAGCGGCGCCAGCGCGGCGGCGTCCAGGCGGGCGCACCGGTGCGCGGCGGCGGGCGGTTCGGCCGCGGCCCGGGCCAGCAGGGCGCGCACCGCGTCGGTGCCGCCCTCCAGGTGGGCGGTGCGCAGCTCGGCCCAGTCGGCCAGCGCGCACACCGGGCAGGTGTGCCGGTGGCGGCCCCGGGGCAGCGCCACGACGTGGCCGCGCCGCCCCTCCTGGTCGGTCTTGGTGGCGCCCAGCGCCACCAGCAGCGTCGTCGCCCCGCCCGCCGGGTCGGTGCGCACCGTGATGTCGTCGAAGGTGATGCCCGCCAGCTCCGAGCGGCGCAGCGCCCCCGCGAACCCCGTCAGCAGCAGCACCGTGTCGCGGAGCCGGGCGACGCCGCCCGGGTGCCCGGGCCCGGGCCGGTGGGCCAGCAGCGCCTCCAGGGTCGCCAGCACCACCGGGTCCTTGCGGCGCGGGCGGGCCCGCCGGGTGCGGCGGATGCCGCGCAGGGTCAGGCGCACCACCTCGGCGCGGGTGGGCGAGGCCAGCCCGTGGGCGCCGTGCACCGCGGCGATGGCCGCGGCCCGGCGCTCGATGCTGGCCGGGGCCAGCGCCGGGCGCCCGTCGGGGGTGCGGGCCTGGGCGCAGGCGGCCAGGTACACCGCCACGTCGACCGCCTCGGCGGGCAGCGCGGTGCGCCCCTCGGCCAGGCACCAGGCGGTGAACGCGGTCCAGTCGGTGCGGTAGGCGCGCAGGGTGTTGGGCGACTGGGCGTTGGCCAGGAACCGGCCCAGCGCCCGCGCCTGGTCGTCGTCGAAGCGCTCGCGCACCCGCTCCAGGGCGCGGGCGTCCACCAGGACGCTCTGGGTGCCCGCGGCCAGGCGGGTGCGCACGGCGTCCGGCAGGGCCACGGCGTGCTCGGGGGTGTCCACCGGGCTCTCCCCGCGGGTCAGCCGGACAGGTGGGAGCGCAGGGCGTCCCACAGCTCGGCCGGGGGCATCGCCCAGAAGATCAGGCCGGCCGAGACGGCCAGGGCGACGGTGAACCCGATCGCGGCGATCCTGCGCCGCAGCACCACCGCGGCGACCGCCGACACCGCGGGCACGACCAGGGCCAGCACCAGCAGCCAGATCAGGGCGGTGCCGATGGAGTCCACGGCCCCCGCCGCGGCGGCCGGGTCGGCGGGGTCGACGGCGGCGGCGTCCATGGTGGTGAACAGCAGCATCGCCAGCGCCAGCGGCGACCCCAGGCCCCACACCAGGGCCAGGACCACCCACAGGGCGGTGATGCGCCGGTCGGGCGGGTCGTCCAGGACCACCGGGGTGCGCGACACCCGGCCCCGGGCCCCGGGCTCCTGCGCGGCCTCCGCGCCGGCGCGCTCCGGTGCGGCGCCGCGGTCGTGGTCCCGCCGGGGTTTGCGCTGTCTGCGTTTCTTGGGTGACACGCCCGGGAGCCTACCCGCCCAGGGGGGTGAAGTGGATCAGGGACACGAACACCAGCGGCCAGGCCAGCAGCACCAGCGACCACAGGGCGGCCCTGCGGTCCCCGGCGACGGTGGCCACGGCGGCGGCGAGCAGGGGGATGCCGACGAAGGCGCCGAAGGAGAGGGTGAACCACTCCGCGGCCGACCCGGCGTGGGACTGGGCGTTGACGCCCATGAGGTACCCGGCGGGTCCCAGGGCGAGGGCCATCAGGGCCAGGATGAGGACGACGACGCGGATTCCGGTGGGGTGGCGGGTGTTGCGGCCGCCACCGGAGGCGGAGGGACTGTCGGACACGGGGGCCGGGGTGCCTTTCGGGAACGGGTCGGGGAGGGCCGTCGCGCACGCGCGGCGCACGGCCTCGCGATCGCGCGGACCGGCCGTGGCAGGGGGCGTGCTCTGTAAAACGTACTCCACCCGGAGGGTGTCCGAAACCGGTGGCGGGCCGCCGTCACCGGTGGTCGGGCCAGGGGCGGGCGGCGCCGCTCAGGCGGGTGAAGGACGCCAGCAGGCGCAGCTCCTCGATGCTGCGCGGGGCGGTGGTGGCCAGGTGCGGGGAGTGGACGAGCACGGCGATCAGCTGGGCCCGGGACAGGGCCACGTTGAGGCGGTTGCGGTCCAGGACGAACGCGGTGCCGCGGCTGGTCTCGGCGGCGTCGGAGGTGGTCATGGAGCAGATGACGGCCGGGGCCTCCTGGCCCTGGAACCGGTCGACGGTGCCGACCCGGACCCCCTCCAGGGCGGGGTCGGCCCCGGCGGCGCGTGCCAGGGCCCGGCGCAGGGCCCGCACCTGGAGGTTGTAGGGGGCCACCACGAGGATGTCGTGGCCGGTCAGCCGCCGGGGCCCGGCCTCGGGGTCCAGGGTGACCTTGTCGGCGACCAGGGCGGCGGCCGCGGCCACCACGGCGTCGACCTCCTCGGGGCTGTGGGTGGTGCGCCCCCGGTGGTCCACCACGTGCGCGTACAGGCCGGGCTCGTGGACGGACAGGGTGCGCTGGGCGGTGGCGGGGTGGGCGTGCAGCCGGCCCTGGTAGGACAGGTCCGAAACGGGGGCGCACACGGCCGGGTGCATGCGGCGGGTCTGGTCCAGGAAGTAGCCGCGGGCGGGGTCGATGATCTGGCGGCCGCCCATGAGGTGCTGCAGGGCGGAGGCGTCGGCGCCCTCGCCGTGGGTGCCCTGGACGACCTGGGGCAGCTGCTGGGGGTCGCCCAGCAGGACCAGGTCGCGGGCGGCGGCGGAGACGGCCAGGGTGTCGGCCAGGGCGAACTGGCCGGCCTCGTCGATGATGAGCACGTCCAGGGGGTCGGCGACCATGGAGGCGTTGGCCATGGCCCAGGCGGTGCCGCCGATGAGGACGGGGCGGCCCTCGGCGGTGTGCTTGGTGCGCCACCCGGCCAGGGCCTGGGGGCTGGTGGGCTGGTCCCAGGGCAGGTCGGGGTCGGCGTCCTTCTTGGACTTGGCGCGTTTGGCCGCGGGCAGCTCCACCCCCGCCTCCCGGGCGGCGCGCAGGGCGGCGGACATGACGTTCTCCACGGCCTTGTGGCTGGTGGAGCACACGCCCACGCTCTTGCCCTGGCGGGCCAGGTGGGTGATCAGGCGTCCGGCCAGGTAGGTCTTGCCCGCCCCGGGCGGGCCCTGGACGGCGAGGTAGGAGTGGTCCAGGCGGTCGACGGCGGCGATGGTGGCCTCGATGAGGTCGCCGCCGTGCGCGGCCGGGTCGGGCAGGGGGCCGGCGGGGGCCAGCCGCGGGGGGATGCGGCGCAGGAGGTCCAGCCCGGCGTGGCGGGGCCAGTCGGGCAGGTCCTCCAGGGCCCGGCCGGCGACCAGCTCCAGGGCGCCGTCCTTGGGGGCGGGGTTGACCGGCGAGCCGGGCAGGACCGCGACGGGGTTGCGGAAGTGCAGGGCGTCGGCGTCGCAGGTCTCGACGACGGTGAGGCTGTCGGGGCGGGCCTCGGCGACCGAGGCGGTGGCGGCCAGCGCGGGCTGGCCGGGGGCGCCGGGGTAGAGCAGGTGGACGTCCTGTCCGGCGGTGAAGGGGTGGGGGTGGGAGGTGTCCAGGCGCATGAGGATCTCGCGGCGGGCCTTGCGCTGGCGGCCGGTGGGCTCGATCCACTCCCCCGCCCGGACCTGCCAGGGGACGGCGCAGTCGGTGTCGGTCTCCAGGTCGGTGAGGGGGGCGTTGGTGCGGCGGTAGTGCTCGCGCCAGGGCGGGAGGTTCTCGCGCTGGTAGTAGCCGACCAGGGCGGCCAGGGAGGCGCGGGCGGCCTCCTCCTCGGTGCGCTCGGCCGGGTCCTGGGGCACCTGGTCCAGGAGGGGCCCGGTGAGGGCGGCCTGGCGGGCCAGGCGCTCGGCGCGCTTGCGGGCGCGCTCGGCCTCGTCCTCGGTGAGTTCGAGCTGGACGGCGGGCCGGTCGGTGATGCCCTGGAGGGTGCGGTGCTCCTCCAGCCAGTCGCGCAGGCGGGCGGTGGAGTGGCAGTCGTCGCGGTTGTAGGCGGCGATGTCGGCCAGGATCTGGGCGGCGCGGTCGTGCTCGCCCGCCTCCAGGGCGGACAGGTGGGCGGCGTAGGCGTCGATGCTGGAGGTGGCGGTGGTGACGCCGCCGGAGCGGGCGTCGGGCAGGTAGAGGGGTTCGAGGTACTTGATGGAGTAGGAGCGCTGGGAGACGCGCAGGCTCTTGCGGACCACGGTGTACAGGTCCACCAGGCGGTGCTCGCGCAGGAGCCGGTTGACCTCCTCCTCGCGGGTGGCGAACTCGGAGCTGAGGTGCTTGAGGCGGTCGACCTCGTAGGAGGCGTAGTGGTAGATGTGCGCGCCGGGGTCGGCCTCGATGCGGGCGCAGGCGAAGTCCACGAAGTCCTCCAGCGCCTTCTTCTCCTGGACGCGGTCGTGGGCCCAGAAGGTGTGGAAGGTCTCGGCTCCGTGCTCGTCCTCGGTGGTGGCGCCGAAGAGGTACTCCAGGCCGCGCCCGCCCTCGCGGGAGTGGTAGGGGTAGCCCTCCATGTCGAAGAAGACGTCGCCGGGGCTGGGGGCGGGCAGGCCGGCCAGGCCGTCGGGGGCGAACACCTCGGCGGTGACGGTGCCCTGCGGGTTGTCGGGGGTGCGGGTGGTGTCCTGGCGGACCTGGAGGCGGGCCTGGGCGCGCAGCTGCTCGAAGGAGCGGCGGGGCAGGGCGGCGGGGCGCTGCTCGTCGTCGGCGCGGGCCAGGTCGTCGATGGTGCAGATGCCGGCGTCGATGAGCTTGGCGGCCTGGTCGGTGCGCAGCCCCGCGACCAGGGACAGGTGGCGGGCGGCGGTGCGCCCGGAGGAGCACCAGGTGGAGTAGCCGCAGCCGTCGCAGGAGGGGCGGGGGGCGCCCCAGGTGGGCGAGGGCAGGGCGGGGTCGGCGGCCAGGGAGTCCAGCAGCCGGTCGGTGACGGTGCCCAGGATGGGGGTGAAGTCGACGGTGTCCAGGCTGTGGGTGTGGCCGTCGCCGGTGAGCAGGTGCATGCGGCGGGGGGTGCGGCCGGTGGCCACGGTGACGGCGTGGGCGTAGGCGGCGAGCTGGACGACGGCGCCGGGCCCGGGGCGGCGGGCGAGCTTGGTGTCCCAGGGCTCGTAGGTGAAGGGCTCGTCGGGGTCGGCGTCGGGGCGGGGCGCGCCGGTGGCGGGGTCCAGGTCGGCGCGGATGAGGAAGTCGGCGCGGCCGTGGAAGGCGACGGGGACGGGTCCGCGGGAGGGCAGGGGGTGGTGGAAGCAGCCCTGGTAGATGACGGGGGCGCCCTGGGCCATGGCGTGGGCGGTGGCGGCCGCGGCCTCGGCCAGGGAGGTGTCGTCGGGGTGGGGGTCGGGGATGTGCACGACGTGGCCGAACAGGGCGGTGAGGCGTTCGAGCTCGGCCTGTTCGTGCAGGAGGCCGTGGTGGGCGACCAGGGGGTCGACGGGCTCGGGGGCGGGTGCGCCCTCCACCCGGGCGGCCAGCGCGGCCTTGAGGGCGCTGCGGTGGTCGCATTCGAGGGTGTCGACGAGGTCTGTGGGTGAGACGACCCAGCCGGTGGTGGTGCGGAACAACGCCCCTGCTCCCTCGCATGTCGGTGGATGATCTTGCGAATGACGGGGATTGTGCCACGCGGTGGGGACGTGCGGGGGATCACACGCGGATCCTGCACCGCCTGCAACGCAGGGCGCCCCGCGCCCTCGGGGAGGGTGCGGGGCGCCCGAGGGGCGGGTCGGGGGCTAGGAGACGACCTGCCACTGCACCTGGCCGACACCGGCCCCGGTGCCGATGATCTGGTCGAACGCGGCCGTGGACAGGTCCAGGCAGCGGCCGGCGACGAAGGGCCCGCGGTCGTTGATGCGCACGGTCACCGACTGCCCGTTGTTGGGATTGGTGACCTGCACCATGGTCCCGAAGGGCAGGGTCTTGTGCGCGGCGGTCATCGCGTTGGGGTCGAAGGTCTCGCCGTTGGCGGTGGTGCGGCCCGCGAAGTCGGCCCCGTAGAAGGAGGCCTCGCAGGTGCCGCCCTCCCCGGTGGGCTCGCCGCCGCCCCCGCCGCCGTTGTCGGTGGAGGTGTCCTCCTCCGGCTCCGGCTCGGGCTCCTCCTTGATGTCGGAGGCCTCGGCGCTGGTGGTCTGGGTGGCCCCGGCGACGGCATCCTCGGCCCCCTGGGCGGCCCCGGCGTCCGGCTCGCCCTGCTCCTGGGCGGGGACGAGGGGGTCGGGGTCGGCCTCGGGGACCACGGTGGCGTTGGTGGCGCCCTCGGGGCCCGCGCCGGTGGCCACGACGGCCGCGGTCGCGGTGCCGCCCACGAGCAGGGCCAGGCCGGCGGCGCCGGCGAGGATGAGGGTGCGTTTGCGGCGGGCGCGCTTGGCGGCGACCCGGGGGCCCACGGGCGCGGGTCCGTGGGCGGCGTCGAGGAGCGCGGTGTCCTCGTCGACCGGTGTGGTCTGGGGCTGGTTTTCGCCCACGTCGGAGTCCTTTGAACGGGAACAGGGCAGGGCGGGCCGCTCGGGTGGCCCGTGCACGGCGCCGCCCGGGTGAAGGGGGCGGGGGGTGCGCCGGGTGCACGGCGCCCGCCGGTGCCGGGCCGTACCGGGGCCCGGGCGCGGGGCCGGAGAGGGACCGCCGGGTGGCGTCACGCGGGGTCTGAGCGCAGAGCCTAAGGGGTAACGCTGAGGTCACGGTACCGGAAAGCGACGGTTTGTGGAACTTCTCACGACACCGTTGCGGACGGTCCCTATCCGGTCACGGGTCGGTCATCCGGTGATGCGCGGCTCGGGCAGGTCGGCGCGGCGCGGCGGGATCCCGTCGGGGAACAGGGCGGCGGCCGGGTCGGCCAGGTCGTGGCCGCTGAGGTGGGCGACGGCGCGGGCCAGGGCGGGGTTGTCCAGGTGCCCCCCGACGGTGCGGATGAGCAGGGCCAGGGAGGGCAGCACGGGGGCGCCCAGCCCCGCGGCGGCGTAGCGGGCGGCCACCGCCGGGGTGCGCGAGGCCCCGGCCCAGCAGTGCAGCAGGACGCGTTTGCCCTCCGCGCGCAGGGCGGCGACCGCGGCGGCGGCCTCGTCCAGGGCGAAGTGCAGGTTGGCGTTGGTGCGCGGATTGTCGTGCAGCCACACCCGGACCCAGTCGGCCGGGGCCAGGTGGGGCGCGTCGGTGGGGTGGGTACGGCACAGCGACACCACGGCGTCGACGGTCTCGGGGCGGGCGCGCAGGTGGTCGATGTTGCCCAGCAGGACCTCGGGGTCCAGGGGGTGGGGGACGGCGAAGGGCGGCAGGCGGCGCGGCTCGGCCGCCAGGACGCTGCAGTGGGGCCACAGGTCGGCGCGGGGGCCGCGGACCAGGGCGAAGGTGTCGGCGACCAGGGTGTGGGGGTCCACCGTCCCGGCCAGGACCCGCAGCGCCTGCAGGGGGACGGCGGACAGGCCCCAGCGCGCCCCGGCCAGGGCCCCGGTGTACATGGCGGCCGGGTCCCCGGAGGCGGTGTAGGCGGTCCAGACGGCGTCCACCAGGTGGGTGCAGGCGAAGGAGCCGCGGTGGGGCGCGTGCTCGGGGACGGGGGTGCGGACCAGGGCCCGCCAGGAGGCGCCGCGGGGGTCGTCGACGGGGGCGTGCTCCAGCTCGGGCGAGCGGTCGGGGGCGGCGCCGGTGCGCACCAGGGTGCGCAGGGCGTCGGTCCAGGCCCGGTCCAGGGGGTCGGCGGGCGGCGGGGAGCGGTGGTCCAGCGCGGTACGGGCCAGGGAGGCCAGGCGGGCGGGCGGCGAGGGGGCCGGGTCCAGGAACCGGGCGAGCAGCCCGGGGTCGGCGCCGACCAGGGCCGTTGCGGCGGCGGCCCCGGTCAGGACGCCCATGGCGCGGTCCCAGGCGGGTTCGCGGACGTCGTCGGACACAAGGGGCGTGGGCATGGCGCTGCCTCTCGGGGGGCGGTGGCGGGTCCACCGGGATGTCTTCCCCGTCGGCGGCGGATGCGCACCCGGTTGCCGCAATCGGCCACCCGCCCGGGCGTTCAGGCGGGTTGGGGGATGGCGGCCCCGGCGTAGCGGGCGGCGACGGCGTGGGCGACGGCCGCGTCCGGGCACAGGGGGCCGGCCACCACGTCGGCCCCGGACCGTTCCAGCCGCCGCTGGAACAGCCCGGGGGCCAGCAGCCAGGAGGCCACCGCGACGCGCCGGTGCCCGCGGGCGCGCAGCTCGGCGACGCGCTCGGCGACGGTGGGCGCGGCGGTGGCGGCGAACGCGAGGTGGACCGGGGCCTCCAGGCGGCCCGACAGGGCGTCGGCGGCGCGGCGCAGGTCGGCCATGGCGCGGGGGTCGGAGGTCCCCGCGCAGCCCAGGACCACGGCGTCGCCGGGCCGGTACCCGGCGCGGACCAGCCGCCGCACCGCGGTGTCGCGCACGGCCGGGTGGTCGCCCAGGGCGGGGGTGACGACGGCGTCGGCGCGCCCGGCGCGGGCGAGCTGGTCGGGGATGTCGGTACGCACGTGGTAGCCCGCCGCCAGGAACGCCGGCACCACCACCAGGGGGCCCGGGGAGTCGGCGGCGACCCGGCCGACGGTGGGCTCCAGGACGTCGGCGAAGGCCAGGCGGGTGGGCACGCGCGTCAGCTCGGCCACCCGCAGCGCCAGGGAGTGGGCGACGGCGGTGCCGCGCGGGTCGCGGGTGCCGTGCAGGGCCAGCAGCAGGGCGGGGTGTCGGTGCACGGTCCTCACTCGCATCCGGGGGTGTCGTCCAGGGCCAGCCGGTAGCCGCGCTTGACGACCGTCTGGATGATCTTGGGGTCGCCCAGCGCGGTGCGCAGCCGCGCCACGGCGGTCTCCACGGCGTGGGCGTCGGCGTCCTCCCCCAGACAGGTGAGCAGGCGGGTGCGGTCCTGGACCTGGCCGGGGCGGTGGGCCAGGGCGCGCATGAGCCGCATGAGGGTGGGCGAGAGGGTGTGGACGGTGCCGTCGACCAGGACCGCGTGGCCGCGCAGGCGCAGCCGGTGCCCGGCCACGGCCAGGGTCGGGAAGCGCGCGGGCAGCTCCTCGGCCAGGGACCGCACCTGGGCGCCGATCCGGGCGCGCTCGGGCCAGGTGGTGGGGATGTCCTGGGCCATGAGCGGGCGGGCGGTGACCGGGCCCACGCACATGGCCAGCACGTCGCGGCGCAGGGCCTGGACGAGGGCGTCGCCGTGGCCGGTGGCGCGGGCGCGGGCGAGCAGCCCGGCGGCGGCCGGGGCGCTGGTGAAGGTGACGGCGTCCACTCCCCCGCAAGTGATCGCCTCGATGAGCCGGTCCAGGGGGCCGGTCTGCTCGGGCTGGGTCCACCGGTAGACGGGGATCTCCACGACGTCGGCCCCGGCCAGGCGCAGGGCGGCGGTGAAGTCGGGCAGGGGCTCGCCGTGCAGCTGGATGGCCACGCGCAGCCCCTGGACGCCGCGCTGCAGGAGGTAGTCCAGGACCTCGGCGGAGGACTCCGAGGGCGGGGACCACTCCTCGGTGAGCCCGGCGGCGCGGATGGCGCCCTTGGCCTTGGGGCCGCGGGCGAGCAGGCGGGAGGCGCGCAGGGAGTCCAGCAGGCCGTCGACGGTGCCCCAGGTCTCGCAGGCCTCCACCCAGCCGCGGAAGCCGATGCCGGTGGTGGCGACGACGACGTCGGCGGGGCGGCGGACCAGGTCGTCGGAGACCGCGGCCAGGCGCTGGTCGTCGCTCAAGGGGACGATGCGCAGCGCCGGGGCGGCGATCACCTGGGCGCCCTTGCGGCGCAGCAGGGCGGAGAGCTCGTCGGCGCGGCGGGCCGCGGTGACGGCGACGGTGAACCCGGCCAGGGGCGCGGTGGTGGGCGGGCTCGGGGTGCGCGGGCCGGGGGTGAGCGGCGGGGCGGTGGTCATGTGGTGCCCTCCGTACGGGCCCGGGCGCCGATGCGCACGGTGGTGCCGTCGTCGTGGACGGCCCAGGTGTCCAGGGCCACGTCCGGATCGTCCAGACTGCGGCCGGTACGCAGCGAGAAGACGTTCTTGAGCAGGGGCGAGGCGATGGTGGGCTCGCCGGCGCGGTCGCCGACGATGCCGCGGGACAGGACGGCGGCCCCGGTGAAGGGGTCGATGTTGTCGACGGCGTACAGCTCCCCGGTGCGGGTGCGGAACAGGGCGGCCTGGCGTCCGCCGGGCAGCAGGACGGCGACGCCGTCGTCGGGGCGCAGCCGGGCGCTGGGGCAGGCGGCGGTCCAGGCGGAGCCGGTGTCCTCGGCGGCCGGGCGGGCGGCCTCGGTGGCGTAGGCGGTCATGCGTTCTCCCGGGTGCGCAGGGTGGGGATGCCGAGCCCGACGGGCGCGGCGGGGACGGGCTGGTCGCGGGTGGTGGTGAAGGCGATGGTGGGGTCGGGGGTGTCGGGGGCGTTGGCGAAGGACTGGAAGCGGGCCAGCTTGTCGGGGTCGGCCAGGACGGCGGCCCACTCGTCGGTGTAGGAGGCGACGTGGCGGTCCATGGCGGCCTCCAGGTCGGCGGCGATGCCCAGGGAGTCCTCCACGACGACCTCGCGCAGGTGGTCCAGGCCGCCGTCCAGGGCCTCGATCCAGGCGGCGGTGCGCTGGAGGCGGTCGGCGGTGCGGATGTAGAACATCAGGAACCGGTCGATGTAGCGGATGAGGGTGGGCTCGTCCAGGTCCGAGGCCAGCAGGTCGGCGTGGCGGGGGGTGAAGCCGCCGTTGCCGCCGACGTACAGGTTCCAGCCGTGCTCGGTGGCGATGATCCCGAAGTCCTTGCCGCGGGCCTCGGCGCACTCGCGGGCGCACCCGGAGACGGCGGACTTGAGCTTGTGGGGCGAGCGCAGGCCCCGGTAGCGCTCCTCCAGGCGGATGGCCAGCCCCACGGAGTCCTGGACGCCGTAGCGGCACCAGGTGGTGCCCACGCAGGACTTCACGGTGCGCAGCGACTTGCCGTAGGCGTGCCCGGACTCGAACCCGGCCTCGACCAGGCGGGTCCAGATCGCGGGCAGCTGCTCCAGGCGGGCGCCGAACAGGTCGATGCGCTGGCCGCCGGTGATCTTGGTGTAGAGGCCGAAGTCGCGGGCGACCTCGCCGATGACGATGAGCTTGTCGGGGGTGATCTCCCCGCCCGGGATGCGCGGCACGACGGAGTAGGTGCCGTTGCGCTGCATGTTGGCCAGGTGGCGGTCGTTGGTGTCCTGGAGGGAGGCCTGCTCCCCCTCCAGGATGTGGCCGTTGCCCAGGGAGGCCAGGATGGAGGCGACGGCGGGCTTGCAGATGTCGCAGCCGGCGCCGGTGCCGTGGGCCTCGATGAGGGCCGAGAACGTGGTGATGCCGGTGGCGCGCACGATCTCCAGCAGCTCGGCCCGGGAGTGGGCGAAGTGCTCGCACAGGGCCTTGGACTGGGCGATCCCGGCCTTGTCCAGGAGGTTCTTGAGCATGGGCACGCACGAGCCGCAGCTGGTGCCGGCGCGGGTGCACGCCTTCAGGGCGGGGACGTCGTGGTTGCCGTCGCAGATGGCCTGGGCGATGGCGCCCTTGGTGACGGCGTTGCAGGAGCAGATCTGCGCCGAGTCGGGCAGGGCGTCGGCGCCCAGGGCCTCGCCCTGGGGGGTGATCAGGGCCAGCGGGTCGCCGGGCAGGGGCGAGCCCACCAGGGGGCGCAGGGTGGCGTAGGCGGTGGCGTCGCCCACCAGGACGCCGCCCAGCAGGGTGGTGGCGTCGTCGGACAGGACGAGCTTGGCGTAGCGGCCGGTGGCGGCGTCGTTGACCACCACGTCCAGGCAGTCGGCGGTGCGGCCGTGGGCGTCGCCGAAGCTGGCCACGTCCACGCCCAGCAGCTTGAGCTTGGTGGAGGTGTCGGCGCCGGTGAAGGTGGCCCGCCCGCCGACGAGGCGGTCGGCCAGGACCTCGGCCATGGCGTTGCCGGGGGCGATGAGCCCGTAGACGGTGCCGCGGTGGCAGGCGGCCTCGCCGATGGCGTGGATGCGGGCGTCGGAGGTGGTGCAGGTGTCGTCGACGGTGATGCCGCCGCGTTCGCCCACGTCCAGTCCGGCCGCGCGGGCGAGCTCGTCGCGGGGGCGGATGCCCACGGAGAAGACGACCAGGTCGGTGTCCAGGCGGGTGCCGTCGGCCAGGAGCAGGCGGGCGGCGCGGCCGTCGGGGCCGGCCTCCACGGCGGTGGAGGCGGCGCCGGTGTGGACGTGCACGCCCAGGTCGGAGACGAGCCCGGCGAGCAGCGATCCGGCGCCCTCGTCGATCTGGGCGGGCATCAGGTGGGGCGCGAGTTCCACGACGTGGGCGTCCATGCCCAGCAGGCGCAGGGCGTTGGCGGCCTCCAGGCCCAGCAGGCCGCCGCCGATGACGACGCCGGTGCGGGCCCCGGCGCGGGCGGCCGCGGTGATGGCCTCCAGGTCCTCGATGGTGCGGTAGACGTGGCAGCCGGGCAGGTCGTGTCCGGGCACGGGGGGCACGAAGGGGCTGGAGCCGGTGGCCAGGACGAGCCGGTCGTAGGCCAGGGTGCGCCCCGAGGCCGTGGTGACGGTGCGGGCGGCGCGGTCGACGGCGGTGGCCCGCTCGTCGACGTGCACGTCCACGGCGGGGCCGGACAGGTCGCCCAGGGACAGGTCCTCGGCGGTGGCGCCGTCGAAGTAGGAGGACAGGGCGACGCGGTCGTAGGCGGTGCGGGGCTCCTCGCCCACGACGGTGATGTGCCAGTGGCCCGCCGCGTCGCGGTCGCGCAGGGCCTCGACGAGTCGGTGGCCGACCATGCCGTTGCCGATGACGACGAGTTCTTCCATGGGGGTGTTCCTCCCGGTGCGGTTGCGTTTCAGGCAACCTCCGAGGTGTTACCCGGGCGTTGGGCGATGGTGTCGGGCATGTTTCGTTGTGCTGTCACCGCAGGTGGGAGCCGAGTGATGGGGGCATAGTGCGAGCGTGGGCGGGGTCGCGGGCCCCGGTGGGACCTCGGTCACACCCTGTTCGGGAGGGCGCGGGTGGGGGAGGATGGCGGGCGATGACCACCTCTCCGCTCTCCTTCGACGCCTCCGAGCGCGCCCGCCGCGCACTGTCCAGCCTGTCCGCCCTGGCCGTGGGCGACGCCTTCGGCTCCCAGTTCTTCGTGCCCGGCAACCGGTTCCGGCACCGCGCCCGGGAGCTGCCCGAGGGGGTGTGGTCGTGGACCGACGACACCGAGATGGCCGCGTCGGTGTACCGGGAGGTCGTCCGGCACGGGGAGGTGGACGCCGACCGGCTGGCGGGGTCCTTCGCCGCCCACCACGACTTCGACCGCGGGTACGGGCCCGCCACCGGCCGCCTGCTGCGGCTGGTGCGCGAGGGCGCCGACCACCGGGACCTGGCGGCGGGCCTGTTCGACGGGGCCGGGTCGTGGGGCAACGGCGCGGCGATGCGGGTGGCGCCGCTGGGCGCGTTCTTCGCCGACGACCCCGGGGCCGCGGCCGGGTGGGCGGCGGTGAGCGCGCGCGTCACCCACACCCACCCCGAGGCGGTGGACGGGGCGGTCGCGGTGGCGGTGGCCGCCGCCCTGGTGGCACGGGGCGAGGCGGGGGCTCCGGGGACGTTCTTGGGCCGGGTGGCCGACCTGCTGCCCCGGGGCGCGCTGCGGGAGGGGGTGCGGGCCGCGCGAGCGCTGCTCATCGTGCCCGAGCCCGTGGGCGCGGCCCACCGGCTGGGCAACGGCTCGCGGGTGCGGGCCCTGGACACGGTGCCGTTCGCGCTGTGGGTGGCGGCCAAGCACCTGCGCGCGCCGCTGGAGCCGGCGCTGTGGGCCGCGGTCGCGCCGGGCGGCGACATGGACACCGTGGCCGCGATCGTGGGCGGGGTGCTGGGCGCGGACCCGGCGGCGGCCCCGCGGTGGGCCGACCGGGTGGAGGCGCTGCCCGCCTGGGCGCTGGACTGACCGGCCGCCCTGGTCCGCGTTTGGAGGGTTTCGGGGACCCCACCCCCGGTTCCACGGGGTGAATGCGGCTCCAGGGTTCCGAAAGGAGTTCAAGGCCACGATGGAAGGCACGGGCCACCCACCGGGGCCCGTGGACCGACCGGAAGGGGCCTGCCATGACCCAGGACGAGATCATCGCGTTCATCGAAGGACTGCCGGAGGTGGGCACCGTGCGGGCCGGCCCCGAGAACGGGGCGCCGGAGGCGGCGTGGGGGGACGTGTTCTTCTTCCACGAGCCCGGCGGCGACCCCGAACGGCGGCGGAACATGCCGTTCGCGACGGTGGTGGCCTCGGACTACCCCGGGTTCGACACCGCCTCCCGGCTGGACCGGCCCGGGGTGTTCCGGGTGAACATCGCGGTGGGGCGGGAGCTGTTCGAGGAGCTGGTGGGGTACCCGCCGGCCGCGCACGCCGAGCACGCCGACGGGACGGACCCCTCGCAGGCGGACCGGATCATCGCCCACCCGCTGTACGCGGCCCAGGGGTGGGTGGCGGTCGTGTGCCCCGGCGAGGCGACCTCGGAGCGGGTGCGCGCACTGGTGCGGGCGGCGCGCGAGGCGGACGCGGCGCGCAGCGCCCGCCGCACCGGCGGCGCCTGAGAACCGCCGCACCGCGGCCCGGCGGCCGCGGGCCTTCGGGGCGGGGCGTCCGGGAAGGGGCGCAGGGCGTGTTCGTTGGACGCCCTCGTCTGGTTCGGCGCCCGCCCCGAGTGCCGGGGGCGTTCGTCGGGGTCGGGCGCCCGGGCACGGGCGCAGCGGCGAGAGGCGGCCGCGACCGGGATGACCCGCCGGAGCCGTCCTAAGCCCCGGGCCGCTCGCGATCGTGGCGTTCGCGGGCGGCCCGGACGTCCTCCCGGTGCTCGACGGCCCACCGGTCCAGCGCGGTCAGGGGTTCGAGCAGGGTGCGGCCCAGGCCGGTGAGGGAGTACTCCACCCGCGGGGGGACGCTGGCGTGGGCGGTGCGCTCCACCAGGCCGTCGCGGACCAGGGCGCGCAGGGTGAGGGTGAGCATGCGCTGGCTGATGCCGTCGATGGTGCGGTGCAGCTCGCTGTAGCGGTGGGTGCGCCGACCCAGCAGCACGATGACGAGCACGCTCCACTTGTCGCCGATGCGGTCCAGGACCTCCCGGACCGGGCAGTCGTCGGGGTTCACGGCGGGGCCGACACCCTCCCCCGGGGGAACACGGGTGTTCGTTGCGGACATTGAAGTGCCTCCTTGTCCCTGACCTGCGACTCCCCCATACTCACTGATAATGTGGTTACGCACAATATGTAAGTGAGGGGGCGTCGTGGACGAGCAGGACACCGAGCGGACCGCGCCGCAGCAGGCCACCGGCACCACCGACGGGCGCGAGGCGGCCCCCGCGGACCCGGCACCGCCCGCGACACCGCCCCTGGCCATGGTCACGGGCCTGGTGACGGTGGGGACCGAGGACGCGCCCGCGTGCTCGGACGGCGTGTGCTGGTGAGTGGGGAGTTCGTTCCGTGCAGGTAGAGATCTGGTCCGACATCGTCTGCCCGTGGTGCTACATCGGCAAGCGCCGCTTCGAGAGGGCGCTGGAGTCCTTCGCGCACGCCGACGAGGTCGAGGTCACCTGGCGCAGCTTCCAGCTCGACCCCGGCTTCGCCAAGGGCGAGAGCATCCCCGTCTACGACGCGCTGTCCAAGAAGATGGGCGCCCCGCGCGAGCAGGTGCGCGCCATGACCGAGCAGGTCACCCGGGTCGCCGCCGAGGAGGGGCTGGAGTACGACTTCGCCTCCGGCGTCATGGTCAACACCTTCGACGCCCACCGCCTGGTCCACCTGGCCCAGGGCAGGGGCCTGGGCGACGCCGCCCACGAGGCGTTCATGAACGCCCAGCTGGTGCGGGCCGAGGACCTCTCCGACCCCGAGACCCTGGTGAAGATCGCCGTGGAGATCGGCCTGGAGGAGGACGAGGCCCGCGAGGTGCTGGCCGGGGACGCCTACACCGCCGAGGTGAACGCCGACATCGACGCCGCCCGGCGGCTGGGCGCGACCGGGGTGCCGTTCTTCGTGATCGACCGCGCCTTCGGGGTGTCCGGCGCCCAGCCGGTGGAGGTGTTCGCCTCCGCCCTGGAGAAGGCCCACCAGGCCTCCCGCGGCTGACCCCGGCCCCACCGCGCAGGTGAGGACCGCCCGGCCCCGCGCCGACAGGCTTGGTGGAGAAGACACCGCACGCCTGTGAGGAGCACGCCGTGAACACCTCGGCACCCCCCGCCGTACCCGGGACCGCATCCGCCGCCCGGACCGCACCGATCACCTGGGCCGTCCTGGCCTGGTCCGCGGTCGCCCTCGCCCTGGGCCTGGGCTGGGCCGCCGGCCTGCTGCCGCCGGGGGTCCCCGACGGCGACGGGTTCGGCTCCCTGTACGGGCGCTGGGGCGCCGGCGCGGCCGCCTGGACCACCCTGGCCCTGGGGGCCGCGGGCACCGCGACCGCCCTGCTGATGATGCGCCCGGGCCGCGGCGGCCGGGCGGTGGCCTACGCCGCCTGGGGCATGTCGGCGGCCGTGGTGGCGCTGTTCGTGACCGGGAGCCTGCTGGCGTTCCTGGGGTACACGATGATCATGCCGGTGGCGGGCTGGTTCGTGCCCGGCCTGGCCGGGATGTGGATCACCCAGATGATGCTGCCGGAGAACCTGGGCCTGTTCTTCTTCGCCGCCGGCGCGGCGCTGTGGGCGGTGGCCGGGCTCTCGGCCCTGCGGGCCGCGCGCGGCGCCTGCCCGGACTGCGGACGCGCCCACGACTGGACCCCGCACGCCGAGCACGCCACCCGGGTGCGGGCGCTGCGGGCGGGCCGGATCGCGGTCCTGGTCGCCTGCCTGAGCGCCCTGCTGTACCCGTCGATCCGGTTCCCCTGGCTGTTCGGCATCACCCCGGGCATGGGCGAGGGCTTCGCCGAGGAGCTGCGGGCCGACCCGGGCACCCTGTTCATCGGGGTCGGCCTGGGCTCGGCGGGAGTGGTCGGCGCCGTGCTGATGCTGGGGCTGGTGCAGCGCTGGGGCGTGCGGTTCCCGTTCTGGATGGTCGGCCTGGCGGGCCGCCGGGTGCCGGTGGCGCTGGCGGTGGTCCCGGCGACCGCGGTCGCGGTCGCGCTGATCGCCATGGGGCGCAGCGTCATCGTGCAGTTCGCCCTGGACCAGGTGGGCATGACGAGCTCGTCGGCGCTGCACACCGCGATCTTCATGTCGATGGCGGTGTGGGGCGTGGCCCTGGCCGCGGCGGTGGCGGCCTACGCGGTGCGCCGCCGCGCCGAGTGCGGGACCTGCGAGCGCGGCCTGCCCGAGGCCGAGCCGCGCGACCTGCGCACCGCCGCCTGAGAGGCCCCGCGGCCCCGGTCCCCGCACGGGGGCCGGGGCCGCCCGCGTCAGCGGCCGTGGACGGCCATCCGGACGCCCAGGCCGACCAGCACCGTCCCGCTGACGGCATCCGACCAGCGGCGGACCGCCGGGCGCCGGAACCACTCCCCCGCGCGGCCGACCACGGCGGCCAGCCCCAGGTACAGGGCGATCTCCACGGCCACCTGGAGCAGCGCCAGCAGGGCGGTCGTGGCGAACAGCGGCCGGTCCGCCGGGACGAACTGCGGATAGAACGCGACCATGAACGCGGCGGCCTTGGGGTTGGCCAGCATCACCAGGAACCCCTCCCCGAAGGCCCGCCACCAGGCCCGGGCCGCCTCCCGCGGCGGGGGCGCGTCGACGGGGCCGGCCCCGGCGGGGCCGCGCCGGGCGGACAGCAGCGCCTTCACCCCCAGGTACAGCAGGAAGGCCGCACCGGCCACGCGCAGGACGAGGTAGGCGGCCTCGGAGGCCGCCACCAGGGCGGCCAGGCCGGCGCCGACGCACAGCGCCCACACGTACAGGCCCGCCTCCAGGCCCAGGACCGTGGGCACGGCCCCGGGCAGGCCGCGCTGCGCGGCACGGCGCATGATCAGCACCATCGCGGGTCCGGGGGAGGCGGAGATGAGCACCACGGCGACGAGGAACGCGGGCAGGGAGGTCGTCAGGTCCATGCCCCCTATGACACCCCTCCCCCGCCCGCGGCACAATCCGGTTTCCCCGGCGGCCCTTCCGCGGGTCCCGTCCGGCGAAGGCCGCGCGGGGGACGGCCGGTCAGGGGCGGGGGTCCCCGGCCAGGCGGGCGTACAGGTACAGGTCGCGGCGCTCGCCGCCGATCTCCTGCCACCGGCGCATCAGGCCCTCCCGGCGGAACCCGGCGGCCCCGGCCACCCGCAGCGACCCGGTGTTCCACGGCTCGATCGCCAGCTCCAGCCGGGGCACCCCCAGGGCGTCGTGCGCCCAGGCGGAGGCCAGGCGCAGGGCGTGGGCGGCGGCACCGCACCCCCGGTGGCCCGGGGCCACCCAGTAGCCGAGGGAGGCGCGGCCCTCGGACGCGTCGCGCAGCGACAGGGTGATCCCGCCGACCCCGCGCCCGGTGCGGGTGTCGGCGATCACCAGCGGGACGCCGATCCCGCGGGAGAGCACCAGCGCCCGGCTCTCGATGTACCGGCGGGCGGCGGCCTCGTCACAGGGGTCGGGGAGCGTGGTGACGCTGACGGTGTAGGGGTCGGCGGCCGCCGCCACGACCAGGGGCAGGTCGGCCTCCTCCCACAGTCGCAGCAGGAAGGGCGAGGGCCCCGGCGGGGGCGGTGGCGGCAGGAGGGGCGCGCCGCCGGGCCGCGCTCCGGTCAACTGAAGAAGCCCGCCACGCCCCGGCCGGCCGCGTCGGCGGCCCGGCACCACCCCATGCAGGACTCGGCGGCCTGGAGGACATCGGGGTCGAGCGCGGCCTTGGCCCCGTCGTCGGCGGCGCCCCACTGCTCCAGGGCCTTGCGGCACCGCTCGGTGCTCCACTCGCCGTAGCCGGGGACGAAGTCCGAGGGCGCGGGGACCGGGTCGGGCGCGCGGCCGTAGCCGAACTCCGCGACGCTCACCGCGGTCACCCCCACCGCCCCGAGCCCCTCGTCGACGGTCTCGGGCCACCCGGCCCGCATCGGGGAGAAGTCGTTGTTGTCCAGGTACCGGCCGTGGAACTCGCAGATCCACTTGTAGGCGTAGTTGTACATGGTGCCCTGGTCCGGCTCGAAGGGTCCGCCCTCGATGACCGCGCGGATCGCGTCGCGGACGGGGAGGAGGTCCAGGCCGGAGAACTGGGCGTCGAAGTGCTCCAGGTGCTGCTTGAACCGGCCGCCGATCATCCGCCGCAGCTTGTCGTCCCCCGAACCCACGGAGGCGTGCAGGACGTCGAGGTCGACCACGTAGGCCGTCAGCGCGTAACTCATGCGGGAACGCTACCGGCCCCCGCCGACACCGCGCCCCGGACGGTCGCGCCCCCACGGACGGCGGGAGCGGACCGGGCCCCGCCCCGACACACCGGACCGCGCTCGCGGTGCCGGTGCCCGCCCCACCGACGGTGAGCCTTCGCATCGGGTCCGCCCTCCGCGCCCGGGGTCCGGACACACCAGTCGGCCGGCGCCGGCCCGCGCAGGCGGCCCGCTCGGATCAGGACGGCTCGGAACCGGCCGGCGCCGCCCTGTGGCGCCGGTAGTAGCGGGCGACGCGGGCGCGGTTGCCGCAGCGGGAGGGCGAGCACCAGCGGCGCCGGGGGTGGGCGGGCAGGAACAGCATCACGCAACCCTGCGCCTCGCACCGCTTGATCCCGGCGGCCCCCGGCCCGGTGACGAGATCCGCCGCGGCCTCGGCGAACACCGCCGCCAGCACCGCCCCCGCCGGTCCGGAACGGCAGGTCACAGCCCTCACCCCGGTGCCGTCCCGGTGCAGTTCGCGCACGGGCGGCGCGGCGCGCTGGGCGGCGTTGAGCCCGGCCAGGGCCGCCCGGGGCGGGGCCACCCCCTCCAGCAGGGCGTCCACCACCGCCCCGGTGTCGGCGCGCACCGCGTGCAGGGCGGCCAGGTCCGCGGCGGTGGCGGGACCCCGGGCCTCGGCGGGCAGGCGGTCCGCCTCCAGGGACAGCCAGGCGGCCAGCAGCCCGGGGGTGGCGATCAGGTCCGTACGGCGTCCGTCCGGGCCCGCGGGCCGGGTGTTGACCAGGTCCAGGGCCAGGGGTTCTCCGGTGAGGGGTCCGCGCTCATCCATGGACTAATGCTACATGGCGGCATTGACCCATTAGCCGACACCGGAGTAGAACTAATGCATCTTCTCCACAGGAAGGCATGTGACATGTCCGTTCGCACCGCCCCGCCGCTCGCACTCCCCGCCCGGACCGCCCACCGCCGCGTCACCGTCGCCGGGGCGGACGTCTTCTACCGCGAGTCCCTCCCCGAGGCCGAGGACGCCCCGACCCTGCTGCTCCTGCACGGCTTCCCGTCCGGCTCACACCAGTTCCGCCGCCTCATCGACGCCCTGGGGCGGCGGTACCGGCTGATCGCCCCGGACTACCCGGGCTTCGGGCGCACCCGGGAACCGGAGGGGTTCGCCCACACCTTCGACCGCCTGGCCGACGTCGTGGACGCGTTCACCGACGCGCTGGGACTGGAGCGGTACGCGCTCTACATGTTCGACTTCGGGGCACCGGTGGGATTCCGCCACGCCCTGCGGCACCCCGAGCGGATCACCGGCCTGGTGGTGCAGAACGGCAACGCCTACGAGGAGGGCCTGTCGGAGGGGGCGCGGGACTTCATCGCCCTGACGCCGGACGCCCCCGGCGCACGGGATGCCGTCCTGGGACTGCTCACCCCGCAGGGCATCCGCGGCCAGTACGAGACCGGGGCTGCCGCACCGGAGCTGATCGACCCGGACGGCCCGCTGCTGGACGCCGCGTTCTTCGACCGCCCCGGACGCGAGCGGGCCCAGCTGGCGCTGGCCTTCGACTACAAGAACAACGTGGCCGCCTACCCGGCCTGGCAGGCGTGGCTGCGCGGGCACCGGCCGCCGACGCTGATCACGTGGGGCGCCCGGGACCCCTTCTTCCCGGAGCCGGGCGCGCGGGCGTACCTGCGGGACGTGCCCGACGCCGAACTGCACCTGTTCGACACCGGGCACTTCGCACTGGAGGACCACCTGGGGGCCATCGCGCCGCTGGTCGCCGACTTCCTGGACCGGCTCCCGCGGTGAGGGCCCGCTCCCCGGTGTCCCCGACGCGACCCCGGCCGCTCCCGGAGGGGGCCTCCCGTGAAGAATGAGGCCATGGAGTTCTTCTGTTACCACCGCGACCGGCGGGGATCCCTGGCCCTGCGCGAAGAATTGCTGGAAGCGCACTGGTCCTACATGGACCGGTTCGCCGAGGGGATGATCGCGCGCGGGCCGACGTTCGCCGAGGACGGGGAGACGCCGACCGGCAGCGTGCACATCGTGGACCTGCCGGACGCGGCGGCCGCCCGGGAGTTCGCCTTCGCGGAGCCGAACTACCAGGCGGGGGCGTACCGGGACGTGCTGCTGCGCCGGTGGCGCAACCTGCTGGGACGCACCATGTGGGACTTCCCGCGGGCCGAGGGCGGAGGCGATGACGGCCACCTGTTCCTGTTGCTCGGGCTGGGCCCCGAGCACACCGGGGGCGCACCGGACACCGCGGTGCCCGACGACCGGGACGCACTGGTCGCCTACGGGCCGCTGCTGTCCGACGACGGAACGGTCCGGGTGGGGACGGCGGCGCTGGTACGGGCCGCCGACGCCGGGGCCGCGCGGACCGTGCTGGACGGGGAGCGGTACGCCGAGGTCGAGGTCCACCCGTGGGAGTTCGGCGGGCGCCGCTGAACCGGGGCGGGCCCGCACGGCGGTAAACCGCTGGCCGCGCCGGAACGGCCGATGACAGGATGCGGCCCATGACGCAGTACCGGATCCGCGCCGACTACGACGCCCGCACCATCGTGGTCTACCAGGCGTACCCGCCCGCGATCGCCGACGCCGCACTGCGGGCGGGGCGCTTCGTCGCCCCCTTCTCGTTCCAGCGGATGACCTGGATCAAGCCCTCGTTCCTGTGGCTGATGCACCGCAGCAACTGGGCCCGCAAACCGGGGCAGGAACGCGTCCTGGCGGTGCGGATGACCCGGCAGGGCTGGGAGCGGGCCCTGTCCCAGGCCGTACCGACCACCGCCGCCCCAGAGAAGCTGTCCCGGGCCGCCGTGCACCTGCAGTGGGACCCCGAGCGCTCGCTGCGCGGAGCGGCCCTGAACCACTACAGCATCCAGGTCGGCATCGGCCGCCACCTGATCCGCACGTTCGCCGAGGACTGGGTGGTCGGCCTCACCGACCTCACCCCGCAGGTCCACAAGGCGGCGGCGCTCGTCCGCGGCGGGCGCGCCGACCAGGCCCGGCGGCTCCTGCCCCCCGAGCGCGTCTACCCGGTGGGCCCGGACCTGGAGGAGCACCTCACCCCGGCCTAGGAGGCGGCCCGCCGGCCGACGGGCGTGGCGGTGGACGGGGGCGGAGCCGGCCGGATGGTCGGGCGAGCCGTGGCCCGCCGGTGCGGGCGCGCGGCGCCGGACATGGCGGTGAGAGCCCCGTCGAGGTCGCGGTGAGGAACGCACCGGTCGGGGCGCGGCAAATGGATGGCGCCGGCGCACGGTTCTTCGGCAGGGTGGAGGCGGGAACACCGGTGCCGGAGAAAGGGATGCCGACATGGCCAGCAAGTTCACCGAGCTCGCGTTCGACTGCGCGGATCCGAAGGCCCTCGCCCGGTTCTGGTGCGAGGTCCTGGGCTATGAGGTGCAGGGGCGGGAGGACGGCTTCGTTTCCATCGGCTCACCCGGGGTCCCCAAGGGCGCCCGGCGGCCCGGACCGGTCCCCCCGGTGCTGACCTTCGCACGGGTACCGGAGGGCAAGGTCGTCAAGAACCGGCTGCACATCGACGTGAACCCGACCGACCGGGACCAGGCCGAAGAGGTCGATCGGCTGCTGGGGCTGGGCGCCCGGCGCGTGGACGTGGGCCAGGGCGAGGGGGACACCTGGGTGGTGCTGGCCGATCCGGAGGGCAACGAGTTCTGCGTCCTGGCCACACGCCGCCCCTAGGGCTGTTCGGCGGATCGTTCCGGGTCGCGCCCCCGGGCCGACCCGTGGCCGCGCGGCGGGGCCGGGGCGCGGGAAAACGCCTGGCCCCGCCGGAGTGCGCCCTGTGACAATGCTCCACGTGGAAGAGGTCGAGGTGGTCGTCGCCCACCGGGACTGCGCGACACTGCGCGTCGGCGACGTGTTCCTGAAGGTCGACGCCGACCAGAGCCGCACCGACACCGAGGTCGAGGCGATGGCCCTGGCGCCGGTCCCCACCCCCGAGGTCCTGTGGCGCAGACCCCCCGCGCTCGCCCTCGCCGCCCTCCCGGGCCGACCCCTGGGCCGCCTCGGCGAACCGTCCACCGCGTCACCGGCGGCGTGGGCCGCGGCCGGGGCCGCCGTGCGGGCACTCCACGACGCGCCGCCGCCCCCCTGGCCAGGCAGGGACCCCGACCGGCTCGCGGCCGACCTGGACGCCGAGTGCGCCCGCCTCCTCGACGACGGCCTCCTCCCCGCCGACCTGGTCGCGCACAACCGCCGGCTCGCGCAGGCCGCGCTGCGGCCGTGGACACCGGTGTTCGTCCACGGCGACCTGCAACCCGCCCACGTGTTCGTCGACGGCGACGAGGTCACCGGCGTCATCGACTGGACCGAGGCGGGACCGGGCGACGCCCTGTTCGACCTCGCCGTCCTGACCCTGGGCCACGAGGAGCACCTCGGCGACGTCATCGCCGGCTACGGCGCCGACGTCGACCCCGACCTGATCCGCGCGTGGTGGTCCCTGCGCTGCCTGCTGGCGATCCGCTGGCTGGTCGGGCACGGCTTCGACCCGGCGGCGCCGGGCTGCGAGATCGACGTGCTCAAGGCCCGGATGTGAACACCGAGAAAGGACCGACCCGCATGCGGGCAGCACAGTTCCCACGGGCGGTGGCCGCGGCCACCGCGATCGCCTCCTCGCTCGGCCTGGCCGCCCGGGACGCCGTCGTCCTCCACGACTCGAACAAGCTCACCCTCCGGCTGCTGCCCTGCGACGTCCTGGCCCGGGTGGCGCCGACGGCCGAGCAGGTCGCGCGGTTCGAGGTCGACCTCGCACGAAGGCTCGTCGGGGCCGGCTGCCCCGTCGCCGCCCTCGACCCCCGGGTGGAGCCGCGCGTGCACGAACGCGACGGCTTCACGGTCACCCTGTGGACCTACCACGAACCCGTGACCTCCCACCCGGTCCCGCCGGCCGACTACGCCGACGCCCTGGAACGCCTGCACACCGGCATGCGCGGCATCGACCTCCCCGCGCCGCGGTTCACCGACCGGGTCCGGGACGCCCAGCGGCTCGTGGCGGACCGCGACCGCACCCCGGCGCTCACCGACCCCGACCGCGAACTGCTCGGCGACACCCTGGCCACCCTCAAGAGGACCGTCGGCGAACGCGGCGGCGCCGAACAGCTCCTGCACGGCGAGCCCCACCCCGGCAACCTGCTCACCACACGCGAGGGCCCGCTGTTCGTCGACCTGGAGACGTGCTGCACCGGACCCGTCGAGTTCGACCTCGCCCACGCCCCCGAGGAGGTCGGCGCGCACTACCCGGGAGTCGACCACGACCTGCTGCGCGACTGCCGGATCCTCGTGCTGGCGATGGTCGCCACGTGGCGCTGGGACCGCGACGACCGGTTCCCCGACGGACACCGGATGGGCACCGAATGGCTCGCCCGGATCCGGGCCGCCCTCGCCTGAGGAACACCGCGCGCCCCCTCGCGATGAGTTCCGGCCCGGGTAGGGGTCTGTCATAGTGACCGACCCGGCACGAGACACCCGGAGGACACCATGACGACCACCCACGGCGGCCCGGGCACCACCGCGCTCCCCGGCCGCCCGCCCGTCGTCGACCAGGCCACCTGGCAGGCCGCCCGCGACGAGCTCCTCCTCCGAGAGAAGGCCCACACCCGCGAGGGCGACGCCATCGCCGCCGCCCGCCGCCGCCTGCCCATGGTGGAGTTCGACGGGACCGTCGAGGTCGTGGGCGCCGACGGCCCCGTCCCGTTCACGGACCTGTTCCAGGGACGCGACGAACTCGTGGTCTACAGGCACATGTGGAACGACGGAGAGCCCCACCAGGGCCAGTGCTACGGCTGCACCACCGCGGCCTGGCACCTGCGGGACGCCTCCTACCTCAACGCCCGCGGCGTCTCCCTGGCGTTCGTGACCGAGGGCCGCTGGGAGGAGGTGGAGCCCTTCGTCGGGTTCATGGGCTACACCCAGCCCTGGTACTCGGTGCGCGGCCTGCCCGAGCCCGTCGGCGGCGAGATGGGCTACCTCGTCTGCTACCTGCGCGAGGGCGAGCGCACGTTCCTCACCTACTCCACCACCGGCCGCGGCTGCGAGCGGGTCAACGCCTCCATGGGCCTGCTCGACATGACGCCCTACGGCCGCGGCGAGGCGTGGGAGGACAAGCCCGAGGGCTGGCCCGAGGGCGGGGACTCCTGCTGGACCTGGTTCACCGACGCCGACGGCAACCCCACCTGGGGGCCGACCGGCCGCCCCACCCCGCAGTGGACCCGCCCCGGGGCGACCCGGCTGTAGGCCCCGCGGCCGCACCGGACCGCCCGACGGGGGCCGGTCGGGGCGGGGCACGCCGCCGCGCCCCGCCCCGACCGCACGGGCTACAGCAGCAGGAACGAGAAGTCCTGCGCCGTCCTGCGCTTCAGCGGGAAGTCCGCCTTGACACGGCGGGCGACCTCGCCGCGGCTGATGCCCAGGGCCTGGGCGATGAGCCGTTCGGGGCGGACCGGCACGGGGTCCTCGAAGGACACCTCGACCCGGACGGGCCACGGGTCCTCGGGGGCCGGGGGCGCGTCGAGCTCCCAGCAGCCCTCCCAGTCGAGCGCGAACCGGTTGCGCCGGGCGGTCGACGGGTCGAGCAGGACCCGGGCGACGAGGTCCGCCGAGTTGGCGGTGTACCCGGCGAGCAGGTCCGCGGGCAGCGAGCGGACCGGGACGCGCTCATGGACGATGAGCTTGCCGGTCCGGTCGCAGCCGACGCAGTTGACCAGCAGCCAGACATGGAGCAGTTTGCCGTTGGCGTTGACGCGGAACCGGCCGTCCTTGGTGGTGGCGCGCTCACAGGAGCAGTCCACGCAGGTGAGGACGGGCAGGGGCAGGCGGGTGCGCCGCACGGCCCAGGGCAGCACGGAAAAAGTATGTGAGGACAAACCTGATCTCTCTCAAGACCTGACGGAGTGCACGGGAAAGAGAGCCGACGGTGTCCGTCGGCGTCCGATGCGCGAAAAAGCGTCAGGGTCAGAGAGCAGGGGGCGTCATGCGCGCGTTGTCCTCACGTAGGTGAACGGGGCGGGAACACGCTAGGGCCCCGCCGCCCGCCGGGGCAACACATTTATCCGGACGCCGCCGGCCGGCGGGAGGCCCCGGCGCGCGGACCCCTCAGGAGAACGCGTACACGGTGAAGTCGGCCAGCGGGACGTACCCGATCCGCCGGTACAGGGCCGTGCTGGTGGGGTTGCCCGGGTCGGCGAACAGCACCACGTCCGTCGCGCCCGCCGCCAGCGCGGCCCGGCTCACCTCCACCGTGACGGCGCCCGCGTAACCGCGCCCGCGCAGGTGCGCCGGGGTGGAGACGGGGTCCACGCGGACCATGCCCGCGACCATCGGGGTCGTGCCCGCCATGGAGGCGGGCGTACCGTCCGGGGTCTCCCAGAAGGTGAAGCCCTTGTCCCCGAAGCGCGTCTGCGCCCAGTTCCCGGCGTCGATGGCGTCGATGGACTCCTGCTCGCCGACGTCGACGCAGAAGTCCCGGCACCAGCGCACGACCCGCTCGCGGTCCCCCGGGCCCGCGACGCGCGCCCGCCCCGCCGGGACCGGCCCCGGCGCCGTCAGGCCGCCCAGCCGGTGGAGGCGCACGCGCCACCCCCCAGGGGTGGCCGCCGCGCCCGTGCGCCGCTGCCACGCCCGGGCGAAGGCGGCGGCGGTGTCCCGGTCCGCGAGGACGCCGGGCAGGGAGCTGCCCAGGCCGGAAAGGCGGGCGGCGAGGGCGTCGGCCTGCCCGGGGGACACGGCGGTGAGATACAGGCGGCGGCCCCCGAGGCGGTAGAAGAAGGCACCGACCCCGTCCCCGTCCTGCCACCACCCGAACTCGGCCGGGTCGGCGCCCGGCGGGCCCGCTCCGCCGGCGCGCGCCTTCTCCAGCGCCGTCAGCGGTGTGGTGTGCAGGGCCGGGCGCGAGCGCAGGAAGCCCCCGGCCCGGTCGAGGAAGGCGTCGATGTCGTCGGTGAGGTGCCAGCCGTCCGGATGCATGCGCGCCATCCTCCCGGAGGGCCGCCCCCGGCGCCAGACGGTGTTCTCGTGAACCCGCGGTCCGTGCCCGGTGTCGCAGGAGGGCCTCCGGGAGCAGACGCTAGGCGGTCCCCCGGGCGAAGGCGAGGCCGTCCAGGCCGGGCAGGTGGGCCGGGTCCAGCGGCGCGTAGCCGAACCACGGGGACACCCGGGCGGCGGGCTCCGCGCCGGCGAGGGCGGCGGCCAGCCCGGCGGGGTCGACGACGCAGCGCTCGCCCGGGAGCGCGTACAGCATGCCCTCCACGGTGTCGGGGGGCGGGGCGCCCACCCCCCGGTCGCCGATGGCGCCCACGGCGGTGGCCCAGAACGCGTACTCCTCCCCCAGCCGGGTGCCCGCCAGCGCACCCGCGCTCCACCAGCGCACCGGTCCCTGCCACATGGTCATGGTGCTCTCCTGCCGCTGGAAGTGGCTGTTGTGCCCGCTCGCCAGGACGGGTCCGCGTTCGGCGAGGGCGAGCAGCTCGGCGGCCATCATGGCGTCCCGCACGCCCAGCAGCCGGTCCATCCGCCCCGGCGAGGTGTCGGCCATCCAGTGGTGGTAGCGCAGCAGGCCCAGGGCGGTGCGCCCGTCCTGGCGCGCCCGCTCCCACTCCTCCGGGGAGGAGGACGCGATCAGGTGCGGCGCCTGTTCGTCGAGCAGCGCCACCAGGTCGTCGGCGATCAGCCGCAGCCGGGCGGCCTCGGCGGAGCGCCCCACCGACCGGGCCGGGTCCATCATGGCCTCGGGCTCGGTCCACCGGCCGTCGTCGCCGAGCAGGCGGTCGAGCGTGTCGGCGGTGCACGGGAGCAGGTCGGCGCCGACCCGGGCGGCGAGGTGGCCGTGGAGCCCGGTGAGGGCCCGCCGGGGGCTGTCGGCGGCGGTGATCTCCAGCGGGCCGTCGAACCCGGCGAAGCGGACCTGTTCGGACGCGGGCCGCCCCTCGTTGTGGGCGCGCATCCAGCGCACCAGGTCGCGGTTGCCCGGGAAGGCTCCCCACCCGTGGCCGAACCCCTCCTCCATGGCCCGGTCGAGGGTGCCCGTGCCGGAGGTGACGTACCCGTCCACGATCCGCCCCTTCAGGCAGTCGCTCTCCAGCGCGATCGTCCGGTACCCCGCCTGCTCGACGAGGATGCGGAAGAGGTCGTTGCGCAGCCGGAGCAGGGCGTCCTGCCCGTGGGCGGGCTCGCCCAGGGCGAGCAGCCGGGGCCGGGCGGGGAGCAGGTCCAGGACGGCGGCCGCCTCGACGGGGCGTGCGGCCGGTGCGATGTCGATAGCCATGCCTTCAACGCTATCTTTGAAAACCCGGGTGAGACTTTCCGCGGAGAACCCCGGGACCTGCGGCAAGAACCCTCAAAGCCGCTGGTACCCCGAGGTGTCCTACATGCGGGTGCGGGCGTACAGCCGCAGCGCCTCGCGCACGAACTCCGCGCCCTCCCGGTCCCCGTAGGTCCGGGCGAACGCCGGGTCCTCCACGTAGGTGTCGGCCAGGCACGTCACCATCGCGATCGACCGCTCCCTGTCGCCCGCGTGGACCGGGGTGCCCGGGATCGCCAGCCACTCCACGTGCCGGGCCGCCAGCTCCTGGGCCCGGTCGGAGTCCGGGGCGGCGCCCTCCCGCGAGGCGGCCGCCCAGTCGGCGACCAGCGCCTCCGTCGCGCGCTTCCACTCCCGCTGCTCGCGCACGCTCTTGTTGTGCCACCACTCGTTGCCCGCCCGGAACGCCTCCTCGCCCCAGCGCTCCACGACCCCGTCCCGGTAGCGGTCGTTGAACCCCTCGAACATCACGTCCGGGCAGGGGTCCACCCCCTCCTCCCGCGCCCGGAGGGTGTGCCGCACCTCCCGGATGTACCGGTCGATCCGTTCGCGCTCCTGCTCCAGGGCGGCGATGTGCGCCCGCAGCCCCTCCGCCTCGTCGACCTCCTCGGCCAGCACCCGGCCGATGTCGGCCAGGCCCATCCCCGTGCGGCGCAGCAGCAGGATCCGCTGCAGGCGGGCGACCTGCTCGGGACCGTAGTGGCGCAGGCCCCCCGGCCCCGTCCGGGAGGGGGACAGCAGCCCGACCTCGTCGTAGTGGCGCAGGGTGCGGCTGCTGACGTCCGCCCGCGCCGCCAGCTCCCCGATCGTCCACTCCACCGCCGTCCCCCTTCCCGTCACCGGCCCAGCCGGGCCAGTGCGGTGTCGATGACCTCCGCGTGGTCGTCGCGCAGCGCCTGGGCCGCGGTGCGCCCGGTCGCCGCCAGGTAGGCGTCGACCAGCCGGTTCCCGACCGCGTACCCCGCCCCGGCGGGCAGCCCCACCGGGGCGGTGCCGAAGCGCCTGGCGCTCTCGTCGCCGTGCACCCAGGCCGTGAAGTTCTCCATGCCGGTCACCCCCAGCCCCGACACCACCTTGTCGAACACCGCCTCGTCGCGCAGGTGCGGCACGGCGATGCGGGTGCGGCCCAGGTCGTCGCCGTACAGCTCCCGGGCGAAGGCGTCGGCCAGCCCCTCGCCCACCACGTGCTCGCCGACCGTGACGGTCGCCGGGTCCCACACCACCCCGCCCGGGGCGTAGCGCAGGTTGTGGTGCAGCTCGTGCACGGCGGTGGTCTCCAACCGCTCCAGGTTCTCCCGGAACGGCCACAGCGTGATGGTGATGTACCCCCAGATGCCGCCGAACCCGGCCACGCCCAGCACGGTGTCCGTGAAATGGGCGTCGCCCGGGTCGCCCAGGGTGAGCAGCACCGTGACGTCGTGCGGCTCCAGCCCCGGCACGGCCTCGGCCAGCCGGGCCGCGCCGCGTTCCATGGCGGCCCCGATCCGGTTCCACGCGTCGGCCCGCGCCAGGTCCTCCAGTGCCGCCAGGCACCGCTCCTCGTCGCGGTCCAGCGGGAAGCCCATGCCCCGCAGGTGCACGTCCACCAGGTCGACCTCCACGGGCGCGAAGCGGTACATGCCCCGCACGGGTTCGAGCATCTCCGCCAGCAGTCCGGGGCGGTCTTCGGCCGGGGCGCGCAGCACGCGCTCCATGCCGGTACGGGTGTCCACGACAGTGATCTCCATGGCCCCGACGCTAGGGGTTGACGCTGCGTCAACCGCAAACCGGCGGACCGCCGCCCCCGCTCCGGTCAGAAGCCGGTCGCGCCGTCCACCCGCTCGCGCAGCAGGTCGGCGTGGCCGTTGTGGCGGGAGTACTCCGAGACCATGTGCATCAGGATCCAGCGGTGGGAGACGGTGTTCCCCCGCCACTCCCTCCGGGCCAGGGCGTCCAGCGGCAGCGACGCCGACACCTCGCGGGAGCGCTCCACTCCGGCCCGCCACAGCGCGAACGCCTCCCGCACCGGCGCGGTGTCCGCGCCGAGGAAGTCGCCGTCGGGGTCCTGCGGGGACTTGACCGGGTTGGGCGTGTCCTCTCCCATCAGGTGGCGCTGGAACCACGTGAACTCCACGTGCGCCAGGTGCCGCACCAGCCCCAGCAGGGACATCTGCGAGGGCGGCACGGAGCGCTCGCGCAGCCCCGCCTCGTCCAGGTCGGCGCACTTGAGGGCCAGGGTCTCGCGGTGCCAGTCCAGCCACTGGGTCAACATGGTGCGCTCGTCGGCCACGAACCGCGGGAACACACGGGGATCGCTCATGGCCGCGACCCTAGGGGCGCCCCGCAACGGCGGTCAACGGAAAATACCGCCCGCCCCCGCACCCGGCCGGATGGCCGTCGGCCGGGGCGGGCGGTGGGGCGGCAGGACGCCGCCACCGCACCGGCCCCGGCCGGTCGGAGCCCGTTCCCCGAACGTCCTCCCGTGCCGCCGGGCACGAACCGAGACCGGCTAGACGAGCCCCTGGGCGAGCATGGCGTCGGCCACCCGCTCGAACCCGGCCGCGTTGGCCCCCAGCACGTAGTCGCCCGGGGCGCCGTGGCGCTCGGCCGCCTCCTCGCAGCGGTCGTGGACGTCGGCCATGATGCGGGCCAGCTCCGCCTCGGTGTACTCGAACGACCACGACTCGCGGCGGGCGTTCTGGCGCATCTCCAGCACACTGGTGGCCACCCCGCCCGCGTTGGCCGCCTTGCCCGGGGCGAACAGCACCCCGGCCTCGCGCAGCACCCGCACCGCCTCGGGGGTGGTGGGCATGTTGGCGCCCTCCGCGACCGCCGCCACCTCGTTGCGCACCAGGGCGCGGGCGTCCTCGGCGTCCAGCTCGTTCTGGGTGGCGCACGGGAGCGCCACCGCGCACGGCACCTCCCACACGCTGCCGCCCGCCACGTACCGGGCGGCGCCGCCGCGCCGGGCGGGGTAGTCGGCGACCCGGCCCCGCTCCACCTCCTTGATCTGCTTGAGCAGGTCCAGGTCCAGGCCCTTCTCGTCCAGGACGTAGCCGCCCGAGTCGGAGCAGGCCACCACCACGGCCCCCAGCTGCTGCGCCTTCTCCGCCGCGTACAGGGCGACGTTGCCCGACCCCGACACCACCACGCGGGCGCCCTCCAGGGACCGGCCCCGGCGCTCCAGCATCCGCTGGGCGAACAGCACCGCCCCGTACCCGGTGGCCTCGGTGCGCACCCGCGAGCCGCCCCACTCCAGGCCCTTGCCGGTGAGCACCCCCGCCTCCCAGCGGTTGGCCAGGCGCCGGTACTGGCCGAACAGGTAGCCGATCTCGCGGCCGCCCACCCCGATGTCCCCGGCGGGCACGTCGGTGTGCTCGCCCAGGTGGCGGAAGAGCTCGGTCATGAACGACTGGCAGAACCGCTCGACCTCGGCGTCCGAGCGCCCCTTGGGGTCGAAGTCGGAGCCGCCCTTGCCGCCGCCGATGCTCATCCCCGTCAGCGCGTTCTTGAAGATCTGCTCGAAGCCCAGGAACTTCACCACGCCCAGGTCCACGCTCGGGTGGAAGCGCAGGCCGCCCTTGTAGGGGCCCAGCGCGCCGTTGAACTCCACCCGGAAGCCCCGGTTGACGTGCACACGGCCGCGGTCGTCGCGCCAGGGGACACGGAACACGATCTGGCGCTCGGGCTCGCACAGGCGCTCCAGGATCCCGGCCTCGACGTACTCGGGGTGCTGGACCAGCACCGGGGAGAGGGTCTCCAGGACCTCCAGCACGGCCTGGCGGAACTCCGGCTGGTCGGGGTCGCGGCGCACCACCCGCTCGTAGGCGGCCCGCACGGCGGGGTGGTGGTCGGCCAGGCCGGTGACGTGGACGTCGGACATGCGCAACGCGGTCCTCTCGATGGCGGCGCCCCGACGCCGGGCGGGGCGACCGCGACATGACGGGGTCGTGGCTGTTTCGGTGGCGTGCCATCGACGTTACACACGCTCCCACCGGCACCCCCGCCCCCGGGGTACCCCACGGCCGACCGGCCGGGACGGTCCCCCCGGTGTGGTCGAATGGCAGACACCAGCCCCAGGGGCCCCACCGGCCCCGCCCCGCGCGAGGAAACCGATGCCGAACCCGCCCGCCGCACCCCTGCCCGACCTCGTCCGCCGCTGGCAACGGGGCTGGGGGACGGCGCGCTCCCTGCCCGAGCCGGCCGAGGCCGACGGGGCGCTGCGCGTGCGCTTCGGGTTCGCGCACCGCCACTACGAGTACATCCTGCTCGACGCCGACGGCGCCCCCGACACCATCGCCGCCGCCGCCGAGCGCGTCCTGGCCTCGGAGCACACCGACTGGCTGACCGTGCCCACCGCCGCGCCCGACAAGACCGCGCTGCTGCTGGAGGAGGCCGGCCTGGCGGTCGACCCGGGCACCGAGACCCTCATGACCGCGGACCTGGACGAGCACCCGTCCCTGGACCCGCCCCGCCCCTACCGCGTCACCGTCGGCAGGGCCCGCGCGGTGATCCGGGTGCGGGTCTCCACCGCCCAGGGCGAGGAGGCCGCCACCGGGGTCATGGGCATCTCGGCCGACGACGCCGTCGCCGACTCCATCACCACCGAACCCGACCACCGCCGCCGCGGCCTGGGCGCGGCCGTGATGTCGGCCCTGGCCGGGCACGCCCGCCGCGCGGGCGCCGTCCACGGCCTGCTGGTCGCCTCCCCGCAGGGGCGCCACCTGTACACCTCCCTGGGCTGGACGCCCCGTGCCACCGTCCTCATCGCCCGCACGCCGCCCGGAAAACCCCGCGCGCCCGGCCCCGGCCCTGCCCCATCATGGGCGCCATGACAGACCCTCTCCGCCCCGGAACAGCCGTCCCCTCCGCGCCCTCGCCCGCGCGGGAACCGTCCGCGCGACCCGTGCGGATGGGGGTGGTCGGCCTCGGGCAGGGGCTCCACCTGGCCCGCTGGGCCCGCAGGGTCGGCATCGACGTGGCGGCCGGGTGCGACACCGACCCCGCCGCCCGCGAACGGGCCCGCGCCCACCTGCCCGGCGTCCCGCTGGGCGGGCACTGGCGCGACCTGCTCGACGCCGACCTGGACGGGGTGCTCCTGGCCGACGACTTCGACACCCACGCCGCACCCGCCCTGGCCTTCCTCGAACGCGGCGTCCACGTCCTGTCGGAGACCGCCGCCTGCACCGACGCCGAGCAGGGGCGCGCCCTGGTCGAGGCCGCCGACAGGTCCCAGGCCACCTACTCCTTCGCCGAGAACTACGTCCTGCACCCGCACGTGCGGGTCCTGCGCCGGCTGGCCGCCGAGGGCGCCCTGGGCCGGATCTCCCTCATCGAGGCCGACTACCTGCACGGCATGTCACCGGAGGCGGTCCGCGCCCTCACCGGCGACCCCGCGCACTGGCGCGGCCGCATCCCCTCCACCGCCTACTGCACGCACTCGCTGTCGCCGATCCTGGCCGTCACCGGGGCGTGGCCGGTGGAGGTCACCGCGTTCCCCGTCGACACCGCCGACCCGCGCCGGGCCGCCGTGATGGCGGTGCGCCTGTCCACCGGCGCCCTGGCCCTGACCCGCAACGGCTTCCTCCAGGGCGAGTCCGACGCCCACTGGAGCCGGATGTCGGTGCACGGCACCCTGGCCGCCGCCGAATCGGTCCGGGCGGCCGGGGAGCGCGCCTGGTCGGTGCGGGTACGCCGCGAGGGCTGGACCCGCGACGACGGCGCGGCCCACGAGGAGGAGCTCACGGCCCCGCCGGTGCTGCTGGACGGCGCCCCTCTCGCCCGGGGGGAGGAGGGCACGGTGCTGATCCTGCGGGGGTTCCGCGACACGGTCGAACACGGCACCCCGCCCCCGGTCGGGGCGCGCGAGGCGGTGGCCGCCTCCCTGGTCGGGGTGGCCGGCGCCCGCTCGCTGGCCGAGGGGTCGCGGCCGGTCCCCGTACCGCTGCCCTGACCCCGCCCGGCCGACGGCCCCCGGCCTCCGTCCCACCCGCGTGCGCGCGGGACGGACGGAGCAGGGTGCACGCCGCACCGCCACGAAGGAGCGGCCGCCCCGTGCGGGCGGCGGGCCCGGCCGGGGCGGGGGATCACCGCCGCCGCGGCGCCCCGCGCAGCCGGGAGCGCACCCGCTCGGCCCGTTCGTCCGCGGCCCCGTCGCCCCTGGCCGAGCGCCGCCCCATCTTGTACAGGACCTCGGTCGCCAGCGGCACGTCGGGGGCCTTGGCCCAGCGGGCGCGCCGGTTGCGCTCGACGCGCTCCTGCACGTCGGCGCCCGCGTCCAGGTCGGCGGTGGTGCGCCCGCCGGACAGGGCCACGGCCTCCGCGCGCCGGTTGCGGCGCGAGACCCGGCTCTTGGCGCGGGGGACGCCCTTGCGCGAGGCCTTGTCGTTCTCGCCGTACCGGTTGCGGCGGTCACGGGTGTAGGACAGCAGCTTCTCCTCCTGCGGAGAGCGGCGGCGGGTCATGGGCCCTCCCTTCGTTCGCCATCTGCCACCGATCCTGTCCCCCGCCCCGGCCGCGGCGCCACCGGTTTTCCCGCCGCCGGGCCCGTGCGAGGCTGGGCCCGTGAACGACCCCCTCCCCCTGCCCGGCGGCATGATGAACACCGTCACCCGCCGCGGCGACCGGGTGCTGCGCACCGCCCCCGCCACCGCCGCCGCCCTGCACCCCCACCTGCGCGCCCTGCCCGGGGCCGGGTTCGACGGCGCGCCCCGCCCGCTGGCGCTGGGCCCCGACGGCCGGGAGGAGCTGGGCTTCGTCGAGGGCGAGGTGGCGCTGCCCCCGTTCCCCGCCTGGGTCGCCGACGACGCGGTCCTGGCCTCGGCCGCCCGCCTGCTGCGCCGCTACCACGACGCGGCCGCCCGCGTCCCCGTGGACACCGCCGCGCCCTGGCCCGCCGACCTGGCCGACCCGCACGGCGGACCGCTGCTGTGCCACAACGACCCGTGCGTGGAGAACCTCGTGTTCCGCGGGCGCAGGGCGGCCGCCCTCATCGACTTCGACCTGGCCGCCCCGGGCCGCCCGCTGTGGGACGTGGCCGCCCTGGCGTACTACATGGGGCCCACCCTGCCCCCCGAGGCCGCGGCCGGGACGGTCTGGGAGGGCCTGGACACCGCCCGCCGCCTGCGAGTGGTCGCCGACGCCTACGGCCTGTCCGGCGCCGACCGGGCCCTGCTGCCGCGGACGGTGGAGGACTACCTGGCGGTGGCCCGGGCGTTCGTGGCCGGGCGGGTCGCCGCGGGCGACGCGGCGTTCGTCCGCGCCCACGCCGGTTCCGGCGGCTGGGAGCGCTGGGACCGGCGCCGCGACCGGCTCGCCGACCAGCGCCCCCGCCTGGTCCGGGCGCTGGCCTGAGGCCGGCCCCCGGTCAGGGGGTGCGGCGGGTGACCGCCACCAGGTAGCGGCACTCGCCCCGCCCGGGGTTGTGGAACTCGCAGGGGGCCGCCGAGCCCAGCCGCAGGCAGTCGCCCTCCCCCAACCCGTGCACGGCCTCCCCCTCGGTGAACTCCAGGGCCCCCTCCAGGACCCAGATCTGGTGGTGGGTGAAGGCGTAGGCCTCGGCGGGGAAGGCCACCCGCGCGCCCGGCGGCAGGTGCACCTCCACCAGTTCCAGGCGCCCGCCCGAGGCGGGCGAGACGGCCCGGCGGGTGTAGCCGGTGTCGGGGTCGGTCCACACCGGCTGGTCGGCGCGCCGGACCAGCCGGCGCTCGCCGCGCTCGGCGTCGGCGATCAGCTCCGACAGGGTGATGCCCAGGGCCGCCGACAGCCGCCCCAGCAGGGAGGCGGTGGGCTGGACGTCGCCGTTCTCGATCCGGCTGATCATGGTCCGGGAGACCCCGGACAAATCGGCCAGGGCGGCGCCGGTCAGGCCCCGGTCCGAGCGCAGGCGCTGGAGGGTGGTGGCGAGGGCCACAGAGAGGTCATCGCTCATGGTGTTCACTATAGTGAACATATTCGTTTAGCATCCTCACTATGAACGCGATGCCCGCCCTCCACACCGTCCGTGACGCCACCCCGGCCGACGCCGCCGCCTGCGCCGACATCTACGCGCCCTACGTCACCGACACCGCCATCACCTTCGAACTGGAACCCCCCACCGCCCGGGAGATGGCCGCCCGCATCGCCACCGCCCAGGACCGCCACGCCTGGCTCGTCCTGGAGGACGCCGAGGGCACCCTGCTGGGCTACGCCTACGGCGGCACCTTCCGCACCCGCGCCGCCTACGACCGCTGCTGCGAGGTCAGCGTCTACCTCCGCCGCGGCCTGCGCCGCACCGGCGCCGGGCGCACCCTGTACTCGGCGCTGCTGCCCCGCCTGGCCGAACGCGGCATGACCCGCGCCATCGCCTGCATGACCCTGCCCAACGACGCCAGCCTGGGCCTGCACCGCGCCCTGGGGTTCACCGACGTCGGCGTCATGCACCGGGTCGGCCGCAAGCACGACGCCTGGCACGACGTCGCCTGGGCCGAACTCGACCTCACCTCCCCGAACACCTGACCGGCCCGCCCCGGCGACACGGGCCGCTCCCCCCTCCCTCTATCCTCGAAAGATCCCACCTTTTCCGCGCCGCCCCGGGAGAGCCCGTGCCCCCAGCACCCGCCCGCCACCGCCCCACCGGCCTGGCCTTCGCCCTCGCCTCGGCCCTGGCGTTCGGCGGCTCGGGCGTCTTTGCCCGCCCCCTCCTGGACGCCGGCCTGGACTCGGTCCACGTCACCTGGCTGCGCCTGGCCGGGGCCGCCCTCCTGCTGCTGCCCGTCGCCGTGCGCCACCGCCGCCTGCTGACCCGCCGCCCCCTGCTCATCCTCGCCTACGGCGTGTTCCCCATGGCCGGGGTCCAGGCCCTGTACTTCGCCGCGATCGCCCGCATCCCCGTCGGCATCGCCCTGCTCATCGAATTCCTCGGCCCCGTCCTGGTCCTGGTCTGGCTGCGCCTGGTACGCCGCACCAAGGTCCCCCCGGCCGCCGTCGTCGGCGTGATCATGGCCGTCACCGGCCTGGTCCTGCTGCTGGAGGTATGGGCGGGCATGCGCCTGGACGCCGTGGGCGTCGGCCTGGCCCTGGGCGCGGCCGCCGCCCAGGCCGCCTACTTCCTGCTGTCGGACCGCACCGGCCAGGACGCCGACCCCCTGGCCGTCATCGCCTTCGGCTCCCTCACCGCCACCGTCCTGCTGCTGCCCCTGGCCCGCCCCTGGTCCATGGACTGGGAACTGCTCGCCACCACCACCGCCCTGGGCCCGCTGCCGCTGCCCGGCTGGTCCCTGGCCCTGTGGCTGGGCCTGGTCTCCACCGTGATCGCCTACTTCACCGGCATCGCCGCCGTACGCCTGCTGTCCCCGCAGATCGCCGGAGGCGTCGCCTACCTGGAGGTCGTCACCGCCATCGTGCTCGCCTGGATCCTGCTGGGCGAGGCCCTGGCACCCGTGCAGATCCTCGGGGCGGCCGTCATCGTCGCCGGGGCCTTCATCGCCCAGACCGCCGTCCCGGGCACCCCCGAACCCCCCGCCCCCGCGGAGCCCGCCGACCCCGACCGGCCCGCCGCCCTGGCCTGACCGGCCGGGCCGGCAGCCCTCAGCCGCCCCCGCCCACCGCGAACGTCTCCCGCCCCCGGGCCGCACGGCGCCGCGCCGACCACCAGGCGCCCGCCCACGAACAGGCGACCACCGCCGCGATCACCACCCGCGACGTCATCAGGTGCTCGCGCGGGTACAGGGTCCCGGTCAGGTAGAAGTCGATGAACCCCGACTCCATCACCGCTCGCCCGGTCGCCGCCCGCGACCAGTTCTCGATCTCGGTCAGAAAACACGGCCAGTCCACGATGACGATCCCCAGCGCGTAGGCGGCCACCCCCAGGTGGACCCAGAACAGGCGCGGACGCCACCAGGCGGCGAAACCGCCCAGGACGACACAGGCGAAGAACACGAAGTGCAGGGCCGCGGCGGCGTACCCGGCCGCGAGGACGAGGGAGGTCATGCCCCGAAGCTACGCAGCCGTCGGCCCCCCGCCATCCGCACGCGTACTCACCCCGCCTGAGCACCCGTACTCATCCGCACCCGCGCGCCCGCCCTGCGGCCCGGCCGCCCCCCGGTAGCGTGTGCGTCCATGACCACCGCACCCTCCCTCCTCGTCCTGGGCGCCAGCGGCCACCTGGGCGGCGAGGTCGCCCGCCGGGCCCTGGCCGCCGGCCACCGGGTGAGCGCCACCTCCACCACCGGCGCCCCCGCCGCCCCGGGCATCGCCTGGCACGCCCTGGACCTGCGCGACCGCGACGCCGTCACCGACCTGGTCCGACGGGTGCGCCCCGAAGCCGTCGTCAACACCGCCTACCGGCAGGGCGACTGGGCCGTCACCGCCGACGGCGCCGCCCACGCGGCCCTGGCCGCCGCCGCGGCCGGCGCCCGCCTGGTCCACGTCTCCAGCGACGCCGTGTTCTCCGGCACCGCCCCCGCCTACCCCGAGACCGCCCTCCCCGACCCCGTCAACCCCTACGGGGCCGCCAAGGCCGCCGCCGAGACCGCCGTCAAAGCCCTGCACCCCGACGCGGTCATCGCCCGCACCTCGCTGATCATCGGCGGCAACGGCTCCGCCCACGAACAGCGCGTCCACCACCTGGCCGCGGGCGGCCCCGGAGCCCTGTTCACCGACGACGTCCGCTGCCCCGTCCACGTCGGCGACCTGGCCGACGCCCTGCTGGAACTGGCCGCCTCCGACCGCACCGGCGTCCACCACCTGGCCGGACCCGACGCGCTCAGCCGCCACGCCCTGGGCGTGCTCATCGCCCGCCGCGACGGCCTGGACCCCGACCGGCTGCCCCGCGGCCGCCGCGCCGTCTCCGGCCCGCCCGGCCCGCTGGACGTGCGCCTGGACTGCACCGCCACCCGCGCCGTGCTGCGCACGCGGCTGCGCGGGGCCCGCGCCTTCCTGGCCCCGCGCTGACCCGTCCTCACTCCCGGGGCACCAGGGCGCGCAGCCGGGCCGCCTGCCCGTCCAGCACCGCCCGGTCGGCCTCCTCCCACACCGCGTGGATCGAGAAGGGGTCCCCCGCGAACCGGGGGAAGACGTGCAGGTGCACATGGAAGATCTCCTGCCCGGCCGCCTCACCGTCGGCCAGGAACAGGTTCACCCCCTCGCACCGCACCGCGCCGCCGCGCAGGGCCGTCCCCACCCGGCGGGCCACGCTCCACAACCGCGCCCCGACCGCGTCGTCCAGTCCGCCCAGCTCCGCCACGTGGGCGCGCGGCACCACCTGCACGTGCCCCGGCGTCACCGGGTACAGGTCCATGAACGCCACCACCAGGTCGTCCTCGTAGACGGGGCTGGACGTCAGCCGGCCGGCCGCGATACCGCAGAACTTGCACTCGTCGTCCGTCAAAGGACCTCCTCGTGGGCCGAAGACCCGCGGCGGGGGCGCCGCGGCACCACCACCGTCGCACGCGCCCCCCGCCGGGCACCACGCCTTTTCGGCTTCACCGCGCCGCACCGGCCCCGGGCGCCACGGGCCCCATGGCTCCTACCGCCGGCGGCCGGTGCCGCCTATGCTGCCGGTCATGCCAACGCACGAGCGGGAGATCACCGCCCCCGTCGACCTGTGCACACCCCGGGGCCGCCTCGACCCCCGGGCCGTGGGCTGGTCCCGCACCCCACTGCACACCACCGCCCTGCCCCGCGGCCGCGGACGCCGCAAGAAATGGGAGTACTGGTGCGTCCTGACCCCCACGCACCTGGTCGCCCTCACCGTCGCCGACCTCGACTACCTGTCGCTCACCTCCGTCTACCTGCTGGAATACGGGGGAGTGGAGACCGGCCGCAGCCACCTGGGCCCGCTCGGGCACGGGGTGCGCCTGCCCGACACCCTCAACGCCGGACCCACCACCGCCCTGGGCCCGGTCCGCGCCCGCATCACCCCCGGCCCCGACGGCGACCGCCTGCGCTTCGCCTGTGACACCCCCCGGGGCCGCCTGCACGCCGACCTCACCGTCGGCCTGCCAGAGGGGCACGAGACCATGAACGTGGTCATCCCCTGGAGCCCCACCCGCTTCCAGTACACCTCCAAGCACACCGCCCGCCCCGCCCACGGCACCGTCCGCCTGGGCGAGCGCACCCTGGACTTCTCCGGCGGCTGGGGCGTCCTGGACCACGGCCGCGGCATCTGGCCCTACGACACCCTCTGGAACTGGGGCGCCGCCGCCGGAGTCACCGACTCCCACACCGTGGGCCTGCAACTGGGCGGCCGGTGGACCCGGGGCACCGGCCTGACCGAGAACGCCCTGTGCGTGGACGGCCGCCTGACCAAGGTCGGCGAGGAACTCCAGTGGGACTACGACCCCGACGACGACTCCTCGCCCTGGTGGATCCGCTCCCCCTCCGGGCGGATCGACCTGGTGTTCACCCCCTTCCACCGCCGCCTGGACCGCACCGACGCAGGGGTCCTGGTCAACGACACCCGCCAGTGCTTCGGCCACTACACCGGCACCGTCCGCACCGACGACGGCACCGAGATCTCCGTGGACGGCCTCACCGGCTTCGCCGAACACGTGCACATGCGCTGGTGAAACCCCGCGCCGCTCCGGGCGCACCGCCCCCGGCCGGGCTACCGTCGGCGGTGTGAACGACCCGTGGACCCGCCCCCGCGCGAACGCCCGCGGCACCGCCGTGCCGCGGGCACCGGCGGGGCGCCCCGGGCCGGCACCCGAACGTGAGCCCACCTGAACACCGCCCGTAAGGAGCGCTCACCCCTGCGGCACAGGCGATCCCGACGTGGACGATCGAGCGCCGACCCCCCACGCAGGCAAGACGAACAGCCGACAACCGGTCCTGGAACATGCCGTTTCGTCCAAATCCTGCTAGCGTGCGGGACGCGCAACGACAGGCACGATGAGGAGACCTAACCATGGCCCAACAGACGCGCGAGCAGTGGGGAACGCGCGCGGGGTTCCTGATGGCGGCGATCGGATCCGCCGTCGGGCTCGGGAACATCTGGCGATTCCCCTACATCGCCTACGAGAACGGCGGCGGGGCGTTCATGGTGCCCTACCTCGTCGCCCTGCTCACCGCCGGCATCCCGCTGCTCATCCTCGAGTACTCGATCGGCCACAGGTACCGGTCCTCGGCGCCCCTGTCCTACCGGCGGATCTCCCGGCCCGCCGAGGCCATCGGCTGGTGGCAGGTGGCCATCTGCTTCGTGATCGCGGTCTACTACGGCGCGATCATCGCCTGGAGCGCCTCCTACGTCTGGTTCTCCATCACCGGCGCCTGGGGCGAGGACCCCAACGCGTTCTTCTTCGGCGACTACCTCCAGATGAGCGAGGCCCCCGGCGGGATCACCGGCTACGTGCCCGCCGTCGCCTGGCCGCTCATCGCCGTGTGGATCGTGGTCCTGGCCATCCTGGCCCTGGGCGTCCGCAACGGCATCGAAAAGGCCAACAAGGTCTTCATCCCGCTGCTCGTGGTCCTGTTCCTCATCCTCGTCATCCAGGCCCTCACCCTGGACGGCGCCACCACCGGCCTGGACGCCCTGTTCACCCCCGACTGGAGCGCCATGGCCGACGGGAGCGTGTGGGTGGCGGCCTACGGGCAGATCTTCTTCTCGCTGTCCATCGGCTTCGGCATCATGGTCACCTACGCCTCCTACCTCAAGCGCAAGGCCGACCTGACGGGCTCGGCCATGGTGGCGGGCTTCGCCAACAGCTCCTTCGAGCTGCTGGCCGGCATCGGCGTGTTCGCCGCCCTGGGCTTCATGGCCACCGCCGCGGGCACCGCGGTGGACGAGGTCGCCACCTCCGGCATCGGCCTGGCCTTCATCGCCTTCCCGCAGATCATCTCCACCCTGCCGTTCGGCGGGTCGCTGTTCGGCGTGCTGTTCTTCGCGTCGCTGGTCATCGCCGGACTCACCTCGCTGATCAGTATCGTCGAGGTCGTCGTCTCCGCCGTCCAGGACCGCGTCGGCCTGGGCCGCCTCCAGGCGGTCCTGATCGTCGGCGGCCTGATCGCCCTGGTGTCGATCCTGATCTTCCCGACCCACCAGGGCCTGCACTACCTGGACGTGTTCGACCACTTCATCAACCAGTACGGCATCGCCCTGGCCGCCCTGGTGGTCCTCATCGTGTTCGGATGGGTCCTGCGCCGCCTGCCGGCCTTCCAGGAGCACGCCAACAGCGTGTCCTCCATCCGCCTGGGCCGCTGGTGGCGCATCACCCTGGCCGTGGTCACCCCGGTCCTGCTCGGCTTCATGATGTGGGACGCGCTGCGCACCGAACTGACGGAGAACTACGCCGGGTACCCGACCGGGTTCCTGCTCACCGCCGGGTGGGGCGTGGCCATCGGCGCCATCGTCGTCGGCGCCGTCATCGCCCTGGTGCCCTGGAAGCGCGCCGACCAGATGGCCGCCCACGACCGCGAACGCACCGAGGGGACCGGGCAGGTCCACAACAAGGAGGAGGGCCACTGATGTCGGCCAGCGCGATCACCATGATGGTCATCTCCATGGCACTGCTGTGGGGCGGCCTGATCACCGCCATCGTCCACCTGCGCCGCCACCCCGAGGTCCCCGACCAGGACTGACCCGCACACGGCGCACACGGGGGCGGGGCCCGCACCGGGCCCCGCCCCCGCACCCTTCCCCCACCCGGGGCAGCCCTCCCCGGGCCCGGACCTCAGGCCCGGGACAGCTCCCGCACGATCCGCTCGCAGAACGCGGGCAGGTCGTCCGGATTGCGGCTGGTGGTGATCCCGCCGTCGGTGACCACCTCCTCCTCCACCACGTTCCCCCCGGCGTTGCGCACATCGGTGCGGATGCTCGGATACGACGTGAGCGTGCGCCCGCGCACCAGGTCGGCCTCCACCAGCGTCCACGGACCGTGGCAGATCGCCGCGATCGGCCTGCCCGTCGCCGCGAACTCGCGCACGAACCGCACCGCGTCGGCGTCGGCGCGCAGGTTGTCGGGATTGACGGTGCCGCCGGGCAGCACCAGGCCGTCGTAGTCCTGTACCGACGCCTCGGCCACCCGCCGGTCCACAGCGAACCGGTCGGCCGGCTCGATGTCCCCGTTCATCGCCTGGATCTCGCCATCCTTCAACGAGAGCAGCTCGGTGACGGCACCGGCCTCCTCCAGCGCCCGGCGCGGCCGCTCCAGCTCGACCTGCTCCACACCGTCCGCGGCCAGGAACGCCACCCGCCGCCCGCTGAGCACGTCCGCCATGGTCCTCTCCCCCTTCGGTCATCGGATCGGGCCGCACACCGCGCGGCACCGTGGTCACCGCCTACCCGCCCGGCGGGGTCCCTCACACCCCCGGGCGCCTCAGCCCTTGCGCCAGGTCGCGTCCTCCAGGGCCCCCGCGGCCTGCGGCCCCATCAGGGACAGCCCCCCGTCCACGAACAGCGAAGCCCCCGTCACATAGGACGACCCGGGCCCGGCCAGGAACGCCACCGCCTCGGCCACCTCGTCGGCGTGCCCCGGCCGCGGCAGCGGGTACCCCGCGCGCGAGTCCAGCCGCGGCTCCTCCTCGTGCTGCCCGGTCATGGGCGTGGCGATCTCCCCCGGCGCCACCGCGTTCGCGGTGATGCCGTACAGGCCCAGCTCCAGGGCCAGGACCCGGGTGAGCATCCGCAGCCCGCCCTTGGCGACGCAGTACGCCCCCGCCGTCACCCGCGGGTACTCCTCGTGGACGCTGGTGATGTTGACGATGCGCCCGCCCCGGCCCGCGTCGCGCATGTGCTCCGCCGCGATCCTCGCGCACAGGAAGGGCGCGTCCAGATCCACCGACAGGACCTCGCGCCAGCGCTCGTAGCCGGTGTCCAGCAGGTGCTCGCCCGAACCGGTGCCCGCGTTGTTCACCAGGACGCCCACCCCGCCCAGCTCCCCGACCAGGTCGGCGACGGCCTCCGAGCCCCGCACCGGGTCGGCCAGGTCGTGCCTGCGCACCGCCACCCGCCGTCCGATCCGGCGCACCTCCTCCTCGGTGCGCCGCACCCCCTCCTCGTCGCTGTGGTAGGTGACGCCGATGTCGAAGCCGTCCCGGGCCAGGCGGACCGCGGTCGCCCTGCCGATACCGCTGTCGGCACCCGTCACCACGGCCACCCGGTCGTAGTCGTCGAACGCGCTCGCCCCCGCGATGCGGTCGTCCCGTGCCATGTCTCCCCCTCACCTGCGCCGGTGCACACGTTCACGGGGGCGGCTACCCGGCCCCGGCCCGCGCCACACCCCGGCCCGCCGCACGCCGACACCGCCGGGGGTACAGCCCACCGCGTCGCGGCGGCCGGCAGGGCCACCGCCCCAGGACGAGGACCTCCACGACGACGGTGCCCACCGGGACCTCCCCTTTTCCGGCGAACGGCTCTCGAGAGGTCGGACGCCCCTCACCGCCCCCGCGGTCCCCCCTCCTCCCCCTCGTCCTCACGGCGCCCCTCGGTGGGGCGCACCCGCACGTGGGCGCGCTCGCCCTGGGGCCCGAACAGGCCCAGGTAGGAGACCGGCCCCGGGCCGGGGTTGAGGAACCCGTGCGGGATACGGGTGTCGAACTCGGCGACCTCCCCCTGCTTGAGGACCATGTCGTGCGGCCCCAGCAGCAGCCGCAGCTGCCCCTCCAGCACGTACACCCAGTCGTGGCCCTCGTGGCTGCGCTGGTCGGCCTCCACGTGCCCGCGGGGCGGGGGGATGGTGATGCGGAACGCCTGGATGCCCCCGGGGGTCCGCGAGAGCGGCAGGTACTCGACGCCGTCGCGGGTGAAGGGGCGCAGCCGCACCCGCGGGTCGGCGGTGTCGGCGCCCACCAGCTCGTCCAGCGGCACCCCGTGCACCCGGGCCAGCGGCAGCAACAGCTCCAGGGTGGGGCGGCGCCGCCCCGACTCCAGGCGCGACAGGGTGCTCACCGAGATCCCGGTGGTCTCCGACAGGCCGGCCAGGGTGATGCCGCGGTCGCGGCGCAGCTCGCGCAGCCGCGGCCCCACCGCCGCCAGCACCGGGTCGAGTTCGTCGTCCATGGGCGTCAATCTGCCACAGGCGGGACCGCCGGAGAAGGAAGGGCCCCACTGGGGGCCGCAAGGGGGTTGGACCGGATCCCAGTGGGGGTATGTAAGGGGTTACATCATACCCCCATCGAAGGGAGTTTCGATGCCCAAGGTCAACGTCTACCTCCCCGAGGACCTCGCCGAGGCGGTGCGCGAAAGCCGCATCCCCGTCTCGGCCGTGTGCCAGCGCGCCCTGGAACAGGCGGTGCGCCGCCTGGCCGCCGCCCGCGAGGCCCTGCGCGGCCCCGTCCGCGGCCGGGACCTGGACGCCCACCTGCCCCTGTTCACCCCCCGGGCCCGCACCGTGCTGCGCCTGGCCGCCGACCGCCCGGCCCCCGGAACCCCCATCACCACCGCCGACCTGGCCGCCGCCCTGGTCCAGGAGGGCGGCAACCTCGCCCTCCACGTGCTGGGGGCCATGGAGATCACCCCCGCCGCCCTCACCGCGGCCCTGGCCGGATGCGAGGCGGCCGAGGAGGAGGGCCCCAGCGCCCCGCCCGCCTTCAGCTCCCCGGCCGTCCACTGCCTGGAGGCCGCCCTGGGCGAGGCCACCGCCCTGGGGCACAACTACGTGGGCTGCGAGCACCTGCTGCTGGGCCTGGTCGCCGAGGAGGAGGGCGCCGGCGGCGCGGCCCTGCGCTCGCTGGGCGCCGACCCCCGGGCCACCCGCCGCGCGGTCACCGCCGCCCTGGCCGGGTACGTCCACCTGCGCTCCCAGCAGGCCGCCGACCCCGGGCAGGGGCCCGCCGAAGCGCTCGAGGCCCGGCTCACCCCGCTGCTGGCCCGCATCGAACGCCTGGAGGAACGCCTGGACACACAAGGCCGGGACACCCCCACCCGGTAGGCGGGACGCCCCCGCGGGGAGCCGATCCCGCCGCGGGTCAGGGCCCCTCGGCCTCCAGCAGGTCCAGGTAGTCCTGCAGGCGCGCCACCCCCGCCGCCAGGGCGCGGGCCCTGGCCGCCAGCCCCTCCTCCCGGCGGCGCAGCGCCCCCTCCAGCGCCTCCCCGCCGCCCGAGGCCCGCAGCTCCTCCATCACCGGCGCGATCTGCCCCAGCCCGTACCCGCCGCGCCGCAGCTCCGACACCACCCGCACCTCGCGCACCTGCTCGGGCCCGTACACCCGGTACCCCGTCCGCGGATCCCGCACCGGCCGCACCAGCCCGACCCGCTCCCACACCCGCAGCGCCGAGGCCCGCACCCCCACCAGGCGCGCCACCCCGCCGATCCGCAACGGCCCCTCCGCCTCCCGCGCCCGCACCCCCGCCAGCACCGCGGGCGCCTCGCGCCCGCCCGCACCGGCGGCCGCGGCCACCGCCGCCAGCGCACGCGCCGCCTCCCGCACCGCGCCCCGCTCCCGGTGCGCCCCGGCGAAGGCCGCCTCCACCGCCTCCAGCGCCGCGTCCGCCCCACGCGCGTGCAGGACCCGCAGCACCTCACCGGCCGCCATCACCCCCATGCCCGGGGCCAGCGCACGGTAGGCCACCAGCGCCGCCAGGTGCCGCTCGGTGAACCGCCGCTGCCCCGACCCCGTCCGCCGCGCCGGCGGCAGCACCCCCGAGGCCTCGCAGTCGCGCACCGTCTGGGCCGACACCCCCACCGCACGGGCCAGGTCCACCGGCCGCAGCTCCCCCCGGACGACCCCTCCCGCCACCACGGCCTCCCCCTTCTCACCCGCACCACCCCGCCCACCCGTGTTACCGTGGTCGGCGCTCCGAACGACGGTACCGACCACAGGAGCCGGGCGGGGCCCACGCCCCGGGCGCACACCGCCCCGCCACGTCCACACCTTCGGGGTCCCACCCGGGCCGCCCCGGGACCGCGGCACCGCCCGCGCACACCACCGGCGCACGCAGGGACCGGACCCCCTCACACCCGAGGCCCACCGTGAACACCGCCTGGAACACCCGCGCCGAGACCCCCGCCGACACCGCCGCCGTGCACGCTGTCAACGCCGCCGCGTTCGACACCCCCGCCGAGGCCGACCTGGTCGACGCCCTGCGCGCCGACCCGGCCTGGATCGAGGGCCTGTCCATGGTCGCCGTCACCGACCGGGGCACCGTCGCCGCCTACGCCCTGCTCACCCGCTGCCACATCGGCGACTCCCCGGCCCTGTGCCTGGCACCGTGCGCCGTCCTGCCCGAGCACCAGCGCACCGGCGCCGGATCGGCCGCCATCCGGGCGGTCCTGGACGCCGCCCGCGCCCGCGGCGAACGCTTCGTCACCGTCCTGGGCCACCCCGGCTACTACCCCAGGTTCGGGTTCGAGCGCGCCTCGACCTACGGGATCGGGCTGGACATCGAGGTCCCCGACGAGGCCCTCATGGTCCTGTCCCTGGACCCGGCCCACACCCCGCCCGCCGGGACGATCCGCTACGCCGCACCGTTCGGCATCTGACCCCGCACACCGGCCCGCACCCGGTCGGGCAGCGCAGTGGTCGGACCACACAGGGTGTGCGGGGGCGCCGCCGTCCCCGCACACCCCTCCGGGGTCAGGCGAACACCTTGCCGGGGTTGAAGATCCCCGCCGGGTCCAGGGCGCTCTTGACCGCCCGGTGCATGCCCACCACGTCCTCGCCCAGCTCCTTGGCGGCCCCGCGCATCTTCAGCAGGCCCACCCCGTGCTCGCCGGTCACCGTGCCGCCCAGCGCCAGCGCCTCGTCCACGATCACCTCGAACGCCTCCTTGGCCCGCTTCTTCGCCGCCTCGTCCCCGGCCGGGACGATGAACAGCGGGTGCAGGTTGCCGTCACCGGCGTGCGCGATGTTGCCGATGTGGGTGTCGAACCGGCGGGCCGCCTCCTCGATCCGCGCCAGCATGTGCGGCACCTGCGCCTTGGGCACGCACACGTCCTCGGTCAGCAGCGGCCCCAGCCGCTCCAGCGCCGGGTAGGCCAGCCGCCGCGCCGCGAACAGCGCCTCGGCCTCCTCGGCGTCGGTGGAGCGCACCGCATAGGCCGCCCCCTGCGCCTCGAAGCAGCCCAGGATGGTGTCGGCCTCCTGCTCCCCGGCCGCCCCGGGCTGGTCGCTGCGCGCCAGCAGCAGCACCTCCCCCTCCGCCGACAGCCCCATGTTCTTCCACTCGTCCACGGCCTGCAGGCAGAACCGGTCGATGAGCTCCAGCGCCGAGGGCACCACCCCCGACGCCGCCACCGCCGCCACCGCCCGCCCGGCGTCGGTGAGGGAGTCGAAGTAGCCCACCACCGTGTGCTCCACCCCGGTGCGCAGCGGCCGCATCCGCAAGGTCACCTCCGTGACCAGGCCCAGCGTGCCCTCCGAGCCCACCATCAGCCCGGCCAGGTCGTAGCCGGTCACCCCCTTGGCCGTGGACCGGCCCAGCCGCACCACCTGCCCGGTGCCCACCACCGCCTCCAGGCCCAGCACGTAGTCGCGGGTCACCCCGTACTTGACACAGCACAGCCCGCCCGCGTTCGTGGCCACGTTGCCGCCGATCGTCGACCAGGGGGCCGAGGCCGGGTCCGGCGGATACCACAGCCCGTCGTCGGCGACCCTGCGGCGCAGGTCGTCGTTGACCACCCCCGGCTGGACGACGGCGCTCTGCTGGACCGGGTCCACCGACAGCACCCGGTCCATGCGCTCGAAGGAGACCACGACCCAGCCGTCGACGGCGTTGGCCGCGCCCGACAGGCCGGTCCCGGCACCGCGCCCCACCACCGGCACGCGGTGCTCGGCGCACAGGGCCACCACCGCGGCCACGTCGGCGGTGTCGCGCGGGCGCACCACCGCGGCGGGGGTGCCGTAGGGCGCCCACTCGGCCTCGTCGTGGGCGTAGCCCTCCATGATCTCGGGGTCGGTGACGACCTGGTCGGCGCCGATCGCGGCGGCCAGGCTCTGGGCGATGGACATGCTCCTCCTCGGTGCGCGGGCGCCGGCCCGGATCGGGCGGCGCTGACCAGCACCCTAACGACCCGGCTCCGGCCCTTCGCCGCGCGGTGCCCCTGCACCGGGGGGCCGCGGTGCTAGCGTCGCCAGCGGCGGCGGGAAAGGAGCGGGCGATGGCGGAGATCCTGGTCACCGGGGGCACCGGGACCCTGGGGCGGCCGGTGGTGGAGGGGCTGCGGCGCGCGGGCCACGGGGTGCGCTCGCTCAGCAGGCACCCGCGCCCCGACGACCCGCTCTCCCACGCGGTGGACCTGCGCCGGGGCACCGGCCTGGACGAGGCGTTGGAGGGGGTGGACACGGTGGTCCACTGCGCCACCGACCCCCTGGGCGGCGACCTGAGGGCGGCCGCCCGCCTGATCGGCGCGGCGCGCCGGGCCGGGGTGGGCCACCTCCTCTACATCTCGATCGTGGGCGTGGACCGTATCCCGCTGGGCTACTACCGCGCCAAGTACACGGTGGAGCGGGCGCTGGCCGCCTCCGGGCTGGGGTGGACGGTGCTGCGCACCACCCAGTTCCACGACCTGGTGGCGTCGCTGTGCGCGCGGGCGGCCCTGCTGCCGGCGGCGCCGGTGCCGGACGTGGACGTGCAGCCCATCGCGGTGCGCGAGGCGGCGTCCCGGCTGGTGCTGCTGGCCCAGGGGGAGCCGCGGGGCCGGGTGGACGACATGGGCGGCCCGGCGGTGGAGCCCTTCGCCCACCTCATGGACGCCTATCTGCGCTCGCGCGGCCTTGAGCGGCGCACGGTACCGGTGCGCCTGCCGGGGCGGGTGTTCGCGGCCTACCGGGCGGGGGAGCACCTGGCCCCGGACCGGGCGGTGGGCACGGTGACCTTCGCGGACTTCCTCGCCCACCACTGAAATGAACACATCGTTGAAAACCCCATGTTGACATCGTGGGGTCGTCCCCGTCATGCTGGCCCCATGACCACACCCGACCTCACCCCGCCCGACCCCGAAAAAGCCCGCAAACAGCGCACCTACCCCGCACTCACCCGCCTCACCGAACGCCACGCCACCGGCGAGGACCGCATCCGCTGGGAGGCCGACACCCGCCCCATGGCCCCCCTGGACGCCCTGCGCCGCACCGCCGACCTGGCCGCCGGCAGCGCCGAACCCGACACCGGCGAACCCGACGTCGACCACGACGACCTCATGGCCGCCCTCACCCTGCTGCCCCTGGCCCGCGCCGAATTCGACCGCCTCGAACTGAGCCTGCTCCACATGGCCAAAGGACGCGGCATGACCTGGCAGGACATCGCCTTCGGCCTGGGCCTGGGCTCGGCCCAGGCCGCCCGCCAGCGCCACGACCGCCTCACCCGCCGCACCGACTGAAACCCGGGCGGGGGCCCGGAACCACCCGGGCCCCCGCCGCACCTCACCCCAGCACCGGATGGGCCGCCCGCACCACACCGCGCGGATCCCGCTCACGCTTGATCCGCCCCAACCGCTCCAGCACCCCCGGCGAGAACACCCGCCCCAACGGCTCCCCGCCCGCCAGAGCCGTCAACGGCTTGCGCCCGCTCACCTCCACCCCCGCGAACAGCCGCTCCAACCGGCTCCGCACCGCACCCGCCCCACCCGGACCCACCGGCGCCCCGAACGCGTACGCGTAGAACGGCTCGGTCAACGACCCGAACGGCGTCGCCGACGGCCCCGCCAGCGCACCGCCCAACCCCCGCACCTGCACCCCGAACAGCGGATCCAGCGGCTCGGCCGCCAACGCCGCACTCCACTCGCCCACCGCACCCGTCAACAGCTCCGTCCGCGCCAGCCCCGGCGTCGGATCCACCGGATCACCCGAGACCGACCCCAGCCCCGTCAACGGCAGCACCCCCAGGGTGTCGCGCACCGACCCGCCCACCGACGCCAACGGCGCCAGCAGCTTCTCCCCCACCGCCGCCGACCCCAGGAACGCCGCCTGCACCGACACCAGCGGCTCCGCCCCCGGGAACCGGTGCAGACTCCACCACACCGACAACTCCTCCGGAGCCCCCGCCAGGACCTCCGCATACGCCGCAGCCACCCGCGCCGCCCGCTCCACAGGCCACACCACCGCACCCGCGTACAGCTCCGGGGCCTCGAACAGCTCCAGCTCCACCCCCGTCACCACCGCCGCGTCACCACCACCACCGCACAGCGCCCAGAACAGGTCCGGATCCGACTGCGCGCTCACCCGCGCCCGCCCGCCCCCGGCGTCCACCACCTCCCAGGCACGCACCGCGTCGGCCGCCCACCCGAAACGGCGCCCGAACCAGCTCAAACCCCCGCCCAGCGTGTACCCGACCACCCCCACACCCGGCGAACTGCCCGGCAGACCGGTCAACCCGTGCACCGCCGCCGCCTCCTGCACCCGCCCCCACGACACCCCGGCCCCCACCCGCACCCTCCGGCGCACCGGGTCCACCTCCACCCCGTCCAGCGCCCCCGTGCGCACCAGCACCGCCCCCGACGCACTGCCCGTCGCACCGTGCCCCGTCGTCTGCGCCGCCACCGACAGCCCGCGCTCACCCGCCCACCGCACCACCGCGGCCACATCCCCCGCGTCGGCGACCTCCACCACCGCCACCGGCTCCTGCCGCACCGCCAGGTTCCACGGCCGCGACGCCGCCCCGAACCCCGCGTCCCCGCCGGCCAGCACCCGACCGCGCACCACCGTCTCCAAACCCCGCACACCCATCACGGCCCCCTCCTGTCACACCACCGGAACCCCTCACGTCGTCCCGGTGAACCGTCGAACCCATGACGGACCCCACCGCGAGAATGTGACCGATGCACGAGAAAACCTCCGAAGAAAACCGCGCCGCCCTCTTCCAGGAGCACCGGCCCCTCCTGCTGTCCGTCGCCCACCGCATGCTCGGGTCCACCGCGGAGGCCGAGGACGCCGTCCAGGAGACCTGGCTGCGCCTGGCCCGCACCACCGAACGGATCGACAACCCCGCCGGCTGGCTCACCACCGTCACCGGCCGCATCTGCCTGGACCTGCTGCGCTCGCGCACCGCCCGCCGCGAGGACCCCGCCGACCGGCCCGGCACCGAACCCGCCGACCCCGACCCCGGACCCGAACACCGGGCCCTGACCGCCGACGCCGTGAGCACCGCCCTCCTGGTGGTCCTGGACGCCCTCACCCCCGCCGAACGCCTCGCGTTCGTCCTGCACGACGTGTTCGCCGTCCCCTTCGACGACATCGCACCCCTCCTGGAACGCACCCCCGCCGCGACCCGCCAGCTCGCCAGCCGCGCCCGCCGCCGCCTGCGCGGCACCCCCGCCCCCGCCACCACCGCGACGGCCACCGGCCACCACGACACCGTGGTGCAGGCGTTCCTGACCGCGGCCCGCGGCGGCGACCTGACCGGCCTGCTCACCGTCCTGGACCCGCAGGTGACCGCCCGCGGCGACGTCTTCGCCCGCCTGCACGGGGTCCCGGCACTGGCCCGCGGCGCCGGCACCGTCGCCGCCCAGGCCGTCACCTTCTCCCGCCTGGCCCACGGGGCCCGCCCCGTCCGCGTCGACGGCCGCCCCGGCTTCCTGTCCCTGTCCGACCACCGCCCCACCGCGGTCCTGCTGTTCACCGTCACCGACGGCCGTATCACCGCCATCGACATCCACTACGACCCCGACCTGCTCACCGCCCTGTCCTGACCGGGTACCGGTGGCCGCACCCGGACACGGCCACCGGCGCCCCCGCCCGCACCCCGCCCCATCCGCCAGACTGACCCCATGCACACCACCACCGACCCCCGGGAGGCCTGATGCGACTGCGCACCCTGGGCCGCACCGGCCTGCGCGTCAGCGACCTGTTCCTGGGCACCATGGGCTTCACCACCACCGCCGAGGCCACCCGCATGATCGACCGCTACCAGGACGCCGGCGGCAACGTCATCGACACCGCCCCCGTCTACGGCGACAGCGAGGACATCCTCGGCCGGGTCCTGCATGGCACCCGCCGCGACCACTTCGTCCTGGCCACCAAGTTCACCCTGCCCGCCGACCCCGCCAACCCGCTCACCGCCGGATCCCACCGCAAATCCCTGCGCCTGTCCCTGGAACGCAGCCTGCGCCGCCTGCGCACCGACCACATCGACCTGCTGTGGGTGCACTGCCACGACCCGCGCACCCCCGTCGAGGAGACGATGCGCGCCCTGGACGATGCCGTCCGGGCCGGCACCGTCCTGTACACCGGCGCCTCCAACCTGCCCGCCTGGGCGGTGGCCGCCGCCAACACCGGCGCCGACCTGCGCGACCGCACCCCCTTCAGCGCCCTCCAGGTCCCCTACAGCCTCGCCCGCCGCGACATCGAACGCGAACTCCTGCCCATGGCCCGCACCCTGGGCCTGAGCACCGCCGCCTACAGCCCCCTGGGCGGCAGCCTGCTGTCCGGCCGCTTCGCCCGCCCCGACGCCCCCGCCACCGGCCGCGTCGACCCCGCCGACCTCACCGAACACGAACGCGCCCTGGCCCGCACCCTGCACGAGGTCGCCTCCGACGAAGGCGTGGGCGACGCCCCCGCCGCCATCGCCTGGCTGCTCTCGCGCCCCGACCCCGTCCACCCCATCCTGGGCCCGCGCACCGACGCCCAGCTCACCGACCTGCTCACCGCCGCCGACACCACCCTGTCCCCCCACGCCCTGGACCGGCTGGAGGAGGCCTCCCGCACCCCGCTCGGCTACCCCGCCGACCTCATCGCCCAGACCCTGCCCTGGCTCGACGGCCCCCGCGAGGTCCACCCCCGCTGAGGCAGCCGCGGCCACGTGAGCGACCCGACACCGAAACCGCCACCCCCTCCCCCGCACCGCCCCCAGGGCCCCGCCCCCGCCCACGGGCCGTAAAACCACTGGCCACCCCCGCCCCCCACCGCCTACCCTGGGCCACATGCAGTACGTCCTCTACCTCTAACGGCCCCACGCAGACCCGCCCCACGCCCGGCGTGGCCGCGGGTGCCCACGCGTACCCGGACCCCGCCTTCACGGGTCCACCGTCAGAGGAACCGGGAGGCTCCCCGCCCACACGGGTCGAGCCCCCGCACGAGGAGAGACATGCCCACCCTGGACCCCGCCGCCGCGCCCGCCGGCGAACGCGCCCAGCTCACCGCCACCGACCTGCACCTGGCCCGCGGCGGACGCCCCGTCCTGGCCGGCGTCGACATGACCGTCACCCCCCGCTCTCGCTGGGGCGTCGTCGGAGAGAACGGCCGCGGCAAATCCACCCTGCTCCAGGTACTCACCGGAGCCCTGGAACCCGACCGCGGCACCGTCCGCCGCATCGGCACCATCGGCCACGCCGAACAGGAGATGCACACCACCGGCGGCCGCACCGTCGGCGACCTCATCGACATCGAACTCGCCGACGCCCGCACCGCCCTGGCCGCACTGGACGCCGCCGCCGCCCGCATGGCCCGAGGCGAACCCGGAGCCGACACCGACTACACCGCCGCGCTCACCGCCGCCGAGACCCTGGACGCCTGGGACGCCGACCGGCGCGTGGACCTGGCCCTGGAACACCTGGACGCGGTCACCGACCGCACCCGCCCGCTGCACGAGCTGTCGGTGGGCCAGCGCTACCGGGTGCGCCTGGCCGCCCTCCTGGGCGCCGGACACGACTTCCTGCTGCTGGACGAGCCCACCAACCACCTCGACGCCGCCGGCCTGGACTTCCTCACCGCCCGCCTGCGCGAACACCGCAACGGGGTGGTGCTGGTCAGCCACGACCGCGCCCTGCTGTCGGACGTGGCCACCACCGTCCTGGACCTGGACCCCAGCCGCGACGGCCGCCCCCGCGTCCACGGCGGCGGCTTCGCCGGCTACCAGCAGGGCCGACGCGCCGAACGCGACCGCTGGGAGGAGGAGTACGAACAGCAGCAGGCCGAACACGCCCGCCTGACCCAGGACCTGTCCCACGCCCAGAACCGGCTCATCAGCGGCTGGCGCCCCGACAAGGGCACCGGCAAGCACCAGCGGGCCACCCGCGCCGGCGGCCTGGTGCGCGCCGTCCACCGCCGGCGCGCCGACCTGGAGGCCCACGCCGTCACCATGCCCCCGCCGCCGCTGCGGCTGCGCATGCCCGACCTGCCCGCCCGCCCGGGCGCGACCCTGCTGGACGCCGCAGGGGTGAGCGTGGCCGGACGCCTGCACCACCCCGTGGACGTGCACCTGGAGTCGGGGGACCGCCTGGTGGTCACCGGCCCCAACGGGGCGGGCAAGTCCACCCTGCTGGCGGTCCTGGCCCAACTGCTGCAACCCACGACGGGCACGGTCCGCACCGCCCGCGGGGCGCGGGTGCGCCTGCTCGCCCAGGAGTCGCCGCAGGCGCCCTCGCGCCGCGCCCACGAGGTGTTCGAGGCCCGGATGCAGGACCTGGTCGGCCGCGGCGCGCTCCGCGAGGCGGTGCCGCTGTCCTCGCTGGGGCTGCTGTCGGCCGCCGACGCCTCACGCCCGGTGGGCGAGCTGTCCATGGGCCAGCAGCGCCGCCTGGACCTGGCGATGGCGCTGGCCGAGCGCCCGCACGTGCTGCTGCTGGACGAGCCCACCAACCACCTGTCGATCCCGCTGGTGGAGGAGCTCACCGAGGGGCTGGGCGCCACCGCGGCCGCGGTGGTGGTGGCCACCCACGACCGGCAGCTGCGCCGCGACGTGGCCTCCTGGCCCCACCTGCCCCTGGACTCGGCCGTCCGCGTCTAGGGCGCGCCCCTGGGGTCCCGTGCCGCGCTCGGGCCCGCCCGCCGGGCGCCGGAAGGCCCCCAGCGGACGGCCCGCGGCCACGGGTCCTCCTCCGGGACGCCCCCGGCCGGGTTCCGGAATCTCCGGAACCCCGCCGGGCACCTCGCGCACCCCCCGGGGGTCGGGGCTCACAGCCACCGGTTGCGGCGCAGCCGGTGGTAGATCAGGGCGCTGATGAGCACCATCACCGCCATCATCAGCGGGTACCCGTAGTCCCAGTGCAGCTCGGGCATGCCGTCGAAGTTCATGCCGTAGAACCCGGCGATCATCGTGGGGACGGCGATGACCGCGGCCCAGGAGGAGATCTTGCGGACGTCCTCGTTCTGCTCCTTGCCCAACAGCGCCAGGTGCGCCGTCAGGGCGCTGGTGAGCAGCTCGTTGTGCGCGTCGACCAGGTCGTCCACCCGCAGCAGGTGGTCCAGCACGTCCCGGAAGTGCTCGCGGGTGGAGGAGAACTGCGTCATCCGCCCCTTGACGATCTCCTGCAGGACCGGGATGAGGGGGCCCTCGGCCCTGCGGAACTCCAGCACCTCGCGCTTGAGCCGGTAGATCTCCTCGGTGACGTCCTCGCCGCGGGGCCGGAACACCTCCTGCTCCAGGGCGATGATGTCGGTCTCGACCTTGTGCCCGATGACCCCGTAGTGGTCGACGATGTCGTCGATGAACCCGTGCAGCACCGCGGGCGGCCCCAGGCGCAGGAAGTCCGGGTCCTTCTCCAGCCGCTCGCGCACCCCGTCCAGGGGGCCGGCCGGGCCGTGCTGGACACTGACGATGAAGTCGGCGCCCACGAACAGCATGATCTCCCCCGCCTCGACGTCGAAGGCGCGCTCGTCGTAGGAGAGGGTCTTGACCACCACGAACGAGGTCTCGCCGTAGTGCTCGATCTTGGGTCGCTCGTGCGCTTCGAGGGCGTCCTCCACCGCCAGGGGGTGCAGGTCCAACTCCTCCTGGATGAGGGCGAACTCCTCCGCGGTGGGCTCGTGCAGCCCGATCCACAGGAAGCAGTCCTCGGTCTCACCGCGTTCGAGGTCGAACGCGTCGCTGATGTCGCCGTCGATCTCCCGGCGCAACCCGTGCCGGTAGATGGCCTTGTCGATGATCACCCGCAGATCATGGTGCCCCGGCCCCGGGAGCGCAACGCCTTGGCCGTACCCGGCCGCGCCCCGCTCCCGGCCGGGAGCGGCTAGGCGCGGTCGCCGTCCTCCACCACGGGCTGGCGCAAGATGGTGCGCAGCCTCTCGGGCGCGGTCCTGCGCAGGTCGCTGAGGTAGATCTCGTGGTGGCGGCCGCCCAGGCGCAGCCCCTGGGAGGGGATGAACTCGCGGTGCATCCGCTCCAGCACCGGGCCCTCCTCGTCGAAGGGGCCCACGTGCAGGGTCTGCACGCACCGGCCCTCGCTCAGCGGCGCGAGCCGCACGTCCTCCAGCCGGGCGGGGGCGTTCTTGGCGCCGGCCTGCGCGACGGCGGCGGCGAACATGTCCTGCCCGGTCCAGTCCGGGACCATGATCATCAGGGTCCAGTCCCACCGCGACTTGTCGCGCGCGGTGGTGAACGCGTCCATGTCGCCCGACCACCACAGGCCCTCCAGGGGCATGACGACGTGGTCGCGGCCCAGCTCCCTCTTGGCGGCGAACTTGAGCTTGTAGGCCACCGGGTACAGCGCCCGGACCGCCTCGGCGAAGGCGGGGGTGTTGGGGTCCCCGTGGCCGTCGATCATCAGGTAGCGCAGCTCGGGCACGTCCAGGACCCGGAAGTGCCCGGCCCGGGCGCTGTAGGAGTCCAGGGTCTTCTTGAAGTCGGTCTTAGCGGTCATCGTGCACCCGGGCCCGCGCTGCGAGCCACGTCCTTTCCGCCTCCATGAGGCTCAGCGAGTAGGAGAACACCTCGCGCGCCGCGCGGGGCAGCGGCTCCTGGGCGTCCTGGGCCGCGCGGGCGGCGGCGATGCGCTCCTCCAGCGCGGCCAGCCGCTCGCCCAGGACCGCGGCGTACTCGGCCGGGGTGAGCAGGTCCAGGTGGGCGATACCCGCCAGTACCGGGTGGGCGGCGGGGGCCGGGTCGCGCAGGAGGGCGAGCGCCCCCGCCCGGGCGGCCTCGCGCCCGGCACCGGTGGCGTGGAAGACGCGGCGGGACCGGGCGGCGTCCGGGGCCCGGGGGACGTGGACCAGTCCGCGCTTGTGGAGCCGCTCGAGCAGGTAGTAGATCGAGGAGAACCCGATGTCGGTCCAGCGGCGGATGCCGCGCTGCTCGATGACCTGCTCCAGGTCGTATCCGTGGCGGGGGCGCTCCACGACCAGGCCCAGCACGGTCAGTTCTGCGGGTGTCAGCTCCACGCCCCCTATTCTAGCACTAGAATAAGCGGGGCCGTCAGCGCCCGGAAAAGGGGAGGTGGGCGGGGCCGGCGCGGTGGCATACTCGGCCGATGGAACCCACCCTGGAACTGCGCTTCGCACCCGAACTACGGTTCTTCCTGGCCCCGCGCCACCGCGGCGGGACCCTGCGGGCGCGCGCCGACTCCACCTCCACCCTGGCCCACGTGGTCCAGTCGCACGGTGTGCCCATGACCGAGGTCGGCACACTGCTCCTGGACGGGCGCCCCGCCGGGCCCGGCACCATCCCCGCCCCCGGGCAGACCGTGGACGTCCCGCCCCTGCCCCTGCCCCAGGCGGTCCCCTTCCCCTTGCGCTTTCTGCTGGACGTGCACCTGGGCACCCTGGCCCGGCGGCTGCGCCTGCTGGGACTGGACACCGCCTACGACAACGACCGCGACGACCCCTCGCTGTTCCGGCAGGCCAACGCCGAGGAGCGGGTCCTGCTCACGCGCGACCGCGGCCTGCTCTCCCGCGCGGGGCTGCGCGCGGGCGCCCACGTGCGCAACACCCGCCCCGACGAGCAGCTGCGCGAGGTCCTGCACCGGTTCGCCCCCGACCTGGACCCGTGGACGCGCTGCCCGGCCTGCAACGGGGTCCTGGTCCACACCGAGAAGCAGCAGGTGGCCGGCGACCTGCAGGCGGGCACCCGCGCCGCCTACGACGCGTTCGCCCGCTGCCCGGCCTGTGAGCGCGTGTACTGGCCCGGCGCCCACCACTCCCACCTGGCCCGCATCGTGCGCCGGGCTCAGGAGGAGGTCTGGGCCCACCGCGCCTGATGCCCGCCCCGCCCGCGCACCGCGGTCCGGGGCGGGGTCCGCCCACCCCCGTCTAATAACGTTTCGTTGGAAACGTAACTACTAAAACGTATCCAGTTACGTTGGCCTCCGAGGCGCCCGGAAACCCCGGAATCCTGGCCCACGATAAGTGGGCCTTATAATGATGTACATCTTGTGTTGCTACATAAGTGGGACAGTGCGGCCGCATAACGTTGGCACCCCCACCCCACCCCGCCCCCGCGGGGTGCGAAAACGCGATGGGTACAGCCACCACTGAACCCAGGGGCGGGGTTAGCGTGAACCCATGACCGAGCACCCCCGCGCCCCCTGGTACGCCGACCCGCGCTGGACCGCCCCCACCGCCCTGGTCTCGGCCCTGCCCGCCCTGTGGGACACACCCCCGGCCGCGGCCGCCCTGGCCGCCGCCACCGGCGTCACCGCCGCCCTCACCCACCCGCGCGCCCCGCTCACCGCCCTGGCCCTGGCCGCCGCGGCCACCACCGTGACCCCCCTGCTGGGAATCCCCACCTGCCTGCTCGCCTACCGCTGCGGCCGCACCGGGACCGCCCTGCACCCGCGCCACCTGGCCGGCGCCGCCGCCCTCACCCTCGCCCTGGCCGCGGCCGCCCTCACCGGGGCCGCGCCCCTGAGCGCCGACGCCGTTGCCGCCCTGCCCCTGTACGTCGCCCTGCCCTGGGCGGTGGGCGCCCACCGCCGCGCCCTGGACCTGCTGGCCCGCCACCGGCAACAGGAGCAGGAACACCGCGCCCGGCTGCGCGAACGCGCCCGCATCGCCCACGACATGCACGACTCCCTCGGCCACGACCTGGGGCTGCTCGCGGTCCGCGCCGCCGCCCTGGAGGTCGCCCCCGACCCCACCCCCGACCAGGCCCGCGCCGCGGCCGCCGAACTGCGCCGCGGCGCCGCCCGCGCCACCGAACACCTGCGCCAGGTGATCGGCGTCCTGCACCCCCACACCCCCGAGACCACCCCCGCCGACGACCTGCCCGACCTGCTCGACCGGGCCCGCGCCGCCGGCATGGACATCCACACCGACCTGGACCGGGACCACGGCGCCCCCGACCCGGTGGCCCGCGCCGTCCACCGCATCGTCCAGGAGGCCCTGACCAACGCCGCCCGCCACGCCCCCGACGCCCCGGTCACCGTCCGCGTGCACACCAACACGGACGCCACCGATGTCACCGTCGCCAACACCGCGGCCCGCCGCACCCCCCAGCCCCCCGGCGGCGGCACCGGTCTGGCCGCCGCCCGCGAACGCGCCCGCGCCCTGGGCGGCACCCTGCACGCCGGCCCCCACGGGGACGGGTTCGCCGTGCGCGCCCACCTGCCCCACCACGCCCCCGCCACAACACCCCCCGCCGAACAGCCCCCCGCCCCCACCGCCGACCGGCGCCGCCTGCGCCGCGACCTGCTCCTGGCCCTGGCGCTCACCCTGGCCCTGACCTGCACCGCCACCCTCGCCCTGGCCGCCTACACCTGACCCGCCCCAGCCCGCGCCCGGGCCCGCCAGCGCACCGCGGCCACCACCACCCCCGACAGGGCGGCCACCGCCAGCCACACCATGGCACCGGCCGGCACCAGGCCCCCCGACAGCACCGCCCACACCGTGCGCGGATGCGCCCCCGAGGCCGCACCCAACACCACCAGCCACACCACCACCCCTGCGGGCACCAGCACCGGCACCGAGGCCACCAGGGCACGCCACCGCGGCCGCACCGCCAGGCGCCCGCCCCAGGCCCGGGCCCGCCGCAACCGCACCGCGCCCACCACCGCGCTGGAGGCGGCCCCGGCCCCCAGGGCCAGGTCCAGGTACAGGTTGGCGGGCGGCCGCGGCGCCGGGTCGCGCCCCTGCGCCAGGTCCAGCACCCCGGCGGCCAGGGGGTAGGCGGTGTCCAGGTAGGAGAAGGTGTCGTCCAGCACCGCCACCCCCCACTCCCGGTCCGCCGACAGCAGCTGCTGGGCCAGGTGGGAGTACTCGGTGCCGCCGTGCGCCCACCGGCCGTCGTCCAAGAGCCGCCACCCCAGCGTGTAGTCGCCCCCCGCCGTACCGGGGGCGAGCGCCTCTCGCACCGACGCCCGGGACAGGAACACCTCCCCCGACGCGGACCGGCCCGCACCGGTGTAGGGGGCCAGCCACCGCCCCAGGTCGCGGGCGGTGGAGACCACCTCCCCCGACCCCGTGGACAGGTCCGGCGGAAGCGCGCGCACCGGCCGCATCCCCAGGACGCGCAGGTGCCCCGGCGCCATGCCCTCCACGGCCGCCCCCGCCGGCACCGAGGCGCTGTCCCCCATGCCCAGCGGCGCGAACACCCGATCTTGCAGGGCGTCGGCGAACGGCACCCCGGCCACCTCCTGCACCAGGGCCGCCGCCAACCAGTAGTTGCCGTTGAAGTACCGGTGCGCGGTGCCCGGCTCGGCCGCCAGCCCCATCCCCGACAGGATCCGGACCGCGTCGTCCAAGGACTCCTTGTGCGCGCGGTCGGGGGACAGCAGCCCCTGCGAGGCCAACCCGGAGGTCTGCTCCAGCAGGTGGCGCACCGTGATGCGCCGCCCCCGCGGATCGACCGGGTCGAACGCCGGCAGGTGCTCGACCACCGGGTCGTCCAACCCCAACAACCCCTCCTCCACCAGCCGCAGGACCGCCGCCGCCGTCATCGACTTGGACAGCGACGCCACCGGCATCACACTGTCCGCGGTCACCGCCCGCCCCAGCGCATCACGCCCGTACCCGGCGGCGTGCACCACCCGCCCCCGGTGCACCACCACGACCGCGACCCCGCCCAGCCCCTGCCGCTCCCGGAACTCCTCGACATGGGCGTCGACCCGCCCGCCCAGCCCCGCCGGCACCTCCCCCTCCCGTCCCGCCGCCGGAACGGCGCACATCAGCAACGCCACAACCGCCGACACCACCACGACCACGCGCACACCCGCCTCGGCAACCATGGGACCGAACCTAGGCCCGGGCCGACGGCCGCCGCCTGGGCCCCCAGAGGGGCAGCACCCCCCACTTTCGGGGGAGACGCCCGCCCCGCCCCCGGCCCGCTACCCTTCCCCACAAAGGGAAACGGGAAAGGGGGGAGGGATGGACCGGATCCGGGTCCTGCTGGCCGACGACGACGCCCTCATGCGCGCCGGACTGCGCGCCATCTTGGCCGCCGACCCGCACCTGGAGGTGGTCGCCGAGGCCGCCGACGGCGACCAGGCCCTGCACCGGTGCCTGCGCCACCGCCCCGACCTGGCCCTGCTGGACGTGCGCATGCCCGGCACCGACGGCCTGGCCGCCGCCCGCCGCATCCGCGCCCGCCTCCCCGGCACCGCCGTCGTCATGCTCACCCTCTTCGGCGAGGACGAGAACATCGACGCCGCCCTGGACATCGGCGTGGACGGGTTCGTCCTCAAGACCGGCGACCCCGCCGACCTGCTCGCCGCCCTGCGCGCGGCCGCCACCGGCGCCGCGTTCCTGTCCCCGCCGGTGGCCCGCCGCGTCCTGCACCGCCACTACGGCCCCCGCACCCGCCAACAGGAACGCGACCGCGACCGGATCCGGGCCCTGACCCCCCGCGAACGCCAGGTCCTGGCCCTGGTCGGACACGGCGAGACCGACCGGGACATCGCCCGCCTGCTCGACGTGGCGCCCAGCACCGTCAAAACCCACCTGGACTCCCTGCGCCTGCGCCTGGGCGTCCACGGCCGGGTCCACCTGGCCCTCATCGCCCACCGCGCCGGCCTCACCACGAACCCCTCCCCCTGAACACCCCGCACACCGGCCGGACACGCCACCGCCCCCGCAAGGAGCGCTACCGTGAAACCCATGACACGACCCCGGGTGGAACTGGTGCGCCCCTGGCGGGGCATGACCCCCGACGAACGCCAACAGGCCCGGCGCCGCCGCCTGCTGGACGCCGCCCTGGAGGAGTTCGCCACCACCGGCTTCCGCGCCGCCACCGTCGGCGCGATCTGCGCCCGCGCCCACCTCACCAACCGCTACTTCTACGAGCACTTCGCCGACCGCGAGGCCGCCCTGCGCGCCCTGTACGACGAACTCCTGGACCGGGCCCTGACCGCCATGACCACCGCCCTGGACACCCGGCAGGACTTCGAGGACCAGGTCATGGCCGCCCTGGGCGCCTACCTCGACTACGTCATGGCCGACCCGCGCCGGGTCCGCATCATCTCCGTGGAGAGCGTGGGCGTCAGCCCCGCCATGGAGGAGCGCCGCCGCACCGCCCGCCACACCATCGCCGGCCTGGTCGACGCCGCCTACGCCCGCGGCGCGGCCCGCGGCCGCCTGGTGGAGCGCCCCTTCCGCAAACAGGCCCTGGCCCTGGTCGGGGCCGCCAACGAACTGGTCGTCGACTGGGTCCTGGGCGACCGCACCCAAGACGCCGACCGCGTGCGCGCCGACATCGCCGAGGTGTTCCTGCCGCTGCTGCGCTCACGCCGCACCACCCCCTGACCGCCCCGCACCGCCGGCGGCCACCCCCGCACCCACTCTTGACACACCCACATGTCAACTTGCATGGTGTGAACCACACCACACCCCCTGTGCGAGGACCCCACCATGAACCCCCGCTACGGCGACTACCAGCTCGAGATCTACCTCAACGGCCTCACCGGCGTCCTCCCCGACCACCCCATGACCTTCACCGACCTCGCCGAACGCGCCCGCCACGCCCTACCCGCCTCCCTGTGGTCCTACGTCGCCGGCGGCGCCGGCGACGAACACACCCAGGACGCCAACACCCGCGCCTTCAACGACTGGGGCCTGTACCCCCGCATGTTCGTCGGCGCCGCCCAACGCGACCTGTCCGTGGACCTGTGCGGCATCACCCTGCCCTCACCCCTGCTCATGGCCCCCGTCGGCGTCATCGGCCTGTGCTCCCAGGACCACCACGGCGACATCGCCACCGCCCAAGCAGCCGCCACCACCGGCGTACCGATGATCGCCTCCACCCTCACCCAGGACCCCATGGAACAGGTCACCCCCCACCTGGGCGACACCCCCGGCCTCTTCCAGCTCTACACCCCCACCGACCGCGACCTCGCCGCCAGCCTCGTCCACCGCGCCGAACAAACCGGATTCCGCGCCATCGTCGTCACCCTGGACACCTGGATCACCGGCTGGCGCCCCCGCGACCTGGCCACCGCCAACTTCCCCCAACTACGCGGCCACTGCCTGGCCAACTACACCTCCGACCCCGTCTTCCAAAAAATCGTCGGCCCCGACCCCACCCCCGACCAGGTGGTCGCCACCTGGGCCGGACTCTTCGGCAACCCCCTCACCTGGGACGACCTGCCCTGGCTGCGCTCCCTCACCGACCTGCCGCTCATCGTCAAGGGCATCTGCCACCCCGACGACGCCCGCCGCGCCGCCGACGCCGGCGTCGACGCCATCTACTGCTCCAACCACGGCGGCCGCCAGGCCAACGGCGGCATCCCCGCCCTGCGCTGCCTGCCCGCCGTGGCCGCCGCCACCGACCTGCCCGTCATCTTCGACTCCGGGATCCGCTCGGGCACCGACATCGTCAAAGCCCTCGCCCTGGGCGCCACCGCCGTCGCCGTGGGCCGCCCCTACGCCTACGCCCTGGCCGCCGGCGGCGTCCCCGGCCTCGTCCACACCCTGCGCGCCCTCCTGGCCGAAGCCGACCTGCTCATGGCCGTCAACGGCTACCCCACCCCGGCCGACCTCACCCCCCAGGCCCTCGAACACCTGCGCTGACCCCCGGCCCGGGCCCCTCCAGCACCGCGTCGCACACCAGGGCCCGGGCGGCGTCGGCGAAGAACCGCTCATCGGCTCGGGTCAGGCCGAGCACGACGCCCTGGCCCATGCCGACCAGCAGCGCCCGCAGCGCCGTGGCCAGACGCCGCGCCCGATCGGCCCCCACCGGGGCGCCGCCGTGGTCGCGGCCGGCGAAGAGCGCCGCCAGGCGCTCCTCCTGCGCGGCGATCGAGTCGGCGAGCCGGGAGCGCAGCGCCTCGTCGCGCAGGGCCATGTCCATCAGGGCCGCCTGCAGTGCCAGGTCCGACCTCGCCCGGGGCCCCCGGCAGCCGCGCCGGTACAGGCGCGCGAACGCCCCGACCGCCCCGACCAGGTCCAGGTCGGCGCCGACCTCCCGCTCGGCCTCCTCGTAGTCCCCTCGAAGGTGCTCGGCGACCAAGGCGGTGACCAGGCCGTCCTTGCTGCCGAACAGCGAGTAGACGGCACCGGTGGTCAGGCCGGCCCGGTCGGCGATCTCCTCCAGCCGGGCACGGTGGCCGTCCCGGGCGAGAACCTCCCGGGCCGCCTCCAACAGGGCGCGGCGGTTGCGTTCCTTGGTCTGACCCCTCGTCATTCGCATAATCCCATTATTGCCATAATCTGATTACCGAAGTGGTCGGGTCGACACCGAACAAAAGGGGACCGAACATGGCACCGAACAGGACCGCGGCACCGCTCACAGCGGGGGTCATCGCCGACGGCGCCGTCAAGACCCTGCTCGGAGCCGCCTTCACCCTGGGAGCCGCCCCCATCGGCGCCCTGCTCGGCGTCCCCACCTGGCTGATGGCCGCCTCCGGCCTGGCCCTGCTGGCCGGCGGCGGCATCGAGATCGCCTGCGCGCGCACCCGCCCGATGCCCGCCCTCCTGAAGCTCATGGCCTGCTACGACGGCGGCTGGGTCCTGACCGCGCTCACCGGCCTGCTCATCACCCACCAGGGCGCCACCCTGGGCGGCGAGGTGTGGATCGGCTACCAGACCGTCGCCCCCCTGGTGCTCGCCGCCCTACTGGCCCCGAACCCCCGCCCGGGCCCGACCCACTGAAAACCACGCGCCCCACCCCCAGGCCGTGACAGGATGCACCCCATGTCGGCACGCGAACTCACCGTCCTGGGCACCTCCAGCGCGGTCCCCACCCCACGGCGCAACCACAACGGCTACTTCCTGCGCTGGGACACCCACGGCATCCTCTTCGACCCCGGAGAAGGCACCCAACGCCAGATGCGCACCGCGGGCCTGTCCGCCACCGACATCACCCGCATCTGCATCACCCACTTCCACGGCGACCACAGCCTGGGCCTGCCCGGCATCATCCAGCGCATCGCCCGCGACCAGGTCCCCCACCCCGTCCCCGTCGCCCACCCCGCCGCCGGCGCCGACCACTTCGAACGGCTGCGCCACGCCACCGCCTTCCACGACACCGCCCGCATCGTCCCCCAACCCGTCTCCGGGGACGGCACCAGCCTCCCAGGGGAGTCCGACCTGCACATCACCGCGCTACCGCTGACCCACTCCCTGCCCTGCTACGGGTACCGCATCGCCGAACCCGACGGCTGGCGCATGCTCCCCGACCGACTCGCCGCCCACAACATCACCGGCCCCCTCATCGGAGAACTGCACCGGCAGGGACACGTCACCGCCCCCGACGGCCACCGCGTCGAACTGGCCGACTGCGCCCGACCCCGCCCCGGACAGGTCATGGCGTTCGTCATGGACACCGCCCCCTGCCCCCAGGCCGTCGAACTCGCCCGCGGCGCCGACCTGCTCGTCATCGAATCCACCTACCTGGACTCCGAAGAACACCTCGCCGCACCCTACGGCCACCTCACCGCCCGCCAGGCAGGCCGCATCGCCGCCCAGGCCGGCGCCCGCTCGGTGGTCCTCACCCACATCTCCGAACGCTACGACGCCGACCAGGACCCCCTCTTCACCGCCCAGGCCGCCCAGGAGTACGACGGCCCCCTCACCCTCGCCCACGACCTGGACCGCATCCCCGTCCCCGCCCGCGCCCACTGACCGCCTACACCAGCGCGCCGGCGGCCCGGTCCACATCCTCCTCGGTGTTGTACAGGTGGAACGACAACCGGGTACGCCCCGCCCGCACCGTCGTCACCACCCCCGCCGCCGCCAGACGCTCATACGCCCCCGGCACCTCCACCGACACGATCGCCGACCCGCCCGGCCCCCACCCCAACCGGGCCCGGAACCGGTCCGCCAACCCCACGTTGTGGGCGTGCACCCTGTCCACCCCCACCCCCAGCAGCACGTCCAACGACGCCACCGCCGCGGTGTGCGCCACCCAGTTCGGCGAGGTGTCGAACCGGCGCGCCCCCGCCGCCGGCACGAACCGGTCCGCGAACAGATCCGCCGGATCCGCCGCCGCGGCCGGCCCCGCACCCGGCACCACCCCCATACGCTCCTGCACCGCCGGCGCCAGGTAGGCGTACCCCAGCCCGCGCGGCGTCATCAACCACTTGTAGGCGGCCCCCACCAGCACGTCGAACCCCGACGCGTCCAACGGCAACCACCCGGCCGCCTGCGTGGCATCCCCCACCACCAGCGCACCCGCCCCCCGGGCGGCCGCCACCACCTCGGCCACCGGCGCCACCGCACCCGTCCCCGGGTGCACCACACTGAACGCGACCGCCTCACACCCCTCACCGACGGCCTCCGCCAACCGGCCCAGGGGCACCGAGCGCACCCGCACCCCCCGCGCCTGGAACGGGAACAGCACCGACGCGAACTCCCCCTCGGGCACCACCACCCGCGCCGACCCCGGCAGGGACGCCGCCACCGTGCCCAACAGCTGCGAGGCGGCCGCACCCAACGCGACGTCACCCCCGGGCACACCCAACAGGGCGCCCAGGCGCCGGCGGGCCTCCCCGGTGGTGCGCCCCCACCGGGCCGGATCACCCGTGCCCACCGCACAGGAGTCGAGGTACTCGGCCAGCGCGGCCCGGGTGGTGGCGGGCAGCACCCCGTACTGGGCGGTGTTCAACCAGACGGTGTCGGTGTTCCACAGGTGGCGCAGATTGTCCATCCCCCCGTCCTACCACCCGCCCCCGCACCCGACCGACGCCAGGGCCCGCCCCAGGGCGCGCTCGGCGATGCCCGCCATCACCCCCCGGTCCGACACCGCCGGCCCCGCCAGGTACCGCAACGGCCCACCGACAAGAGGGGAGCGCACATCATGCCATCCGATAACCGGTTGTCCACCCCCGAAGGCCACCGGTGTAATGACCGCACACGGCCGCCCCGGCCACCGGCAGCGAAAGACACCCCCGGATGAACACACCCGCCGCACCGCACGACCCCACCGCACCGGTCCTCATCGGCGCCCTGGCCCCCCTGACCCCGCCCGGCTGGGTCGACGCCGGCCACCACCTCCTCACCGGCCTGCAGACCGCCGCCGACCACGTCAACGCCACCGGCGGCATCCACGGCCGCCCCCTGCGCCTCCTCGTCCGCGACACCGCCGCCGACCCCGACCGCGCCGCGGCCGCCGTCGACGAACTCGCCGACCTGGGCGTCACCGCCCTGGCAGGGGAGTACCACAGCGTCGTCGCCCGCGCCGCCGCCGCCCGCGCCCACCGCCGGGCCCTGCCCTTCCTGTGCTCCTCCGCGGTCCTGGACACCCTCACCGACCACCCCTCACCCTGGATCGCCCGCCTGGCCCCCGCCCAGTCCCACGGCTGGCGCACCTACGCCGACTTCCTCCTGGCCCGAGGCCACCACCGCATCGCCGTCACCGCCCAACCCAGCGCCTACTGGCAGGCCGGCACCCGCATCCTGCACGACCACCTCACCCCCCGCGGCGCCACCCTGATCACCCTGGACGCCGACCCCCACCACCCCCAAGCCGTCCGCGACGCCCTGGCCCACCACCGCGCCACCGCCCTGCTGATCCTGACCGGCGTCCCCGAACCCGCCCTCCCCCTCGTCACCGCCCTACGCCGCGACCCCCGCCTGACCGGCCTGCTCATCGGTGCCCCCGCCGGCCAACCCGAACTGCCCACCTGGACCGACCGGCTCGGCCCCGACGGCGCACAGATCCCCTTCCTGAGCTACCTGCCCCCCACCCTGGACCCCGCCGCCGAACAGGTCCGCACCACCCTGCGCCGACGCCTGGGCCGAGAACCCTCCTTCGTCGCCTACGAAGGCCACGACACCATCACCGTCCTGGCCCACGCCCTACGCGAACACGGCACCGACCGCACCGCCCTCGCCCACGCCTGGCCCCACCTGGACGTCCAGGGCACCCGCGGCCGGATCCGCTTCACCCCCGCCACCGACACCGGCCCGCACCAGTGGCAGTGGGCACCGGTCCAGGTCGTGGACCGCGACCCCCACCACCCCGACCGCCTGCGCGTCCTGCACCAGGGCTGACACTCCCGCAGCCCGACGGAACCCCGGCAGGACCCGCCGAGCCGCGCTCCCGTCATCGACCTCGCGATCACCTCGTTTCAGCGTCACCCGTCCAAGTTCACTGGAGGACACCCCGCCTTCAGGCCGGGGAGGGGGCGCGGACCGCCGCGTAGCGCCACAAGGTCAGCGGTGTTCTTCTCTGGAAGCCGGCGTCTGAGCGGCCTGGCGCAGGATGCGCAGGATCTGGGCGTGCAGTGACCGGTCTTGTTCCTGGGCAATGCGCTTGAGTTCGGCGTGCAACTCGTCGGGGAGACGCAAGGTGATCTGCTTCATAGGCCCAGGCTAGCCCCAAGGAGATCGAGAAAACACCCACGAAGAGCCCAACCTGATGGTATTTTGCCGCCATGCCCAGGTTCCGGTTGTACCCCACTCATGCACAAGAGGCCGTGCTGTTCGGCCACTGTGCACAGGCTCGGCACACCTGGAACCTGGCATGGGAGGTCAACAACACGTATCGCAGGGGAGGGGCCCGCACTGCCTGCCCGGTGCGCTATGCGGGAATGGCGGCGATGCTCACCGAGGTGCGCCGTACCCCCGCCAACGCCCTCACTCCCGAGGAGGCCGGCTACTTCGCGTGGGTGGCCTCCGGCAACGTCGAGATCCAGCAGCAGGCACTGCGCGACTTCGACCAGGCCCTGGTCAATTTCTTCAACGGCTCCCACGGGTATCCGAACCGGCGGAAGAAGCACCACAGCGAGGGCTTCCGCGTCATCGGCACCAGCCGCACCCCGGCCTTCGACAAGGAGGGGCGTCCTGTGCTCAACACCAAGGGCGAACAGGTCATGTCCCGCGCCGTCACCGTGCAGAAATCGAACAAGAAATGGGCGCAGGTCAAGGTTCCGGGCGCGGGATGGGTGAGGTTCCGCAACACCCGCCGCGCCCTCCCCGAGGCCAAGTCGTTCCGGGTCACCTACCGGACCGGGCGATGGTACGTGGCCTTCGCTGTCAAACCTGCCCCGATCAGTGCTCCCGGCAACAGCACCACTGTCGGCGTCGACCGGGGCGTTGCGATCACAGCAGCCCTGTCTGACGGGCGGGTACTCAACTGCCCGCAGCCATCGGCCAGGGAACGTGCCCGGCTGCTCAAGCACCAGCGGCGCGCGGCATGTGCCCCCAAGGGCAGCCCGAAGCGCAGGGATGAGTACGCCCGGATCGCACGGCTGCGGGAGAAGGAGGCGAACCGGCGCCGGGACTGGGTGGAGAAGACCTCCACCATGCTCGCCCGGTCCTTCGACACGATCCGGTTCGAGGATCTGAAGATCAGGAACATGACCCGCTCCGCCAAGGGCACCATGGAGGAGCCGGGCAGGCGGGTCGCGCAGAAGGCCGGGTTGAACCGGGCGATTCTCGCCCAAGGGTGGGGTCTGCTCCGCACACGGACCGGTCACAAGGCTCCGGGCCGGGTGGAGGACGTCCCAGCCGCTTATACGAGTCTGCGGTGCAGCGACTGCGGATGGGTGGACAAGAACTCGCGCAAGAGCCAAGCCGAGTTCATCTGCTCCTCCTGCGGTTTCACCTGCAACGCCGACCTGAATGCTTCCAACAACGTCGCGGCAGGACAGGGCGGCACCCCCGCCCCGGCCCCCAGGGGCCGTGCCGGAGGGACGACCGGACACAAGTCTGTGAGCGTCCGTGAACCCCAGCAGCTCCTCCTCTTCGAGTAGGAACCGCTGAAATCCTCCGGCTTCACCCGGGGGAGGATGTCAAGTACACCCCGAACCACAACAGCCCCGAGCACACGATCCCCGGCCACGCCGCCCGCACCGGCCACCCCGACCGGGTCACCACCAACAGAACACCGAGCACCACCGCCCCGGCCAACAACCGCCCCAGGGCCAACGCCCCCGGCGAGAAGAACCCGCCGGTCACCCGGATGGACACGAACGCCGACGCCCACAGGACGACGGTCACCCCGGCCGCCACCACGGCCAGGACAGGAACACGAGAAGTCATGCGGCGACCCTAGAGGCCGGACACTTCGCCCCCCACCGAAACATCCAGCACCTCACCCCACGCCCGCCGCCCCTCCCGCGTCACCCGCACCGCCCGCGAGGACCCCACCCGCTCACACCACCCCGCGGCGAACGCGTGCGCGCACAGCACCGCCCCGGCCGCCCCCGCCACATGGTGGCGCCGCTCGGTCCAGTCCAGGCACGCCCGCGCCAACGGCCGCCGCCCCCGCTCCGGCAGCGGCGCACCCAGCTCCGCGAACCACTCCCGGCCCCGGCCGGTCACCCCCAGGTCGGCCGTGAGCAGCCCCCGCCCCACCATCGCCTCGGCCACCGCACACCCCAGCGCACCCGCCAGATGGTCGTAACACGTACGCGCCCGCGCCAACGCGTCCCGCACACGGTGGGCGCGCAGCGTCGGCGCCACCGTCGCGGCGGGCGCCGCCCGCGCCGCCAACGCCTCCACCAGGGCCGCGATCCCCTCATCGGCCAAGGCCACATATCGGTGCCGCCCCTGCCGGCGCTCCACCAGCACCCCGCCGCCGACCAGCCGCCCCAGGTGCGCGCTCATCGTCGAAGCGCCCACACCCGTGTGCCGGCACAGCTCGGACGCCGTCCAGGCCCGCCCGTCCGCCAACGCCAGGCACACCCCCGCCCGGGTCGGATCCGCCAACAGGGCCGCCAACGCGGCCGTCTCGTACGCATGAGAGGACATGCCGCCAGCATCCCACCACCACACTTCGCCCACCGACGAACCGTCAACGCAGCCCAGGCGAAAAAACCCGGTGCGCGCCCACCCGCCGCCCCGGGATACTCCGCCCATGCACAACCCCTACGACGACCCCGCCGTCGCCGCCCTCTACGACGCCTTCAACCCCTGGGCGCCCTGCGACGACTTCTACCTCGACCTCGTCATGGACGCCCCCGCCGCCCTGGACGTGGGCTGCGGCACCGGCCTGCTCCTGCGCACCGCCCGCGCCCACGGCCACACCGGCCACCTGGTCGGACTCGACCCCGCCGACGCCATGCTCGACATCGCCCGCTCCCACACCCGCGACGTCCACTGGACCCGCGGAGACCTGGCCACCCACACCTGGAACGGCGGATTCGACCTGGTCACCATGACCGGCCACGCCTTCCAGGAACTGCTCACCGACACCGCCACCGTCCAGGCCCTGACCGCCATGCGCACCGCCCTGAACCCCGGCGGCCTCATCGCCTTCGAAACCCGCAACATCACCGCCCGCGCCTGGGAACGGTGGACCCCCGACCACCCCTGGACCGGCACCCTGCCCGACGGCCGCACCGTCACCGACACCCACGACGCCCGCCCCATCACCCCCCAGGGGCTGGTGACGTTCACCTCCACCACCACCGACGCCGACGGCCACGAGATCCTGTCCACCGTCAGCACCCTGCGGTTCCTGACCACCGACCACCTGGACACCCTGCTGGCCGCCGCCGGACTCACCGTCGCCGAACGCCACGGCACCTGGGACCGCACCCCCCTGACCCCCGCCTCACCGGAGGTCATCACCCTGGCCCGCCCCGCCTAGTCCGGGCGCACGTTCCCCAACACCCTCTCCACGGTGACCTCGATGACCACCCGGGCCGGGTTGGGCCGCGGCTCCCGGTACCGGTCCGCGTACCGGCGCACCGCCTCGGCCACCCGCTCGGGGTCATCGGACACCACCGCCGACCCCTCCACCGTGCACCAGCGCCGCCCCTGCACCTGCGACACCGACACCCGCACCCCCGGGTGCGCGGCCAGGTTGCGGGCCTTGAAACTGGCCCCGTCGCAGATCACCCGCACCACACCCAGGTCGGCGTCATAGGTCGCCCCCACCGGCACCTGGTGGATCGACCCGTCCGGCCGCGGCGAGGCCAGCATGCACAACCGGTGCTCACCCCAGAACTCCACGAACCCGCTCTCACCCACACGAACCCCCTCCGATCGCAGGAGCCCAGGATCCCACGCCCCCGCCCCCACCCCCCACCAGGGCCCCTACACCCCGCCGGGCCCGCACCGGCCGCCCCCTATACCCTTACCGGCGTGAACGACCACCACCCCCACCCCGACCCCGCAGGGCGGATGCGCGCCTCCCACCACGACCGCGACACGGTCGTCGAACGCCTACGCGACGCGGCCGCCGAAGGACGCCTGGACCCCGACGAATTCGACGAACGCCTCGAACGGGCCCTGACCGCCAAAACCCACGCCGACCTGAACGCCCTCACCGCCGACCTGCCCGCACCCCAGGCCGCCCTCCAACAAGCCGCCGAACAACAGCGGCCGCCCCTGATCGTCCAAGGCGGCATCAGCGGCGCAACCCTCGGCCCCAACCGCTGGCAGGCCCCCGCCCACATCACCGCCCACGGCGGCCTGGGCGGCGCCACCCTCGACTTCAGCCGCGTCCAGAGCCACCTGCCCGAAATCCACGTGGAAGCCCACGGCGACACCTCCGGCGTCACCATCGTCATCCCCGACGGCTGGGCCGCCGACACCGCCGGCATCGACCCCGGCATCGGCGGCCTCAAGGACAAGACCACCCCCGACCGCCACCCCGGCACCCCCCTGATCCGCCTCACCGGAACCGGCGGCCTCGGCGGCGTCCACATACGCCACCCCAACCGCAGAGAACGCCGCAAACTCGACACCGACCCCGCCTGACACCACCCGCGGCCCGCCCCCCACCCCGGACGGCGGGCCGACCCGCACCACCGGGCGGGCTCACCCCAACGCACCCCGCGCCGCACGGTGCCGCAACCGGATCCGCACCGCCCGCTGCGCCCCCGCATCCAACACCCCCACCACCCCCACCACCTCAGCGACCTGCACCAACGCCTCCGAAGCCCCCTCCACCCCCGCCACCAGCACCACCAACCGCGCCAACCCCCGCGCGTCCACGAACTCCCCCACCGGAGTCCCCGCCAACACCCCCACCAGCACCCGCTCGGCCACCACCGGATCCACCTCACCGGCCCCCACCAGCACCCGCACCGCCTCACCCAGCGTCCGCACCCGCTCCACCACCACGACCCCTCCCCGCCCCCCACCGGGAGGCACCCGCCGGCACGCACCCCGCGCCCGCCCCCACTCCTCTCGAACACCACCCCCGCCCCCCACCCCGAGGGAGCCCCCCATGACCGCCCCCCGCACCCACGGCCACCTCCCCGTCACCGACCACAACACCCTCTACTGGGAAGAACACGGCACCCCCCACGGCACCCCCTGCCTCGTCCTGCACGGCGGCCCCGGCTCCAGCGCCCACCCCGGCCTCGTCCACCTCTTCGACACCACCCGCCACCGCGTCATCCTCTTCGACCAACGCGGCGCCGGCCGCTCCACCCCCGACGCCGGACTCCCCACCACCGACCTGGCCACCAACACCACCGCCCACCTCATCGACGACATCGAAGCCCTGCGCACCGCCCGCGGCATCGACTCCTGGCTCGTCACCGGCACCTCCTGGGGCACCACCCTGGGCCTGGCCTACGCCCAAGCCCACCCCGACCGGGTCCGCGCCCTGGTCCTGATCGCCGTCACCACCACCTCACCCACCGAGGTGCACTGGCTCACCCACGCCATGGGCCGCGTCTTCCCCGAACAATGGGAGGCCTTCCGCGACGCCGCCGGCCCCGACGCCGACCCCCACCGCCTCCCCGCCGCCTACGCCCGCCTCCTGGCCCACCCCGACCCCGCCGTACGCGCCGACGCCGCCCGCGCCTGGTGCCGCTGGGAGGACACCCACATGGCCACCACCAACGCCTTCACCCCGTTCCTGTCCACCCGCCCCCTGGACTTCCAGCTCCGCTTCGCCCGCCTGGTCACCCACTACTGGGCCGCCCACGCCTTCCTGCCCGAACACCACCTCCTCCACAACATGCACCGCATCGCCCACCTGCCCGGCGCCCTCGTCCACGGCCGCCTCGACATCAGCGGCCCCGCCGACACCGCCTGGCACCTCGCCCGCCACTGGCCCGCCGCCACCCTGCACATCATCGAAGGCGCCGGACACACCGACCCGGCCCTGCACACCGCCGGCGCCGCCGCCATCACCCGCCTCACCCCCTGACCCCCACGGGGGAGGCGTTCACCGCACCAGCCCCGCCCGGAACGCGAACACCACCAGCTGCGCCCGGTCCCGCGCCCCCAACTTCACCATCGCCCGCGACACATGCGTGCGCGCCGTGGCGGGGGAGACCACCAACCGGCCCGCGATCTCCTCATTACTGAGCCCCTCACCCACCAACCCCACCACCTCCCGCTCCCGCTCCGTCAACACCCCCACATCCACCACCGGCCCCACCGCCGGCCGCGACGACGTGAACGCCGCCACCACCCGCCGCGTCACCGACGGCGACAACAACGCCTCCCCCCGCGCCGCCACCCGCACCGCCTCCAACAACACCCCCGGATCGGCGTCCTTGACCACGAACCCCGACGCCCCCGCCCGCAACGCCTCGAACACGTACTCGTCCAGCTCGAACGTCGTCAACACCACCACCCGCACCCCCGCCAACCCCTCATCGGCACTGATCTCCCGCAACGCCGCCAACCCGTCCATGACCGGCATCCGCACGTCCATCAGCACCACATCGGGCACCACCGCCCGCACCACCTCCACCGCCCGCGCCCCATCGGCGGCCTCACCCACCAGCTCCAGGTCCTCCTCCGCCTCGATCAGCACCCCCAACCCCATCCGCACCAGCGCCTGGTCATCGGCCACTACCACCCGCACCGCCATCACACGACCCCTTCCACCGGAACCCGCACCCGCACCACGAACCCGCCACCATCCCCCGGCCCGGCCGCCAACTCCCCGCCCACACCCCGGGCCCGCTCCCGCATCCCCGCGATCCCCGCACCCTCCACCCACCCCGCACCCGGCCCCGCACCGGTGTCGGCCACCACAAGCCGCACCCACCCCGCCTCGAAGGCCACCTCCACCCGCGCCACCGCACCCGCCCCCGCATGGCGCAGCACATTCGTCAACGCCTCCTGGGCGATCCGCAGCAACGCGTGGTCCACCGCCCCCGGCAGCACCACCGCATCCCCCGACCGCTCCACCTCCACCGCCAACCCCGCCCGACCCATCTCCTCCACCACACCCTCCAACCGGTCCAGCCCCGCCACCGGCTCCAACGCCGCACCCTCGCCGCGGAACACCGCCAACGTGCGCCGCAGCTCCTCCAACGCCGACCGGCTGCTGTCCCGGATCGCCGCCAACGCCACCGCCGCCTGCTCCGGCCGCCGATCCACCACGTGCAGCGCCACCCCCGCCTGCATACTGATCACCGACAGGCTGTGCCCCACCAGGTCGTGCACCTCCCGGGCGATCCGCAACCGCTCCTCGTACCGGTGCCGGGCCACCTCCGCCTCCCGCTCACGCGCCCGCCCCTGCCGACGCGCCCGCACGAACACCCCCGCCCCCGCCCAGGGCGCCGCCACCCCCACCGCCACCGCAAGCGCCGCCCACAACGACCCGCCCACCAGACCCCACCACGGCTCACCCACCCGGGAGAGCACCCCCACCCCCAGGACAGAGGGCAGCGCCCAGCCCAGGAACCGGACCGGCTCCATCCGGATCGCGGCGGAGAACACCACCAGGGCACCCATCACCACCACGACCGGGTTCACCACCCCGCCGCCCACCAGAACCGCACCCGCCCCCGCACCCGCCGCCACCAGAGCCGCCGCAGGGCGCACCCGCCGCACCGCCACCGCCACCACCAGCAGGGCCACCCCGGCCCACACCCCCCACCCCAGCGACACCTGGCCCCACTCCGGGCCCGGCCCGCCCGCCCACGGAGGCCCACCCCGCCCCGGCCCCTCCCCACCGGCCGTGTGCCCGAACGCCACCTGGGCGCGCACCGCCACCACCGCCACCGCACCCAGCACCACACCCAGCCCGGCATCGACCGCGACCGTCCGCACACTCCTCATGCCACCGACCCTAGGCTCCCCGCCCCCACCCCGCATCGCCCCCACGGCGCAGCCCCGCCTACGCCCACCGACGTACACACGAAGCCGCCCCAGGGGCGATGCCCGCGACCACCCGCCCCGCCCACAGTGGAAACCATGAACACCGCAACCGCCGCCATCACCGACCTGGCCGGCCACCCCCCGTGGGGGGACGGACCGCCGCCCTTCGCACCCCTGGGAGCACTCATGTTCTGCCTGCTGCTCGCCGCCGCCGCACTGGCCGCGTTCGTCCTCATCCGCCGCCGCGGCGGCGGCCCGCCCCCCTGGGCCGCCGGCCCCCGACCCGCCCCGCCCGAGTACGAGGCCCGCCGCACCCTCGCCGACCGGTTCGCCCGCGGCGACATCACCGTCGAGGAGTTCATGGAACGCGCCAGCGCCCTGAACTGGAACCCCGGACACGACGACACCAAGAAGTGACCCACCCACCGGCGCCCGCGACCCGCCAGGTCACGGGCGCCCCGCTGTGCCCACCCCGACACCACAAAACGGACAGACCACGATCAGCGGTGCGCCACCATGGTCTGCATGCCACTTCCCAAAGCCGAACTCCACCTGCACATCGAAGGCACCCTCGAACCCGAACTCGCCTTCACCCTCGCCCGCCGCAACAACATCACCCTGCCCTACACCACCGTCGACGAGCTCCGCTCCGCCTACGAGTTCACCGACCTGCAGTCCTTCCTGGACCTGTACTACGCCCTCACCGACGTCCTGCGCACCGAGGCCGACTTCACCGACCTCACCCGCGCCTACCTCGCCCGCGCCGCCGCCCAGGGCGTCCGCCACGCCGAGATCTTCTTCGACCCCCAGGCCCACACCGCCCGCGGCATCCCCCTGGACACCGTCATCGGCGGCATCACCGCCGCCCTGGACACCGCCCGAGCCGACCACGGCATCAGCACCCACCTGATCATGTGCTTCCTGCGCGACCGCCCCGCCGCCGAAGCCCTGGACACCCTGAACGCCGCCCGCCCCCACCTGGACCGCATCATCGGCGTCGGCCTGGACTCCGCCGAGGTCGGCCACCCCCCGAACGACTTCGCCCACGTCTTCGCCGCCGCACGCGACCTGGGGCTGCGCCTGGTCGCCCACGCCGGCGAGGAGGGCCCACCCGACTACATCCGCCAGGCCCTGGACCTGGGGGCGGAGCGCATCGACCACGGCATCCGCTGCCTGGAGGACCCCGACCTGGTCGCCCGCCTGGCCGCCGCCCGCACCCCCCTCACCGTGTGCCCGATGTCCAACGTGCGCCTGCGCGCCGTGGACACCATGGCCGACCACCCCCTGCCCGCCCTCATGGACGCCGGCCTGCTGGTCACCGTCAACTCCGACGACCCCGCCTACTTCGGCGGCTACGTCGACGACAACTACCGGGCCCTGGCCGAACACCTGCACCTCACCCGAGAGCAGCTGCGCACCCTGGCCCGCAACTCCTTCGAGGCGTCGTTCCTGCCCGCCGACCGCATCAAGGAGCTCATCGCCCTCGTCGACGCCCACTGACACGAGAGGGGCGTGGCGCGGGGCCTCCCGACCGACCGCACCGCTTCCCGTGTCCCGGCCCCCGCAGGCCGGGACACGGGGAACACGCGGCGACCCGCCGGCCGCCCGCCGGCCGCCCTCACCGCCGGGTCACGCCGACGCCCAGGTGAGGTGGTGGCCGTGCTCCCCCGCCCAGGCCACCACCCGCTCATCCACCGCGATCGTCATGTGCGTGGGCTCGGGCGGACGCGCACCCTCCAACCAGGGCAGCACCCGCCACCCCTCATAGGACACCCAGTGGCCGGGCAGCCCCCGCACCAGCTCCGCGAACCGCTCCCGCTCCGCCAAAGGCAGGTACGTGAGCACCGCGCTGTGGAACACCACCGGCGTCACCCCCTCGGGCACCCGCCCCACCAGGTCGGCGACGGTCTCCACCAGGTCCCCCGCCACGATCGGGGGCGGCCCGGCCTGGGCCACCACCCCCGCCGCGGCCCGCAACCGCTCCCGCCGCTCCCCCTCATGGGTCCCGGGCCAGATGAGGGACTCCAGCCACCGCACGTCCCCCGCATCGGCCGCGTTCAGCGGGTTGAGGTCCACCCCCGCCCGCCAGGCCACCTCCACCCCCCGCTCCGGAACCGGCACCCCGCCCGAGGTGGAGCACTCCAGCACCACCGGGGACCCACCCACGGGCGCACCGCCGTCGTAGGAGTAGGCGTACCGGTCCGGGTACAGGCACAACCCCGCCGAGGACCCCACCTCCACCAGCCCCAGCGGCCCCTCCAACCGCGCCAGGACCGGCAGCAGGGCCGCGCAGCGCCGCACCTCGTTGGTCTGGGTCATCCGCTCCAGCACCACCTTGCGCACCGGATCCCAGTGCTCCAGCGTCCACGCCCGAAACCCCGCCCACTCCCGCACAGGGCCGCCCAGGAACCGCACCGCCCCCAGCAGCAGGTTGGGCTGGCGCTTGTTGTCCCCGGGCAGGGACAGCACCAGCCCCATCAGCTCATCGTCCCCGGCCAGGGCCCGGGCGATCTCCGCATAGGAGTGCGCGCCCCCGGCCTCGTAGTGCTCCGCGAAACGCCGGTACCACGACCGCACACGCTCGGACCCGTCTTGGTGCTCCACGGCGACCTCGTCTCACCCGGGGGAAAGGAGTATCCCCCTCATACCCCTGACACCCCGGGGCGGCACCGTGACCCCCCTCACGCCCAGTCCGGCCGCTCCTCCTCCCACAACAGGAACCGCCGGCTCTCCCGCGCCAACCCCACCACCTCCGCCGGCGCCTTCCCCGGCGACCCCGCATCGAACGGCGGCGCCGGATCGTACTCCAACGCCAACTGCACCATCTGCGCCCCGAACTCCCCCATCAGCTCACCCGCCAACGCCAACCCCATATCGATCCCCGCACTCACCCCCGCCGCCGTCACGTACTTGCCGTCGAACACCACCCGCTCCCCCACCGCGTGCTCCACACCCAAGCGCTCCAACTCATCCCCCGCCAACCAGTGCGTGGCCGCCCGACGCCCCGCCAACACCCCCGAAGCCGCCAGGATCAACGACCCCGTGCACACCGACGCCGTCCACCGGCTCCCCGCGTCCACCGCCCGGATCCACTCCACCAACGCCCCGCCCATCTGCCGCGCCTGCCCCGGCCCACCCGGCACCACCACCACATCCGCCGAGTCCACCTCACCCAGCGCCGCATCCACCACCAGCCCCGCACCACCGGCCGACGCCCGCACCGGCCCCCGCTCCTCACCCACGAACACCGTCTCCACCCCCGGCAGCGACCCCAGCACCTCATAGGGGCCGATCGCGTCCAACGCCGTCACACCCTCGAACAGAACAACCGCCAACCTCACGACTCACACACCTTCCGCTCCGTGGAACCTGCTCCGATACCCCGCCGGAGAACACCCCAGCGACCTGACGAACACCCGCCGCATCACCTCCGCCGACGCGAAACCACTGCGCCGCGCCACCGCCTCCACCCCCAGATCCGAATCCTCCAACCACCGCCGCGCCGCCTCCACCCGCACCCGCTCCACATACCGGCCCGGCGTACACCCCACCTCCCGCGCGAACACCCGCGCGAACTGGCGCACCGACAACCCCACCCGCCCCGCCAGCGCCTCCACCGACAGATCCGCCGCCGGATTCCCCACGATCCAGTGCTGCACCTCCCGCACCGCCGGACGCTGCGCCCACTGCGCCGCCAACGGCGCCGAGAACTGCGCCTGCCCACCCGGACGCCGCAGGAACACCACCAGGTGCCGCGCCACCGCCAACGCCACCCGCCGCCCCAGGTCCTCCTCCACCAAAGCCAACGACAGGTCCACCCCCGCACTCACCCCCGCCGACGTCACCACCCGCCCCTGCCGCACGAAGATCGGATCCGGATCCACCTCCACCCCCGGGAACCGGCGCGCCAGCTCCGCACAGTGCGCCCAGTGCGTCGTGGCCCGCAACCCCTCCAACACCCCCGCCCCCGCCAACAGGAACGCCCCCGTGCACACCGACGCCACCCGCCCCGCCCGCCCGCACGCCCCCGCCAACCACTCCACCAGCGCCGGATCCACCCCGGCCCGCGCCCCGTCGCCCCCGGCCACCACCAGGGTGTCGATCCGCCCCACCTCCTCCAGCGCCACCGACGGCACCAGCCCCAACCCGCTGGAAGTGCGCACCGCGCCCCCGCCCAACGACCCCACCCGCACCCGGTAATCCGCCCCCGGCGCCCGCCCGGCGCCCGCGAACACCTCCAACGGCCCCGCCACGTCCAGGCTCTGCACCCCGTCGAAGACGACGATCACGACCTCGTGTCCCATGCCCCCACCCCACCACCGCCCACCCATGGCGGCAAGGTCGCACACCCCACGAAAAAGGACACCCCCCGGCAGGGCACACCCCCCACACGAAAGGAAAGACACGAACAGATAACGAGAACTCTCACACGCCCCCGACGATCACAGCCCCATGACACCCCACCACCACGAACGGACACCCGTGAGGCTCACCGACCGCGACCGGCTGCACCGCAGCCCCGCCACCACCGCACCCCGCGCCCGCCCCCTCGTCGAGTTCCACGACGTGTCCCACACCACCCTGCTCTCCCACCTGGACCTCACCGTCCACCCCGGCGAACACGTCGCCCTCATCGGCCTGCCCACCGACCACACCACCACCCTCACCGACCTCCTCACCGGCCACACCACCCCCACCCACGGCCGCATCACCACCCACACCACCCCCCACATCCACACCAGCACCCCCCACACCACCCTCGCCCACACCATCACCGGACACCCCGACCCCGACCCCCACGACCCCCACCTGCACACCGCCCTCACCCACGCCCACCTGCCCACCACCCCCACCACACCCCTGTCCGACCTGCCCACCGACCTCACCCACCGCCTCCACACCGCCCGCACCCACTACGCCGACCTCACCCACCACCACCTCCTCGTCCTCACCCACCCCGCCCCCGGCGAACACCTCACCCCCACCCCCACCACCGGCCTGCTCCAACTCACCGACCGCCCCACCCACACCCGCACCGCCGACCGCATCCTCCTCCTCCACCGCGGCCGCGTCACCGAAACCGGCACCCACCACCAACTCCTCGTCCGCGGCGGCGCCTACGCCCGCCTCTACGCCCTACGCGGCACCCACCGCAACCGCCCCTACACTTGAGAACCGTGCCGCCCATCACCAAGGAACTCACCGTGGGGCAGGTCTCCCAACGCTCCGGCGTGGCCGTCTCCGCCCTGCACTTCTACGAACGCCAGGGACTCATCCACAGCCGCCGCACCGCCGGCAACCAACGCCGCTACCGCCGCGACACCCTGCGCCGCGTCTCCTTCATCCGCGTCTCCCAACGCGTCGGCATCCCCCTGGCCCGCATCCGCCAGGCCCTGGACCGCCTCCCCGACAACCGCACCCCCACCCGCGCCGACTGGGCCCGCGTCTCCGAACAGTGGCGCGACGAACTCGACGCCCGCATCGCCCAACTCGTCCGCCTGCGCGACGACCTCACCGGCTGCATCGGCTGCGGCTGCCTCTCCCTGGACTCCTGCGTCCTGGTCAACCCCGACGACGAACTCGCCGCCGACGGCTCCGGCCCCCGCCGCCTGCTCATCGCCGACGACCCCGCCGACACCGACCACACCCACGACCGCACCGCCTGAACCCACCCCACAACGAAGGGGGGCGCCCCACCCGGGACGCCCCCCTTCACCATGCACCCGCCGCCTCAGCGCAGGGCCGCCGCCTCGTCACGGCCGCGCCGGGCCAGCTCGTCGGCCCGCTCATTGCCCTCGTCGCCGCTGTGGCCGCGCACCCACCGCCACTCCACCTCGTGACCCGCCGCGGCCTCCTCCAACCGCCGCCACAGGTCCACGTTCTTGACCGGCTTGTTGTCCGCCGTACGCCACCCGCGCCGCTTCCACCCCGCCACCCACGACGTGATCCCGTTGCGCACGTACGACGAATCGGTGTACACCACCACCGGCACCGGCTTGGTCAGGCTCTCCAGACCCCGGATCGCCGCCATCAGCTCCATCCGGTTGTTGGTGGTCTGCTCCTCACCGCCGTAGAGCTCCTTCTCGTGCCCGCCGTAGCGCAGCCACACCCCCCACCCGCCGGGGCCGGGGTTCCCGCTGCACGCCCCGTCGGTGTACACGATCACTTTCTGTTCCCCGTCGTTCATGCCGGGCAATCTACCGCCCCACCCGATAACAAAAAGGCCACACACCCCCCGAAAGGGGCCACCTACGGCGCCACCACCCCCAATGGAACCCCGAAAGGCCCCCGAATGGCACCGAAAACCCGCCAAAGGCACCCCCATCCGGGCCACCCCACCCGCCACCACCGAACCGAACGAACGAACCCGCCAGGCTCCGCCGTGCGCATCCGCGCACCCACCCTCGCCCAAGCCCGCTTCCGGTCCGCCGCCCTGCCCCCCGAGGCGACCACGGCACCACCCCCACCCTCACGTCCCCGAAACCGCCGAGAACCGCCTCCACCCCGACCCCCAGACCCCACCCCGCCCACGACACCGGGATCCACCGCCTCCCCACCCTCGGCGCCCGCCCCCTACACGACCACCGCCGCCCCGAAGACAACGAAGTCCGCCCCGGCCGACACACAAAAAAAGGGGCGGGAGCCCCAGGCCCCCGCCCCACACCACACCCCCACGGGCTAGCCGGCGAACTCGCGCTCCAGCTCGGCCGCCCGCTCCTCACGACGCGCAAACACATCGTTGGCCATCTCGTTCATCTTCTTCAACACCCGCTTGCGCTCCCGCGCCGACAACCGGTCGATGTACAACCGACCCAACGTGTGATCGGTCTCATGCTGCAGGCACCGGGCGAAATACCCGCTCCCGCTCACCACCACCGGCTCCCCGTCCCGGTCCACCCCGCGCACCGTCGCACGCTCCACACGCCCCAGCTCCGCATGCGGACCCGGCACCGACAGACACCCCTCGCTCTCCACCACCAGGGCATCCTCGGCCGAACGCTCGTCCAACACCGGATTCACCACATGCCCCACATGACGCACACCCTCATCATCAGGGCAGTCGTACACGAACACCCGCAGGTCCACACCCACCTGGTTCGCCGCCAACCCCACACCCTCGGCCGCGTACATCGTCACGAACATGTCATCGATCAACCGGCGCAGCTCCCCGCCGCCCAACATCTCCCCCGGCACATCCCGGCAACGACGGTGCAGCACATCCTCACCCGTCACCGTGATCCGCCGCACCGAACCCCGCGCCGCCTCCGGCGCCAACTCCGGGAAGCCGTCCACCTCACGGCCCTGAACAACGGCCGCCACCTGCGACTCATCCGGCATAGGGGTCCCACTCTCACAACGCGATCACCGGCGGCGCACACCGCCGCACCACCCCGCAAAATAGCACGGAACACCAGGTAGACGACCACACACCGTCAACGGAACCACGCATTGCCCTGCAACAGGCACCGCGCCAGATAATCACGCAACGACACCACCACCAACCGGCGCCGATCCGTCTCATGGTCCCACACCACCACACCCGGACCGTAGTCCGTGTGCACATACGCGAACTGCGGCCCCATGTCCGAATCCCCGAAGAAGATCATCTCGTCGAACGGCGCGTACAACTCCAGGTAATCCGGCTCACCCCGCATCGCCAGATTGTCCTCCACCAACCGCTGCGCACTCCACACCACCGCATCCCCGTACTCGTTGACCACACCGTCGGTCTCCCGCAGCAACGACGCCAACTCGAACGGCAACGGCAGCATCAAACGCTTCTCGACCTCGGCCAACGCCGCCTCATCGGCCGGATCACGAAGATCGGCCTCCGGATACAACTCCAGAATCAGTTCACGCCACACACCCCGATCATCACAGGTCATGCCAACACACGGGAAATCGTCAGCGGCGAGTTGCGCCAAAAACCCACACCCGCCCAGCCCACAACCCACCCACACCCCACCCAACCACCCCGCACCCGACACCCCCGCACACCCACCACCAGGGGAGCCACCACCACCGACCACCCCACACCCGACACGCCACAATGGAAACCACCACACCCCGAAGGAAGAGGACCCGCACCCACCATGGCCACCGCACACCACCACCGCGCAGGCCCCCTCACCACCCTGGCCTACCTCTTCCTCCTCCTCTCCCAGAACATCGCCGCCCTCCTCCTACTCCCCCTCGTCATCGCCTCCGCCGTCCTCTCCCTCATCTGGATCGGCCTCCCCTTCGTCATCCTCACCGGCCACCTCCTCCGCACCCTCGCCGACAGCCAACGCCGCACCCTCACCCACCTCGACCACCACCGCCCCGTCCACTCCGGCTACCGCCCCATACCCCCCACCGGCATCAACCGCCGCGCCAGCGTCATCATCACCGACCCCGCCACCTGGAAAGACCTCCTCTGGCTCATCACCGGAACCGTCAACATCCTCCTCATCGCCCTCCCCCTCACCCTCATCGGCCACGGCACCTACCAAACCCTCCACGCCCTCGGCCTCACCGGCGGCCCCGACATCTACGGCTACACCCCCACCGACACCACCGAACGCCTCCTCTTCCTCATCCCCGCCACCCTCCTCATCGCCCTCGGCACCACCCTCGCCACCCCCGCCCTCCGCCTCTACACCGCCTTCAACCGCCTCCTCCTCCAACCCTCCGAAAAAGCCCGCCTCACCGCCCGCGTCGCCCACCTCGCCACCAGCCGCGCCAACACCATCGACACCCAGGCCGCCGAAATCCGCCGCATCGAACGCGACCTCCACGACGGCGCCCAAGCCCGCCTCGTCGCCCTCGGCATGAACCTCGGCATGGCCGAACAAATCGTCGAACACGACCCCGCCACCGCCCGCGCCATGCTCGCCGAAGCCCGCGAGACCACCCGCACCGCCCTCATCGAACTCCGCGACCTCGTCCGCGGCATCCACCCACCCGTCCTCGTCGAACGCGGACTCCACGGCGCCGTCCACGCCCTCGCCCTCACCCACCACCTCCCCATCACCGTCACCGTCACCCTCCCCGGCCGCCCCGCCGACCCCGTCGAATCCGCCGCCTACTTCGCCATCGCCGAACTCCTCACCAACACCGCCAAACACGCCGACGCCACCCACGCATGGGTCCACATCAACCACGGAGACGACCGCCTCGTCATCACCGTCACCGACAACGGCCACGGCGGCGCCGACGCCGCCCCCGGCAGCGGCCTCGCCGGCATCCGACGCCGCATCGACGCCTTCGATGGCACCATGAACATCACCAGCCCCACAGGCGGCCCCACCATCGTCACCCTGGAGATCCCATGCGCGTTGTCATCGCCGAAGACCTCGCCCTCCTCCGAGAAGGACTGATCAAACTCCTCCAAGCCCACGACTTCACCGTCGTCGCCGCCGTCGACAACGGCCCCGACCTCCACAAAGCCCTCACCCACCACCACCCCGACGTCGCCGTCGTCGACGTCCGACTCCCCCCCACCTTCACCGACGAAGGCCTCCAAGCCGCCATCTCCGCCCGCGCCCAGATCCCCGGCCTGCCCATCCTCGTCCTCTCCCAGCACGTCGAACAGCTCTACGCCCGCGAACTCCTCTCCGACGACACCGGAGGCGTCGGCTACCTCCTCAAAGACCGCGTCTTCGACATCGGCCAATTCATCGAAGCCGTCCGCCGCGTCGCCGCCGGCGGCACCGCCATGGACCCCGCCGTCATCTCCCAACTCCTCGCCCGCCAAGACAGCCAAGGCCCCCTCGGCCAACTCACCCCCCGCGAACGCGAAGTCCTCTCCGAAATGGCCGAAGGCCGCTCCAACTCCGCCATCGCCGGACGCCTCTACATCACCGAAAAAGCCGTCAGCAAACACATCAACAACATCTTCACCAAACTCGACCTCCCCCCCTCCTCCGACGACAGCCGCCGCGTCCTCGCCGTCCTCGCCTACCTCAACGGCCAATGAACACACCAAAAGGCCCCGGAGCACAACGCCCCGGGGCCCGCCGCACCCCCGCCTACTGCTCCCGACGCACCCGGTACAACCCGTCGATCTCCTCCGAGAACGCCCGCAGCACAGCCTCACGCCGCAACCCGCCCGACGGATGCACCAACCCCGACTGCACCGTGAACTCCTCCGCCAACACATGGAACGACCGCACCGCCAAATGCCGCGGCACACTCCGATTGGCCTCGTACACCAACCCCTGCACCTCCCGCAGCAGATCCCGATCCCCCGCGATCTCCTCCGGCGCCATCGACAACGGCCGACCGTTCACCAACCGCCAATACTCCAACTGATCCCGCACCAACGTGATCAACGCACTCGCGAACGGCCGACCCTCCACGATCACCAACACCTGGCTGATCAACGGATGCGACCGCAACCGCGCCTCGAACCCCGCCACCAACTCAGCATCCGACACCACCGCCGGCTCCGCCTCCACCACCGGCAAAGCCACCGTCGCATCCGGCTCCGGCACCGGACGCTCCACCACCTCCGGCTCCGCCTCCACCACAGGCTCCACAACCGGCCCCTCCACAACCGGCTCCGCACCCGCCACAACACGCGACCCCGCCACGAACCGGCCCGGCACCTCCTCCACCGCCGCCTGCCCCCGCAACCGGCCCCTCACCCACACGAACCCGTCACCGTCCACCGACCCCGCGAACCCCGTCGCCAACCACCCCTCACGAAACGCCGACCGCGTCCCGCCCTCATCACCCCAATACCCCGCGAACACCGCACCACCGCGCACATGGGCCTCACCCTCACGCGACACCCACACCTCGCGCCCCTCCAACGCACGCCCCACAGAACCCGGCACCCGCGCCCCCACCGCATTGGCCGCGAACGCCCCCGCCGTCTCCGCCGTACCGAACACCTGCACCACCGGCACCCCCACACCCCCGTAGAAGGAGTCCAACCGGTCCGACAACCCACCACCCCAGCACACCACCAGATGCGCCCGGTCCCCCAACACCTCCCGCACCTTCGCGAACTGCCAGTCGTACATCGACCGCGACAACCGCTGCCACGCCCCCTTCTTCGGCGAACGATCGAACTGCACCGCCGCGTCCACCGCCGAATTGAACGTCCCCAACGAATCCCACCCCGTCGACCGGGCGCTCCCCCGCTCCCCCTCGAAGACCTCCTCCAACACCCCCGCACCGCACACCACCACCGACGGCCCGAACTCCCGCACCCGATCCAGGAACCGGCCACCACCCCCCAACCCCAACCGCACCCGACCCACCACACACGCCAACACCGTCGCCAACCCCTGCACCTGCGACAACGCGGCATCCGACAGAGCCGTCGCCTTCCCCGGCCCCAACTCCGCCACCCGCGGACCCACCCGATCCACCACATCCGCCGCCGCCGACACCAGAGCACCGTGCGACAACGCCACCCCACGCATCCACCGCGACACCGTACTCACCGGATACAGCACCACCGCCACATCCTCCGGAGCCGTCGCATCCCGACGGAACCGCACCGACGAAGCATCCATGTACGCACCCAGCGACACGATCTCCGCCAACCCCGGCTCGAACCGCCACACACGCCCCAGATCCGGCAACTCCCGCTGCAACGCCGCCACCACCCGCAGCGACCCCTCACCCTCCACCACAGCAGCCGCAGGACGCGTCTGACGCACCGCATGCGCCACCCGCTCCGGACCCGCCGACACCGGCAACGGCACCAACACCGCCCGCACCGACCACACCGCGAACGCCAACCTCACCCAATCCAGATGATCGGCGCACACCACCAAAACCCGGTCGCCCTCACCCACACCAGCGGCCACCAACCCCTTGGCCAACCCCGTCACATCCGTCGCGAACGCCCCCGCGCTCACCGACCCCCACCGACGACCGCCCCGACGCCCCTCCTCCGGCACCGAGAACAACTCCGCGTGCGCATCATCGGTCGCCATCTCGTAGACCAGGTCGCTCAACCCGGCCACCCGCCGGGCCCACCCACCGGAGCCGACACCCGTCTCGCCCATGACCACAGACCACTCATCCTCAAACAGCGTCGAAGAGCACGGACCCCACCGGCCCGCACAGGACAGACATCCCGCACCAAGGGGGAAATAGTTCCCCTACAATGCCCAACCTCCCCCACCCACGGCAACATGGAGAGACCCACAAAACACAAGGCCCCATGACCCCCGCACAGGGTCATGGGGCCCAACACCCGAACCGATCACACCCGGGCACGCACCGCCGAACGCACCGTCCACAAGAACGACACACCCGCCAACGCCGCAGCCCCCACCATCACCACCGACATACTCACCAACGACGCCTCACCCGACGGGGTCAACCCCGCCAACGCCGCCACACCACCACCCAGCGCGAACTGCAACGCACCCATCAACGCCGACGCCGTACCCGCCACCGCCGCCGGCTGACCGTCCAACGCCGTCACCGTCGCATTGGGCATGATGAAACCCGTACTGAACATCATCAACGCCAACAACGCCACCACCAGCCACAACGACGCCACCCCCGACACCGCCGCCACCAGCAGACCCGACACCGCAGCCAGACCCACCACCAGGCCCAGACCCAAACGCCGCAACGTCTCCATCCGACCCACCAAGAACCCGTTCACCTGCGTCCCCGCCAACATCCCCAACGAGTTCACCGCGAACAACCACGCATACGTCTGCGCCGACACCCCCAGCTCCTGCTGCGCCACGAACGAGAACGCCGACACATACGTGAACAACATCCCGAAACCCAGACCCAACGTCAGCACCGGCCCCACGAACCGCGCCTGACGCACCAGACCCGCCACCGTCGCACCCAGCACCCGCGGACCCTGCGCACGCCGCTCCGCCACCGGCAACGACTCCGGCAACCACAACAGCACCAGCACGAAGCTCACCGCCGACATCGCCGCCAGCACCCAGAAACTCAACTGCCACGGCCCCACCAGCAACAACTGCGCACCCGCCAACGGCGCCAACAACGGAGCCAGCATCATCACCAGCGCCAACCGCGAGAAGAACCGCACCGCGTCATCGCCCTTGAACAGGTCACGCACCACCGCCCGCGAGATCACCGCACCCGCCGCACCGGCCACACCCTGCACGAACCGCAACACCACGAACAACGTCACATCCGGCACGAACACGCACAGCACCGACGTCACCGTGAACACCGCACCGCCCACCAGCAGCGGAACCCGCCGCCCCCAGGCATCGCTCATCGGCCCGATCACCAACTGACCGACCGCCAACCCCAACATGATCGAGGTCAACGTCAACTGGATCTGCGCCTCGGACGCCCCCAGATCCTCCGCGATCTGCGGAAACGCCGGCAGATACATATCCGTCGCCAACGGACCCACCGCCGCCAGCACACCCAGCACCAGGACCAGCAACACCACCGACCGGCGCGCACGAACCGGCGGCGCACCCTCGGCCGCCACCGGCCCGGGCACCGTGTCAGGGGAGTTCGGGGACTGCACAGGCCACTCCAAAAGATCTCGACGCGATCGAGGAAGAGAAGTACACAAAGCGAAAAGGGCCCCGGCGCGTGGGAGCGCGACCGAAAGGGGCCACTCCATCCCAACACCGGGACCCGCTCAAAGTCTCCTCGAATAACCCCGAATCCCCTGTGACATCCCTTACGCCACGACCCGCTACCTTACGAGCCGGTCCAGCAACCGCTCCACCTCGACCGCCGGATCCTCCGTCAACCCCCCGTGGATCGGCCCCGGCTGCACGATCGTGCTCCGCGGCGCCGTCAACCACCGGAACCGCTGCCCCGGCCGCTCCCTGCCCGCCGCACCCGCCACCGCACCACCACGGCACAGCGCCTCCACGGCCTCCAGCGCACGCCGCACCCCGGCCACGTCCACCCCCGGATCCAACGCCAGCAGCCGGGCCTCGTCCACCTCCGCACGGGCCGCCAGGAACGCCCGCTCCTGGCAGTACACGATCACCCCGGCGTTCACGCACTCACCGCGCTCCACCCGCGGGACCACCCGCAGCAGCGCGTACTCGAACACCGCCCGGTCGCGCTCCTCGCCGACCCGGCCCGTCGTCACCGCATCGCTGTACCTGCGCACGCTCACCGCCCCACCTCCGGCAGCCACGAACGGTCCGCCACCCGGGCCGCCAGATGGCGCACGTACGCCTCCCGGACCTCCTCCGGGGACGCGAACCCCGGTTCGCCCTCCAGCCACACATCGGGCACCAGCCCCACCACGTCCCGCAGCAGCCCCTCGGTCACCAACGGCGCGAACGCCGCGTCGGCGGCCGCCAGATCCGGCGACGACGGCAGCAGGACATGGTCGGAGGCGTCGTAGGCACGGCCGACGAAACGGTCCGCGTTGGCCCACGAGTGGTGGAAGATCAGCGTCGCACCGTGGTCGATGAGGTACGGCTCCCCGTGCCACACCACCATGTTCGGGTTGCGCCACGACCGGTCCACGTTGCCGGTCAGCGCGTCGAACCACAGCACCCGGCCGGCGAACCCGGGGGACGTCTCGAAGGCGAGCGGGTCGAACCCCAGCGAACCCGGCAGGAAGTCCATCCCCAGGTTGAGGCCGCCGCTCGCCTTGAGCAGCTCCTGCACCTCCTGGTCGGGCTCGCCCCGCGCGATGACCGCGTCGAAGTCCACCAGGGCCAGCTCCGGAACGGGAAGCCCCAGCGCGCGCCCCAGCTCACCGGCGATCACCTCGGCCACCAGGGTCTTGCGCCCCTGGCCCGCGCCGATGAACTTCACGACGTACATGCCGAGGTCGTCGGCCTCGACGAGTCCGGGCAGCGAACCGCCCTCGCGCAGCGGTAGGACGTACCGCGTGCCTGTCACTTCTTTCAGCGCCTTCACCACGCCGAACAGCCTAGGACCTCGCCGACCCTCCCCTCGACCGGCGGCGGCCGCTCCCGGCCCCGCTACGGCTCTCTGAGCGCGTTCGGGCGGGCGACCCCCTGGACCGCGACACGCCGACGGTCCTCTGACCAGGGGTTTTGATAGGAGTGTGCGGCGTAGCCGCACTCCTTCTGTTTTTCGTGGGTGCTTTTACAGTAAAGCTACGCCGCCTTTACGACGTAGATTCACAGAGCGGAATCAGACGGCCGACACAATGCGGCCCGGGCGCCACCGAAGTACCGGTGAGCGCCCGGGCCGCCGCGTGCGTCAGAGGTTGTCCTCCGGGTTCTCGCCCCAGCCCTCCTCGCCCTCCCCCGGTGTGGGGACCGTCGGCGTCGAGGGGTCGCCGTCCCCGTCCTCCTCCGGGCTGGGCCCGCTCTCCTCGCCGCTCTCCCCCGAGGGGCCCTCCTCCGGCACCGGCTGGCCCGGGGCCGGCATCTCCGGCGGCGGGAACTGGAGCAGGAACCAGTACAGCGCCACCACCAGCGCCAGGATCAGCAGCAGGACCGCGCCCAGCCCGCCGATCAGCCACCAGTTGCCGCGCCCCTCCTCCACCGCGCTGTCACGGCGGCCCGCCCAGGGCGCCCACGGCACCGCGGGCCCGGACCGTGACCCCGCCCAGTGCGGCATCACCACCGGACCGCGGGCGGCGATGCGGCCGGGCCGGCCCGCCTGCTCCAGGAAACGGGCGGCACCCCCCTCCCCGTCGGGGACCGCCACCCACAGCACCGAGCGGCCCTGGGTGCGCGCCGAGAGCACACCCGACTCGGCCCGCACCGCCTCAGCGAACCGCTCCCGGGCCTGCGGGTCGGCCACCGCGCCCGGGTTCAGCACGGCCACCTCCACCGCCGCGCCCTCGCGGTCGCGCCCCAGGTACACCACGCCCAGCGCGGACTCGCCCACCCGGCCCTGCAGCCGGTAGGCGCCCAACTGGCGCGGGTCTCCCGCGTTCAGTCCCATCAGGGGAGCCGTCACGCCCCCACCCCCTTTCCACTCCGCTCTCCCCGCGTCCACTGCGTCCCCTTGGGCGCGTTGTGCACCGGAACGAGGCGCCCGGAGCGGGTAGTCTCGCCCACAGGTGAGTGATCCACAACCTATCCGGCGCCCGGCGCCGGGCCTGGAAGGCGGAACATGGCACAGACCTCACCCGGCAACGGCGCCTCCCCCTCGGGGTCCGACGGCGCCCCGGGCGAGCCCACCCGGCTGCTGCGCGCGGCGCTGCACGAGGTGTCCACGGTCATCGTGGGACAGGAACGCATGGTGGAGCGCTCCCTCATCGCACTGGTCGCCAAGGGCCACTGCCTCATCGAGGGGGTGCCGGGCATCGCCAAGACCCTGGCGGTGTCCACGCTGGCCAAGGTGACCGGCGGCTCCTTCGCCCGTATCCAGTTCACCCCGGACCTGGTGCCCTCCGACATCGTCGGCACGCGCATCTACCACCCCTCCACCGAGAAGTTCGACGTGGAGCTGGGCCCGGTGTTCGCCAACTTCGTCCTGGCCGACGAGATCAACCGCGCCCCCGCCAAGGTGCAGTCGGCCCTGCTCGAGGTCATGGCCGAGCGGCAGGTCTCCCTGGGCGGGACCACCTACCCCCTCCCTTCCCCGTTCATCGTCATCGCCACACAGAACCCGGTGGAGTCCGAGGGCGTGTACCCGCTGCCCGAGGCCCAGCGCGACCGGTTCCTGATGAAGGTCGACGTGGGCCACCCCCGGGCGCACGAGGAGATGGAGATCCTGCGCCGGATGTCCACCGAGCCGCCCACCGCCCACCAGGTCCTGGACCCGGTCACCCTGGGCGAGCTGCAGGCCGACGCCGAGAAGGTGCACGTCCACCAGCTCATCGCCGACTACGTGGTGCGGCTGGTGATGGCCACTCGCGAGCCCGAGGCGCACCAGATGCCGGACCTGCGCGGGGTCCTGGAGGTCGGCGCCAGCCCGCGCGCCACCCTGGGCCTGGTGGCGGCGGCCCGCGCCCTGGCGCTGCTGCGCGGGCGCGACTACGTGCTCCCCGACGACGTGCGGGTGCTGGCCCGCGACGTCATCGCGCACCGCCTGGTGCTCAGCTTCGACGCGCTGGCCGACGGGGTGACCGCCGTCCAGGTGGTGGACCGCATCCTGGCGACGGTGCCCGCGCCCCGGGTGATCTGGGACGAGCCGCCCAGCGGTGAGACCGCCTCGTTCGCCGCGCGCGGGTGAGGCCCCGTGACCTCCCTGGGGAACGACCCCCGGCTGCGCTCGGCGCTGCGCCGGCTGGACCTGCGCATCATGCACCGGCTGGAGGGCCTGCTGCACGGTGAGCACCTGGGCCTGCGCCTGGGGCCGGGGTCGGAGGCCGCCGAGGCCCGGCTGTACCAGCCGGGCGAGGACGACGTGCGGCACATGGACTGGGCGGTGACCGCCCGCACCGACACCCCGCACGTGCGGGACCTGGTCGCCGACCGGGAGCTGGAGAGCTGGACCCTGCTGGACCTGTCGGCGAGCATGGACTTCGGCACCGACCGGCACGTCAAGCGCGAGGTGGCGGTGGGCGCGATGGTCGCCGTCACCCTGCTGACCCAGCGGGTGGCCGACCGGTTCGGGGCGCACTTCCTGCACCGCGGGGTGATCCGGCGCTGGCCCGCCCGTTCGGGCAACGAGGCGCTGCTGTCGCTGCTGGCGACGGTGGCGGCGGCCCCCACCGGGGACACCGCGCGGGAGGCACACGGACCCGGGCTGGCCGGGGCGGTCGACGACCTGGCGCGGACCCGGCGCCGCCGCGGGCTGCGGGTGGTGATCTCCGACTTCCTGGACACCCCGGCGTTCGGCGGCGAGGTGCCCTGGGAGCGGCCGATGTCGCGGCTGTCCTCCCGGCACCAGGTGCTGGTGGTGGAGGTGATCGACCCCCGGGAGCTGGACCTGCCCGAGGTCGGCGATGTGACGCTGCGCGACCCGGTGTCCGGCCGGGTGCGCGATGTGCGGATCAACCGCGCGGTGCGCGAGCGGTACCGTGAAGCGGCGCGGACCCAGCGCGAGGAGGTGCGCCGGGCGCTGCGCCGTTGCGGGGTGGACCATCTGGTGCTGCGGACCGACCGTGATTGGGTACTGGACATTGCACGGTTCGTGATCCACCAGAGGCGGACCGCGCACCGGTTGTCCCGGCACACGCCGGGGGTGCCGCGATGAGGGCGGGCCGGGCCTGGAGACGGGGGAGTGGGCGATGACCTTCCTGGAACCCGAGCGGTTGTGGTGGCTGCTGCTGCTCGTTCCGCTGGTGGGGGCGTACGTGTTCGCCCAGATGCAGCGGCGCGAGTACACGGTGCGGTTCACCAACCTGTCCCTGCTGGACCAGGTGGCGCCGCACCGGCCGGACGCGCGCAGGCACGTGCCCGCGGCGCTGTTCACGGTCACCCTGGGAGTGCTGATCACGTCGATGGCGCTCCCGGCGATGCCGGTGGAGCAGCCGCGCGAGCGGGCGACGATCATCGTGGCGGTGGACGTGTCCCTGTCGATGGCGGCCACCGACATCGAGCCGGACCGGCTGCGGGCGGCCAAGGAGTCGGCGCAGGGGTTCGTGGAGACGCTGCCGGACCGGTTCAACGTGGGGCTGGTGGCGTTCTCGGCGCAGGCGACGGTGGTGTCCTCCCCCACCCAGGACCACCAGGCGGTGATCGGGTCGATCGAGAACCTGCAGCTGGGGCCGGGTACGGCGATCGGCGAGGGCGTCTTCGCGTCGCTGGAGGCGATCCGCGGGTTCGACGAGGAGTCGCAGGAGGACCCGCCGCCGTCGGCGATCGTGCTGCTGTCGGACGGGGAGAACACCAGCGGCCGGGAGATCGACCAGGCGTCGGCGGTGGCCCGCGACCAGGGCGTGCCGGTGTCGACGATCGCGTTCGGGACGGGGGCGGCGATGATCGACATCGACGGCTACCAGGTCCCGGCGGACATCGACAAGGAGGCGCTGCAGGAGCTGGCGCAGATCACCGAGGGGCACTTCTACGAGGCCGAGAGCGGGCACGAGCTGGACGACGTCTACGAGGACATCGGCTCGTCGCTGGGGACCGAGACGGTGCATGAGGAGATCGTCACACGGTTCGTGCTGGTCGCGATCCTGTTGGCGCTGGCCACGTCGATCACGTCGCTTCTATGGTTCCAACGCCTGCCCTAGGCGGTTCCGCAGGCGTGTGACGTGCGGTGACGGCATTATATGTGACCCTGGTCACATCCCTTTCGGAGGGGTTTACCCCTTTTCCGTCATCTGCACGGGTTAGCGTTGGCATGTTTTGTCATGCTCACCCAGTTGAGGAACGATGCCGAACATACCCGCTGCCCCGACCGCCATCTGCTTCGATCTGGACGACACCCTGATCGACGACGTCGCCGCGTCCTCGGCCGGACTGCGCGCACTCATGGAGCGGCTCGGCCACCCGGACTTCGGCGCCGCCCGGACACTGTGGGACGTGCAGACCGAGATCTCCTTCGGCGCCTACCTGCGCGGCGACCTGTCCCTGGAGGACCAGCGCCGCCAGCGGGTGCGCGCCCTGGCGGTCCAGGCCGGGCACTCGGGCATCGCCGACCAGCACTGCGACGAGCTGTACCGGCTCTACCTCGACGTGCACCGCTCGGCCTGGCAGGTCTTCCCCGACACGATCCCCGCCCTGGGCGCCCTGGCCTCGGCCGGGTACCGGCTGGCCGTCCTCACCAACGGGATCGAGGCCCTGCAGCACGCCAAGCTGCAGGCCCTGGAGCTGACCCCCTACTTCCACACCGTGGTCTGCGCCGACAGCGCGGGCGCCGGCAAGCCCGACCCGCGCATCTTCCACCTCGCCGCCCAGCGCCTGGGCGTGGACCCCGCCGCCTGCTGGCACGTGGGCGACCAGATCCAGTCCGACGGCGTGGGCGCCGTCGCCTCGCGCATGTACCCGGTCATGATCGACCGCCACCACGGCCGCCGCTTCGACGGCGTCACCACCGTCCACAACATGGACGAGCTGCTGCGCCTCATCGGCCTGCCCGCGGTCACCGCGGGAACGCTGTGATCCCCGCACTGCCCCGCCGCGTCACCGCGCACCTGGTCGCCCGCGGACCGGGCGGGCCCCGGCTGCTGGGCGCCCGGGTGCTGTTCGGCCAGGACCCCGCCGCCCTGGCCCGGACCCTGGGCGGCCTGCCCGAGGACGCGCCGCTGGTCGCCCTGGACGTGATCACCGAGGTCGCCTCCACCCCGGGCCGGTCCCCCTCGCCGCTGCACGTGGACCGCGTCGTGTTCGCCACCCCCGACGCGGTCGGCGAATGGCCCGCGGTCCTGCCGCCCCAGGGGCTGGAGCCGGGCCTGGCCGAGCTGCTCCCGGAGGAGCCCGACCCGGCCGGCGACCGTCCGCGGCTGCGCCGCATGGCCTCCTACGGGATCGTCACCGACCCCACCGGGCGCATCCTGCTCAGCCTCATCGCCGACGGCTTCCCCGGCGCGGGCACCTGGCACCTGCCGGGCGGCGGCGTCGACGCGGGGGAGGACGTGCGCTCGGCCCTGCGCCGCGAGGTCCACGAGGAGACCGGCCAGGACGGCGTGGTGGGCCGCCTCATCACGGTCACCAGCCACCACCGCGTCCCGCCCACCGGGCACGAGGTGTACGCGGTGTGGGTGTTCTCCCACGTGCACGTGGCGCACCCGGTCCCGCCCCGGGTCCTGGAGCAGAGCGGCTCCACCGCCGACTGCGCCTGGTTCTCCCCCGACCAGCTCGGGGACCTGCGCCTGTCCACCACGACCCGGCGCGGCCTGGAGTTCCTGGTCCGCGGCTGACGCGGGGCGGCGTCAGCCCGCGGCGCGGGCGCCCAGCCGGTCGCGCACCCACCACAGGGCGGCGCCCGCGGCCAGCACCGCGGCGCCGGCCGCGACCGCGTTCAGCGGCAGGCTGCACGCCAGCACCACACAGCCCACCAGGCCGCCCAGCGGCACCGGCAGCGGCGGGCGGGGCTCGTCGGGGCCCAGCCGCAGCGCCGAGGCGTTGGTGATGGCGTAGTACACCAGCACCCCGAACGCGGAGAAGGAGATCGCCCCCGTCAGGTCGGTGAACAGCACCAGGCCCACCACGATCGCGGCGATCAGCGCCTCGGCGTACACCGGCACCCCGTGGCGGCCGCGGCGCGTGGCCAGCACCCGGGGCAGGTGGCCGTCGGCGGCCATCGCCGCCGTGGTCCGCGTGACCCCCATCAGCAGGGTGATCAGGGCGCTCAGGCAGGCCACCGCGGCGCCGACCGCCACCGCCGGGACCGCCCACTCCAGCCCGGCCACCCGCACCACGTCCGCCAGCGGCGCCGAGGAGTTGATGAGCCGCTCCCGGCCCAGCACGATCAGCGTCCCGGTACCCACCACCAGGTAGATCAGCAGCACCCCGCCCAGGGACAGGGTGACGGCGCGCGGAATGGTGGTCGCCGGGTCGCGGACCTCCCCGCCCAGGGTCGCCACCCGGGCGTACCCGGCGAACGCGAAGAAGATCATCCCGGCCGCGCCCAGCACCCCGAAGGAGCCGGGCCAGGGGCCCAGCCCGTCGACCTCGGCGACGGCGGCCAGCCGCCCGCTCATCAGCATGGCGACCACCACGCCGGCCAGCACCGCCAGCACCACCGACAGCAGGACCTTGACCACGAGCGTGGAGCGGCGCACCCCCCGGTGGCCCAGGGCGGCCGTCAGCACCACCGCGGCGGCCGCCACCGGTCTCTCCCACCCGGGCAGCACGTAGGCGGCGAAGGTGAGCGCCATGGCCGCGCAGGAGGCGAGCTTGCCCACGACGAACGACCACCCGGCCAGGAAGCCCCACATGTCGCCCAGGCGCTCGCGGCCGTAGATGTAGGCGCCGCCCGACTCGGGGTGGCGGGCCGCCAGCCGCGCCGAGGACATCGCGTTGCAGTAGGCGACCAGTCCGGCGATGAGGACGGCCACGGGCAGCCACGCGCCGGCGCCCTGCGCCGCGGGGGCGAACACGGAGAAGACCCCGGCCCCCAGCATCGCGCCCGCGCCGATGGCGACCGCGTCGACGGTGCCGAGCACCCGGGCGGGTCCGGCCTGCGGTGATGAGGTGGTCAACAGGGCGTCTCCTTGCCTGATGGACGTCGGTGGCGGGCCCTCCCGGCCCGGGGCCTCCTTTCGGTGGACGTTTCGAGTGTGCCCGATCCCGGTGACCACCGGGTGCGTTCCCCCGGTGGTGAGGGTGGCCACTTCCGGTCCGAGGGGTGTCGGTCCCGGCCGGGGCGGGCACGGCCGGACCCCCGGCCCTGCGGGGCCGGGGGTCCGTGTTCCCTCGTGATCGCCGCCCGGCGGGCGGGCCCGGTCAGGTGGGCCGCCACGGGGTGCCGGTGTTGTCGTTGATGTCCTCGGCGGCGACCTGCCGGAGCTGGCGCGAGAGGTCCGACAGCGCCCGGGAGACGGCGAGCTCCTCGCCGATCTCGGGGACGTCCATGTCCATCGGGTGCTTGCGTGCCATCCCGTGACCGCGCAGCGCCGTACCGTCGTCGGCGACCATGCCCACCTCCGCCCAGGTGCGGGCGGCCTCACCCTCGTTCTCCTCCGAGATCAAGACGTCGACGTTCCAGCGCTTGGTCGTGTGCATCTGCGCCCCCTCCGTGCTCGTCCCGGCGTCCGCGCCGGGCGGGTGTTCGATGTGCGCGTCCGGGCCGGGGTAGACCAGGGCGTCGTGCCCCTGCCCGGCGTCGAGCCAGTGCACCTGGTACGGGGGCTCCCCGCCGCTCCCCCGGATCCCGGTGACGACGCCGGTCCGGCGGTGTGCGTCCGCGCGCTGGCTCTCGATGACCAGACGATCTCCTACCTGTGCTCGCATGGGTTCCCCCGCCATCCCTCGGATAACTCCATCTTCCGCACCCCTTGCCGGGTCGTGTCGGGGCTTGGCACGTCGTTTTCCGCAGCATGTGAGGTTTTTGCCGGGCGTGGGACGCGCACCGGTGCTGGTAGCGTCACGGCGTGGCCCAGCACTACTTCGACTCCGACCCGGACGCCGCGAGCCGTCCCTCCACCGCGGACCTGGTCCTGCCCGACCTGCACCTGCGCCTGCACACCGACCGCGGGGTGTTCTCCCCCGACAAGGTGGACCTGGGCACCCGGGTGCTGCTGGAGTCGGTCCCGGCCCCGCCCGAGGGCGGGCGGCTGCTGGACGTGGGCTGCGGCTACGGGCCGATCGCGCTGACGCTGGCCTCCCGTGCCCCCTCCGCACAGGTGCTGGGAGTGGACGTGAACGCCCGCGCGGTGGGCCTGGCCCGCCGCAACGCCGCCGAGCACGGCCTGGACAACGCCCGCTTCGCGGTCGTCACCCCCGAGGGGGAGCCCGCCGAGGAGGACGCGCCCGACCTGTCCGGCCCCTTCGACGCGATCTGGTCCAACCCGCCGATCCGGGTGGGCAAGGGCGTCCTGCACACCCTGCTGCGGGTGTGGCTGGGGCGGCTGTCGGAGCAGGGCGTCGCCCACCTGGTGGTGCAGCGCCACCTGGGCGCCGACTCCCTGCACAAGTGGCTGGTGGAGCAGGGGTTCCCGACCGAGCGCACCGCCTCCCGCGCGGGCTTCCGCGTCCTCGCCGTCCGCCGCGGCTGAACGCGGGCTCCTGCGGGCCACGCGCCGTCCGTATCCGTGAAGACCTCGGCCGCAGCCCGCCCGTGTACGGGAGGTTCGCGGCCACAGCCCGCCCGTATGCGGAAGGGCCATGATCGCGGGCCGTCCGTTGAGGGCGGCGGGAGGCGGGAGCGCCGCGGTGCGGCGGCGTGGGGACACCCACGGGCGGCGGGGAGGCCGTGAGCGAGAGGAGGCTCTTGTCCTCTTGTGTCCGGTCACACGTGCGTGTCCGGGTTCCGCCCGGTAACCTGGTGCGCACACCCGGTCCCGGGTGGCCGTCCACACACCGCCGAGGAACACACCGCAGTTGAGCACGCAGTTGCGCCCCACGGATGTCAAACGCCTGAACCGCCAGTGGCGCAGGAGCACCGAGGGACGCCTCGCCCTGATCGTCGAGTCGGTCACCCAGCCCTACAACCTGGGCTCGATCCTGCGCACCTGCGCGACCCTGGGCGTGGACCGCCTCTGGCTCGCCGGCAACAGCGCCGACCCGCTCGACCCCAAGGTCGGCAAGACCGCCCTGGGCACCGCCGCCAAGGTGGACCACGTCCGGGCGGGCTCCACCGCCGAGGCGCTGGCCGCCGCCCGCGCCGACGGCTATAAGGTGGTCGCCCTGGAACTGGCCTCGGGGGCCGTGCCGCTGCACGCCGCCCCGCTGGACGGCGACGTGTGCCTGGCCGTCGGCGCCGAGGACCACGGCTGCTCCCCCGCCCTGCTGGCGGGCGCGGACGCCGTCACCTACATTCCGCAGATCGGGCGGGTGGGATCGCTGAACGTGGCCGTGGCCACCGCGATCGCGCTCGCCGAGGCCCGCCGTCGCGAGTGGGCCTCCCTCGGTGGTGAGGCGGACGCTCCGGTCGGGAACTGAGCAGGTGGCGGGAACTTTCCCCCGCCGCCCTTCGTCTTTGATCGCGTAGCAGGTCTCCCACCTGTCACAGCCGTACCACAAACGGCATCACCCTGAGCGCATCAGCGCAGAGAGAGGAAAAGTGGACCCGTCCCGAAGTACCGGCAGCATCCCTGAGGGATGCTGTGGCCCTGAAACAGACGAGCCTCCTTCTCCCGGGGGCACGCGCCCTCGTAGAACCGTTCCCGGTGGCGCCGGGAACACTGCCCAGGCGGTGCGTGCCCGATGATGAGCACCGTTCTCAGTATCGGCCTGGGGATTCTGGTGGTCTTCCTGATCACCGTGGCGACGGGATACTTCGTCGCCCAGGAATTCGGCTACATGGCCGTGGACCGCTCCCGACTGCGGGCGCGGGCCTCGGCGGGTGACGCCGGCGCCAAGCGGGCGCTGGGCATCACCAACCGCACCTCGTTCATGCTCTCCGGTGCCCAGCTGGGCATCACGGTCACCGCGCTGCTCGTCGGCTACGTCGCCGAGCCGCTGATCGGCGAGGGCATCGGCGAACTCCTCGGCGGGGTCGGGGTGCCCACCGGCGTCGGCGTCGCCGTCGGCACCGTGCTGGCCCTGCTGTTCTCGACCGTCGTCCAGATGGTCTTCGGCGAGCTCTTCCCCAAGAACCTGGCCATCGCCCGGCCCGAGCCCGTGGCCCGCGCCCTGGCCCTGTCCACGGGGATCTACCTCAAGGTCTTCGGCCCGGTCATCTGGCTGTTCGACCAGGCGGCGATCCTGATCCTGAAGCTGGTCCGGATCGAGCCGGTGGAGGACGTCCAGCACGCGGCGACCCCGCGCGACCTGGAGAGCATCATCGCCGAGTCCAAGGAGAGCGGGGACCTGCCCGCGGAGCTGTCCACCCTGCTGGACCGCACCCTGGACTTCCACGAGAGCACGGCGGGGCACGCGATGATCCCGCGCCCCGAGGTGACCACGGTGGAGGAGGGCGACCCGGTCAGCCGGGTCGTGGAGCTCATGGCCTCCGACCACTCCCGCTTCCCGGTCCTGGGCGACGGCGTCGACGACATCGTGGGCGTCATCTGCCTGCGCGACGTGCTGGCGCTGGGCGACCGCGACCTGGAGCACGTCAAGGTCAGCGAGGTGGCCCGGCCCACCGTCATGGTGCCGGCGTCGCTGCCGCTGCCGGGCGTGCTCGACCAGCTGCGCGAGGCGAACGAGGAGTTCGCCTGCGTGGTGGACGAGTACGGCGGCCTGGCGGGCGTGATCACCACCGAGGACCTGGCCGAGGAGCTGGTCGGCGAGATCGCCGACGAGCACGCCCCGGAGGAGGAGGCCCCCGCCCACCTGGACGGTGAGGGCTCCTACCTGGTCCCGGGCGGGCTGCACATCGACGAGGTGGAGCGGCTGATCGAGCACGACCTGCCCGAGGGCGACTACGAGACGCTGGGCGGCCTGGTCATCCACGAGCTGCACCGGCTGCCGCAGGTGGGCGACACCATCGCCCTGCCGCTGCCGCGCCCGGTCAGCGCCCACGACGATGACCCCGACATGGCGCTGACCCTGCGGGTGTCCTCCGTCCAGCGGCACGTGCCGCACACCGTGGAGGTGCGCCTGCACGAGGCCGGCTCCGAGCAGGCCGAGGAGGCGCGCGCATGAGCGACATGAACATCTGGGTGGCGCTGGCGCTGACCGTCGCCATCATCGCGTTGAGCGCGTTCTTCGTCGCGATCGAGTTCGCGCTGGTGGCGGCCCGCCGCTACCGGCTCGAGGAGGAGGCCAAGACCAGCGCCTCGGCGCGGGCGGCCGTCAAGAGCGCCCGGGACCTGTCGCTGCTGCTGGCCGGCTCCCAGCTGGGGATCACGCTGTGCGCGCTGGCGCTGGGCGCGATCTCCAAGCCCGCGGTGCACCACCTGCTGGAGCCGCTGTTCGGCGGCCTGCCCAGCGCGGTGGGGTACGTGGTGTCGTTCGTGCTGTCGCTGATCGTGGTGACGTTCCTGCACCTGGTCGTGGGCGAGATGGCCCCCAAGTCGTGGGCGATCTCGCACCCGGAGAAGTCGGCGATCATGCTGGCGATCCCGATGCGGGTGTTCATGTGGTTCACCCGGCCGCTGCTGCTGGCCCTGAACGGGATGGCCAACTGGTGCCTGCACCGGTTCGGGGTCGAGGCCGTGGACGAGATGCACTCGGGCCACAACCCCGAGGACGTCCGCGAGCTGGTGGAGCACTCGGCCAAGGCCGGTGCGCTGGACTCCGAGCGCCGCGACCAGCTGGCCACGGCTCTGGAGGTCAACTCCCGTCCGCTGAGCGAGATCGTCACCCCCCGGGAGGAGATCGCCTCGGTGGGGCCCGACGACGGTGTGGAGGAGATCAAGCGGGTCTCCCGCGAGTCCTCGCACCTGCGCCTGGTGGTCATGGACGGCGGGGTGCCGGTGGGCGTGCTGCACGTGCGCGAGGCGCTGACGAGCCCGGCGGGGACGACCGCCGCGGACCTGATGCGCCCGGTGCTGACGCTGCCCGCGGGCACGCCGATGTACTCGGCGATGAGCACCATGCGGGAGAGCCGCAGCCACCTGTCCCTGGTGGAGGAGGACGGCGAGACCATCGGTCTGGTCACCCTCCAGGACATCCTGGACCGGCTGCTGCTGCTGGACACCGCCGCCTGAGGGTGAGCCCGAAGGGGGCCCGGGGTCGTACGACCCCGGGCCCCCTTTTTCCGTTCCGTCTCAGGGGCGCCGCCGGAGGGCGCAGTAGGCCGCCAGGGCCGCCGCGCCCGCGAGCGCCTGTGCCGCGAACAGCGTGCCGCTCCCCCCGGCGGTGAAGGCGAGGAGCGCGGGCAGGCAGCCGAGTGCGGCCAGGTCGGGGCCGGTCAGCGCCCACTGCACCGGACCGAGCGGCACCGGGCCCAGGGGCGTGTCCATGACGGGGGCCGTGTGCTCGACGGGGCGGCGCCGCGCCATCCGCAGGGCGCCCGCCGCCAGCGCGGGCGCGCACAGCGCCCCCAGCGGCCACAGGGGCGCGCCGGTGGCAGCGGTGCCCGGTCCCGCCAGGTCCAGGCCCGCCAGGGCGAGGGTCAGCCAGGCGCCGCCGAGCAGGGCGGGCGGCCCAGCACGCGCACGGTGCCCTCGGACCGCTGCAGCCCGGCCAGGCAGCGCAGCAGGGTGGTCTTCCCGGCGCCGTTGGCGCCCAGGACCGCGACCACCTCCCCGGGGGCGGCCGTGAGGTCGGCTCCGCGCAGGACCGGGACGCCGCCCGGTTCCACGCCCACGCCGCGGGCGATGACGGTGGGTTCGCTCACCGGTCCACTCTAGGTGCGCTCGGCGATGACGGCGACGGTGGTGCGGTGCACGGGGAAGGCGCCCCCGGCGGCGTCGATGGCGTCGCCCACGCCCTCCAGCAGGGCGTCCAGGACCGGGCGGGGCAACTGTGTGTACAGGCCGCCGGTGGGCAGCAGCTCCAGCCAGGCCTCGCGGGTGAAGTGCTCCCGGGTGGTGTGCCGCCACGGTTCGGGGGCGGCGAAGGCTCCGCTCGCGGTGAGGTCCGCGGCGACCCTGGAGGCCAGGTCGGTGTATCCCTCGGCGCCCGTGCGGCGCGGCATCGCGGGCAGGTCGGGCAGGACGCGCTCGTGGACGCGGGCGAAGTCCTCGGCCAGGTCGGCGGGCGGGTCCAGGGCGTTCCAGAACACGGCCAGGCGCCCGCCCGGGCGCAGCGCCGCGGCGGCGGCCGCCGGTCCGGCGACCGGGTCGACCCAGTGCCAGGCCTGGCCGCACACGACGGCGTCGAAGAGGCGTCCGGCCGGGTCCCAGTCCTCCAGGGCGGCGTTCTGGACGGCGAGGCCGCCGGCGCGGGCCAGGTCGGTCATCCGGGGGTCGGGGTCGATGCCCAGGACGCGGTGGCCGGCGGCGCGGAAGGGGCGGGCGGAGATCCCGGTGCCGCAGCCGACGTCGAGGACGTCCCGGGGTCCGGGGCCGGGCAGGACCCTCTCGACCAGGGCGGCGGGGTATCCGGGGCGGGCGCGGTCGTAGCGTGCGGCGTCGGTACCGAAGGAGACGGCGGTCCCCGGTGCGGGGCGGAACTCAGAAGTGGGCATGCGCCCACCTTAGTGGGCACATGCCCATTCTGGGAACCTGGTATCCCAGAAAAGAACGGGGAGAGGGGTGGGGCCGATGCCGACCGGGGTGGCCATCCGCGACGTGCGCGAACTGCTCTTCGACGCCGCCGAGCGCATCCTGGTCGGGTCCGGGCCCAGCGCGCTCACCAGCCGCGCCGTCACCGACACCGCCGGCTGCGCCAAGGGAGTGCTGCACCGCCACTTCGACGACTTCGACGACTTCCTCGCCGCGTTCGTGCTCGACCGCTCCCGGCGCCTGGACGCCCGCACCGCGCTGCTGCGCGACCGGGTCGGCCGGGGCGAGGTCGTCGACAACCTCACCGGCGCCCTCACCGACCTGTTCGACTCGATCGCGGTCGCGGTGGTCGCCCTGGTCACCTTCCGGGACGGCCTGCGCGCCCGGCTGCGCCGCGACCTCCCGGCCGGGGTCCCGGTGCTCACCGAGGCCGTGGACCGGATCGGCGCCTACCTGGCCGCCGAGCGGGACCTGGGCCGCCTGCGCCCCGACACCGACGTCGAGGCCCTGGCGCCCGCCCTCATCGGCACCGCCCACCTGCTGTTCGCCGACCGCACCGGGCGGCGGCCCGACCCCGGGGCCGTGCGGCGCGCGATCGCCGCGGCCGTGGGCGGGGCGCTCGCCCCCTGACCCCGGGCACGGCGGCCCCGGGCACGGCGAAGGGGGCGCCCCGTGCGGGACGCCCCCCGAGTACTGCGCGGTACGGGCTCAGACGGCCTTGGCGGTCAGCTTGACCTCGATGTTGCCGCGCGTGGCGCGGGAGTAGGGGCACATCTGGTGGGCGGCCTCGACCAGCTCCTCGGCCTTGGCCTGGTCGACACCGGGGATGGTGACGTCCAGCTCCACCGCGATGTCCAGGCCCTCATCGGACTTGCCCAGGCTGACGTGCGACTCGATGGTGGAGCCGTCGACGCTCGTCTTGTCCTTGCGGGCGACGGCCTTGAGCGCGCCGTGGAAGCACGCGGCGTAGCCGACGGCGAAGAGCTGCTCGGGGTTGGTGCCCGGGCCGTCGTCGCCGCCCATGCCCTTGGGCACGGACAGGTCGACGTCCAGACGGCCGTCGTCGGTGCGGCCGTGGCCCTTGCGGCCCTCGCCGGTGACGGTGGCCTGCGCGGTGTACATGACGTCGTATGCCATGGGTTCCTCTCCTTCGGCTCCCCGCGGAGCCTGTGGTGGCGTTCGTGGTGGCGTGCGGCGGTCGGTCCTCACCCGGTCCCGCAGGGCCGCCGGGCGGCCGCGTTCTCGACCGAGCGGGTGAGCTCGTCGAGGGTGGTGATGAGGTCGCGGACCCGGTCGGCGGGCTGCCCCGAGGCGCAGGTGAGCTGCTCGGGGATGCCCAGGGCCCGCTCCCGCATCGCGGCGCCGCGCTCGGTGAGCCCGATCTCGACGACCCGCTCGTCGGCGGCGCTGCGGGTGCGGGTGATCGCCCCGGCGGCCTCCAGCCGGCGCAGCAGCGGCGACAGGGTGCCCGAGTCCAGGTGCAGGACCCGGCTGAGCCCCTTGACGCTGAGGGTTCCGTGCTCCCACAGCGCGAGCATGACCAGGTACTGGGGGTAGGTCAGGCCCAGGTCGCCCAGCAGCTCCCGGTAGAGCCCGGTCAGGGCGCGGGAGGCGGCGTACAGGGAGAAGCACAGCTGGTTGTCCAGGGCGAGCGGGTCGTACTCGGTCTCGGCCACGGCTCTTCTCCTCCCCGTCCCGTCCTTCGGGTGCCGTCACACCGTAACAGAGATCGGTTGCCCACAACAAGATTGAGCACAAACATTTTTTCGCGCACGGAACCCCGGCGACGGGGCGGGCCCGCGGACCCGCCCCGCCCCCGCCCCTAGAGGAACCGGACCCCCTGGGCCAACGGCAGCTCACCGCCGAAGTTCACCGTGTTGGTGGCCCGGCGCATGTACGCCTTCCACGAGTCCGAACCCGACTCCCGACCGCCGCCGGTGTCCTTCTCCCCGCCGAACGCCCCGCCGATCTCCGCACCCGAGGTGCCGATGTTGACGTTGACGATCCCGCAGTCCGACCCCGCCGAGGACAGGAACCGCTCCGCCTCCTGCTGGTCGCGGGTGAAGATCGCCGAGGACAACCCCTGCGGCACCCCGTTGTGCAGCTCCACCGCCTCCTCCAGGGTGCGGTAGGCCAGCACGTACAGGATCGGCGCGAACGTCTCCCGGCGCACCACCTCGGTCTGCCCCGGCATCCGCACCACCGCGGGCTCCACGTAGTAGGCGTCCTTGGCGTCCTGCTCCAGCCGCCGCGCCCCGCCGACCAGCACCCGGCCCCCGTCGGCCTCGGCCCGGTCCAGGGCCTCGCGCATCGCCGTGTACCCGCGCTCGCCGATCAGCGGACCCACCAGCGTCTCCTCGGCGAACGGGTCGCCGATGCGCTCCTCCAGCTGCCGGTAGGCGGCCACGACCTTCTCCGCGACCTCCTCCACCACGTCCTCGTGCACGATGAGGCGGCGCAGGCTCGTGCAGCGCTGCCCGGCCGTGCCCGCCGCCGCGAACACACTGCCGCGCACCACCAGGTCCAGGTCGGCCGAGGGGGCCACCACGGCGGCGTTGTTGCCGCCCAGCTCCAGCAGGTACCGGCCCATCCGCGCCGCCACCCGCGGCGCCACCGCCCTGCCCATCGCCGTGGACCCGGTCGCCGACAGCAGCGCCACCCGCGCGTCGTCCACCAGGGCCTCGCCCACCGACCGGTCCCCCAGCACCACGCGGTGGACGTCGTCCGGCGCCCCGGTCTCCCGCGCGGCGCGCATCAGCAGCGCGTGGCAGGCCAGCGCCGTCAGCGGGGTCAGCTCCGAGGGCTTCCACACGACCGTGTCACCGCACACCAGGGCGATACAGGTGTTCCACGACCACACCGCCACCGGGAAGTTGAACGCCGTGATCACCCCGACCACGCCCAGCGGGTGCCAGGTCTCCATCAGCCGGTGCCCGGGCCGCTCCGAGGGCATGGTCCGCCCGTACAGCTGGCGCGACAGGCCCACCGCGAACTCGCAGACGTCGATCATCTCCTGGACCTCGCCCAGCGCCTCGGAGCGGATCTTGCCCGCCTCGATCGTCACCAGCTCGGCCAGGTCGCCCTTGTGCTCGCGCAGCAGCTCCCCCAGGCGGCGCACCAGCGCCCCGCGCACCGGGGCCGGGGTGTCCCGCCAGGCCGGGAAGGCGGCGTGCGCCGCCGCCACCGCCCGCTCGGCGGAGGCCGCCGTGTCGAACTCCACGGGGAACAGGATCCCCCCGGTGACGGGGGTCCGCGCGGTCCCGGCGGCGCCCACCGGCTCGCGCAGCCGGTCCACGCCGCACCGGGCCAGCGCCTCCCTGGCCAGCTCGGCGAGGTGTTCGGTGTCGGGGAGTCCGGAAGTGTGCATGTGCGACTCTCTTCGTCGAGAGGGGGCAGGACACTCAACACCCTGCCAAGTCCGGGGCCGCCGGTCCAGCCCCGCCGTCCAGGTTTCGCGGCGCGCCCGATCCCCGTACCCCGGGGCGCCCCCGCGCGGCGTTAGACTCGCGAGCGCCCATCCCCCGGCCGCACCGGCCGACTTCGAGACAGACAGCGATCCCGTGCACCACGACACCACCCCCGAAGAGGACCGCGCCGACCTCGACGTCCCCCGAAGGATCCTCGACCGCTCCGGTTTCGGAGCCGCCGACCCCCTCTTCGCCGCCGACCTCAACGACGCCGCCGACACCGAGGCGGCCCGCCAGGCCGTCGCCGCCCACGCCTCGCGGCTGTGGACCGAGGCCGCCCGCACCGACGTCGGGACGGTCGACGACCGCCCCCTGTACTGGGCCCGGCTGCGGCTGGCCGCCCGCCTGCGCACCTGGCGGCCCGCCTTCGACCTGGCCGAGGAGGACCGCGCCGGGCTCCTGCACCTGCTGGAGACCGCCTCGCGCGGCATCACCGAACTGCTCTTCCCGCCCGGCGAGCGCCTGCTGCGCATCGTCGTCACCGGGTTCGACCCCTTCCGCCTGGACGAGGACCCCGCCTGCGCCAACCCGTCGGGGGCCGCCGCCCTGGACCTGAACGGGTGGACCTTCCCCGTGGGCGGGCGCACCGCCGTGGTGCGCACCGCGGTCTTCCCCGTGCGCTGGGCCGACTTCGACGCGGGCCTGGTGGAGGAGGCCCTGGGCCGGGTCCACGGGGAGGCCGACGCCGTCCTCACCCTCAGCCGCGGCCGCCCCGACCGGTTCGACCTGGAGGTGTGGAACGGCGTGTGGCGCGGCGGCGGCACCGACAACCTGGGGGCGGCGCGCACCGGCCGGGCCCTGCCCCCGGACGCGCCCGAGTGGACCCGCTCCTCCCTGCCCGTGGAGGAGATCGCCGCCCGGGTCGGCGGACCGGTGGTGGTCAACACCGAGGTCACCGAGGTCCCCGCGGGCGGCGGCGAACCGGTCGTGCGCCCCGGCGGGCCCACACCGGGCTCGGCGGCCCGGCGCGGGGGCGGCGGCGACTACCTGTCCAACGAGATCGCCTACCGCAACACCCTGCTGCGCGACCGGGCCGGGTCCTCGATCCCGGCGGGGCACGTCCACCTGCCCCGCACCGGCTCCACCGGCGAGCACGCCCCGGTGCTGGCCCGGGTGCGCGAGATCGTCGCCGCGGTGGCCGCGACCCTGGTCTGAGCCGGAAAGAGGGAACGGCGGGCGCACGGCCGGAAAGGCCGCGCGCCCGCCGTGTCACCGGGCCGTGCCGGCCGTGGCCGGCCGGCGGGGGCACGTCAGTACGAGGACAGCGCCGTCAGGTACCAGGCCCCGTACAGGACCATGTAGATGATGCCGACCACGATCCCCACGCCGAACAGCACCCAGGAGATGATGGTGCACGTCTTGGCGGCCTTGGGGTTGCTGGTGGCCAGGGACGCGCCGATGACGCCCAGGATCAGGCCGATGAGGGCGAAGCCCCAGCACACGCACAGGCCGATGACGTTGGCGATGATCGCGCCGATGGCCGCGCCCATGCTGAAGGGCGGTTCCTGGGGCCCGTGGCCGCCCGGGGGCGGGTAGCCGCCGGGGCCGCCGGGCGGAGGCGGCGGGTAGCCGCCCGGTCCGCCGGGGGGCGGGGGATAGCCGCCGCCCGGAGGGGGATAGCCGCCGGTTCCTCCCGGAGGCGGGGGGAAGTATCCTCCGGTTCCGCCGTTGGGCGGCTGGCCGGGGCCTGGACCGTAGCTCATGAGTCCCTTTCGAAACAGATGCGTGGAGCGGACACCACGTTAAAGGGTGGGACGCCCGACCCGGGCCACGGGTTCGCCTCTTCGCGCTTGTTCACTCTCCTCCAAAATCATGACAGAGAGTATTCAATCGGGCGCGTTCTGATTATTGTTTCGGTGGCCCCTTCGATATGGTCCCCTCGTGCCTGTCACCTCGATTAGCCGAAAACTCGCCGTCACCGCCGTTCTGGGCCTGCTCCTGGTACCCGGCTGCCACGCCGCGGAACCGGCCCTGCCCTATGCCGAGGCGGTGCGCATACCACTCGACGCGTGGCCTGCGGTGCAGGTGGGAACGCGTTCGGTGGCCACCGACGCCGGCACGGTCGGGTACCGCTACCCGATCCTGGGGCCGGACCACCCGCTGACCACGGAGATCCACACCTCCATGGCCGAGCGCCAGACCGAATTCCTGGAGGACCTGCCCGAGAACGGCACGCCCGAACTGCTCCAGGACGCGACCGTGCTGGCCGCCTCGCCGAAGGTGGTGGGCGTCCGCGTCACCGAGACCGTCAAGGCCGGCGTCAACGAGACCTTCGGCGCCCGCACCCTGTGGTACGACGCCGAGCACGACACCGTCCTGCCCTGGACGTCGCTGTTCCGCGACGAGGAGGCCATCGAGAGCGCCCACCTGGCCCTGGCCGGCGTGCTGGAGGACGACTACGACATGCCGACCGAGCAACTGCCCGGCCTGGTCGGCGAGGTGGCGCTGCGCGCCGCCCAACAGGAGGAGGCCCCGGACTCCGGGCCCGGCGAGGCCGGGGTCGGCTCCGCACCGCCCTCCCCCGGCGCCACCGGCGAGGACACCGCCCCGCTGGACCTGTCCGACCCCGAGCAGGCGCTGCGCGCCGCCGAACTGTGGGAGGGCTCGCCCCTGGCCGACCTGGCCTTCAGCACCGCCGGCGGACTGGCGGTGCGCATGGAGCCGGGCGACGTGCCCGAGGCCGGGCGGGTCAGCGAGGTCCTGCTGCCGGTCCAGCCCGAGGACACCGAGGGCCTGCTGTCGGAGCTGGGCTACCACGCACGGGAGGCCGCCCTGTCCGGCGAGCCCGACTTCCCGCTGGACGGGGAGCTGTCGGCCGAGGGCGACAGCCTGGACTGCTCACGCCTCAAGTGCGTGGCGCTGACCTTCGACGACGGCCCGGGCGAGGACACCGAGCGGCTGCTGGACATGCTCGCCGAGTACGACGCCCGCGCCACGTTCTACGTGCTGGGCTCGCTCGTGGGCGAGTTCCCCGAGGTGGTGGAGCGCACCCACGCCGAGGGGCACGAGATGGGCAACCACTCCTGGAAGCACGACGACCTGGCGGGCAAGTCCGAGGCGGGGGTCGCCGACGACATCACGCGCACCAACGAGGCCGTACGGGCGATCACCGGCTCCGACCCGCTGACGATCCGCCCGCCCTACGGCTCGCTCAACGGGACCGTGCGCAAGGCCGTGGACCAGCCGCTGATCCTGTGGGACGTGGACACCATGGACTGGCAGAGCCGCGACACCGCCAAGGTGGCCGAGCACGCCCTGGAGCACACGACGGCGGGCAGCGTGGTGCTGTTCCACGACATCCACCCGAGCACGGTGGACGCCGTTCCCCAGGTACTGGAGGGGCTGCACCGGCAGGGCTACCACTTCGTGACCGTCACCGACCTGTTCGGCCTGGAGGCGCTGGCCCCGGGCGACGTCTTCACCGACGCCCGCGTGAACTGAGGGCGCCCCGGGCGCCGGACGCGCGAACCCCCGCCGTGGCGGGGGTTCGCGCATTCCATTCCCCCACGGACGTAAAGAGCGGTTCGTCACTTCGTGGGCGTTCATCTTTTCCCAGGTCACGGGCTCGCATACATTCTCCTGCGTGAACGTTACCTTTCCGAAACCCAAACTCGCCCTGGCCGCCACCGGCGGCCTCGCCCTCGCCGCCCTCCTGATCCCCGCCTCGCCCGCCGCGGCCGACACCGCCCTCAAGGCCGAGGCCAAGAGCATCGCCGCCCCGGACTGCACCAAGGAGAAGTGCGTCGCCCTGACCTTCGACGACGGCCCCGGACAGTACACCGACAAGGTCCTGGACACCCTCGCCGACCACGACGCCAAGGCCACCTTCTACCTGCTCGGCTCCAACGTGGGGAACTTCCCCGACACCGTGGAGCGCATGGCCGACGAGGGCCACGAGATCGGCAACCACTCCTGGAAGCACGACGACCTGGCCACCCTGTCCGGCTCCGCCGTCAAGGACGACATCGAGCGCACCGACAAGGCCATCGAGGACGTCACCGGCGAGAAGCCCACCACCGTGCGCCCGCCCTACGGCTCGCTCGACGACACCGCCCGCGAGGCCATCGACAAGCCCATCGTCCTGTGGGACGTGGACACCCTCGACTGGCAGAGCCGCGACGCCGGCGCCGTCACCGACGTCACCCTGGAAGAGACCGACCGGGGCAGCGTCGTCCTCTTCCACGACATCCACGAGAGCACCGTGGACGCCATCCCCGGCATCCTCGACGGACTCGCCGACGACGGATACGAGTTCGTCACCGTCTCCGACCTGGCCGGGGACGACCTGGAGCCGGGCGTCGCCATCACCGACGCCCGCTAGCCCCGCGCCCCGCCGCGGCTCACAGCATCCGCCGCAGGATCTTCTCCTTCAGGTCCGTGATCGGCGCGTAGGCCACCCGCATGGTGTCCAGCACCAGCGACTTGTCCAGCACCGACTTGGTGTGCGAGAACGTGTCGATGGACGCCGTCGAGTGGTAGGCGCCCATGCCGCTCTCGCCCACACCGCCGAACGGCAGGTCGGGCACGGCCAGGTGCGCGATGGGCAGGCCGAACGCCAGGCCGCCGGAGGAGGTCTCCGTGGTCAGGCGGCGCTTGGTCTCCTCCGACTCGGTGAACGCGTACAGGGCCAGGGGCTTGTCCCGCTCGTTGACGAACGCGATCGCCGCGTCCAGGTCCGGCACGCCGACCACCGGCAGGATCGGACCGAAGATCTCCTCGGCCATGACCGGGGTGTCGGCCGTGACGTCGCCCAGCACCGTCGGCGCGATGTACAGGTCCCCGCGGTCGTGGCGCCCGCCCGCCACCACCGTGCCGCTGCCCAGCAGCGCGACCAGGCGGTCGAAGTGGCGCTCGTTGACGATGCGCCCGTAGTCGCCGCTGGCCTTGGGGTCCTCGCCGAACATCTCGGTGATCGCGGCCGCCAGCTCCCGCTGGAGCCCGTCCGCCGTGCCGCCGACGGCCAGCACGTAGTCCGGGGCCACACAGGTCTGGCCGGCGTTGGTGAACTTGCCCCACGCCAGCCGCCGCGCCGTGGCGGCCAGGTCCACACCCGGCTCCACGATGGCGGGGCTCTTGCCGCCCAGCTCCAGGGTGACCGGGGTCAGGTGCTTGACCGCCGCCGCCATGACGATACGGGCCACCTGGCCGTTGCCGGTGTAGAAGATGTGGTCGAAGTGCTGCTCCAGCAGCGCGGTGCTCTCGGGGACACCGCCCTCGACCACGGCGACCGCCTCCGGGTCCAGGTACCGGGGCACCAGGTCGGCCAGCAGCGCCGACGTCGCCGGCGACAGCTCGCTGGGCTTGATCACCACGGCGTTGCCCGCGGCCAGGGCGCCGACCAGGGGGGCCAGCGCCAGGTTCACCGGGTAGTTCCACGGGCTGATGATGAGCACCGTGCCCAGCGGCTCGCGGACCGTGCGGGCCTTGGCGGGGGCCAGCGCCATCGGCACCGGCACGCGCCGGGGGCGCAGCCACGACGCCAGGTGCTTGAGCGTGTGGTCGATCTCGTTGATGACGAAACCGATCTCGGTGGTGTGCGCCTCCACGGGGCTCTTGCCCAGGTCGGCCTTGAGCGCCTTCTCCAGCGCGGGGCGCTCCTCCACCAGGAGGGCGCGCAGCCGCCGCAGCTGGGTGCGGCGCCAGGCGACGGGCTTGGTGCGGCCGGAGGCGAAGGCGGCGCGCAGGCCGCGCACGAGCGCGGAGATCTCCGCGGCGGCGTCGCCGTCGATGGGGGCCGGCGCCGCGGTCTGAACGGTGGCCTGCCGGATGGTCGGGGTGCCAGGGGTGTCGTTCGTCATAGCCGGATACTAAACGAAACCTTTTCGTTTTGACCAGGGACCGTAGGATGCTGCCATGACCACGGACCATCTGCCCGAGACGACGCCCCGCCGCGGAAGGCCGAGGGACGCCGCCCGGGACCGCGCGCTGATGGACGCCACCCTGGACGAACTCCGCCTGCACGGCTACGGCGGACTGACCACCGCCGCCGTCGCCCGCCGCGCCGGCGTCTCCACCGCGACCCTGTACCGCCGCTGGCGCTCCAAGGAGGACCTGGTTCTCCAGGCCGCGGCGGTGTGGTGCGAGGACCTGGGCCCCGACCGCGACACCGGGGCCCTGCGCTCGGACCTGAGCGAACTGCTGCACGACAAGGCCACCGCCCTGGACGGCCCCTCCGGGCAGCTGCTGCGCGCCATCCTGGGCGAGGCGGCGCACAACCGGGCGCTGGCCGACGTGCTGGTGAGCGAGTACGTGGCGCCGCTTCAGGACCGCGTGGCGGCCATCGTGGCCCGCGCGGCCGACCGGGGGGAGATCCCCTCGGTGGAGGACCCGGTGGTGGTGGGCGAGCTGGTGATCGGGCCGATGGTGACGCACACGTTCCTGGTCCCGCACGAACCGGGCGGGCGCCCGGGGCGGGACATGGCGGAACGGCTGCTCCCCTACCTGCTGAGGGCGCTGGGGGCTCAGGACGCGTCCGGCGGATGATTCCGCCCCGCGATGCCCGGGCCGACCCGCGCCCGCCGTCTCGCGGGAGATCCCCCGGAGGCCGCCCGTGCTCCTTCGGCGCCCGCGCCGGACCGCCCGGGGGTGTCCGCCGAACACGCTTCAGGAAGGGTGTGCGGCGTAGCCGCACGCCTCTTTCTTCTCTTGGTCTTGTAGTTTCTCGAACCCCCGCCTTTACGACGTAGATTCAATCCGGTGCGCCGGCCGGACCGCGCAAACGACTTGCGGGGGCACGAAGCCGAACACCACACTGTCCGCCATGCACATCCGCACCGCGCTCCCGGCCGACTGGCCCGCGATCTGGCCCTTCCTCCACCGGATCGTCGCCGCCGGCGACACCTTCACCTACCCCGCGGACCTGGGCGAGGAGGCCGCGCGCGACATGTGGCTGCTCCCCGAGCCGGACCGGACGGTGGTCGCGGTGGACGGCGACGGCCGCGTCCTGGGCACCGCCAAGATGAACCGCAACCACGGCGGGAACGCCTCGCACATCGCGAGCGCCAGCTACATGGTCGACCCCGCCCACTCCGGCAAGGGGGTGGGGCGGGCCCTGTGCGAGTACTCGCTGGACTGGGCGCGCGCGGCGGGCTACCGCGGGATGCAGTTCAACGCGGTCGTGGAGGGCAACGAGCGGGCGGTGGGGCTGTACCGGTCGCTGGGGTTCGAGGTGGTGGGGACGCTGCCGGAGGGGTTCGCGCACCCGCGGAAGGGGTTCGTGGGACTGCACATCATGTACCGGAGGCTGTGAGCCCGGATCCCGTCCGGAGTCCGAACGGCCCGGCCGCCCACGACTCCCCCGGGCGTCGCCGTCAGGTGCCGCCCAGGTACTCCACGGAACGCACCGCGATCCCGCCCCCGGCGCAGGAGACGCCGACCATGCGGCCGGTGAACCCCCCGGCCACCTCCGTGGACAGGTACCGCCCGTCCAGCCGTGCCAGCTCGGTGGTCCCGCCGTCCGGGGTGCGGACACCGGCGACGAGCACGTCCGGCCCCCGCTCCCTGCTGTACAGGGGCGCGGTCGGGGGCACCGCGCGCAGTTCGAGCCCCGTCCCCGGCCGCAGGGGGAGCTCCCCCAGCACGGTGGTGAGCGGCCCGGCCTGCGCCACGGCGCGCACCCGGTCCGCGTCGACCTCCAGCGCGAACCGGTGGGCGGGGTCGATGCGCAGCTCCAGGGCGCCGGTCCCGCCGTCCGCGGCGACGACCGCCCGGGCGGTCATGGTGGTGTGCTCCTGGCGGCGGCCCACGAACACCCGGCCGGGGCCGGGCGGGGCCATCCGCCACCGGTCCCCCGCCCACCGCAGCACACGGCCGGGGAGGACGCCGGCGCCGACCCAGTCGGGCCCGATCACGCCGTCGGCGAGGACCGACCGCACCGGGGGCCGCGGCGGGGGTTCCAGCGGGCCGGAGACCACGGGCCAGCCGTCCCTCCAGGAGACCTCCGCGGCGAACGTCTCCCGGCCCAGCACGTGCCAGCCGGGGAAGGAGCCCGCGGGGCGCACGCCGAGGAACACCATCGCCCACGACCCGTCGGGGCGTTCGACCAGGTCGGCGTGGCCGGTGTTCTGGACCGGGCCGGGGGTGCCCCGGGCGGTCAGCAGGGGGTTGTCCGGACAGGGCTCGAACGGGCCCTGCGGGGAGGGCCCGCGGGCGACCGTGACCGCGTGCCCGGGACCGGTGCCGCCCTCGGCGATCACCAGGTACCACCACCGGCCGACCCGGTACAGGTGCGGCCCCTCCGGGTCCCTGCCGCCGGTGCCGCTCCACAGGGTGCGCGGCCCGGTCAGCAGCTCGCCGGTGGCCGGGTCCAGAACGGCCTGGCGGATCCCGCCGTCCGACCAGGTGAGCAGGCACCGGCCGTCCTCGTCCCAGGCCAGGTCGGGGTCGATGCCGCCCGCCCCGCGGATGCGGACGGGGTCCGACCAGGGGCCGGCGGGGTCGGACGCGGTCATCAGCAGGTGGCCGGGACCGGCGGAGACGTCGGTCGTCACCAGGTGGAAGGTCCCGTCGCGGTGGCGCAGGGTCGGGGCGTACACGCCGCCCGAGGGGCCCGCGCCGGCCGCCAGGTGCGCGGGGCGGTCCATCACATGGCCGATCGGCTCCCAGGCCAGCAGGTCCCGGGACCGGAACAGCGGGACCCCCGGCGCGTACTCGAAGCTGGAGCACGCCAGGTAGAAGTCGTCGCCCACCCGGCAGACGGTGGGGTCGGGGTAGAAGCCCCCGAGGACGGGGCGGGTCGGCAGCACACCGGCCGGGGAGGAGGGCGCCTCGGGCTCGATCACGCGACGAGTCTGGCACGTCGCGGGCGCGCCCGGAAGGGGCCGCCCGGAAAGCACGCCTCTCCTCGGCGGAGGCGTTTCCGGGCGGCCCGTGCGCGTTCAGGCGGCCGCGGGTCCGAACCACCGGGACAGCGCGTCGGGCAGCCCCTCCCGGTCGCGCCCCACCCAGACCGCGTGGCCGTCCGGGCGCAGCAGCACCGCGGGCACGTCCATCTCCGCCAGCTCCTCGCTGTCATCGACGACGTGGTCCACCCGGTCCCGCCACCCCTGTGCCGACAGGCTCCCCGTCCGGTCCAGCAGCAGTCCGCGGCCGCCGTGCATCAGCCCGTACAGGCGCCCGTGCTCCTTCAGCTCCACGTCCCGCAGCCGCGCGCCCAGCAGCGGGTGCCCTTCCGTGCCCACGTCGTAGCGGATCCCCGTGGCGATGATCTTCTCGGTCAGGTACCGGTTCACCTCCTCGATGTCCATCAGCTCCGACACCAGGCGGCGCGCCGCCTGCGGCCCCGGCTCCGGGGACATCAGCTCCATCTGCGCGCGGGTGTTGTCCAGCACGTCGGCCGCCACCGGGCGGCGCTCCGCCTCGTAGGTGTCCAGCAGCCCCGCCGGGGCCCGGCCGTTCACCTCGGCGGCCAGCTTCCACCCCAGGTTGAAGGCGTCCTGGACGCCCAGGTTGAGCCCCTGCCCGCCCACCGGCGGGTGGACGTGCGCCGCGTCCCCGGCCAGCAGCACCCGGCCGACCCGGTAGCGGTCCGCCAGCCGGGTCGCGTCGCCGAAGCGGGACATCCAGCGCGGGGAGTGCACCCCGAAGTCGGTGCCCGCGTACTCGCGCAGCTGCCGTTTGAAGTCCTCCAGGGTCGGCGCGGCGGTCCGGTCAGGCGCCACCCCCGCGGCGGGCACGACCACCCGGTGGACCCCGTCGCCCATGGGGCCGATGCCGAACCGCAGGTGGGTCCTGCGGACCTCGGCCATCGCCGCCGCCAGCTCCTCCGGCGACGCGGTCACCTCCATCTCGCCCAGCAGCGTCTCCGTCCGGCTGGGCTCGCCGGGGAAGCCGACGCCCAGCAGCCTGCGCACGGTGCTGCGGCCGCCGTCGCAGCCGACGAGGTGGCGCGTGCGCAGCCGTGTCCCGTCGGCCAGTTCGACGTCCACCCCCTCCGCGTCCTGCTCCAGGCCGACCAGCTCGCGGCCGCGCCGGATGTCGGCGCCGGCCTCGGCGGCGTGTTCCTCCAGCAGCCGGTCGATGGTCGTCTGCGGGATGGCGAGCACGTAGCCGTGCGCGGTGTCGAGCCCCGCGGGGGCGGGCTTGCGGATGGCGGCGAAGAACCCGCCCAGGGGGTGCTCGCGCCCTTCCGCGAGGAACCGGCCCAGCAGGCCGCGCTGGTCCATCACCTCGATGCTGCGCGCGTGCAGCCCCAGCGCGCGGACGAAGGGCGGCCGCTCGGCCTCCTTCTCCAGCACGACCACCTCCACCCCGTGCAGCCGCAGTTCGGCGGCCAGCATCATGCCGGTCGGCCCCCCGCCGGCGATGACCACGTCGATCATGTGTCCCCCGTTCGGTGCGTGTCGATGGCGGCGCGCCCCTCACCGGGTCCCGGGGATCCCGCCGACGGCGGCCGCGATCGACGATTCTGCGCCCTGACCCGGGTCTTGCCGCAAGCCCCGGGGTGCGCTATAGATTGAGAGTGGCAGGAGGTTCCCGGAACCCCTGCCTTTCGCTTTGGGGCGGCCTTCTTCCCGGGCCGCCGCATCCGCTTGCGGGGTCCCGTAATTCCCTGAGTTCTCACCCGGGGATGTGCTACTTTGCCCGCCATGTCTGAACTCGGGCCCGATATCTGGCCACCCTCCCCGATCAAGACCGAACGCCTCGTGCTCCGTGAGACCGAGGCCCGGGACCGTGAAGCGTTCATCGACCTGTTCTCCTCGCCGGAGGTGGGCACCTACCTCGGCGGACCGCAGCCGCGCGAGGACCTCGAACGCGCGATGCCCGAGGTGCCCGGACGGCGCCCCGGCCTGTTCGCGGTCGAGCTCGACGGGGCGATGGTCGGCATGACCACGCTCGACCGGCGCGACCCGGAGCGCCCGGGCCACGTGCGTCCGGAGGGCGCGGAGGCCGAGCTCGGCTACCTGTTCCTGCCCCGGGCCTGGGGGCACGGGTACGCCGCCGAGGCGTGCGCCGCGGTGCTCGACTGGTTCGCCGGGGCGCTGCCCGGCGAGCCGGTGGTGCTGTGCACGCAGACCGCCAACGACCGCGCGATGCGCCTGGCGGCGAGACTGGGGTTCACCGAGGCGGAGCGGTTCGAGGAGTACGGCGCCGAGCAGTGGTTCGGCGTGTGGTCCCCGGCCGCGCCGACCGGCTGAGCCGGGCCGGCCCCAAGGGCACCGCCCCGGCCGACGGCCGGGGCGGACCGGTGCCGAGGGCCCGGCGGGGGCCGGGGCGCGGGCGCACCTGCCGCGTTCCCGGCGGTCCCGGAAGGCGGGGGGAGGTACGCTCCGCGGCGGAAAGGACCACCACGGCCCCCGCAGGTCCGCGCCCCTCCCCGCGCCGGGGCCCCGGCCGCCGCGGCGCCCCGGCGGGGCCCTCCACCATCCGATACCAGACGATTCAGGAGGCCCCATGGCTCCGCTCCCCGACGTGGACGTGGTCGTGTTCGACATCCTCGGCACCATGGTCGACGAACCCGGCGGGATCGCACGCGGTATCCGCTCGCTGCCCGCCCGGCTCGACGACGCGCGCGTGGACGGCCTCGTCGGGACGTGGCAGCGGCATGTCGAGGAGCGGCAGCGGGACATCCTCGCGGGCCGCCACCCCTACACCGACAGCACCGCGATCGACCGGGAGGCCGCCGAACGCGTCGCCGCCGAGGCCGGCGTCGCCGACGCGGACGCGGTCCGCGCGCTGGCGGACTCCGCGCAGCGCCTGGATCCGTGGCCGGACTCGGTGTCGGGCCTGGAGCGGATCGCCGCGCGCCTGCCCGTGATGGGGCTGTCGAACGCCGGCCGTCCGGCGCTCACCCGCATCAACACCCACGCTGGGCTGCGCTGGCACCAGGTGCTCTCCGCCGAGGATGTGCGCGGGTACAAGCCCCACCCGGACGTGTACCGCCTCGCCGTGGCCAACACCGGCCTGGCGCCCGAACGCCTGCTCATGGTCGCCGCCCACGCCTGGGACCTGCGCGGCGCCCGAGCCGTGGGCATGAGGACCGCCTACGTCGAACGCCCCGTCGGGGACCCGCCCCGGCCGGCGGACGCCTTCGACCTGAGCGCGGAGGGCCTCGACGACCTGGCCGCGCTGCTCACCGCCGACTGACGGCCCGCCACCGGGGATGCCGGGCCCCCTGTACCCGGGCACACGGCTCGGGTCGCGCCGGGAACGGGCGGCGACGCCGTCCGTGCCGGGCCGCCGGGGCCGGACGGCCGGCCCCGCACGCCGCGCCGGAGCAGGTCCGGACGGGCGGGGGCGCGTCCGCGCCGACGCGGGCGCCGCTTCCGGGCGTCGGCGGCGCCGGTCCGGCGCCCGGTTCCCCTCACGGGGGCGCGAGGATGGGGCGGACCGCCCCTCCCGTCCTCGGGCAGGCCCAGGCGGGGACCCCCGAGACCAGGCGGGCGGACGGGGGGTGCGGGTGGCCGGGGCAGGGCGGCAGCGGCCGCCCGAGGGCCTGCTCCACGGCGGCGTCCTGGAGGCCGTCGGCCAGGTGGACCACCGCTTCGGCGTCGGTCATGGCGGCCTGGAGGTAGGAGCCCGCTGCGGTGCCGTCGGGGAACCACAGCACGACCTCCACCTCCCCGCTCTCCGGCCGGGACTCCACCACGAGGTTGCGCAGGGGCGGGTCGCCCAGGCCGCGCAGGATCTCCTCCGCCCAGGCGCGCACCGGCGCGCGGACCACGTCCATCTCCGGCCTCCGTTCTCCGTTTCCACGACGCGGCGTGCGCACGGGACCACCGTGAACCGCCGCAGATGACCGGCACCGGCACGGTTCAACGGCATATCGGGGCGATATGCGGTGACGTCCGCGCGGTTCCGGTTCAGGACCTTGGTTTCCGCTTCCGGAAGATATCCCGACAGCCCGGCGAACCCCATCCTCCGGCTGTACAAAGGACCTCATGCGCTCACTCTCGGACACGGACCCCCTGCTCCTCCCCCGCCGGGCGGTCGGCCCCGGGGACCCCTACGCCCTTCTCCCGGCCGGACGGCCCCACGGCGTCCCGTACGGGGAACCGCCCTCCGCGGGATCGGGCCGCGCGCCTCGGAGCCCGTGTCCGGGCCCGGCCGGCGGGAACCGGGGTCTCCGGCTCGCCTGCCTGTCCGCGGCCACCGCCGCCGTGCTGCTGGGCCTGGTGGAGTTCGCCTCCCGGCACCCCGCGTTCGGCGGGCCCGGCTCCGTCGGCCACTGCCTGCTCACCGGCGGCCCGTAGCGGCCCGCCGCCGCCCCGCGGTCAGCGCCGGGCCGGGGCCGCGGCACGCTCCCCCGCGGCCGCCGGACCGCGGCGGACGGCCCACTCGGCGACGGCGAGGTTGACCACCCACCCCGCCGCCATCAGCACCGTCCGGGTGGCCTCTCCCGGCTGTCCCAGCAGCAGCACCCAGGGCAGGTGGGTGAACACCTGGGTCCCCGCCCCCAGCCCGATCGCGTACCCGCGGGTCATCCAGGCCCGGTGCCCGGCGATGTCGCCGCGCCGGACGGCCGCGAACCCCAGCAGGACCGCCGCCGCCATGGCGCTCCCGAACACCAGCCGCACCAGGGTCAGCGAGGCGCCCTCCCCCTCGTTCAGGGGGTAGGCCAGGCTCATCCACACCCCCGTCAGGGCCGCGACGAGCCCCAGTGGGACCAGCAGGCGCCCCGACAGGCGGTGCCAGCGGCGGCGGCGCAGCCCGGGCGCGAACTGCAGGGCGCCCAGCAGGCAGTAGGGCACCACGGCGACGATGTGCAGCACCACGGGCACCGGGTCGGCGAAGAACCGGGCGTTGTCCGGGGTGACCGGCCCGCCGCCGCCGAGGTCGCCCAGGCGCACTCCGCCCGCGACCACGGGCACGGCGCTGAGCAGGATCAGCAGAACGGGTACGGGCCACTCGCGTCGGGCGGAGGGGGTCACGACGGGTCCTTTCGCTGCCGCGGCGGACACCGCGCCCGCCGCCGTGCTCCGATCGTGGCCGCCGGGCCGGTGCCGGGGCATCGGCATTCGGGCCGGGTCCGGGTCCCCCGGAAGGAGGAGATCCGACTCGTCCTTCCGGTCAGCGCGACGTGTTCCCGGCCCTGCCGGTCTCGTAGGCCCACATGGCGACCTCCACCCGGTTGCGGGCGCCGAGCTTGGCCATGATGCCGGCGATGTGGGTCTTGACCGTGCTCACCGCGATGTAGGTCTCGCGGGCGATCTCGTCGTTGGTCCTCCCGCGGGCCACGGCCCGCAGGATCTGTTCCTCCCGGTCCGTGAGCGCCTCGGCGGGCTGCTCGGGAGGCCCGGCGGGGCGGTTGCGCGCGAACGCTTCGAGCAGCCGCCGGGTGACGCCCGGGGCGATGAGCGCGTCGCCCGCGGCGGCGGCCCGCACGGCCTGGGCGAGCAGGTCGGCCCCTGCGTCCTTGAGCAGGAACCCGCGGGCCCCGGCCCTGAGCGCGGCGTACACGTACTCGTCGAGGTCGAACACGGTGATGACGACGACGGCGAGGGGGTCCTCCACCCCGGGGCCGGCCAGCAGGCGTGTGGCCTCGATGCCGTCGGTGCCGGGCATCCGGATGTCGAACAGGCACACGTCGGGGCGCAGGCGCCGCGCCAGCGCGACGGCCTCGCGGCCGTCGGCGGCCTGGCCGACGACCTCGATGCCCGGCTGGGCGTCGAGGATCATCGTCAGGCCGGTGCGGACGATCTCCTGGTCGTCGGCGACGACCACCCGGACGTGTCCGTGACCGCCGCTCATGCGGCCGCCCCGGCCCGGGGCAGGTCGGCGGCCACGGTCCAGCCCCGCCCGGGGCCGGGCGCGGCCCGGCAGGTGCCGCCGAGCAGTTCGGCCCGTTCGGCCATGCCGATGAGCCCGTAACCGGTCGATCCGCGGCTGGCGGGGTCGCCGTCGTCGCTGACCCGCAGGCGCACCGTCGTGTCGTCGGCGGTGACGCGCACCCGGACGCGGGTGGCGTTGCGGGCGTGCCTGCGCGCGTTGGCGACCGCCTCCCGGGCCAGGCGGTGGACCGCGGCCGCCACCTCCGGCGGCAGGTCGTCGAGGCCGTCGTCGACCTCCACCTCCACGGCGGGGCCGCCGGAGTCCCCGGCGAGCGCGCGCAGGTCGCCCACCCGCGGGTGGGGTACCCGAGCCGCGGGGCCGTCCTCGTCCCGGCGCAGGACGCGCACCAGGGCGCGCATCTCGGTCAGGGCGCGAGCGGCCTCGGCCTCGATGACCTCCAGGGCGTCGACCGCGGCCCCGGGCCGCGTCCGCGCCACCGCCAGCCCGGCCTGGGCCCGGACCGCCATCGCCGAGACGTGGTGGGCGACGGTGTCGTGCAGGTCGCGGGCGATCCGTTCGCGTTCGAGCAGGCGGGCCCGCTCGAACTCGCGCTCGCGGGCCCCGGCCCGGTACCGCACCGCCGCGCCCAGGGCCGCGGCCGAGAAGAGCACGGCGGCCCCGCCCAGCGTGTCGGCGGGGGCGCCCGAGAGGACGGGGACCGCCGCATTGGCGAGCATGACGGCCGAGCCCGCCGCGATCTCCCGGCCGGACCCCCAGCGGAAGAGCGCGTAGGGCAGCAGCAGGAAGCAGACCGTCGTGTACAGCGGGGCGCTCTGGCCGCCCAGGACCGCTGTGGCCAGGCCGGAGAGGCCGAAGGTGGCCGCGACCACCGCCAGCGGCCGGGTGCGGCGCAGCGGCAGCAGGGCGATCAGGCCGACGGTCAGGAGCAGCGTCGGGATCCGCCACGGCAGGTCGGGGCGCAGCACGGCCTCGGCCACCGCGGCGGCCGCGAGCACACCCGCGAGCGCCAGGTCCCGACGTGGCCGCGACGGCGGGCGAGGGGGCCGGGGCTCGTCCCACAGGGAGCGGAGGAGGCCGCGCACACGGCCAGGGTACAGGGGGCTCAGCGGCCCATGGCGGTGCGGACCCAGTCCAGGGGTTCCTGCGCCAGCACCGCCGCGGCGAGCGCCCGTCCCCCGTCCGTGGCGATCCGCTCCAGGCTGGAGTCGATCCACCGCTGCGCCGCCGCGTGCCCCTGCGCCCGGTACTCCACGGCCTGGATCAGGCACTCCAGTTTGTCGGCGTCCTTGGCGCAGCGTGCCTCCGGGGTGTCCTGCTCCTCGTAGGCGGCCACGGCGGAGCGCACCATCGCGCCCACCGCCTCCGGGACCCCCCCGGTCTGGTCGGCGGCGATGTCCCGGGCGTCGGGCTTGGACTCCAGGTACCTCTGGGCCAGGTGGTGGAGGTCGCCGGTGCGGGTCTCGCCGGTGTCGTGCCACACAGCGATCAGCGCGGCCTTCGCGGGGTCGGCGCCCTCCATCGACGCCAGCACCGACGCGATCAGGGCGGTCCGCCACGAGTGCTCGGCCACCGACTCGGGGTCGCGCACCCCGGCGACCCACCAGCCGGTACGGCGCTGGTTCTTGAGCGTCCCGGCCTCGAACAGCAGGTGTGCGATGCGGGCCGGCCCGTCGTCGCCCATGGTCACGTCCTTCCGCGTCGGGGGCGGCGGGTCGCGCCCCCGGACATCCAACTACATCCGGCCCCGGTCCGCCCGGGTTTCCGCCACCCACAGGAGGAGAGTCCACTGAAACTCCTCATCATTCCCTTTCTAGTTGCCTGTTAGGGAATGAAAGAGTACTTTCGGTACGTTCCGGCTTCGTACCCCGAGGCCCCGGAGGAAGGAGGGACGACGTGGACACGCCACCCGGGCACCGCCCGCCCCAGGAGCTGCGCGCGCTGCTGCGCGCCGACCTGGTCGCCGCGATGAAGGCCCGCAGGCCCGAGGCCGTCTCAGCGCTGCGCACGGCCCTGGCCGCCATCGAGAACGCCGAGGCCGTCACCGCCCCCGCGGGAGGCGGGGCGGCCGGGAGCGAGCACGTCGCCGGCGCGAGCGCGGGCGTCGGCTCGACCGAGGCGCCCCGCCGCGTCCTGTCCGCCGAGGACGTCCACGGCCTGCTGCGCGCCCAGGTCACCGAGCGGCGGGCCGAGGCCGAGCGCTACGCCGCCCACGGCCGGCACGACGCCGCCCTGCGCCTGCGCGCCGAGGCCGACGTCCTCGCCGGCCACCTCACCGGCGCGGGGGACGCAACGGTGTGACCCCGCGGGGCCGGTCGGCGGAGCCCGCCGCCCGGCCCCGCCGGCTCATCCGTCCAGGCGCCCGCGCAGCACCTCCACCCCGTCCCCGCTCAGGTCGCCGAGGTGCGCGGACCGCCCGGTCATCGCCATGATCAGCGCGAGCGTGCTCCCGGCGACCCGCGGCCCCTCCCCGGCCGCGAAGGGGCCGTCGGCGGCCTCCAGCCGCAGGTCCGCCACCCGGCTCCTGGCGACGACGACCTGGTCCGAGCCCCGGTAGTACTCGGCGACCCGCGTCAGGGTGCCGACGGGCCGGTCGGCCGCGATGCCCAGCGGGCGCCGGATGTCCTCGCCGTGCACGACGGCCTCGCCCAGCATGGCGATCCGGGGCAGCGGCGGCGAGGTCGTGCTCGACACCACCGCGCGGAAGCGGGCGAGGGTGTCGGCGCCGGAGGCCCCCATCTGCTCGGCCAGGCGCATCGCGACCTGGGCGTCGAAGTCGAACCGGCAGCGGACGACACCGGCGAACCACCGGAGCCCGTTGAGGCTCGCCCCGGAGGTCAGGTGCGCGAGGACCTCGCGCACCGTCAGCCCGGCGCACAGCGACGGGGTCGCCCAGTCCTCCTCGGACAGCCCGGCGAGGTCGTCGGCCAGGGCGGCGCGCTCGGCGTGGACCAGGGGCCACAGGTCCTCTCCCCGCCTCATTCCGGCCGCCTCCGCCGAACGCCGTCCTCGGGTCCGCCCTGCGCCATCGGGTCCTCCAGGTCGTCGGTACCGGTCCTACGGTCAGGGGCGATCCTGCCCCACGGTTCCGACACTCCTCCGGCCCGGCGGCGGAGCCGGGTTCCCGGGGCCGCGCCCCGGAGGGCGGGGCGGGGGCCCGGAGGGCGGGGCGGGGGCCCGCGGCCCCCGCCCGGCGCCTACACGGCGGGCAGGATCCGCCCGCTCACCTCGCCGAAGTGGACCAGGGTCCCGTCCGGGCCCGGGGCGGTCGCCGTGATGGTGACCTCGTCCCCGTCCTCCAGGAAGGTGCGCTCGGTGCCGTCCGGCAGCCGCAGCGGCTCCTTGCCGCTCCAGGTCAGCTCCAGGAAGCAGCCCCGCTGCTCCACCTCGGGGCCGCTCACCGTGCCCGAGGCGTACACGTCGCCGGTGCGCAGCGACGCCCCGTTGACGGTCATGTGGGCGAGCTGCTGCGCCGCCGTCCAGTACATCTGCGAGAACGGGGGGCGCGACACCACGTGCCCGTTGAGCCGGACCTCCAGCCGCAGGTCCAGGCCCCAGGGCTGTGTGCCGCGCAGGTAGGGCAGCGGCTCGGGGTCCTGGGCGGGCTGTTCCACGCGGGCCGCCTCCAGGGCGGCCAGCGGCACCACCCACGGGGAGACGGACGTGGCGAACGACTTGCCCAGGAACGGGCCCAGCGGCACGTACTCCCAGGCCTGGAGGTCGCGCGAGGACCAGTCGTTGAGCAGGAACACGCCGAAGACGTGGTCGGCGAAGCCGTCCACCCCGACCCGCCCGCCCATCGGGCTGGGGGTGCCGACCACGAAGCCCACCTCGGCCTCGATGTCCAGCCGCACCGACGGCCCGAAGACCGGGGACGGCTCGGTGGGCGGCTTGCGCTGCCCGGTGGGGCGGACGATGTCGGTGCCCGACACCACGATGGTCCCGGAGCGGCCGTGGTAGCCGATGGGCAGGTGCTTCCAGTTGGGGGTGAGCGGCTCCTGGTCGGGGCGGAAGATCCGGCCGACGTTGGTGGCGTGGTGCTCGGAGGCGTAGAAGTCCACGTAGTCGGCGACGGTGAACGGCAGGTGCAGCCGCACCGACGCCCGGTCCACCAGGTGGGGGCGCAGGGCCTCCTCGCGGGCGGGGTCGGTGAGCCAGTCCGCCAGGTCGGCGCGGACCCGGTCCCAGACGGGGCGGCCGGCGGCCAGCAGCGCGTCGAGGTTCGGGGTGCGGAGCAGGTCGGCGTGGGGGGATCCGGCGGTCAGGGCCGCGGCCCCCAGGTCCAGGACGTGGGAGCCGACGGCGACGCCGATACGGGTGCCGCGGTCGTCGCCGGGGCCGGTGTCGTACACCCCGTAGGGCAGGGTGGCCAGGCCGAACTCGGTGTCCTGGGGCAGGTCGATCCAGCTGTCGGGCATGGGGTGCGCGCTTTCTGGGTGCGGCCCCGCGGCCGGGCCGTCGGTTCCGGCCCGGCCGCGGGGGTGGTCGTTCGTCGGCGGTTCAGGGGCTGAGCGCCCCGAGGACGATGAGGTCCTCCAGCGGCTCGATGATGCTGCACGTGCCGAAGGAGCGGAACGCGGCCCGGACCGCGGCCGCCTCCCCGGCGGCGAGCCCCTTGGCGCGGGCGGCCAGGGCTCCGCCGTCCCGGTCGGCCAGGACCGCGGCCGCCTCCGCGGCGCTCCCGCCCCGGACCAGGGTGTCGGCGGCCAGCAGCACGTTGAGGAAACCGTGCTGCTCGAACCCCTCGGAGGTGGTGTGCCGGACGGCGTGGTGCAGCCCGGCGGTGCACTTGAAGGGCACTCCGAGGTCGACGGCGGCGTACAGGTACGCGGCCAGCTCGTCCTCGTCCGGGTGGGCCTGTGCGGTGACCCCGCCGGTGCGGAACTTGGCGCGGAGCCCGGCGGAGGCGAGCGCCGCCAGGTCCGCACGGGCCCCTTCGGGCCCGCCTTGGCGGGAGACCTCCACGTACCCCTGGACGCTCCCGTGCCCGCCCGACCCGTCGGGGAGGTGGGCGTTGAGCACGGCGGCCACCCCGTCGGCGCCGCCGGGCGGGGCGGCGACCTCCAGGCCCTCCAGGCGCAGGGCGGGGTCGGCCAGGACCGCCTCGACGGCGGGGGCGACCCCGTCGGCGCCGCCGGGGACGGTGACCACGACCCCCAGGGGCGGGTGGTCGCCGTCCTCGCGGGACAGCACCGCGCGCAGCTCGGCCACACGGGCGTCGGAGACCAGGAAGGGGCCCACGTAGGCGGCCCGGGACGAGGTCCGGTGCCCGCGGTGGGCGGGCAGGGCCTCGCCCATGGGGGCGTTGCCGGGCGGGAACAGGGCGGCGTCGTCGAACAGGGAGCGGTACAGGGCGTCCCCGGCCCCGCCTGCGCCCGCCGCCGCGTCGGCGCCGCTCACGACTCCCGCCTCCCTCCGGCCCAGGTCCAGGCGTAGGCGCCGTCGTCGCAGGCGGTCCCGCCCTCGCCCAGGTCCAGGGGCCGGAAGGTGTCCACCATGACGGCGAGCTCGTCGAACCGCTCGGCGCCGATGCTGCGCTCGTAGGCGCCGGGCTGCGGGCCGTGGGAGTGGCCGCCCGGGTGCAGTGAGATGGAGCCCTGCCCGATCCCGGAGCCCTTGCGGGCCTCGTAGTCGCCCCCGCAGTAGAACATGACCTCGTCGGAGTCCACGTTGGAGTGGTAGTACGGCACGGGGATCGCCCCGGGGTGGTAGTCCACCTTGCGCGGCACGAAGTTGCAGATGACGAAGTTGTGGCCCTCGAACACCTGGTGGACGGGCGGTGGCTGGTGCACCCGGCCGGTGATGGGCTGGAAGTCGTCGATGTTGAACGCGTACGGGTACAGGCACCCGTCCCAGCCGACCACGTCGAAGGGGTGGGTGGGGTAGGTGTAGCGGGTGCCGGAGATGCCGCCGGGGCCGTCGCCGCGGTGCTTGATGAGCACGTCCACGTTCTCGCCCTCGACCAGCAGCGGCTCGGAGGGGCCGCGCAGGTCGCGCTCGCAGTAGGGCGCGTGCTCCAGCAGCTGCCCGTAGCGGGACAGGTAGCGCTTGGGCGGGGCGATGTGGCTGTTGGCCTCGATCACGTAGGCGCGCAGCGGCTCGTCGCCGGTGGGCACCCAGCGGTGGGTGGTGGCCCGGGGCAGGATGACGTAGTCGCCGCGGCCGACCTCCAGCAGGCCGAACACGGTCTCCACGCGGGCGCTGCCGGACTCCACGTACACGCACTCGTCGCCGATGCCGTTGCGGTACAGCTCCGAGGGCGCCCCGGCGACCACGTAGGAGATGCGCACGTCGTCGTTGCCCAGGACCAGGCGGCGCGATTGGACGACGTCGGCGGCCTTCCACTCCTGGTCGTCGAAGAGCGAGTGCAGCCGCAGGTGGCGCGGCACCATCGGCGCGTTGCGGGTGCGGCTCTGGTCGGGGACCTCCCACTCGGCGGCGTCGACGATGGCCGACGGGATCGCGCGGTGGTAGAGCAGTGAGGAGTCGGCGGAGAAGCCCTCCTCCCCCATCAGCTCCTCGTAGTACAGGCCGCCCTCGGGGGTGCGGTGCTGGGTGTGGCGGGTGCGGGGCACCTCGCCTACCTGGCGGTAGTAGGCCATGGCATGTCCTCCAGGTGGTCGTCGTGGGTCGTGGTTCGTGCGGTCGCGCCGGGCGTCAGAGCGCGGGCGCCGGTCGTTCGGGGGCGGCGGCCCGCCCCAGGCAGGTGCGGACGGCGGCGGCGACGGCCCCGGTGTCGGCGGCGTCGACGACGGCGGCGATGTGGGCGTCGGGCCGCAGCACCCACACCCCGCCGGGGTGGCAGTCCAGGGCCTTGGCGAGGGCCCCGGTGGTGTCGATGTCGGCGAGGTGGAACGCGGCCACGGGCGCGCCGGTGGCGCCCCGGGCTGCGGCCAGGACGCCGTCGCGGGCGGCGTCGGCGTCGGTGCCCTCCGGGAGGGGGCCCAGCAGCAGGGTGACGCCCTCGCGGAGCAGGGACCGCAGCCGGGTCGGCGCGTCCCCGCCGGACGGGCCGCCGGGCACCTCGACCGGGGCGTCGGGGGCGATCACGCCGGGGCAGGGCTCGGGGGCCCGGCCGCGGGGCGGGCGGCCGCCGAAGGGGAACCGCGCGTTGGGCGTGGTGAGCGGGGAGTCCACGTACCAGAAGGGCTCGGCCAGGCGCCCGGAGTCGACCCGGGCGCGGGCGGCCTCGTCGGTGAGCGCCTGCTCCAGGACGCTCACCCGCGTGGTGTGCTCGGCCTCGTCCTGGGGGACGAGGAAGCTCATGGTGGCGCCGGTGATCTCGGCGTTCTCCAGTGCGGCGGCGTGGCGTTCGGTGTGGTAGGTCTCCAGGAACTCCTCGTCCGCCCACCCGGCGCGGACGTAGGCGATCTTCCAGGCGGCGTTCTCGGCGTCCTGGACGCCGGAGTTGAGCCCGCGGGCGCCGAACGGCGCGACCAGGTGGGCGTTGTCGCCGACGAGCAGGATGCGGCCCGCGCGCATGCGGTCCACCACGCGGGTGTGGAACCGGTACACCGAGTGCCAGACGATCTCGTAGGGCTTCTCCCCGATGATCTGGCGGATGCGGGCGTCCAGTCGTCCGCTGGCCTCCTCCGCCTCCAGGTCGAAGTCGGCGGGGACCTGCCAGTCGATGCGGAACACCGAGTCGGGACAGGGGTGGATGAGCACCTGGCGGCCGGGGTTCCACTCGGGGTCGAAGTAGAAGCGGCGCTCGCGGGCCCAGTCGCCCAGGTCGGCGCGGATGTCGCAGATGAGGAAGCGGTCGTGGAAGCTGGTGCCCTCGAAGCCCAGGCCCAGTGCGCGGCGGACGACCCCGCCGTGGGCGCCCAGGCAGGACAGGGCGTGGGTGCCGCGCAGGCGGACCGGGCCGGCGGGGGTGTCGCAGGTGACGGTGACGCCGGTGTCGTCCTGCTCGATGCCGGTGACGGTGTGGTCCCAGGAGATCGCCACCCCCGCCTCGGCGAGGCGGCGGTCGAGGATCTCCTCGGTGCGGGACTGGGAGATGTTGACGAAGGGCGGCAGGGGGGAGGCGCCCGGGTCGGCGAGGCGGACGCTGAACAGTTCGCTGTCGCGGTAGAAGGTGCGGGCGGTGTCCCAGGTCAGGCCCTCTTCGGCGACCTCTCCGGCGCCCACCCAGTCCCACACGTCCAGGACGTCGCGCTGCTGGCAGATGGCCTTGGAGCCGACGGCGTCGCGCTCGGGCCGGGAGTCGACGATGCGGACGGGGACGCCGCGCCGGGCCAGCAGCAGGGCCGCGGTCTGGCCGACGGGGCCGGCGCCCAGGACCAGGACGGGCTCGGCGGAGGTGTCGGCGGGGGGTCGTGGAGCGGGAGGTCGCATGTCGGGCTCCTGGGCGTCGGCGCCCCTTCGGGGCGGGGGTGGTCGGTGGGCGGCCCCGGCGGCGGGACGGGTGCCCGCCGCCGGGGCGTCGGCGGCCGCGGGTCCCCCGCGGGAGGTTCCCCTCCCGCGGGGGCGGGGCTCGGCCCCGGCGGTCCGCTCAGGCCTGGAGGAGGTCCCAGACCTCGCGGTCGCGCTCGGCCGTCCAGATGACGGGGCGCTCGATGCCGGAGAACTCGTCCCACAGGCGCGAGACGTCGAAGGGCAGGCAGTGCTCGAAGATCGGCCAGTGGCCGTAGTCGTCGACGAGGGCGGCGTGGGTGGCCTCGAACGCCTCCTTGAGGGTGCCGCCGCGCTCGTGGACGCCGCCGACCTCGCGGATCATCACGTTGAGGAAGTTGCGGGTCTGCTCGATGGCGGCGTCGACCTCCGAGCGGCCGCGGCTGACCGCGCCGCGCCCGCCGACGAGCATCTCGGCGCCCAGGGCCTTGACCCTGTCCAGGGTGGCGCCGGCCCAGTCCTTGTGGAAGGCGTCGCCGGTGTAGAGGGCGGCCTGGGCCTCGACGAGGTCGCCGGCGAAGAGGATCTTCTGCCGGGGCAGCCAGGCGACGATGTCGCCCTCGGTGTGGCCGCGGCCGAAGTACTCCAGGACGAGTTCGCCGCGGTCGCCGCCCAGGTCGATGGTGGTGCGGTCGGCGAAGGTCTGGGTGGGCCAGGTCAGGCCGGGCACGGAGCCGGCGTCCTTGGCCAGGCGGGGCATGCGGCCGAACTCGCTGGCCCAGTCCTCCTTGCCGCGCTCGCGGATCAGCTCGTGGGTCTTCTCGTGGGTGAGGATGATCTCGGCGTCGAAGGCGCTGGCGCCCAGGACGCGGACCGCGTGGTAGTGGGAGAGGACCAGGTAGCGGACGGGCTTGTCGGTGTGCTCGCGCAGCTTGGCCAGCCACTCGCGGGCCGCGGTGGGCGTGGCCAGGGCCTCGAACGCCACGAGGAAGTCCTCGCCCTCGATGGCGCCCACGTTGGGGTCGCCCTCGGCGGTGAGCGCGTAGACGCCGTCGGCCAGGACCTCCAGGGTCTGCTGCTTGGCCTCGGTGTCGGCGGACGAGGCGAACGGCTTGGCTGCCATGGTCGTCGGGACCCCTTCACTCGCTCCGGGCGGCGGCCGCCCATAATGATCAAACGTTTGATGATTCAGACCATAACGTGCTCTGCGTCACCGGACCAAGAGGCGCAGAGCCACCTCGCCGGTGATACAGGTCACACTGTACGCCTGTCGGCCGCCGACGGCAGGGCACCGACCTGCCCCGCTCCCCCACTCTCCCCACGGCGCGCACGACACCCCCGCCTCCCCGCGGCGGGTCGCGGTCCCCCCGGGAACGAAGAACGGAAAAAGCGCCGCCTCCACCCCGAAAAGAGCATTCGCCGCGTTCCACCCGTCCGCCGTCACCACTGAACAAGGCGCCCACGGAAAGGGAAAAGCACGGTAAACACGGCCCGGACCCCAGGTATTAGGCTGGTCCCGTGACCCATGACACCGCACCCCCCAGCAGTGACCTCACCTTCTGGTCGTTCGTCGACTACGCGGTGCAGAAGGCCGAGCAGGAACTCCCCTCCGTCAACGCCGACGCCATGCGCATGGTCCTCACCCTCAACCGGGCCACGAGCATGGTCATCTACGACCTGGAGTCCACGGTCCACCGGCCGCGCGGGCTCACCTGGCCCGGGTTCCGGGTGATCTTCGCGCTCTGGCTGGCCGGGCCGATGGAGGCCAAGACCACCGCCGAGATCTCCGGCATGAGCCGGGCCGCCCTGTCCGCGCTGCTCAACACCCTGGAGCGCGACGGGCTCATCCTGCGCGAGCGCGCCACCCACGACCGCCGCGCCCTCCAGCTCAGCCTGACCGAGGCGGGCTACCACGCCATCCTCGGCGGGTTCCGCGCCCACAACCGCCGCGAGTCCGCCTGGGCCGAGGCCCTGGAGCCCGAGGAGCGGCGCGAGCTGGTCCGCCTGCTCAACAAGCTCATGGCCGGGTCCACCGACGCCCAGGCCAAGTTCCGCAACTGAGGGCGCCCGGCCCGGGGGCACCCGGCCGCCGTCCCGCGCCCTTCCCCGCGACAAGGGCCAATCCCGACCCGAGCGGCCCTTGAACCCGGTCCCCCGCCGTAGGGAGCATGGGGGCATGGACGACTCCACCCGTGCCCGCATCGACGCCGCACGACGGCACTTCTCCCCCGGGACCGTGTACCTCAACACGGCCACCCACGGGCTGACCCCCGACACCGCGCTGGACGCGGTGACGCAGTACACCCGCGCCGTGGCCGAGGGTCGGTTCTCCCCTGCCGACGCCGACCCGGGCGTCGAACGCGCCCGCGCCTCCTACGCCCGCCTGCTGGGCGTGCCCGCGGAGAACACCGCGATCGGCGCCTACACCGCCCAGTTCGTCGGAACGGTCGCCGCCGCGCTGCCGCCGGGCGCCGAGGTCGTCGTCGCCGCCCGCGAGTTCAGCTCGGTGGTGCACCCCTTCCTGGCCCGGGCCGACCTCGCCGTCCGGGAGGTCCCGCTGGAGCACCTGGCCGACGCGGTCGGCCCGGACACCCGGCTGGTGGCGGTGTCGGCGGTGCAGTCCTCCGACGGGCGCATCGCTCCCCTGGAGGACCTGCTGGCGGCCAGCGACGCCCACGGGGCGCGGCTGCTCGTGGACGCCACCCAGGCGGCCGGGTGGCTGCCGCTGCCCGCCGACCGGATCGACTACACGGTGTGCAGCACCTACAAGTGGCTGCTGGGGCCGCGCGGCGCGGCGTTCCTCACCGGCACCGCGGAGGCGCTGGCGGAGCTGTCCCCGCTCGCGGGCAACTGGTACGCCGCCGAGGAGCCGTGGAACAGCCTGTACGGCGGGCCGCTGGCGTTGGCGCCGGGCGCCCGCAGGCTGGACCTGCCGCCGGTGTGGCCCGCCTGGGCGGGGCTGGAGCGCACCCTGGCGCTGCTGGAGGAGGCCGGGGTCGGCGCCGTGCACGCGCACAACACGGCCCTGGGCGACCTGCTGCGCACCGGCCTGGGCCTGGAGCCGGCGGGCTCGGCGATCGTGTCCGTCGCCGCCCCGGCGGGCGGGGTGGAGCGGGTGCTGGACGAGGGCATCGCGGTGGCCGCCCGCGACGGGCGCCTGCGCGCCTCGTTCCACCTGTACAACACCGAGGAGGACGTGGAGCGGCTGGTCAAGGCGCTCACCGGCTGAAACGGGCCGGCCCGGCCCGCAGCGGACGCTGCGGGCCGGGCGGCCGCCGACGGCTAGAAGATGGACCCGTTGAAGGCCGCGTCCGGACGGTGCAGGGCCGCGTCCAGGCGGGCGACCGCCCCCGGGGTGTGCTCGGTGAGCAGCCCGGCGGCGGCGTACCCGGTGAGCGGGGTCTGCCCCAGGTAGGCCGCGCCCAGCAGGGCCGCGTCCAGCGACACGTCCGGGGCGGCGTCGGTGGCCTCCACCCGCGCGCCCTCGGGGGACGCCTTCAGCGACCACGTCCCGGCGTTCCACGGCGCGTACCGGTCGGTGACCGCCAGGACCGCCTCCACCGGGGCGGCGTAGGTGCGCTCGGACAGCGCGCCGGGCACGTCCACCAGCCGGAACCAGAGGCTGTTGAAGACCTCCCGGACCAGCCGGTCCCGGTTGCCGAGCAGGTGCACGAGCGGGTCGTCCACCGGCATGAACTCGAACTCGATCCGGGCCGTCAGGTCGCGGTCGAGCAGGTGCTCGTAGAGCAGGGTCCAGGCCGCCGGGACCGTGGCCCGCATCTCCTGGACGTACACCGTCCCGGCCGGGCCGTCCGACTCCCACTTGCTCCGCGTGCTGTACAGGGCGTAGCCCACCGGGCCCTGCGGCCCGCGGACCACGACGGCGTGTTTGGGGCCCCGGCCCTCGCGGTGCTCGGGCTTGTCGCGCAGGGTCCGGTCCCACCAGTGGTCGGGGCGCGCGACCTGGCCGAGCCGGGCGGCGGCGGCCTCCGCGTACACCCGCTCCAGGTCGGCGCGCAGCTCCGCGGCGTAGCCCAGGCGGACCTCCAGCTCCGGGTCGCGGGGCGCGTCGGGGCGCAGCGCGGCGTGCGGCCGGGCGATGTGGGCCTCGGTCTCGGCGACGGCCGGGCCGTAGCCGAAGCGGCCGTAGATGGCGCCCTCGGACGCCCACAGGGCGGCGTACCTGACCCCCGCGGCGTGGATGTCGGCGAGCTGGCGGCGCATGAGGGAGCTGAGCACGCCCCGGCGGCGGTGGGTGGGCCACACGCCCACCCCGGTCACCCCGGCCACGCGGCGCGGCCCGCCGGGCAGGGTCATCTCGAAGCGGAAGTCGTTGGTGGCGCCGACGATCCGCTCTTCGCCGTCGATGTCGTCGACGGCCACGCGGACGCGCTCGTAGCCCTCGGCGTCGTGGATCGGACGCATCCGCTCCAGCATGGCGGGCACGTCCTCGGCGACCAGGAGGGCCTCGCCGATGACCCGGGCCGCCCGTGCGTACTCGTCCCGGTCGGTGCCGCGCACGGTCCACTCGGCGCGCGGGCTGTCGGATGTGGTCATGGTGTTCTTCGCCTTGTCGTTCGGTGCGGTCGGGACGGGATGGGGGGCGTTCGGAACGGGGCGGGGCCCGGCGGACCCGTGTCGGCCGGGGCCCGTCCCGCTCAGAAGCCGGTGTCGCAGCGGGGCGCCCGGGGGGTGTACAGGGCGGTGTCCAGGCGGGCGGCGGCGCCGGGCGTGCGCTCGACGGCAATGCCGGCGTCGACGTGGGTGGTCACCGGCCCGCGGCCCAGGTAGGCGGAGCCCAGGTGGGCGGCGTCCAGGGACAGGTCGGGGGCCGTCGTGGCGGCCTCCACCCGGGTGTGCTCCCCGTCGGTCTTCAGGTGCCAGCGCCCGGCGTTCCAGGGGGCGTGCCGGTCGGCGACCTCGATGACGGTGTCCAAGGGGTGGGCGTAGGTGCGCTCGGCCAGGGCGGCGGGCACGTCGACCAGGCGCAGCCACAGGCCCCCGCCGGCGCGGCGGACGGCCTGGGCGGGGTCGGCCAGCAGGGCGGGGAGGGGGTCGTCCTCGGGCAGGCCGACGACCTCGGTCTCCACGGTGAGGTCGGTGTCGAAGAGGTACTCGTACAGGGCGGTGCGGGCGGCCGGGGTGAGGGCGTTGACCTCCCGGACGGAGACCGTCCCGGTGGGCAGGCCGCCCTCGCCGTAGCCGGTGGTGACCCGGTGCAGGGCCGCGCCCACGGGGCGGCCCCGGGCGTCCCGGACGACGACGGCGCGCAGGTCGGAGGTGTCGGGCCGGGGGCGGGAGAGCATCCACAGGCGCAGCTTCCACCAGTTGCCCTCGCGGGGGAAGCCGCCCGGGCGTTCGGCCTGGGCGGCGCGGTGCAGCAGGTCCAGGTCGGGCAGGACGTCGGCGGGCTCGGCAAGCTCCAGGGTGAGCGAGGGGTCGCGGGGCGCGTCGGGGCGCAGGGCGGCATGGGCCCGGCTCACGGAGTAGGTGTGCTGGCGGAACGCCTGGCCGTAGCCGTAACGGCCGTAGATGCCGCCTTCGGAGGCCCACAGGATCGCCAGGTTCTCGCCGCGCCGGCGCAGGTCGGCGAGCTGTTCGCGCAGGAGCGCGGTGAGGATGCCGCGTCTGCGGTGGGTGGGCAGCACGCCCACCCCGGTCACCCCGGCCGCCGGGCGCGGACCGCCCGGGACGGTGAGGGAGAAGGGGTGGGAGTTGGTGGTGCCGACGATGCGGCCGCCGTCGCGGACGACCAGGAAGCGGTCGGGCTCGTTGACGGGGTGGTCGCGCTCGGTGTCGAGCAGGTCGTTCAACGGAATGTTGATGGCGGTGGCGAACACCCCGGTGGCCTCGGATATCTCGTCCTCCGCGGGCCGGTCGACCTCCCATCCGGGTCCGTCGGATCGGGGTGTCGCGGGGTGGTGCTCTGCTGCCATGGACCGACCCTCTCAGGACCGCCGCGGGGCGCGCCACTGCTTTTCCGTGTGTCCGCGGTTACGCCTCCCCCGGCTGACCGGCGGGGTCTCGGCGGGCGGCCGCGGCGGCCAGGGAGCGCTGGATCCGGTCGGCGGCGGTGAACGCCCCCAGGACCACCAGGCGCACCAGGTCGGCGTCGGCGGTGCGGCCGGTGGCGGCCCGCCAGGCGGCGACGTCGGCGTCGGCGATCCGGTGCGGGGACAGGGCGGCGAGCACGGCCAGGCGCACGGCGGTCCGGTCGGGCGCGTCGAGCCCGTCGGCGTGCGCGCCCACGGGGTCCTCGAAGAGGGCGGGCGGGCGCCCGTCCCAGGCGGCGACGGCGTCCCGCGTGCGGGCGCGGACGGTGTCGGGGACGTCCAGGGAGGCGACGGTCCCGGCCAGTGCGGCGTAGGCGGTGCCGACGGGTCCGTCGGCCCAGGCGGGCGGGGCGGTGTCGGTGGCCGGCAGCAGTTCCAGGGAGCGGCCGGGCGCCACGGGCCGGCCGGGGCCGCGGCGCACGGCCGCGCCCAGGACCCGGCGCACGGTCCGGGAGCGCTGGAGGTCGCCGGGCAGCAAGCGCTCGACGAGGAGGGAGGAGGTGACCCGGTTGATGATGTGCGTGACCAGGGCGGTGCCGATGAACGCGGCGGTGTGATCGGCGGGGAAGGGCGGCGCGGGCCGGGGGCCGGGGGTGGGGTCGCCGGTGGCGGCGGCCCAGTCGGCCAGGGCCGCCAGGGCGGGGTCGCGGGGGCGGCGGCCCGCCCGGACGGCCTCGGCGGCGGTGTGGTCGCCCCCGGCGTGGCCCAGGGCGGTGTGGGCGTCGACGCAGAAGGGGCAGGTGTTGGCGGCGGAGACGGCGACGGCGACGAGTTCGCGCTCGGCGCGCGGGACCGGCCCGGCCAGTTCGGACTCGCGCAGCAGCGCCCAGACGCACACCAGGAGCTCGGGGGCGCGGGACAGGGTCATGAAGGGGCCGTCGGCGAGCAGGAACTCGTCCTTGATCTGGGCGTAGGCGGCGGCGACGGGTCCGGTGGCGTCCTTGGGGGCCACCGGTGAGGTGTAGCGGTAGATGTCGGGCACGGGTCCTCCTCGAACCACGGGGAGCTATCGCAACTTTTTGTTGCGATAGCTTCAGTATGCGTGCGCCGGACCCCTGCGGCAAGGGAGAATCGGGACGATCCCGGGAGGACGATGACCCACGAACACGACGCCGGCCCCGCCCGGCCGGTGGGGCGCGGGGCCAAGGTGCTGGCCGCCGTCCGCGCCGCCACCCTGGCCGAACTGGGCGAGCGGGGCTACGCCGACCTCAGCGTCGAGTCGGTGGCCCGCCGCGCCGGAGTGCACAAGACCACCGTGTACCGGCGCTGGCGCGACCGGCAGGCGCTGGTCGTGGACGCCTTCGAGCACCTGGCCGCCACGGAGGTCCCGGTGCCCGACACCGGCGCGCTGGCGGGCGACCTGGAGGCCCTGGCCCGCGCCCTGGTCGGCCTGCTCACCTCGCCGCGGGGCGCGGTGATGACCGCGATGCTCGCCGACGCCGCGCGCATCCCCGAGATCGCGCGGGCGCGCGAGCGGGTCTTCGCCGACCGCGTCGAGCACGTCCGGCCGGTGGTGGAACGGGCCGTCGCCCGGGGCGAGGCCCCGCCCGGCACCGACCCGGCGCGGGTCGCCCGCGCGCTGGCCGCGCCGGTCTACCTCAGGCTGCTGGTCAGCGGGGACCCGCTGGACGAGGGGGCCGCGGCCGAGGCCGCCCAGACCGCGCTGGCCGTGGTCGGCCGCCTGCGCGAAGAGTATTCCGACCGCTGAAAGGGCAGTTCCCTCCTGTGACAGCCGTGACCTCTTCGACGACGAAGCGCTCCGACCGCCCCCGCCTGGTGGTGGGGGTGGACGCGGGCGGCACCTCCACCCGGGCCCTGGTCGCCACCCCGGCCGGCGAGCGGGTGGGCCTGGCCCGGGCCGGCGGCGCCAACCCCAACACGCACGGCACCGCGCGGGCGGGCCGGGAACTGGCCCGGGCGGTGGGCGCCGCCCTCGACCAGGCCGGGCCGCGCGCCCGCGAGGACGTGGTGGCCGGGGCGATCGGCCTGGCCGGGGTGTCGGCGCTGCGCGACGACCGGGTGCGCGCGGCACTGGTGGAGGAGCTGCTGCTGGTCGGCGTGCCGGCGGACCGGATGGTGTTCGTCGGCGACGACGAGGTGGCGTTCGCCTCCGGCACCCCCGAACCCGACGGGACGGTGCTCATCGCGGGCACCGGCGCGATCGCGACCCGGATCGAGGGGCGGCGCCGCAGCCGGTCCGCGGACGGGATGGGCTGGCTGATCGGCGACGAGGGGTCGGCGTTCTGGATCGGCCACCAGGCGGCCCGGGAGACCGCCCGCCAGCTGAGCCGGGGCACGGCGCTGAGCCCGCTCGCGCGGATGGTGGCCAAGCGGGTCATCCCCGGCAGGCGCCCGGTCCAGGGGCGCGAGCACCTGCCCGAGGAGCACGCGCGCGCCTTCGCCCGCACACTGACCGGGCGGCCGCCGATCGGGCTGGCCGAGCTGGCCCCGCTGGTCTCGGAGGCGTTCGCGCAGGGGGACGAGGCGGCCGAGGTGATCGTGAACGCCGCGGCCGGGCACCTGGCGCACTCGGTGCACCAGGTGCGCACGCCCGGGGAGCGGCGGCCGGTGGTGCTGGCCGGCGGGGTGCTGCTGGGGTCCGCGCCGGTGCACGAGGCGCTCACCCGCAAACTGGCGCTGGGCACCGCGGGGTCGCCGCTGTCGACGGCCGGGTGCACCGCCGGGGCGGCGGCCTGGCTGGCGGCCCTGGAGGCCGGGGCCCCCGCCGACGACACCCGCCTGCACGCGGTCTTCACCGCCCCCACCCGCGACGGCCGCAGCGACGCCGCCTGAGGCCCGTCCTCGGCCGCCGGGGGTTTCCGTGAGGCGCCCGGCCGGGTTCCGGAGGCCCGGAGGAGAGGCCCCCGGGGAGGACCCGTGGCCGTGGGCCGTCCGCCACGCGACGGGCGGGGATGCCGGTGCAGGACCGAGGGCTCCCGCCCTCAACGGGCGCCGGGCGGGACGGGGGTGCCGCGGCCGCGGGCCGCCCGTCGAGGGCGGCGGCCCGGACGGCGGGGCCGCCCGGGCCGGCCTTCACACCCGCGCCGGGGACGGGGCGGCCGAAGCGCGTTCGCGCGGCCACAGGGCCGCGGCCGCCGCGGCCCCGCCGACGGCCAGGACGGCCAGGACGGTCCAGGCGGGCGCGAACCCGGCGGCGGTGCCGATCCACCCGGCGACCGGGTAGGTGACCAGCCACGCCGCGTGCGACAGCGAGAACTGGGCCGCGAAGGCCGCGGGCAGGCCCGCGGGGGCGACCGAGGAGCGGATCACCCGGCCGGTCGGCGTGATGACCAGCGCCATCCCGGCGCCGACGGCCACCCAGACCGGCACCGCGACCGCCCAGGCGGCGATCTGCGCGTACGCCGTCCCCACGGCGGCCAGTACGGCGGCCACGAGGACCGCGGCGCCGGTCATCATGACCGCGCGTTCGGCGACGCGGTCGAGCACGCGCGGCAGGACCAGGGCGACGGCCAGGGTGCCGCCGCCGGAGGCGGCGAGCATCCAGGCGACGTCGGCCTGCGTGCCGCCGAGCCCGTCGCGGACGAAGTTGACGGTGTTGACGACCACGATCGACCCGGACGCGGCGACCACCAGGTTCAGGGCCAGGACCCCGCGCAGCCGGGGGGCGGCCGCGAAGGCCCGGATCCCCGAGGCCAGCCGGTCCCAGACCCGGGTGAGCCCGCTGGGCCGGGCGTCGGGGACCCGGGTCGCCAGGACCAGCGCGGCCGAGGCGGCGAAGCCGGCCGACGTCCCGACGAACAGCCAGTCGAAGGTCATGAACGTCAGGGCGAGGGCGGCGAGCACCGGGCTGAGCAGGCTCTCCATGGTGTAGGCCACCTGGGAGGCCGACAGCGCCCGCGTGTAGTCGGACTCACGGGTCACGATGTCGGGGATGACCGCTTGGAAGGTGGGCGTGAACGCCGCGGAGGCGGCCTGGAGGACGCCGATCAGCACGTAGATGTGCCAGATCTCGGTGACGAAGGGTAACGCCAGGACGACCGCGGCGCGCACCGCGTCGAGCAGGGTCAGGAACAGCCGTCTGGGCAGCCGGTCCGCGTAGGCGGCGACCACGGGCGCGATGAGGACGTACATGACCATCTTGATCGTGAGCGCGGTGCCCAGGACCGCGCCGGCGTCCGGGCCCGCCAGGTCGTAGGCGAGCAGCCCCAGGGCCACGGTGGCCAGCCCCGTGCCGAACAGGGCGATGACCTGGGCGGAGAACAGGTTGCGGTAGTCGCGGATGGCGAAAAGTCCCATGGTGGCGCTCCTCGTGGAGTGGTCGTCGTCGAACGCGGTAACCATATACCCCCCAGGGGTATTTCCACCACCCTCTCCGGCGCCCCGGAGGGGTACCCTGGCCGACGGTGGTGTTAGGTTCGCCTAACACGTTTCGACGAAGGGGGCCGCCGTGACCGAGCGACGGGAACGACCGAAGGTGACCGTGCACGTGGGCCGGGTGGAGGCGGTGGAGCGCCTCACCCCGCACATGGTGCGGGTGGTGTTCGGCGGGGAGGGCCTGGACGCCTTCGCCACCGCCGGGTACACCGACTCCTACGTGAAGCTGCTGTTCCCGCCGCCCGCCGAGGGCGACCCCGAGCCCTACGACGTGCGGGAGATCCGCGAGAGCCGCCCGCGCGAGGAGTGGCCGGTCACCCGCACCTACACCGTGCGGGCCTTCGACCCGGCCACCCGGCGGCTGACCGTCGACTTCGTCCACCACGGCGACGCCGGGCTCGCCGGGCCGTGGGCGGCCGCAGCCCGCCCCGGCGACACGCTGCGCCTGCTCGGCCCGGGCGGCGGCTACTCCCCCGACCCGGACGCCGACTGGCACCTGCTGGCAGGGGACGAGAGCGCCCTCCCGGCGATCGCGGCCGCGGTGGAGCGCCTGCCCGAGGGGCGTCCCGCGCACGTGTTCGTGGAGGTCGCCGACCCCCGGGAGGAACAGAAGCTGGACGCCCACTCCGGGGTGCGCGTGCACTGGCTGCACCGGGGCGACCGACCGGTGGGCTCCCTGCTCACCGAGGCGGTGCGGGCCCTGGAGTTCCCGGCGGGACGGGTGCACGCGTTCGTGCACGGCGAGGCCGGGTTCGTGCGCGACCTGCGCCGGCTGCTGCGCGTCGAGCACGGCCTGCCCAAGGAGGACCTGTCGATCTCCGGCTACTGGCGGCTGGGCCGCGACGAGGACGGCTGGCAGTCCTCCAAGGCCGAGTGGAACAGGCAGGTGGAGGACGAGGAGGCCGCGGCCCTGGCCGACCGCTCCTAGGGCGCGCTCGGCGGATCATTCCGGGTCGCGGCCGCGAGGCCTCCTCTCGCCGCACCGCCTGCGCTCGGACAGCCGAACCCGGGCCGACCCGCGCCGGTCGTCCTGCGAGAGATCACCTCGCGGCCGCTCCCGGCATTCGACGCAAGCGCCGAAACGCTCGAAAGCATCCACCGAACACGCCCCAGGACCCGCGGCCGCGGTACCGCGGCGGACCGCGTTCTGTCACCGTATCCTCACGATACGTACTACCGGTCTTGACAGGTCTAGACCACACTTGCTTGGGTGACGGCACCCCCTGCGGCGCGCGGTCGGATGCGCGCCGCCCCCGAGGAGTGTGATCACGTGATCCGACGTCTCCTGAGCCAGTTCGCCGCGCTCGGCGCGATGGCGGCCCTGCTCACCGTTCTCCCCGCGACCGCCGCGCAGGCCGCCGTCTGCGCGGCGCCCTGGAGCGCCTCCGCCGTCTACACCGGCGGCAAGACGGCCTCCTACGAGGGCCGCAACTACACCGCCAAGTGGTGGACGCAGAACGAGCGCCCCGGCGCCTCGGACGTGTGGGCCGACCAGGGCCCCTGTACCGGCGGCGACGGCGGCGAGCAGCCGGGGCCGAGCGACTTCATCGTCACCCAGGCCCAGTTCGACCAGATGTTCCCGAACCGGAACCCCTTCTACACCTACAGCGGCCTGGTCGCCGCGCTGAGCTCCTACCCGGCGTTCACCAACACCGGGAGCACCGAGATCCGCAAGCGCGAGGCGGCCGCCTTCCTGGCCAACGTCAGCCACGAGACCGGCGGCCTCGTCCACATCAAGGAGACCAACGAGGCCAACTACCCCCACTACTGCGACCGGAACCAGCCCTTCGGCTGCCCGGCGGGCCAGGCCGCCTACTACGGCCGCGGCCCGATCCAGCTCAGCTGGAACTACAACTACAAGGCCGCGGGCGACGCCCTGGGCATCGACCTGCTCAACAACCCCTACCAGGTCGAGCAGAACGCCTCGGTCGCCTGGCGGACCGGCCTGTGGTACTGGAACACCCAGACCGGCGCGGGCTCGATCACTCCGCACAGGGCCATCGTCGACGGCCACGGCTTCGGCGAGACGATCCGCGCGATCAACGGCGGCCTGGAGTGCAACGGGGGCAACCCGGGGCAGGTCCAGAGCCGGATCGACAAGTTCACCCGGTTCGCCCAGATCCTGGGCACCACCACCGGCTCGAACCTGGGCTGCTGACCTCCCGGGCGGGTCCGAACGCCCGTGGAGAGCAGCCGGTCCGGCTGTACAGAGCGGGGGCGTGCCCGGCCGTCCGGCCGGGGGCGCCCCCGCTCCCCCGTTCTGCGGCGCTACAGGTCCAGCTGTTCCAGCGCCGCCACGTAGCCCTCGTTGAAGGTGGGGAACTGCGGCGTGGAGTCGATGAGGTAGCCCACCGGGATCCGCGCGCGGATCGCCAGCGCCGCGGTGTTGATCCATTCGGAGACCATCGGCCCGAACGCCCACGCCCCCACCAGCACGCCCTCGTCCCGGTCGGCGATCACCCCGAGGGTGCCGCGCGGGTCGGTGGCGTGGGTCCAGGGCCGGGCCAGGGTCTCGGGCAGGTCGATCTCGGCGGTGGCCACGTCGATCCCCCGGTCCCGGGCCTGCTCGGAGGTGAGCCCGACCCCGGCGATCTCGGGGTGGGCGAACACCACCCGGGGCACCCCCGTGTAGTCGGCGCGGCGGTCCCCTCCCAGGATGTTGGCGGCCACCAGCCGCCCCTGGTACTTGGCGACGTGGGTGAACATGGCGCGGGCGGTGACGTCGCCGACCGCCCACAGCCCCGGGGCGACCCGGCAGCGTTCGTCGACGGGCAGGGCGCCCCGGTCCGTCTCCACGCCGAGGTCGGCCAGGCCGAGCCCGTCGCCGCGCGGCCTGCGCCCCGTGGCCAGCACGAGGACGTCGGCGCCGACGCTCTCCCCCGAGCCCAGCACCGCCGCGACGCCGTCGCCGTCGGCGGCCGCCGAGGCCACCTCGGTGCCCAGGTGGACGGTGATGCCGTCGCGCTCGAACTGCTCGGAGACCAGTTCGCACAGGCGCGGGTCCTCGCGGTCCAGCAGCCGGTCGCCGCGCTGCACGAGGGTCACCGCCGACCCCATGCGGGCGAGGAACTGGCCGAGTTCGACGGCGACCGCTCCGCCGCCCACCACCAGCGCCCGGCCGGGGATCCGGGTCAGGGTGGTGGCCTCGCGGTTGGTCCACACCCGGTCCGGGCCCAGGCCGTCCAGGCCGTCGACGGGCGGGCGCACCGCCTCGGAGCCGGTGGCGACCACCACGTGGTCGGCGGTGTACTCCCGCCCGTCGACCGCGACCCGCCAGGGGTCGCGGCCCACGACGCGGGCGGCGCCCTTGAGGACCAGCGCCCCCTGGTCCCGGTACCCCCGGACCTGCCGGGAGTCGTCCAGGTGGCGGATCATCTGGTCGCGGTAGGCGCGCAGCGCGGGCCAGTCCAGGCCGGGCCGGTCCAGCCCGGCGGCCTCCTCCGCGTCGGCCCGGGCCTCGGGCGGGCGGATGAGCGTCTTGCTGGGGATGCAGGCGTAGTACCCGCACTCGCCGCCGATGAGCTCGCGCTCCGCGACGGCCACCCGTTTGCCGGCCTTCAGGAGCCGGTCGGCGACGACCTCGCCGCCCGGTCCCATGCCGATGACGATGGCGTCCAGGTGCTCCATTGGTGTCCTCCGCTCGCCGGGTCCCCACCGATGGTGTCCCCTGCCGGCCCGCACCGGGTGCCCGACACGCGGTCACCACCGGGGTTCGCGGGTCCAGATGCGGGCGGGGACACCGGTGACCAGGTCGCGGCCGCGCAGCACCTGCACGCGCCAGGGGTCCACCCGAAGCACGGAGAGCTCCGGGTCGTCGGGGCCCTTCCAGAACCCGGACGGGTCGTAGCCGGCCCCGGGCGGGCTGCCGTAGCGGTACAGGTCCCAGACCCGGCGGCGGTCGGCGGGGTCCTCGGTCCAGGCGGCGGTGGCGTCGACGGAGGCCGTGTTCTGGGTGGGGTTCCAGTAGGAGAAGGTGACGTGCGGGTTGTTCGCCAGGTGGGCGGCCTTGACCGGGGTGCGGTAGGTGGCCAGCCAGCCCCGGGGCTCGTCGCCCTCGGTCTCCCAGACGGGGATGAGGACGCGGGTGCGGGGCCTGCCCTTGGCGTCGACGGTGACCATGGTGGCGTAGTTGACGGAGCCGACGACGGCGTCGAAGTCCTCGCGGAGGTCGGCGAAGGTGTGGACGCGGCCGCGGCGGCGGGTGGCGGTGCTGTCATCGTTCATGGCACCACCGTGCGCCGCGCGGCTCCGGGGATCCTCAGGGTCCGCTCAGGGCCTCCCGGTCCGCCGGGGCGGCGGGGCCGGAAGGGCCGGAGGGGCCTGCGAGCAGCGCCTCGGCCCCCTCCACGGCGCCCCGCGCCGTCTCCCGGGCCAGCCCCTGGGCCCCGAGGGCCCGCCGGATCCGGTCCTCGATCCGGGCCACGTCGACGCGTTCGGCCTCGGGCAGCGGCACCCCCACCGAACGGCGCAGGGCGTCGGCGGCGCCGAGCAGCCGGGCGGCGTGCCCGGCCCGCCCGGCCAGGGAGCGGGCCCCGGCCAGCCCCTCCAGGGCCAGGGCCAGGGCGCGGGGGTCGCCGGTGCGGCGGGCCGCCGCCAGCCCGCGCAGGTGCAGGTCCTCGGCCCCGGCGGCGTCGCCGTCCAGTTCGGCCGCGAACCCCAGCTCGGCGAGGATGAGCGCGGCCCCGAAGTCCGAGCCCGACTCCAGGTGCCAGTCCAGCCAGGCGCCCAGGTGGGTGCGGGCGGCCGCCAGGTCGCCGCGGCGGCGGGCCACCAGGCCCAGGCCCAGCACCGCGGACTCCTCCCCCACCACGTGCCCCTGTTCGGCGGCCACCCGGCGGGCCCGCTCGTGGAGTTCGGCGCTGCGGGTCAGGTCGCGGCGGAGCAGGGCGATGCGGCCCAGGGAGGTGAGGCGTTCGCCGACCTCGGTCCACAGGCCCAGGTCCTCGGCGGCGCCCAGGGCCTCGCGGTGGTGGCGTTCGGCGGCGTCCAGGTCGCCGGCGGGCTCGGCCCGGGAGGCGAGCAGGAAGGAGGCCAGGGCCTGGCCCCACCGGTCGCCGAGGTCGGTGAACAGCGCCCGGGCGCGCTCGCCGCGGCGCAGGACGGCGTCCAGGTCGCTGCGGCCGAAGGCGCGCCGGGCCAGGGTCGCCGCGGCCGCGGCCTCGCCCCAGCGGTCCCCGGTGCGGACGAAGAAGGCGTGCAGGTCCTCCAGGCCGGCCTCGTCCCCGCCGCCGAACCCGGTGCGCACGTGGGCGAGGAACCAGCGGGCCCGCGCCTCGCCCGCGGCCGGCTCGCCTACGGGCTCCGGGACGGGGCCCGCGTCGCGGCCCAGGCCGTGCCCCAGGGCGGCGCGCCACAGCAGAGCGGTGCGGTGCAGCGGGTGGTCCGGGGCGCCGGGCAGGTGCAGGGCGGTGTCCAGGGCGCGCACGCCCTCGGCCAGGCGGCCGCGCATCACCCGGTACCAGGCCAGGGAGACGGCCAGGCGCAGGGCCGCGTCGGCGTCCCCCGCGGTGCGGGCGGTCTCCAGGGCGCGGCGCAGGTCCGCGCCCTCGGCGTCCAGGGCGTTCAGCCACCTGCGCTGGGCGCCGGTGCGCAGCAGGGGGTCGGCCCTCTCGGCCAGGGCGAGGTGGTGGTCCAGGTGGCGGCGGCGGACCCGCTCCTCCTCCCCGGCCTCGCGCAGCCGCTCCGTCCCGTAGAGCGCGACGGACTCCAGCAGCCGGTAGCGGGGGCGGGCCTCGCGCGAGGCGGTGACCAGGGAGCGGTCGACCAGCCGGGCGAGCAGGTCGGGCACCTCCGCGCGGGGGACGCCGTCGCCGGAGACGACCTCCTCGGCCGAGGCCAGGGAGGCGCCGTCGGCGTGCACGGCCAGGCGGCGCAGCACGGCGCGCTCGGGGCCGGTGAGCAGCTCCCAGCTCCAGTCCAGGGCGGCGCGCAGGGTGCGGTGCCGGTCGGGGGCGTCCCGGTAGCCGTCGGTGAGCAGGGCGAACCTGTCGTCGACGCGGTCGGCGAGCTCGTGGACGCCCAGGGCCCGCACCCGGGTGGCGGCCAGCTCCAGGGCGAGGGGGACGCCGTCGAGGCGGCGGACGATGGAGGTGACGGCGTCGGCGTTGTCGTCGGTGACCGCGAACCCGGGGGCCGAGGCGGCGGCGCGGTCGGCGAACAGGCGCACCGCGTCGGCCTCGGGCAGGGGCTCCACGGCGTGCAGGTGCTCGGCGGCGATGCCCAGCGGCACCTGGCTGGTGACCAGGGCGCGCAGCCCGGGGGCGGCGGCCAGCAGGGCGGACAGGACCGGGGCGAGCGCGGCCGCCACGTGCTCGGCGTTGTCCAGCAGCAGCAGGGCGTCGCGGGTGCGCAGGGCGTCGGCCAGCCGGGTGGTGCGGGTGCCGGGCGGGGCGGTGAAGGGGCTGGTCCCGGAGGAGTCGTCGCGCACCCCCAGGGCGGCGGACAGCGCCTCCACCACGGCCGCCTCGGCGCTGTCGGCGTCCTCGCCCGGGCAGACCCCGGCCAGGTCGACGGGGTGGACGCCGCCGGGGGCGGCCTGTGCGGCGGCGGCCAGGGCCAGCCGGGTCTTGCCGACGCCGCCGGGGCCGGTGAGGGTGACCGCGCGGGCCCGCTCCAGCAGGGCGAGCACCCGGGCGAGGTCGTCCTCGCGGCCGACCAGCGGGGTGAGGGGCACGGGCGGGTCCGGCGGGGGCGGCAGCCGCGGGGCGTCCCCGCCGGGTGCGGGCGGTGCCGGGATGCCGGGGACGGTGTGCGTCACCGGGGCGGCGGGCGCCGCGGGGGCGTCCAAGGCGGGGTCCTGGGCGAGCACGGCCTGGTGCAGGGCGGTCAGCTCCGGCCCCGGGTCCAGGCCCATCTCGTCGGCCAGCAGGTCGCGCAGCCTGCGGTAGGACTCCAGGGCCAGGGTCTGGCGGCCGGACCGGTACAGGGCGAGCATGTGGGCGGCGCGCAGGCGCTCGCGCAGCGGGTGCTCCTCCACCAGGTCGCCGAGCCCGTCGGCGACCGCGGCGTGCTCCCCCAGGTCCAGGCGGGCCCGGGCCTGGTCCTCCAGCGCGGTGAGCCGCCGCTCCTCCCAGCGCAGGACGGCGGCGCGGACGAAGTCGTGGTCGGCCAGGTCGGCCAGGGCCGGCCCCCGCCACAGCGCCAGGGCGTCGCCCAGCAGGCCCACCCGCGCGGCCGGGTCGGCGGTGTCGCGGGCACGGCCCAGCAGGTCCTCGAAGTCGCGCGCGTCCAGCCGGCCGGGGGCGGCCTCCAGCAGGTAGCCGGGGCGGCGGGAGACCAGCAGGGCGCGACCGCCCGGCTCCGCGGCGTCCAGGACCCGGCGCAGCTGGGAGGCGCGGGTCTGGAGCGAGGCGGTGGGGTCGGCGGGCAGGTCGGCTCCCCACAGGTCATCGACCAGCCGGTCGGCGGGCACCACCCGGCCCGGCTCGATGAGCAGCGCCGCCAGCAGCAGGCGGACCTTGAGCTCGGGCACCCGCACCGGCTCCCCGCGCTCGTCCCACACGGCCAGCGGCCCCAGCACCCCGAATCTCATGATCCGAACTCTAGGGGTCCTCAGGGCCGGCCGCGCCGCCGCCCTGAGTCCGCCCGAAGGGTTTCCGGAGCCCGGGCCGCCACGGTGGTGACCGTTCGATCCGATCCGCGAAGAAGGTTCACGATGCCACTCGATGCCTCTCCCCGGGCGACCGCCCGGACCTGGACGGGCCTGGCGGTCCTGCTGGCGCCCACGGTGCTGCTGTTCCTGGCGATGACCGTCCTGTTCCTGGCCACCCCCTACATCGCCGCCGACCTGGGGCCCACCGGCGGCCAGCTGCTGTGGATCAACGACGTCTACGGCTTCGTCATGGCCGGGTTCCTGGTCACCATGGGCACGCTCGGCGACCGGGTGGGGCGGCGCCGTCTGCTGCTGGCCGGCGCGGCGGTGTTCGCGCTCGCCTCGGTGGGGGCGGCCTACGCCCCGAGCCCTGAGATCCTCATCGCCGCACGCGCCCTGATGGGCCTGGGCGCGGCCGCGATCATGCCCGCCACGCTGTCGCTGATCACCGTGATGTTCACCGATCCGCGCCAGCGCGGCACGGCGATCGGCCTGTGGGCGGCCTCGGTGTCGGCCGGTGTGGCGCTGGGCCCCCTGGTGGGCGGCCTGCTGCTGGAGTCCCTGTGGTGGGGCGCGGCGATGCTCATCGGCGTCCCGGTGATGGCCCTGGTGCTGGTCGCGGTGCCGTTCCTGGTGCCGGAGTACCGTGCCCCGGTCGCCGGGCGGCTGGAGCCGCTGAGCGTGCTGCTGTCGCTGGCCGCGCTGCTGCCGTTCGTGTACGGCGTCAAGAAGCTCGCCGAGGAGGGCTGGGAAGCTCTTCCGTTGACGGCCCTGGCCGCCGGTGCGGTCTTCGGGGTCCTGTTCGTGCGGCGCCAGCTCAGGGCGGCCGACCCGCTGCTGGACGTGCGGCTGTTCGCGAACCGCGTGTTCAGCGGGTCGCTGGTGGTGTTCCTGCTGGCGGCCGTGGGCATCGGCGGCGTGTACCTGCTGTTCACCCAGTACCTGCAGCTGGTGGCGGAGCAGTCGCCGCTGCGGGCCGGGCTGTGGATCCTCCCGGCGGCGGTCCTGCTGGTGATCGTCTCGACGGTGACCCCGGCGATCGCCCGCCGGGTGCGGCCCGCCTACGTGATCGCCGCCGGCATGGCGCTGTCGGCGGCCGGGTACCTGATGCTGACCGGTGTGGACGCCGCGGGCGGGCTGCCGCTGCTGGTCGCCGCGTTCTACGTGCTCTACCCGGGTGTCGCCCCGGCGATGGCGCTGGTGCCGGGGCTGGTCGTCGGCGCGGCCCCGCCGGAGAAGGCCGGTGCGGCCTCGGCGGTCAACACGACCGCCAGCGACCTGGGCACCTCGCTGGGCGTGGCGCTGCTGGGCAGTGTGGGCACCCTGGTCTACCGGGCCCGCATGGAGGGCGCCGGGGAGGAGGCCGGCCGGACGCTGCCGGGGGCGCTGGAGACGGCGGCGGGCCTGCCGCAGGAGGCGGGCGCGGCGCTGGCGGAGTCGGCGCGGGCCGCGTTCACCGACGGGCTGAACACGGCGGCGTGGGCGGCCGCGGCCCTGGCGGTGCTGGGCGCGGTGCTGGCGCTGGCCCTGCTGCGCCGGGTCCCCGCCACCGGTGCGGCCGAGGCGGCCGGGGCCGCTGCGCCGGAGCCGGCGGAGAAGGAGGCCGCCGGACGCTGAGCCGGGGTCCCGGGCCCGCCGCGGGGAGGACGCCCCCGCGGCGGGCCCGGCCGCGTCCCCGGCGGAGTGCGGCGCGTCACCCCCGCGAACGCGGGTGCGCGCGGCCCGGGCGTGGTGAAATGACCGGTCGGCACACCGCTCTCACCAGGGACCCGCGCTCCATATGTCCACGCAGACCATCCTCCTGATCCTCGACCTCGTCGGGATCTTCGCCTTCGCCGTCGACGGGGCCCTCACCGCCATCCGCACCGCCCGGGTGGACATCGTGGGCGTCCTGGTCCTGGGGCTGGTGACCGCCATCGGCGGCGGCATCATCCGGGACGTGCTGCTGGGGGTGACCCCCGCGACGTTCCAGGACTGGCGGTACGTGACCGTGGCCCTGGCGGGCGGGATGGTGGCGTTCTTCCTGAGCTCCCGGCTCACCCGGCTGACCAAGCCGATCCTGCTGTTCGACGCCGCGGGTCTGAGCCTGTTCGTGGTCATCGGGGCGGCCAAGGCGATCGAGCTGGGCTTCGGGCCGTTGCAGGCGGTCCTGCTGGGGGCGATCACCGGGGTGGGCGGCGGCACCATCCGCGACGTGCTGCTCAACCGGGTGCCGACGGTGCTCAGCGCCAACTCGCACCTGTACGCGATCCCGGCGCTGCTGGGCGCGGGGACGGTGTCGGTGGCGCACGTGCTCGGCTTCGACGCCGGGTGGGTGGCGGTGGTCGGCGCGCTGCTGTGCTTCACGATCCGGGTGCTGGCCCTGCGCTACCGGTGGAACGCGCCGCGCCCGCCGGGCGTCCCGCCGCTGTAGCGGACGCTCACGGGGCGGGCGCCTCCTCCAGGGCGCGGGCGGCGACCCCGCGCAGGGTGGCGACCAGCTCCGGCAGCGGTTCGGGGGGCCTGCGCCGGTGCACCACGTACACCTCGCGGGCCAGCCGGGCGCCGAGCAGCGGCCGGCTCACCCAGCCGCCGCGGCGGGCGGCGCCCAGGATGGTGGAGGGGATCAGCGCCACCCCCACGCCCACCTCGATCAGGGCCAGGGCCACCTCGTAGTCGCGGGTCTCGTAGGTGACGGTCGGCTTCGCCCCGGCGGCCGCGGCGGCCGCGTCCAGGGTGGTGCGGTTGGCGATGCCCGGGGCGCCGCAGATCCACTCCTCCCCCGCCAGGTCGGCCAGGGACATGGGCCGGTCGGCGATGGGGTGCCCGGCCGGGGCCACCACCATGAGCGGGTCCACGAGGATGCGCTCGCGGTGCAGGCCCGAGGCGCGCGGCAGCGGGACCGCCGGGTAGCGGTGGGTGACGAGCACGTCGAGTTCGCCGGAGGTGACCAGGTCGTGGCCGCCGGGGGGCTCGATGTCGGCCAGGGACAGGCGCACGTTCGGGTGGGCGCGGCCGAACGCGGCCAGGGTCTGGGGCAGCAGGATCTGGCCCGCGCTGGCGAACGCCCCCAGGGACAGGTGGTCGGGCGGGGTCCCGGCGTGGGCGCGGACGGCCGCCTCGGCGTCGCGGAGCTCGCCCAGGACGCGTTCGCCGTGTTCGAGCAGGATCCTTCCGGCGCCGGTGAGGGTGGCCCCGGTGCGGCCGCGGTCCACCAGCACCGCGCCGACCTCGCGCTCCAGTTTGGTGAGCTGCTGGGACAGGGCGGGCGGGGTGAAGGAGAGGCGTTCGGCGGCGGCGGAGATGGAGCCGGCGTGCGCGATCTCCACGAGTACGCGCAGGCGGTTGGCGTCCAGCACGGCGGCCTCCTGGGACAAGGGTCGGTGCAAAGTTCTGCTTAAGGTTCCTTAGCAGACCCAACTTTAAGTTAATCGTGGGTAGCGGCAGCATGGTGCCATGACCACGACCGCGCACGCCGTGCCCACGGCCACCGACGTCCGTGCCGCCGCCGAACGCATCGCGCCCTACGCCCGCCGCACCCCGGTGATGCACACCGAGGTCGACGGCAGGCCCGTGACCCTGAAGCTGGAGCACCTCCAGCTCACCGGTGCGTTCAAGCTGCGCGGCGCACTCAACGCCCTGCTCGGCGGCGGCCCCGTCGACCGGGTGATCACCGCCTCCGGCGGCAACCACGGGCTGGGGGTGGCCACCGCGGCCCGCCTGCTCGGGGTGCGCGCCACCGTCTACGTGCCCGAGACCGTCCCCGAGGCCAAGGCCGCGCCGCTGGCCGCCACGGGTGCCGAGGTCGTCCGGGTGGGCGAGCACTACGCCGTGGCCGCCGAGGCCGCCCGCGCGCACGCGGACCGGGAGGGCATCCGCTACCTGCACGCGTTCGACGACCCGCTGGTGGTCGCGGGCCAGGGCACCCTGGGCCTGGAGATCGCCGCCGACGCGCCCGAGTGCGACACCGTCGTGGTGGCGGTGGGCGGCGGCGGACTGGCCGCCGGGGTGCGGCTGGGCGCGGACGGGCGCGAGGTCGTGGGGGTGGAGCCCGAGGGCTGCCGGAGCCTGCACGCGGCCATGGACGCGGGCCGCCCGGTGCAGACCCCCGTGGACTCGGTGGCGGCGTCCGCGCTGGGCGCGTCGGTGCTGGGCCGGGTGCCGTTCGAGGTGCTGCGCGACAACCCGATCACCCGGAGGCTGGTGAGCGACGCCGAGATCGTCGCCGCCCAGGACCGGCTGTGGTCGGAGTTCCGCATCGCCACCGAGCCCGCCGCCGCGGTGCCCTTCGCCGCCTGGCTGGCCGGCAGGGTGCCGGGCGAGCGGCCCTGCCTGGTGGTGTGCGGCGCCAACGCCCGCTGGGACCGCGTGGGCTGACCCCCGCCGGCCGCCCGTGCGCCGCGCCCCGGGGGCGCGCGGTCCGGTCCGGGCGTGGGAGCCTGGTCCGATGGAGAACGCACCCGTCGACCGGACCGCCGCCCTGCGCCTGTGGGAGGAGTACCGGTCGGCCAGGCCCGACCTGGCGACCGACCCGGAACCCCCGTCGGTGGAGTACTTCGGCGACCACCCCGAGCTGACCGACGAGCTGCTGGGGCTGGTCCTGGCCGGGACCAAGCGGGCCACCGCCGCGCTGGCCGCCGAGTTCGCCGCCGCGGGCGACCCGCTGCCCAGGGTGGGCGGCCACTGGATCGCCTGCGACTCCTCCGGGCGCCCGCGCGTGGTCCTGCGCAGTACCGAGCTGCGGCTGGGCGGGTTCGCGAGCGCGGACGCGGCGTTCGCCCGCGACGAGGGCGAGGGCGACCTGTCCCTGGAGTACTGGCGCGAGGGGCACCTGCGGTACTGGCGGCGGGTGTGCCGCGGCCTGGGCCTGGAATGGGACGAGGACAGGGAGATCGTCTTCGAGCGGTTCTCGGTGGTCTGGCCGCCGGAGCACGCCGACGGCTGACCCCCTGTCCGCGGCCCCGTGCGCGCGGACGCGTCCCCGGGTCGGGCGCCCGAAGGAATTCCACCGAACGGCGGCGGGCGAATGCGGCGTCACATCCTCCCCATTCGCCCCAGGCCGGGAAAAGGACTTCCGCCTCACAGGTCCGTGACCTGCGGTTTCGCGCCCACGTGGCCGAAACTGCGGACGGCGCACAGGGGCTCGAAAAAGACCGATTACAGCGCCGGGTTCCGGTCCTTCCGAATATACGAAGCAGAGGTTTTTTCCGTAATATTCCGATCCGAATGCCCGGCGGTCGCATCCTACGCAGGGAATCGGCCCCAGGTCGTTCATCCCCCGTCACCCCCTGCACAGAGAGAAGCAGCCGTGTCCTTCGAGATCGTCGGAACCGAGGGCGCCCTCTGCGGGCACCGCTTCCCCGTCGGCGACGCGCCGGTGACGTTCGGCCGCCACACCGACAACACCGTGGTCTTCCCCGGCCGCGCGGTCTCCCGCTTCCACGCCGAGCTGCGGCGGGAGGGGGAGAACCACGTCCTGCGCGACCGCGGCAGCAGCAACGGCACCCTCGTCAACGGCGAGCGGGTCACCGAGCACCTGCTGCTGCCCGGCGATCTCATCGCCATCGGCGAGGAGACGTTCCGCTGGGAGGCGGCCGAGACCCCGGGGGCGCCCTCCGACCTGCCGGTGACCCAGATGTTCGTCCGGCCCGAGGTGTTCTCCGGGCCCGTCCTGAACGTCGCCGTGTCCGGCGGCGGCCCCGTCGGGCTGGCCTTCGCCCTGCTGCTGGACCACCTGCTGGGCCCGCAGGTGTCGGTGACCGTGTACGACTCCCGCTGGACCCGCGAGGACGGCCGGGTCGTGTGGAAGGACGAGCGGCAGGGCAACGTCCGGCGCCGGCAGGTGGTGACGATCCAGAGCCGCCAGTTCCTCAACCTGTCCGAGGAGATGCGCGAGCGGCTGTTCGCCCCCGGCGAGTACACCGAGATGTGGCCCTCGGGCGCCGACTCCATCGGCGGCCTGGGGCCGCGCAACATCCGCATCGCGCGCATCGAGGACGTGCTGCTGCGGATGTGCGGCGAGCGGCCCGACCGCATCCGGCTGGTCCCGGAGAAGTTCGACGTGACCGCGCCCGGGGCGCTGGAGGGCCGGCACGTGCTGGCCGTGTGCGAGGGGTCGCGCTCGCGCACCCGCGAGCACCTCACCGGCCGCTTCGGGCAGGCCGACAGCGGCATCTACTCGCTGGACGGCGAGCACGTCGAGGACGTGGTGCTGGGGCTCCAGGTGCGGTCGGCCCTGTCGGACCCGGCGACCGTGCTGCTGACGGTCGCCCAGAACCGGTTCCTGCTCAACTCGCTGCGCGGCGAGGGGTTCCTCAACATGCGCCTCACCGACGAGGAGGCGCAGGAGGTCGTGGGCATCGACCCGGTCCGGCGGTCGTTCGAGCAGTGCATCGGCTCCCGCCCGTGCGTCATGGACCGCGACGGGGACGGCGACTTCGCCTGCTCCACCCACAGCACGCTGTTCCTGCCCGCCCTCGTCAAGGGGTCGAAACTGTGGAAGCGGGTGCGTCAGGGGCTGGAGTTCTTCGCGGTCCCCGAGGAGGACCTGAGCGCCGTCACCGCGTTCCGGCTGAGCATGGTGCAGCGGCCGCGGTTCACCGCCCAGCTGCGGGCGGAGACCCCCGCCTCCCCCGGCACCTACGGGTTCCTGCTGGGGGACGCCGCCAACGCCATCCACTTCTGGCCCGGGCGCGGCCTCAACAGCGGGCTGGCCTCGGCGATCTCGCTGGCCCGCTCGCTGAGCAGCGCCTGGAGCGGGCGCCCCTTCCGGGACGCGGACTTCATCCGCCACGAGGCGGCCATGTCGATGCTCCAGTACCGGCACAAGAGCCGGGCCTGGAAGGCGATGGTGGCCAGCGACGAGGACGGGGTGACGAGCACGGTCAAGGAGCTGATCGCCCGGAGCCTGGCCGGGGAGGGCGCCGGGCGCGAGGCCGACACCGAGGTGCTCATGGAGCGGCTGGGGTCGATCCGGTCCCGGCTGGCGGGCCGGATCGAGGGGCTGCCCGACGACGGGGCCCTGCGCGAGCACCTGGCCCGGCTCACCGACGAGACCCTGCGTTCGCTGGTCGCCGGGGGTCCGTGGGACACTCTCACGGTGGGCGGCGAGGAGGTCGACATCGACATCTTCTACCGCGAGGAGGCGGCCCAGCCCGCACGGGCGTGACGCACGGGCGGAGCGGGGCGCGGTGCGGAACGTGACCGCGGGCGCGCCCTGTTCGTCCGCGTCGTCCCTGTTCGGTGACCTGCGGCACTCTCTCCGGCGGAACCGCTCATTACCCGTGGGTCACCCTTACCATCGGGTTCGACCACCACCCTGAGTGAGGGAGACCACGTGCTCTACGATGTGCTGCGGCAGACGGCGTCACTCCTGGCCCGGTCCCTGTGCCGCCCGACCATCGAGGGCCGCGAGAACGTCCCCGCGACCGGGCCGGTGCTGCTGGCCAGCAACCACCTGTCCTTCGTGGACAGCGTGGTGATCCCGCTGTCGGTGACCCAGCGCCGGGTGCGGTTCCTGGCCAAGAGCGACTACTTCGAGGGCAAGGGGATCAAGGGCCGGGTCACCGGCACCGTGTTCGGCGCGCTGGGGGCCATCCCGGTGGAGCGGCGCAACGCCCGCGACGCCCTGGTGTCCCTGGACGTGATGCTGGAGCGGCTGCGCGAGGGCGAGGCCTGCGTGATCTACCCCGAGGGCACCCGTTCCAAGGACGGCCGCCTGTACCGGGGCCGCACCGGGGTGGCGCACCTGGCCCTGGAGTCCAAGGCCCCGGTGGTCCCGGTGGCGGTGGCGGGCACCCAGGAGGTCCAGCCGATCGGGGCGTCGATGCCGCGGCCGCGCCCCTTCACCGTGCGCTTCGGGAAGCCGCTGGACTTCTCCACCGGCTACGACCACCTGGCCCCCGGCAAGGCCCGCCGCGAGATCACCGACCGGGTGATGGACGCCATCCACTCCCTGTCCGGGCAGGAGCGGGCGGACCACTACAACTCCGTGGGCTGACCCGGCGCCTGCCCGGGGCCGGGGCGCCCGTGCGGGAGGTCCCGGCGGACCGGGCGGGCCAGCAGGGCGAGTCCGGCGGCGGCCGCCGCCATCGCCGCGCCCACCGCCGCCCAGCCCCAGGCCCCCGCGGCCAGGACGAACGGCAGCAGCGCCGCCGACCCGGCGATGCGCGCCACCGAACCGGCCATCCCGAACACGGCCTGGTGCCTGGCCTGGAGCGCGGCCGGCACGTCGCGCAGGGCCAGGTGCCAGGCGGGCGGTCCGCCCGCCACCTCGCCGACGGTGATCAGCACGATCCCCGCCAGGACGAGGGCGGTGGCCGCGGCCGCGCCGCCCGTTCCGGCCGAGCCGAGGAGCACGCACCCGCCCGGCAGGGCGGCGGCCGCCCACAGCGCCGACCGGGCCGCCGCCGCGTCCGAGACCACGCGGTCGGCCCAGGGGCGCTGCACGGCCAGGACCAGCACCGTGTTCAGGCCCAGCGCCACCGCGGGGACCCACCCGGGGGCGCGGGTCCCCTGGGCCGCCCACAGCGGCAGGATCACCGACAGCACGGGCAGGCACAGCTGCACCACCGACGTCAGCGCGGTGACCGCCAGCAGCCGCCGGTCGCCCAGGGCGGCCGAGATCCGGCGGTCGCGGCCCGCCGCCGCGGAGTCGGCCGGGTCCGCGGGCATCCCCGCCAGCAGCAGCGCGCAGCCGAGCACCACGAGCGCCCCGCCCCCGTACAGGAGCGTGAACCCGGCGTCGGCGCCCGCGGCCAGCACCAGCGCGCCCAGCACCGTCCCGGCGCCCATGCCCGCGTTGAGCAGGGTGTGCATCCTCCCCCGGGCGGCCACCCGGGCCCGGGGCTCCACCCGGGCGGCCACCACCGCCTGGCGGGCGGCGCCCAGCCCGGTCTGGGCCACCACGAACACGACCGCGCCGACCGCGTACGTCCACGGCCCGTCCGCCACCGCGTAGACGGCCAGGGACGCCCCCACCAGGCAGGTGAAGCCCACCGCCGCCCGGCGCGCCCCGACCGCGTCGGCCAGGGCCCCCAACGGCACCGCCGCCGCCAGGGCTGCCAGGTTGCCCGCCCCCAGGACCAGGCCGATCCAGGGGACCGGCACCCCGACCCGGGTGCCGAAGTACAGCACCGCCGTGGCCAGCACCGCGCCGTCGACCACCGCTCCGACCGCCTGCGCGGCGTACATCCGCCGCAACCCGCCGTCCCGGGCGGCCCGCAGGGCGGCGCCGGCCGGGTTCGTTCCCGTGTTCACGGGTCGAGGCTACGGAGCGATCGGCCCACCGCTACAGTGCGATCCCATGGAGAGAACATGGGCCATTTCCGGGATCGACCTGCACGTGGAGGTCGGCGGGACCCGGGTGGCCCGGTCCCTGGAGCGGGAGCTGCGCGCCGCCGTCACCGGGGGGCGCCTGCCCGCCGGGACCCGGCTGCCGTCCTCGCGCACGCTCGGCGCCGACCTGGGCATCGCCCGCAACACCGTGGCCGAGGTGTACGGGCGGCTGGCCGCCGAGGGGTGGCTGGAGTCGCGTGTGGGGGCGGGCACCTGGGTGGCCCGCCGCCCCGGGCCGCCGCCCGCGGGCGCCGACGCCGAGCCACCGCCGCCGCCCGCCCTGGACCTGCGCGGCGGCATCCCCGACCCGTCGGCGTTCCCGCGCGGGGAGTGGGCGGCGGCGCTGCGCCGGGCCGTGGAGTCCGCGCCCGCCGACGCCTTCGACTACCCCGACCCGCGCGGGGCGGCACCGCTGCGCGAGGCCCTGGCGGGGTACACGGCGCGGGCGCGCGGCGTGCGCGCCCGCGCGGAGAACGTGGTGGTGGGGCACGGTTTCGGTGACCTGCTGGCACTGCTGTGCCGGGCGCTGGCCCGGCGCGGGGCCCGGCGCATCGCGGTGGAGGCGTACGGGCACGGGCGGCACCGGCGCATCGCGGCCGCCCACGGGCTGGAGCCGGTACCGGTGCCGGTGGACGCCGACGGCGCGGACGTGGCGGCGCTGGAGGGGCTGAATGTGGGAGCGGTGCTGCTCACCCCGGCCCACCAGTTCCCGACGGGGGCGGTGCTCTCACCCGAGCGGCGCCGGGCGCTGGTGCGGTGGGCGCAGCGGCGGGACGCCCTGGTGCTGGAGGACGACTACGACGGCGAGTTCCGCTACGACCGCCGGGCGGTGGGCGCGGTGCAGGCGCTGGCCCCCGACCGCGTCGTCTACCTGGGCACGGCCAGCAAGTCGCTGGCCCCGGGCCTGGGGACGGCCTGGGCGGTGGCGCCCGCGGAGCTGGTGCCCGAGCTGGTGGGGCTGCGCGAGCTGTCGGGGGCGGGCCACCACGTCCCGGGGCAGCTGGCGCTGGCGGACCTGATCACCTCGCACCGCTACGACCTGGCGGTGCGCCGGGCCCGGGCCGTCCACCGGGACCGGCGGCGGGCGGTGGCCGCGGCCGTCGCCGGGCTGCCCGGCTGCTCCCTGTCGGGGCCCGAGGCGGGGCTGCACTGCCCGCTGGAGCTGCCCGCGGGGGTGTCGGAGGCGGCCGTGTCGGCCGAGGCTGCGCGACGGGGGCTGGCGCTGGAGGGGCTGGCCTCGTTCGGGTCCGGTGCGCCGGAGCGGGGTCCGGCGATGGTGATCGGCTACGGTGCGCCCCGCCCGCACCTGTTCGCCCCCGCCCTGGCCGCGGCCGTCGCCGCCGTGGCCGCCCACCTGCCCTGAGCGCGCACGCCGGGAGCGGTGGCGGCCCCGGCCCGCGGCGGGGTCACAGCGCGCGGCCGGCCAGGGCCAGCAGGCGCTCCTGGGTCCCGGCCTCCTCCCCCACCTCCACGGGCGCGTCGAACATCGGCCCCGGGCCGAAGTCCTGGCGCCGGGCCCAGCCGTAGAGCTCGGCGACCAGGTCGGGGTCCAGGTTCTCGTCGGCGCCCAGCGCCCGGGCCAGGTCCCAGGCGTGCACGCCCAGGTCGAAGGTCATCTGCCACAGGTACAGCTCCGCCGGGGCGTCGCCGAACGACAGGTGGACGGTGCGGTTCTGCGCGGAGGGCGCCAGCCAGGCGGTGCGGGCCTCCCGGGCCGCCACCTCCCAGACGGCGAGCGGCTCCTCGCCCAGGACGTCGCCGTCGAAGCGGTCGCCGACCTCCTCGGGGGTGCGGCCCTCCAACAGCGGCGGCACCCACAGCTGCTCGGTGGTCAGGTGGTCGACCAGATCGTGGACGTCCCAGTCGGAGCAGGGGGTGGGCAGCGCCCAGTCGGTCATCCGGATCAGGCGCACCCGCCGGTCGAACTCCTCCAGGGCGGTGCCGTGCAGGTCGATCAGCCGTTCCATGTCGGTTCCCTCCGCGGTGTCCGGTCACTCAGGGCCGTCTACCCGCCCCGGAGCCCCGGGACACCCGGCGGCGGCCCCCGGCGGCCCCGTCCCGCCCTCAGCCCGCGAACCGGTCCGGGGTGAGCGGCAGGTCCCTGACGCGGACCCCGGTGGCGTGGTGGGCGGCGTTGGCGATGGCCGCCGCGGTGCCGACGATGCCGATCTCCCCGACCCCGCGCAGCCCCAGGGGGCCGGCCGAGGGGTCCTCGCCCTCCAGCCAGTGGGCCTCCACCTCGCCCACGTCGGCGTTGACGGCGACGTGGTACTCGGCGAGGTCGGCGTTGACCACGTGCCCGAAACGGGGGTCCAGGACGCTGCGCTCGTGGAGCGCCATCGACAGCCCCATGACCATGCCGCCCACGAACTGGGAGCGCGCGGTGCGCGGGTTGACGACCCGGCCCACCGAGAACACCCCCAGCATGCGCGGCACCCGGACCTCCCCGGTGTCGGCGTCCACCCGCACCTCGGCGAAGTGGGCCCCGAACGAGGCCACCGCGCGGCCCGGCTCCACCGTGTCCTCCGGGGCCGCGGCGCGGGCCCGGGCCCCGGGCCGGGGGTCGGCCCCGTGCTCCTCCCGGAAGGCCGCCGCGGCGGCGAGCACGGCCGCGCTCCAGGACGCGGTGCCGCTGGAGCCGCCGGCCACCGTGGCCGGGGGCAGGTCGGTGTCGCCCAGGCGCAGCAGCACCTCCTCCACCGGCCGCTCCAGCGCCTGGGCCGCGATCTGCGTGAGCGCGGTGCGCGACCCGGTGCCGATGTCGGCGGCTCCGATGTCCACCGTGTAGCGGTCCCCGTCGTAGCCGATCTCGGCGGCGGAGCCGGGGTTGTACAGGTGCGGGTAGACGGCGGCGGCCACCCCGGTGCCCACCCTCCAGCGGCCCTCCCGGCGGGTCCCGGGCGCGGGGTCGCGGCCGGCCCAGCCGAACCGTTCGGCGCCCTCGCGCAGGCACCGGGCCAGCCGGCGGTCCGACCAGGGCTCGCCGGTGCGCGGGTCGGTCTCCGGCTCGTTGCGCAGGCGCAGCTCGACGGGGTCGATCCCGCAAGCCTGGGCCAGCTCGTCCATGGCCGACTCCAGGGCGTACATCCCGGGCGCCTCGCCGGGGGCCCGCATCCAGAACGGGATGGGCACGTCGAGCGGGGCCAGGCGCTGGGTGGTGCGGCGGTGGGGCGCGGCGTACATCATGCGCGAGACCGCCGCGCTGCCCTCGGTGAACTCCTTGACCATGGAGGTGTGCTCCACCGAGTCGTGGACCAGGGCGCGGATGCGGCCGTCGCGCTCGGCGGCCAGGCGCACCCGCTGGACGGTCGGTGTCCGGTGCCCGGCCAGGGAGAACATCTGCGGGCGGGTCAGCGCGAACTTGACCGGCCGGCCCGGCAGCTCCCGGGCGGCCATGGCGGCGAGGATGTTGTGCGCGTGCGCCGACCCCTTGGACCCGAACCCGCCGCCCACGTGCGGGGACACCACCCGGACCCGTGCGGGGTCCAGGCCGAACACTCCGGCGACCGTCTCCCGGACCGGGTGGGCGCCCTGGGTGGAGTCGTACAGCGTCAGCCCGCCGCCGTCGCCGTCCCACACGGCGACGGTGGTGTGGGGCTCCATGGGGTTGTTGTGCTCCATGGGGGTGCGGTAGGTGCGGTCGACGACGACCGGTGCCCGGGCCAGCTCGGCGTCGGGGTCGCCCTGCTCGGTGTCGGCCGGGTCGTCCTCGTCCTCGGGGCGGTACAGGCCCGGGTGGTCGGCGGTGAGGACCACGTCGTGCGGCTCGACCGCGTAGTCCACCCGCACCAGGGCGGCCGCCTCGCGGGCCGTCTCGGGGGTGTCGGCGACCACGGCGGCGACGAGCTGCCCGTGGAAGGCCACCCGGTCGGACTGCAGGACGGCGAACTCGCGGTCCGCGGTGTCCGCGAGGCGCTCGGCGGTGGTGTGGGTCAGCACGAGGCGGACCCCCTCCGTGCCGCGGGCGGCGGAGGCGTCGACGGAGGTGATCCGCCCCCGGGCGACGGTCGAGGTCACGGGGTGCAGGTACAGCGGGTCGGGCAGGGGGTGCTCGTAGGCGTAGGGCGCCCGGCCGGTGGCCTTGTCGGCGCCCTCCAGCCGGGCGAGCGGCAGTCCCAGGGCGCGCGTTCCGTCCCGCCCGCTCACCGGTCCCCCTCCCCGGCCAGGTCGCGCAGCACGGCGGTCACGGTGGAGACCGCCAGCCCCGGCTTGAAGGCGTTGTCGGGCCCGGTGCGGGCGTCGGCGAGTTCGGCGCGGGCCGCCTCGCGGAAGGCGTCCTCGGTGGCGGGGCCGCCGGTCAGGGCCTCCTCGGCGCGGCGGGCGCGCCAGGGGGCGTGCGCCACGCCTCCCAGGGCCAGCCGGACCCGCCGCACGCGGCCGCCGTCGACCTCCAGTGCGGCGGCCACCGACACCAGGGCGAAGGCGAAGGAGGCCCGGTCGCGCACCTTGCGGTAGGCCGAGCGCTGCCCGCCGGGCGGGTCGGGCAGGTCCACCGCGGTGATGAGCTCCCCGTGCTCCAGCACGGTGTCGCGGTGCGGCTCCTCGCCGGGCAGGCGGTGCAGGCCGGGCATGGGGACGGTGCGTTCGCCGCCGGGGCCCAGGACGCGCACCCGCGCGTCGAGGGCGGTGAGCGCCACCGCCATGTCCGAGGGGTGGACGGCGACGCAGTGGCGGGAGGCGCCCAGGACCGCGTTGTGGCGGCCGTGCCCCTCCAGGGCGGAGCAGCCCGAGCCCGGTTCGCGCTTGTTGCAGGGGGTGGCGGGGTTCCGGAAGTAGGGGCACCGGGTGCGCTGGAGCAGGTTGCCGCCGGTGGTGGCGGCGTTGCGCACCTGCCCGGAGGCGCCCGAGAGCAGGGCGGCCGACAGCATCGGGTGGTGCCGGCGGACCAGGGGGTGGGCGGCCAGGTCGGCGTTGGGCGTCCCGGCGCCGATCCGCAGCCCTCCCCCGGGCAGTTCCTCGACGCCGTCGTCGAGCAGGGACCGCAGGTCGACGAGGCGGCCGGGGCGTTCGACGCCCAGCCGGAGGTGGTCGACCAGGTTGGTGCCGCCCGCCAGGTAGGCGGCCTCAGGGTCGGCCGAGACCTCGGCGACCGCCGCGGCGGCGTCCGTCGGCCGGCTGTAGTCGAAGGGCCTCATCGCGCCGCCTCCTCGACCGCCTCGACGATGCGGGGGTAGGCCCCGCAGCGGCACAGGTTGCCGCTCATGCGCTCGCGGATCTCCTCGCGGTCCAGCGGGACCGGCGCCCCTTCCCCGGCGTCCCCGGCATCCCCGGTGACGAGGCTGGGCCAGCCGCGGGCGGCCTCGTCGATGACGCCCACGGCCGAGCACACCTGCCCCGGGGTGCAGTAGCCGCACTGGAGGGCGTCGCGGTCGACGAAGGCGCGGGCCACCGGGTGCAGCCGGCCCGGCGGGGCCAGCCCGGCTGCGGTGGTCACCTCCGCCCCGTCGTGGGCGACGGCCAGCGCGAGGCAGGACAGGATGCGGCGGCCGTCCACCAGGACGGTGCAGGCGCCGCACTGCCCGTGGTCGCACCCCTTCTTGGGCGAGGTCTCCCCCAGCCGGTCGCGCAGGGCGTCCAGCAGCCCCGTGCGGGTGTCGACGGTGAGCTCGTGCTCGCGGCCGTCGACGTGCAGGGTGATCGTGACGTCCACTGCGGGTGCCCCCTCCGTGATCTGCGCGGCCGTGGGCGACGGCTCCCCACAGTCTGCGACGGGGGCACGGCGGAACGAAGCCGACACGGCGGGGGGAACCGATCCCGGCGCACGGTCCCGGGCACGCGAACGGCCGGCCTCCCGGTGGGGAGCCGGCCGTGGCGCGGTGCGGCTAGTGCGCGGCGGCGGCCGCCGGGACCTCCCCGGTGCCGGCGGCGGCGCGGCGCACGAAGAACGTGGCCGCGAACGCCAGCACCGAGATCGAGGCGCCGAGCAGGAAGGCGACGTGGATGCCGCCCGCCATGGCCTCGGTCTCCGGCAGGCCGTCGCCCAGGTAGCCGGCCGTGGAGGCCGCCATCACCGCGACGAACGCTGCCGTGCCCGCCGCGCCCGCGACCTGCTGCACGGTGCCGACGACCGCGCTGCCGTGCGAGTACAGCTGCGGGGTGAGCGACCCCAGGGCGCCGGTGAGCAGCGGCGTGAACATCAGGCCCAGGCCGATGGTGAGCATGACGTGGGTGGCGATGATGAACCCGAGCGGGGTCTGGGTGTCGAACGTCGTCATCGCCCACAGGATCGCCGACACCAGCGCGGCGCCCGGGATGACCAGCGGCCGGGGGCCGAGCTTGTCGTAGAGGCGGCCGACGAACGGTGCGATCAGGCCCATGGTCAGGCCGCCCGGCAGCAGGGCCAGGCCGGTGGCCAGGGTGTCGTACTCCAGCACGTTCTGCATGTACAGCGGCAGCAGGATCAGCGTGCCGAACAGGGCCATGAAGCTGACCGCGACCAGCCCGATGGAGATCGAGAACTGGGTGGAGCGGAACACGCGCAGGTCCAGCAGGGCGCGCTCGTCGCGCTGGAGGCGGATCTGCCGCCACACGAACACCACCAGCGCCACCGCGCCGATGCCGATGGCCAGCTGCGGCGGGATCGGGCCGCCGCCGTGGCCGCCCAGGCTGGAGAAGCCGTACACCAGGCCGCCGAACGCGAACGCCGAGACCAGCACCGAGAACATGTCGATGGTGGAGGGGCGCGGCTCGGTGACGTTGCGGATGAACAGGGCGCCCAGGGTCAGGCCCAGGAGGGCGATGGGCAGCACCAGGCCGAACATCCAGCGCCAGTCCAGGACGCTGAGGATGAGGCCGGCCAGCGTCGGGCCGACGGCGGGCGCCACCGACATGACGATGGAGATGTTGCCCATGGTGCGGCCGCGCCGCTCGGCGGGCACGGTGTTGAGGATGGTGGTCATGAGCAGCGGCATCATGATCGCCGTGCCCACGGCCTGGACGACCCGCCCCATGAGCAGGAACGCGAAGCCCGGTGCCAGGAAGCACAGCAGGGTGCCCAGGGTGAACAGCGACATGGCGGCGATGAACACCTGCCGCACGTGGAAGCGCTGGAGCAGGTAGCCGGTCGCGGGGATCACCACGGCCATCACCAGCATGAAGGCGGAGGTGAGCCACTGCCCGGTGGAGACGGAGATGCCCAGGTCCTTGTTGAGCGCGGGCAGGGCCACGCCCATGATGGTCTCGTTGAGGATGACGACGAACGCCGAGACCAGGAGCAACGGGATGACCAGGCGGTCGGCGCGCGGCTCCGGCCCGGTGTCGGCGGTCTCCGGCGCGCGGTCGGATGGTGTGGGTGTCCCGGTCACAAGTGTCCTCTGTGGTTCGTGGTGTCCGTCAGTGCGCGGGGGATGCAGGCGGGGGATGCAGGGAGTGCAAATATTCTCTCCCGGAAAACTCCCAACCTTCCACATGTTTAGGACATTCCCGCTGCGGCGCTGTGTTCTACGGCATCCCCACCTGGGCGGGAGCGGGTCCGCGGCCGTGTGGCGCGGCCCGCACCCGCGCGCCCGGGGCGGCGGGAACTCCCCGCGGCCCGGAGGTGTTATGAAGGACGCCGCACGAAGAAAGGGTGGTCACAGATGACGACCGAGCGCGCCGTCCTGGCCGGAGGCTGTTTCTGGGGCATGCAGGACCTCATCCGCAGGCTCCCCGGGGTGGTCGACACCCGGGTGGGCTACACCGGGGGCGACGTCGAGAACGCGACCTACCGGAACCACGGGACGCACGCCGAGGGGATCGAGATCCACTTCGACCCGGAGCGGACCTCCTACCGGGAGCTGCTGGAGTTCTTCTTCCAGATCCACGACCCGACGACCCTGAACCGCCAGGGCAACGACATCGGGATGAGCTACCGGTCGGCGATCTACTACGTGGACGAGGACCAGAGGAAGGTCGCCGAGGACACCATCGCCGACGTGAACGCGTCCGGCCTGTGGCCGGGCCCGGTGGTCACCGAGGTCGAGCCGGTGGGGGCCTTCTGGGAGGCCGAGCCGGAGCACCAGGACTACCTGGAGAAGTACCCGAACGGGTACACCTGCCACTTCCCGCGGCCCGAGTGGCGCCTGCCCAGGCGCGGGGCCACCGCGTGAGGACGTGAAGCGAGGCCCGAGGGGCCCCGGCCGGACGGCCGGGGCCCCTCGGCGTTCCGGGAGGGCGTGTCAGCCGCCGACGAGCCCGGCCTCGGCCAGGGCGGCGTGGATGCGCTCGGAGGACAGCAGCAGCTCGCTCATGACCGCGGTGACCGAGGCGTCGGAGCCCGGCGGGATCTCGGTGACCAGGCCGCCCCACTCGGGGACGGGGACCACCAGCACCCACCAGGGCGAGGGCCGGCGGCCGTTCTCGTCGCGGCCGCGGTAGCGCAGCAGCAGGTGGTCGGGGCGGCCCAGCCCCCCGGGGCGGCTGAGGGAGGGCAGGGTGGTGCCCACCCCGGTGGAGAGGGAGGCGAGCATGTAGGAGCTGGAGGCCGACTGCTCGGCGCGCGCCGTGGCCGCCTCGTCGTCGGGGTGCCCGGCGTGGCCGAGGAGGACGCCGTCCAGGTCGAAGGCGGCTGTGTGCGCGGCCCCTGTGCGCGCTTCGAAGTCGGCCAGGAGTTCGCCGACCAGGGCGGGGGACTCGCCTCGCACGATGGGGCGCCCGTTCCGATTGTTGATCATGAGCGAACCTTAGAGTGACGGGAGGTGCAGGTGTGAACCAGGATTCCCGCAACCCCAGGGGTTCCCGAGGGCCCGGACCTGGGAATCCCACCCCCGTCGCACACAAAGGCGCAGCTCAGCACACCTGTGATGGCGAAGTCACCGTTCGGAGCCGTTCGGTCGAAATTCCCTGATTCTTCCGGCTTTTCGGTCGTCCGTCCGGGTCCGCGGGCGGACGCCCGGTCCGCGCCGGGTGCGGCGGTCAGTCCTCGCGGGCCAGGCCCCGGGCGGCGGCCGAGGAGACGGCGAGCGCGACGGCGTCCTCGATGAGCGCCCCGGCGGTGTCCGGGCCGACGCGGCCCCACGCCTCGCGCCAGGCGACGCCCGCCCAGGCCCCCGCGGGGGCGGTGGCGCCCGCGATCAGGGCGGCGGGAAGGGCCGGGGCGCCCGCGGCGCGGGCCAGGAGGGCGCCGCCGGCGGCGGCGCTGGCGATGCGGGGGGCGAGCCCCGCCCAGCCCAGGCGGCTGGGGACGCCGGGAAGCTTGTCGCCGACGAACTCCGCGGCGGTGCCGAGCACCGTCAACACCGTCAGCGCCCGGCCGCCCCAGGGGACGGTGCGCAGCGCGGTCCCCACGCCCAGGCTGGCCCGCGATCCGGCCGCCAGGCCCAGCAGGCAGGCCCGTACCGGGATGCCCTTCCGTTCCGTCATGGTGTCCTCCCCGTGCCGTGGTCCCGCAACCGATCCTGCGCCATGTCGGGCCCGAACGGCGGGAGCGCCTCGCCGGTCCGGCCGAGGTATCGCCGAGGGGGCGGCGACCGCGCCCGGACCCCGAGCCGGGTTCTCCCGTTCGCCTCACGTCCACCGCTACCTTGTGGTACTTTATAGTAGTACTCTGTGCCACGAAGTACCAGGAGGACTGAAGAGGACCTGCGATGGAAGACCTGACGGAGATGCTGAAGGGCACGCTCGAGGGCTGCGTGCTGGAGATCATCGGCGGCGAGGAGACCTACGGGTACGCCATCACGCGGCGGCTGAACGAGCTCGGCTTCGCCGACGTCGTCGAGGGGACGGTCTACACCATCCTGCTGCGCCTGGAGAAGAACGGCCTCGTCCAGGTGACGAAACGGCCCTCCGGGGTGGGGCCGCCGCGCAAGTTCTACGCGCTCAACGACGCGGGGCGGGCGCAGCTCGCCACGTTCTGGGCCAAGTGGGACTACGTCTCGGACCGGATCGAGAAGCTCAGGAAGGACGGGGGATGAACCTCTGGGAGACGGTGACGGGCAGCGACCTCACCCGGGAGTGGAAGGCGTTCGAGGCCCGGGCCGCGGCCCTGCCGACCGGCCACCGTGAGGCGTGGGAGCAGATCAAGGCCCACCTGTACCCCTACTCGGACTTCTCGGGACGCAACCTGATGCCGATCTTCGACGGCGCCCTGGGGCTGCTGGAGGAGACCGCGGCGGACGGGCAGGACGTCCGCGACGTCCTGGGCGACGACGTCGCGGGCTTCTGTGCGGCGCTGGCCGGCGGGGAGGGGGCCCGGAGCCACCGGGACCGGTGGCGCGAGCAGTTGAACCGGAACGTCGCGAGGAAACTGGCCCGGCTGGGAGGCTGACATGGGCGTCCAGGACATCATCGAGGGCAAGCGGCAGTGGCGCGCGCACGTGGCGCGGGTCAAGGCGCTGCCGCCGGACTACCAGATCGTCTACAAGGAGATCCAGAGGTACTACTTCAAGGTCGGGCCGGTCGGCCTGGCCGAGGGGGACCTGCTCTCGGGGATCGTCGACTTCTTCGAGGAGGGGGCCGCAGCGGGCACCGGGGTCATGGACCTCATCGGCCCCGACGTCGCCGCCTTCTGCGACGACCTGATCAAGGACACGCCGACCTACGCGGACCTCTACCAGGCGTCCGCGGCCGAGGGCTCCGGCTCCCCCGGCGCGTGACCCCGCGCCCGGGGCGGCGGCCGCGCGGCCCGGTGGACAACGCCCCCCGGGCCGCCGCGGGTCAGCCGTCGCGGAGCGCCTCGATGACGGCGCGCTCCACCGGGGTGGGGTGCTCGGCCTCGAGGTCGAGCTCCCCCACCGGGAGCAGCGGGGGCTGGGCCATGAAGCGCGGGACGGAGCCCCGGTGCGGCTGCGCGCTGTGCACGAGGAACGGGTGGCACAGGAACACGTCGCCCGCCTCTCCGGTGGCCAGTGCCTCCGGCCGCCCCTCACTGGCGGGGACCGCCTCGCCGCACAGGTCCATGAACTCGCGCCCCTCGTCGCCCGCGTCGGCCAGCAGCCGGGGCAGGTCCCGGTGCGAGCCCACCCGGATGCGCGTGGGCGCGTCGTCGGGGCCCACGTCGGAGAACAGGAAGAGCATCAGCAGCGCGCGCCCGCGCGAGCGGAGGTTGACCCGGGCCTCCCCCTGCTCTCCGGCGAACGAGGCGTCGAGGTGCCAGCCGGCGTCCCCGGGGTCCTCGTCACTGGGGAAGCGCACGGGGAACGTGCCCAGCCCGCCGGGCCGCTGCCAGCGCCCCTCCCCCACCAGCGCGTCGAACGCCTCGAGCAGCGCGGGGGCGCACGCGGCCTCGCGGAACGGCGGGTCGTGGTAGCCGCCGAGCCGGATGACCGGCCGGGTCCAAGTGGCCGGGTCGCCGGGGTCGCAGTCCAGGTCGGCCCACAGCAGCTCCCTCCCCCGGTCGGCGAGTTCGCGGGGGAACGCGCCGCGCAGGGCGACGTACCCGTCCCGGACGAACGCCTCGACGTCGCGCTCGGACAGCATGTGCGGTCTCCTCTCACCACGGTCGCGGGGCGGCGTGCCCCGTCCGCGGGAAACGCTATGCGGTGCCCGGGCGGCGCGACCCGACAGTCGGCGTGCGCGTTCGGTCGGGTCCCGGCCGGGGTTCAGGGGGCGGTGCGCTCGCCCGGGGAGGCGGAGGCCAGGTCGCCGATCACCCGGCTGGGCTTGCCCGACACCGCCGAGGCCACCAGGCGGTCCACCCCGGGCAGGGCCGACAGCCGCAGGACCAGGCGGCGCAGCCGGAGGCGCAGCGCGGTGTCGGGGAGGAACCAGGAGGTCCCGGTGAGGGCCGCGCGCTGGCGCTCCTCCACCACGGGCCGCCACCGCGCCTCGTAGCGCTCCAGCCCCTCGCGCAGGGTGGGCGCCCCGGCGAGTTCCTCGGCCAGGACGAACGCCCCGCCCACGCCCATCGAGGCGCCCTGGCCCGCCAGCAGCGACACCGCCTGGCAGGCGTCCCCGAGGAGCACCACCCGGCCCCGGGACCAGGAGTCCATCCGCACCTGGGCGACGTGGTCGTAGTAGACCTGTGCGGGCTCGGGGCACAGCTCCAGCGCCCGGGGCACCTCCCAGCCCAGGCCCGCGCAGGCCTCGCGCAGGGCCCGGCGGGGGTCCTCGGGCAGGGTGGTGTCGCGGGTCCGGTGCACGGTGAAGACGGCGACCTCGGCCCCCTCCAGGGCGTAGAACCCCATCTGGGCGCCGAGGCTGTCGGTGAGCAGGAAGCGCTGTCGGGTGCGGGCGTGCAGGGCGGCGTCCTCGAAGACGAAGGCCCCGGTGTGGAAGCCCAGGTGGTGCAGGTAGTCCTCCTCCGAGCCGAAGACCAGGCTCCGGACGGTGGAGTGGATGCCGTCGGCGCCGGCGAGCAGGTCGGCCTCCAGGACGCGGCCGTCGGACAGCCGCGCCGCGACGCCGTCGGGGCGCTCCTCCACACCCGTCAGGGCGGTGCCGTAGACCAGGTCCACGCCGGCCGGGAGGGACTCTCGCAGGGCCAGTTCCAGGTCGGGGCGCATGAGCGAGACGACGGAGCCGCCCAGGGCCTCCGCGAAGCGCTGGAATCCGACCGAGGCGCGGCGGCGGCCCCGCTCGTCGACCAGGACGGCCTCGGAGAAGTCGTGGCCGAGTTCGCGCAGGCGGGGCAGCAGGCCCATGATCCGGGCGGCGTCGTAGCCGGGGCCGAAGAAGTCGATCATGTAGCCCTGGGGGCGCGGGCCGGGGGCGCGTTCGACGACGGTGACCCGCCAGTCGTGGTGGGCCAGGCGCCGGGCCAGGGCCAGGCCGGCGATCCCGGCTCCGGCGATGACGGCGTGGGGTGTGCTCATCGTGACTCCTCAACGGCTCCGAGGAGGAGCCTGCGCAGAACGGGGACGACGGTCTCGGCGGTCAGGGAGGGGTCCAGGGGGCGGTGCAGCATGAGCCCGTCCACGGCCGAGGCGAGAACGCGGGCGGTGGTGTCGGGGTCGGGGACGCCGGCGGCGCGCATCCAGTCGGCGAGCAGGTCGCGGAAGTCGGCCAGCAGGCGGGTGAGGGCCTGGTGCAGTTCCGCGTCGCGCCCGGCGGCGAGGTAGGTCTCGATGAAGAGGACCGAGGTGGGGTCGTCGCCGGAGTAGGCGTCCAGCTTGCCGAGCATCAGGTCGAGGCCCTCCCGGGCGGTGGTGCCGGGGAGGTGGGCGGCGCCTTCGAGGACGACGCCGGACATGGTGCGCAGGGCGGCCTCGTTGAGCAGGGCGCGCAGGGAGGAGAAGTGGTAGTGGACCAGCCCGGGCCCCACCCCGGCCCGCTCGGCCAGGACCCGGGTGCTCACCCTCGCCCAGCCCCGCTCCGCGATGAGTTCCGCCGCGGCGGCCAGCAGGCGCTCCCGCACCTCCTGCGCTCGCTGTGTGGTCATGCGTCCTCCCGAACAGGTTTTGGGCGATCGCCTTGGACGAGTGCCCAAATCCGAGCATGCCACATGGCGGGGGCGCTCGTACACCCCCTACCGCTCTGCCGGGCTCACCCCCAAGGCCCCGCCCTCACGCCAGGCAGGCCCCTCGCCCACATCCGGGCCCAGCCCACAAGCCCACCCCCGCATGCGCGGGGAGCAGACGGACCCGGATTCCGCTCCCAAGGAACGCAAGGGATCATCCCCGCGTGCGCGGGGAGCAGTCGGCGTTGGTGACCGACGCGAACGGCCGGTTGGGACCATCCCCGCGTGCGCGGGGAGCAGCCGGGGCCCTGGTGAACGACGTCGGCGTCGTCGGGACCATCCCCGCGTGCGCGGGGAGCAGGTCATCCCCAGGCGCAGCATGATGACGGGCTTGGGACCATCCCCGCGTGCGCGGGGAGCAGTCCTTCACCCGCAGCGCTTCGAGTGCGTAGCGGGGACCATCCCCGCGTGCGCGGGGAGCAGGGGTAGTCGGTGGCGATGGTGCCGAACCCCTCGGGACCATCCCCGCGTGCGCGGGGAGCAGCTCGAGGCGCTGCTCGCGATCGACGTCGCCGTGGGACCATCCCCGCGTGCGCGGGGAGCAGCGCCTCCGGTAGTGCTCCGCCACCCACTCGGTGGGACCATCCCCGCGTGCGCGGGGAGCAGCCGTCCAGGGCGCCAGCGAGGGACGCGCCGTCGGGACCATCCCCGCGTGCGCGGGGAGCAGCGGGTAGATGGCGAAGCCCATGCGCAGGGCGCGGGACCATCCCCGCGTGCGCGGGGAGCAGCCCCCGCACGTGGTCCGTGAGCTTCGCCGGATGGGACCATCCCCGCGTGCGCGGGGAGCAGGCCGGGCGGCGCTGGATGATCAGCGCCCCATCGGGACCATCCCCGCGTGCGCGGGGAGCAGGACGGCTGGACGCCCGCGGGGCCGGAGAGGCTGGGACCATCCCCGCGTGCGCGGGGAGCAGGTGCCGGGGGCCGATTCGAGTTGCCGGGGTTAGGGACCATCCCCGCGTGCGCGGGGAGCAGAGGTGGGCACCGCGGGGCGCGCGCTGTAGGCGTTGGGACCATCCCCGCGTGCGCGGGGAGCAGCGCATGTACGCCAAGTCCGACGCCGACCGGATCGGGACCATCCCCGCGTGCGCGGGGAGCAGAGCCAGCACCACCGAGACCAGGACGCAACGGAGGGACCATCCCCGCGTGCGCGGGGAGCAGGGTCGCGACGGGCGCGGCGCCGGGCAGGGTCAGGGACCATCCCCGCGTGCGCGGGGAGCAGCCGCGACCTGGAGCAGGACGCGGACGGGCACGGGGACCATCCCCGCGTGCGCGGGGAGCAGCGCCGCCACGCCAAACGCGCCGCCCGCACCGGGGGACCATCCCCGCGTGCGCGGGGAGCAGGACGCGGTGACCAAGCTCTACCAGGTGGGGTTGGGACCATCCCCGCGTGCGCGGGGAGCAGACCGCGGGTTTCTTCGACCGGCCCGTTTCGATGGGACCATCCCCGCGTGCGCGGGGAGCAGATGGGCTCCAACCCCATGTCCGACCGGTACCGGGGACCATCCCCGCGTGCGCGGGGAGCAGTCGGCGGGGGGTGCGTACCCTGCGTACCCCAAGGGACCATCCCCGCGTGCGCGGGGAGCAGCCGCGAAGATCACCGGATGGCTGATCGCGCTCGGGACCATCCCCGCGTGCGCGGGGAGCAGCTTCATCATCTGGCTGATCCGCTGGACGGACAGGGACCATCCCCGCGTGCGCGGGGAGCAGGTCATTGCGGGTCTCCTCTAGGCAGGTGATCCGGGACCATCCCCGCGTGCGCGGGGAGCAGGAGGAAGGTACTGCGGATGGTGAAAGCAGAGGGGGACCATCCCCGCGTGCGCGGGGAGCAGATTGTCGCTGCTGGCGTGGGGTACCGGCAGTGGGGACCATCCCCGCGTGCGCGGGGAGCAGAGTAAATGACCTGCGCGGATACCCCTGGGAACAGGCCGATTTTATGACTTTTCAAGAAACGGACAAAACGCCCGGCCTTGCTCGGTGGGCTCTCAGGGGTTTCTACCGGATGGATCGGGTCCGGGCAACGGGAGCCGTGGATCGGCGGGCGGCGGGCGGCACGGATCCCAGCGAACGCGGCGTCTGAAATCCGCCAGCGCTCCTGCGCCCCTCGGGCGACAATCCGCTCATGACCGTTGGAGCACAGGGGATCCGCATCCGGCATCGCGGCCAAGAGCCCCAGGTCCATCCCACCGCCTACGTGGCCCCCACGGCCACGCTCGTCGGTGACGTCCGCGTGGGCCCCAGGGCCCGGGTGATGTACGGCGCGGTGCTCGACTCCGAGGGGTCCCGGATTGAGATCAGGGAGGCCGCGGTGATCTGCGAGAACGCGGTGTTGCGCGCGTCCGCGGTCGCCGGTGACCAGCCGGTGCTCGTCCACGACCACGTCTTCGTGGGCCCGCACGCCACTCTGCTGGGCTGCGAGGTCGACAGGTGCGCCTATGTGGCGACCGCGGCAACGGTTCTTCAAGGCGCGCGTTTGGGGGCCGGCGCGGTCGTCGCCGTGGGCGCACTCGTCCATGCGCGCGCGGTGGTGCCGGACGAGTTCTTCGTGCCGCCGCGCACCGTGGCGCTCGACGCGCCGCTACGGCTGCTGGCCCCGGGCGACCCGGAGCTGGCGGAGGCCATCGGACGGGTGGGCTTCGCGAAGGCGGCCTTCGGCGTCGACGCGGAGTGGACCGACCGGATCAGCCGGTACGAGCGCATCGCGGAGGTGCGCGTCGCCGAGTTCGGCACGCACGCGGACGACGAGGTCCTGAACCCCGACTAGCGCCGCGGCTCCGCCCCCTGGTCCGTGGTGAAGTGACGCGCTTCCCGGGTACCCCTCCGGCCGTGCGGTCTTCTCCGTCTGTGGTGTTCCTGGTGGCGATGGGTTGAGCCACGGGAACGCATCCGCCCGCCGGGCCCGTCCGCGCCGCGGTGGCATGGCCCCGCCGTTCTCCGCTCCCGGACGCCGCCGGTCACGCGGTACCCGCGCCGGGCCGACCACCGACGGCGCGCACCCTCGGGGCGGGGAGCGCCCTGCCGGTTCGCGGTTGCCTGTGCGCCCTCACCGAAGGGGGCCGAGACGCGGTTCGCCGAGATCGCCGCCCGTCACCTCATGCAGAAGGCTCGGGAGTCGTGTCCGTCGTCCCGGCTCCCGTATGCACGGGGAGCATTCACGAACAACCTTCTGGCACATTTATCCGGGTTCTTGTCGTATGTCCGAGAGACAGTCAAGGCGCCCTTCCCTCCCCTGCATTTTGGAGCCCCCCATGATGGGTACCTCGCACGCCGCGACCGGCCTGCTCGCCGGAGCCGCCGTCGCGGTCGCCGTCCAGACCGATCCGTTCACCGCCCTGTGGTGCGCCCTCATCGGCGGCGGCGCGGCTCTGCTCCCGGACCTGGACGAGCCCGGGTCCACGGTCGGCCGGTCGCTGGGACGGGTGACGGAGCTGGCGTCCCGCAAACTCCGGGACGCCTCCAAGGCCGTGTACCGCAGGACCGCCACCGACGTGGAGCGGCGACATCCACAGGAGGGCGGGCACCGGTACCTCACCCACACCGTGCCGGCGTGTGCGGTGTTCGGGCTGGTCGCTCTGCTGGTGTCGCTGGTGCCGTTGGGTGCGGGCCTGGTGGTGTTCGCGATGGTCGCCCTCGGACTGGGGACGGTGCTGCGGCCGATGAAGAAGCTGGGCTCACTGAGGAAGCGCAAGCACGCGACGCTGTGGATCGCCGGAGGACTGGCGGTGGCGGCGATGCTGGGGTACGAGCAGACACCGGCGTGGTGGTTGATCGGTTCGGTGGTGTTCGCGGGGGCTCTGGTGCACGTCCTCGGAGACTGGCTCACGAGGTCGGGGGTTCCGCTGGCGTGGCCGTTCGTGGTGAACGGGAAACGGTGGTGGATGTTCCGCAGCCCGGTGGCGTTCCACACGGGGAAGTCGCCGGTGGAGGTGGGGATCAGGGTGGTGTCGGTGATCGCGGCACCGGTGACGGTGCTGCTGGGGTCGCCGGTGCCGCCGGTGTGATCGGGGCGGTCTCCCTGTGGCTGACAGGCTGACAGGACCAAAGGCCATCCCCGCATGCACGGGGAGCACTGCTCCGGGGTAGCGTCGTCGGCCGACTCGCCGGGAGCATCCCCGCGTGCGCGGGGAGCACGGAAGGTCGCGGCGTAGGCTCCAGCGGGCCCCGGGACCATCCCCGCGTGCGCGGAGAGCACGACAAGACCGCGAATGCCGGGATCCGCCTGGAGAGACCATCCCCGCGTGCGCGGGGAGCACGCCATGGAGTGGTCGCGCTACCTGCGGTCGGCGGGACCATCCCCGCGTGCGCGGGGAGCACCATTTTACCAAATCAGAGGTGGTTAACCACCCGGGACCATCCCCGCGTGCGCGGGGAGCACATCGCGTACCTCGTCATCCAGCGCGCGGACCAGGGACCATCCCCGCGTGCGCGGGGAGCACACCGGAGGCACCTCGGGGAACGGGGTGGACCCGGGACCATCCCCGCGTGCGCGGGGAGCACAGTAAATGACCTGGGCATATGCCACCGGGAACCGGCCGATTTTATGACTTTTCAAGAAACAGACAAAACACCCAAGCTTCGTTCTTAAGCTCCAAGGCTTTCTACCGGACTGAGCGCACCAAGGCAACGGGCACCCCCACAGTCACCGCGATCCCACCACAAACGCCACGACGGAGAAGCCCTTGTCGGGTTCCGGGGAACACAGAACGCCCCGCCCGCATAGGTGCGGGCGGGGCGCGCAGCTCCGGTCAGGCGGCCCACTCCTTCGGAGGACGGGGGCGCCTGGGCAGCGGCCTGGGCGGTCCGGTCGGTGGGCGGGGGCGCGGGATAGGATGCGTCACCGATCCTGCTTTCTTACACGTGGAACTGTGGATTTCGGGATTGAGGGCCCCGGGGAGCGTTGCCGCGCTCTCCTGGGCCCGTTTCGCGTTCGGGACGCGAAGTCCGTTCAGGCCGCGGTGGTCCAGGGGTTGCCGGTCAGGTCGTAGGCAAGGAAGAACCACACCTGCCGGTGGTCGGCGATGCCGTTGTCGCCCCAGGATGTGGCCAGGGCATCGACCAGGGCGAGCCCCCGACCCGATTCGGCTCCCACGTCCAGCCCGGCGGGGTCGGCCACCAGGTACTCGCGCCGCCCCTCCGGGGTGGTGCGCCCGTCCGGGTGCCCCTGGTCGGTGCAGGTCAGGTGCAGGCCGGTGCGGCTGCGCTCGCAGCGCAACGTGAAGGTGCCGAACGGCCGCCCCGAGCGGGAGTGGGTGAGCGCGTTCGCGGCCAGTTCGCTTCCCAGGAGCGTGAAGAGGTACCGGTAGTCGGCGTCGCGTTCGGCGGCGCTGGCGTCCAGGAACGCCCGCACCAGCGGCATCAGCTGCGGCGAGGACCCGAACTCGTAGGAGCGCACCTTGTAGTGCGCCCGGCGGGCGTGCGGGTTGAAGTAGTGCCGGCACCGCCGCGGCACCAGCTCTCCCAGAGGCAGGGTCACCTCCGGCAACGGCGGCATCGGCGGGGGAAAGGGAACGATTGCGAGCATGACAAAGACACTCCTTGGCATGGATGTGGTGAAGAACCTCGAACGAACCCGACCGGTACGTCCATCCGCGCAGGGTGAACTTGCGCATTCCACAGGCGCGGGGGACGGCCGCGGCATAGTCTGACCAGCAAGAACCCTCACCCACCCTAGGTAAGGGAGCGCTCACCAGCCGCACATTCATCATGCTCTGGAGATTCTCCACAGTCAAGCGTTATGGAGAATCTCCAGAGAGCCTTGATAGGTTGCCCCCATGAAGAACTCCCTCAGCCCGACCATCCGCCGCCGTCGGCTCGCCCGCATCCTGCGAGACCTGCGCGAGGACTCCGGCGACACCCTCGACATCGCCGCGAAGAAATCGGGTATCCCCCGAGCCACCCTGGGCAAGTTGGAGACCGCTTCCCTCAAGCGCATCCGCCCCGCCCAAATCGACGCTCTCGCCGAGCTCTACCAGGTGGACCGGAGAGCTTGGGAGAGCATGCACCAACTCGCCAAGGACGCCGCGGAATCGGGCTGGTGGTCCAAGTACAAGGATGTCTTCAGTTCCAGCGGGCTTCCCTCTTTCGAGGTCGAGGCCTCGTTCATCCGGGTCTATGAAGCCCAGGTGATCCCCGGCCTGCTCCAGACCCCCGACTACACGCGGGCCGTCTTCCTTGGCGCCAACGCCTACTCCGAAGAGCGCATTCAGCGCCATGTGCAAGCCCGCATGGAACGCCAGGAGATCCTGAACCGGCTTCACCCACCGGAGTACGCCGCAGTCATCGATGAAGCAGCCCTACGTCGGCATGCGGGTGGGGACGCCGTCATGCGCGAACAGTTCCAACACTTGGTCGAAATGGCTACGAAGCCCAACGTCGCCATCCAGGTACTGCCCTTCACAGCAGGGATGCACGCCGCCAATCTGGGCAGCTTCCAGATCATGGAGTTCCCGGAGCCAAGCGATCCGACCATCGGCTACGCCGAGACCCCCACATCCACCCTGTATGTGGAGGGGCCGGATGAGATACGCCGATACGATGCCATGTGGCGTGAGGCGAGCAGTGCCGCGCTGACCGTGGCCCAGAGCATAGACTTCGTTCGCGACATGAGCGAACCGCTGAAGGATTCATCGTGACAGATCTCGTTTTTCGCAAGAGCAGCTACAGCGGTGCTGGTGAGAACTGCGTCGAGGTCGCGCACATCCCTGTGAACTTCCGGAAGAGCAGCCACAGCGGGCAAGGGCAGAACTGTGTCGAGGTCGCGGACCTGCCCTGCGGGGCGGCCGTCCGGGACTCCAAGCACCCCACCGCCGGGCACCTTCCCTTCCCCTCCCCCGAGTGGGCGGCCTTCCTCCGCTCCACGCTGTCTTAATAGTGGTCCCGCGGGTCGTGGTGCGCCCCTCCGGTCACCGGCGGGGCACACCACGGCCGACCTCGACCCCCCTCACGGTCCTTCGAACCGCAGGTCCTCGATCGCCGACAGGTCGATGCCGTAGCGGGTGTACAGCTTGACGGTGTTCTCCCCCGTCAGCTCCTCCTCCGCGTACCCCAGCAGCGCAGCCACCCGCACCACCTCTCCGCGGCTGTCGGCCTCGATCTCCAGGTACGTAGGGATCCGGGGCCAGCTGTCGATCTCCAGCCGCGCCCCCTCCAGCACGAAACTGTGCCTGCGGTTCTCCTGGTAGGCCTTCGCCGTGTACCCCAGCTTCCCCAGCAGCACGTTCGCCGTCTCGAAGTCCCCCACCTCGGTCTCGGTCTCCCGCGTGCCGTCGATGGCGTCGGAGACGATCTCCTTCACCGCGAGCGTCACCCGCTCCCCCGTGTCCCGCAGCCGCACCCACCGGGACACGTCCCCCTCCGGCGCGAGGTCGTACACGTAACGCCGCTGGAGCACCTCCCCCAGGTCCGTTCCGCCCTTGTCGAGGATGAGCCGGGCCACCCGTTCGGGGTCGACCTCCAGCACCCTGGCCTCGTACTCGACGTCCCCGCCCGCGCTCAAGCGTCCGCCCCCTTGACCAGCGGCGCGTCCCACGTGAACTTGTGGAACCCCACGCTGTAGTACAGCCCGCGCGCCGACGGGTGCCCGGGCGCCCCCAGGCAGGCCACCGTCGCGTGCACGGCCCCCGCCCCCTTCGCCAGCCCCATCCCGCGCAGGAGCATCGCCCGCCCCAGCCCGAGGCGCCGGTAGTCCGGGTGGGTCCCGACCGGCTCGAACTCGACGGTCCGGTTCACCTCGTCGAACCACATGATCCCCGAGGACGCCATCGTCCCGTCCGGCGCCTCCACCAGGACGTGCAGGTCACCGCGGTACGCGGCCGTCGCCCGCACGCCCTCGTACGCCTCGATCGAGTACGCGGAGGGACGCCACGCGTCCAGGTGGGCCTGGACGGCGGCCTCGGCCCCCGCCTCGTCGGCGGTGCGGAACCGGAAGCCGTCCGGCAGCTCCGGCCGTTCGATGTCGGTGAGGTCCCGCTGGTTGAACTGGGTCCAGGACCCCTCGTCCCCGAGCGCGTCCGGGTCGGTCCCGTACCCGTGCGCCGCCCACCGCTCCAGGGCGGCCCCGTCGAGGGCGCACGGCAGCACCGAGCGCTCCAGCCCCGGCGCGGTCGCGTCGAACCAGTCGATCACCTCGTCCAGCAGCCCCGCGTGGTCGGGATGGACCTGGTGAGCCAGGTAGGCACCGGTGACCTCCTTGACCGTCCCGTCGCTGAGCCGCGCCCGGCGCGGCAGCTGCGCCCACCCCCACGCCACCAGGTCACCGTCGGAGAACCACAGCCGGCGCCGCCACTTGTCGGCGAAGGCCGCATGCCCCCTGCCCCAGTTCCAGGCCAGTTCGCCGTAGGACGCGTCGCTGTTCACCAGTTCCGGGTGGGTGGCGGTGAGGCGCTGCGCCAACCCCTGCATGAGTTCCACGTCCGCGGCGGTCAAAAGTTCCGAGCTCGTCATGGTGCCCCACCGTGTCAGGGCGCCGCGGAGCCGTCGACCGATTTTCCGCTCCCGCCCACCGCGTCCGCCCTTGCCAGGCCCTCCCCGCTCCCCCGCCCGCACCCGCCGCCTTCCGGCCGGGCCGACACACCCGCCCCGCACGCCGCCCCGCCCGCCCGCGCCCGGCCCCGGGTCACCCCTCCGACGAACCGCCGTGGACGGCCGCGTAGACGCGTTCGGCGTAGTCGTCCAGGGCGTCGGAGCAGGCGCGCAGGCGCTCGGCGGCGTCCCGGGCCTGCGGAAGCGCGAGGACGTCGCGCTTCTTGAGGTCGCGGAACCAGCGGCGCAGCCGCTCCAGGCTCTGCTCCTCTTCCTCCAGCTCCGCGAAGGTGAACTTCTCCTTCGCGATCTCCTTGGCGATCTCCTCCAGGAACCGGCCGCAGTCGGTGGCGTACTCGCCCCACTCGTCCACCCGCGCCGCCGTGAAGGCGTCCACGATGAACTCCCGCGCCGCCGCGTCGCGCGGCTCGACGTCGAACACCGCCACCCGCCCGCCGCCCTCGGCCGCCAGTTCCCCGGCCCGGGCCGCCGCCTCGCGGAAGACCTCCGCCGCCGGCAGCGCCCAGGTCCCCTGGGACACCGGCACGGCGCCCGCCCGCCGCAGCTCCCGCCACACCGCGACGCGGTGCCGGGACGGCCTGGCCGGCACCTGTACCACCGCGAGCATCCACCGCACCGCATCGTCCGTCACAGGCCCGACCGTAACACTCGGTTCCGCGGCCGGGAGCCGGTGGGGCGGGAGCCGGTGGACCGGGATCCGCTCCCGGCCTCCCGGGCCGCTCCGCTCCGAACCGGTCCGGGCGGTGCCGCCACCATCCCCTTCCCCACCCCTCTTCAGGCCCGCAGTAACAGGTGTTACATTCACCTACGTGACGGCATCCTCCTCCATGCGCCCCGTGGCCCCGCTCTACCTCGCCGGCTTCACCACCGCGTTCGGCGCCCACGGCGTCGCCGGCGTACTCGGCGCCCAGAGCGACGACATCGGCCTGTCCCTGATCCACCTGGGCCTCATGCTCGCCCTCTACGACGTGGCCGAAGTGGTCCTCAAGCCGCTCTTCGGCGCGCTCAGCGACCGGATCGGCCCCAGGCCCGTGATCGTCGGCGGCCTGGTAGCGTTCACCGCCGCGTCGCTGCTCGCGCTCATCTCCCCCACTCCGCTGCTGCTCGGCCTGGCCCGGCTCGGGTAGGGCGCCGCCGCCTCGGCGTTCTCCCCCGCCTCCTCGGCCGCGGTCGCGCGCCTGGCCGGGCGGGAGCGGCTGGGCCGCTCCTTCGGCCGGTACGGCGCGTGGAAGAGCCTGGGCTACGTCCTGGGCCCGCTCATCGGCGTCGGCCTCGCCCACCTGTGGGGCATCGGGTCGCTCTACCTGGCGCTGGGGCTGCTGTCCGCCGTCGCCGCCGTGTGGGTGCTGCTCGCCGTTCCCACCCTGCCGGTCGTGCCCCGCCCCCGGTACACCGTCGCCGACCTGGTCCGGCAGACCACCGAACGCGGCTTCCTCGTCCCCACCCTGCTGCTCGCCACCACGACCGCGGTCCTGGGCGTCGCCGTCGGCTTCCTCCCCCTGCTGGCCGTCCGCCTGGAGCTGCACCCCCTGGCCGGGGCCGCGGCCGTCGCGCTGCTCGCGCTCGCCTCGACCCTGGTCCAGCCGGCCGTCGGACGCCTGCGCGACGAGGACCGGGTGGGCACCCGCACCGGGGGCATGCTGGGCCTGTGGGCGGCCGCCGCCGCGCTCCTGCTGCTGGCACTGCTCCCGAACGCGGTCACGCTGTTCGCCTGCGCCGCGGTGATCGGCCTGGCCGTCGGCACCGTCACCCCGCTGGCCTTCGCCCACCTGGCCGCCGTCACCCCCGAGGAGCGCATGGGCCGGACGATGGGCAACGCCGAACTCGGCCGCGAGCTGGGCGACGCGGGCGGTCCGCTGCTCGTCGGCGCGGTCGCCACCGCGGCCGGTCTGCCCGCCGCCCTCGCGACCCTGGCCGCGGCCGCCCTGGGCGGCGGGGTCCTGAGCCGGACCGCCCTGCGGCCCCCGCGAGAGCACAGAGGGCCCGGTGGCCCCGGTGCCCCTGGAGAACCCGGCGCCCCCGCAGACCCCGGGGAGCCCGGGGAGGGCACGGGCGTCCGACCCGCGCCGTAGGCTGAACCCGCACGTGAGAAAGGGGATCGGCATGGCCGGGGAGACGCAGGTCGAAACGACGGTGGCCGAGGTGATGGCCGAGCTGGCCGCGCTGGAGGACCCCAAGGTCCGCCGGGTCAACGAGAAGCACGGCGACGACCACGGCGTGAACCTCACGAAGCTGCGCGCGGTCGCCAAGCGGCTGAAGACACAGCAGGACCTGGCGGTCGAACTGTGGGCGACCGGCGACACGGCGGCGCGCCTGCTGGCGCTGCTGGTCTGCCGCCCCAAGGCGTTCGGGCGCGAGGAGCTGGACACCATGCTGCGCGAGGCGCGCAGGCCCAAGGTGCAGGACTGGCTCGTCAACTACGTGGTCAAGAAGAGCCCGCACGCCGAGGAGCTGCGCCTGGCCTGGTTCGCCGACCCGGACCCGGTGGTCGCGAGCGCCGGGTGGGCGCTGATCACCGACCGCGTGGCGAAGCGGCCCGAGGGCCTGGACCTGGCCGGGCTGCTCGACACCGTCGAGGCGCGGATGAAGGACGCCCCCGACCGCTTGCAGTGGGCGATGAACGAGTGCCTGGCCCGGATCGGGATCGAGCACCCCGGGTACCGGGAGCGGGCGATCGGGATCGGGGAGCGCCTGCGGGTGCTGGAGGACTACCCCACTCCCCCCGGCTGCACGTCCCCGTTCGCGCCCGTCTGGATCCGGGAGATGGTGCGTCGGCAGGAGGCGTAGGCCCCGCGCGCCGGATCGGACAACGAGGCCGAAAACTCCCCTACGATGTTCGGGCCGACTTCCCGAATCCCCCCGCATCCGCCAATCCCGGGAAGCGGCCGACACCGAGGAGATCGCTGATGGGCTACGCCATGCCCGGGCTGTGGGTCACCGAGCACACGGTCACCGTCCCCCTGGACTGGTCCGACCCCGGCGGGGAGCGGATCGAGCTCTTCGTCCGGGAGCTGGTCGCCCCCGAGCGCAAGGGGGACGACCTCCCCCTGCTCGCCTTCCTCCAGGGCGGACCCGGCGGGGCCAACCCCCGCCCGCTGGAGCCCTCCGGCTGGATCGGGGAGGCCGTCGGCGAGTACCGGATCGTCCTGGTCGACCAGCGCGGCACCGGGCGCAGCACGCCCCTGGACGCGCGGGCCGTCGCCGAACGCGGCGACGCCGCCGCCGGGGCCGACTACCTGTCCCGGTTCCGCGCCGACTCGATCGTGCGCGACATGGAGCACGTCCGGCAGTCCGTCTACGGCGGCAGGCGCTGGACCACCCTGGCCCAGAGCTACGGCGGCTGGCTGACCCTGGCCTACCTCTCCCACGCCCCCGAGGCCCTCAACGCCTGCTACATCTGCGGCGGCGTCCCCGGCGTGCCCGCCGACGTGGAGGAGGTGTACCGCCGGACCTTCACCCGGGTGGAGCGCAAGACCGCCGAGTACCGCCGCCGCTACCCGCAGGACGTGGAGGCCGTGGCGGCGATCGCCGACCACCTGGCCGCGAACGACGTGCGCCTGCCCGACGGCGACCGGCTCACCGTCCGCCGGTTCCAGACCCTGGGCATCGAGTTCGGCCGCAAGCCCGGGTTCGAGCGGATGCACTGGCTGGTGGAGAGCGCGTTCATCCGCCCCGGCCGACTGTCCGACGGCTTCCTCCAGGAGGTGCTGGTGCGCACCTCCAGCGCCGCCGACCCGCTGTACTGGACCCTCCAGGAGGCGATCTACGCCGACCGCCCCGGCACCGCCACCGCCTGGGCTGCCCAGCGCGAGCGCGACCGGCGCCCGGTGTTCGCCGAGGACGCCCGGCCGCTGATGTTCACCGGCGAGATGGCCTTCCCGTGGATGTTCGAGGAGGTGCGGCTGCTGAAGGAGCTGCGCCCGGCGGTGGAGGAGCTGGCCCGGCGCACCGACTGGCCGCCGCTGTACGACGAGAAGCGCCTGGCCGCCAACGAGGTCCCCGTGGCGGCCGCCGTGTACTACGACGACCTGTACGTGGACGCCCACCTGCAACTGGACACCCTGGAGGGGGTGGGGAACTCGTGGGCGTGGGTCACCAACGAGTTCGAGCACGACGGCATCCACTCCGGCCGGGTGTTCGGGCGGCTGCGGGAGTCGGTGCGCGACCGCGGGGGCGAGCCCCGCTGAGCGGCCCGGGGCCCCGGACGGCCGCGCGCCGCCGCTGACCGGCCGCGGCCCCGCCCCCGTGCGGGGGCGGGGCCGCCCGGGTTCAGCCCAGGTCGGCGGCGGTGGGGACGACCACCCCGTACAGGTCGCCGATGGTGGCCAGGGCGGCGGCGTGCAGCTGCGCGGCGGGCACCTCGGCCACCGGGGAGCGCAGCGTCCGGGTGGCGCAGGCGTCGGCGACGACGGTCGGCCGCAGCCCGTTGAGGAAGGCGCCCTCGGAGCTGAAGGTGACGCACATGTGCGTCATGAAGCCCGCGATGACGACGTTCCCGCCGCGGCCGGTGGCGTTGACGCGCTCCAGCAGGTCGGTGCCGACGAAGGCGTTCGGGGCGCCCTTGACGACGACCTGCTCGCCCTCGGCCGGTGCCACGCGCGGGTGGATCTCCCCGATCTCCTCGCGGATGTCGTAGGGGCTGCCCTCGCCGCCGTCGTGGACGACGTGGACGACCGGGGTCCCGGCCGCGCGCGCCCGGGCCAGCAGGTCGGCGGCGGCGTCCAGGGCCTCGTCCCAGCCCTCCAGTTCCATCACACCCCGGGTGTAGGTGTTCTGGTAGTCGATGAGGACCAGGGTCGCGTCGGCGAGCGCGGCCGGGGCCGGGTCCAGGCCGCTGATGTCGCGCAGGGTGGTGGAGGCCATCGGTGTCGTTCTTCCTTTCCGTGCCGTGCCGCGGGGTGCGGCGTCGGCGGTCCGCCCTCGTGGGGCGGTCACCGTCCACGCTAGGATCGGGACCCCGATGTCGGCAATGTCGTGCGAACCGCAGATTCGGACATGCGGGGCGGGCGCTCCGGCCGGAGGGCGGGCCTGCGCGCGGGGCCATGGACGGGGACGAACAAAGGGGGGTGCCGTGGACGGGCGGCTCGTGGTGGTGATGCTCTTCGAGGGGGTCGACCTGCTGGACGTCACCGGCCCCGCGGAGGTGTTCTCGCTGCTGCGGCGGGAGATGGGCGGCCCCACCGGCTACGAGGTGGTGCTGGCCTCGCCGTCCCTGGACCCGGTCACCACCTCGGCGGGGGTGCGGGTGCTGCCCGACGCCACGTTCGACGACGTCGCCGGGCGGCGCATCGACACGCTGCTGGTTCCGGGCTCGGTCGAGACCGGGGAGGGCTCCGGGATCCGGGCGGTCGCCGACCCGGCGGTGGTGGACCAGGTGCGGCGGCTGGCCCCGCGCTCCCGGCGCATCGCCTCGGTGTGCGTGGGCGCGCACCTGCTGGCCGCCGCCGGGCTGCTGGAGGGCAGGCGCGCCACCACGCACTGGTCGACCGCCCGCCAGCTGGCCGCCGAGCACCCCGGGGTGGAGGTGGACGCCGACCCGATCTTCATCCGGGACGGGGACATCTGGACCGGGGCGGGGCTGAGCGCCTGCATCGACCTGTCCCTGGCCCTGGTGGCCGAGGACTTCGGGCGCGAGCCCGCCCTGCGCGTGGCCCGGCAGCTGGTGGTGTACCTCAAGCGCCCCGGCGGGCAGAGCCAGTTCAGCGTGGCCCTGGACCCGGTGTCGACCACGCGCCGCATCGACGACCTGCGCCACCACATCGCCCGCAACCTGGCCGGGCCCCTCACCGTGCCCGACCTGGCGGCCCACGCCCATGTCAGCGAGCGGCAGCTCACCCGGATCTTCAAGAACGAGCTGGGGACCACCCCGGCCGCCTACATCGAGGCGGCCCGGGTGGAGGTGGCCCGCCAGCGGCTGGAGACCACCGACGACGCCCTGGAGCGGGTGGCCTCGGCCTGCGGTTTCGCCAGCACCGACACGCTCACCCGCGCGTTCCGCCGCGTCCTCAACACGACCCCCGCCCGGTACCGGGAGCGTTTCCGCCTCTCCCCCGAGGCCGTGCGCTGATCCCACCCCCGGCGCGCTCGGGCACGGCAGCACGCATCCGCCCGGGTACGGGCCGACGCTCCACGGCCGTCCGCCGACCCCACCGTCCGGCGGTGACCGGGCGGACGTTCGGGCCACCTCCGCCCCGCGGCAGCGCGGGGCGCCGCGCGGCAACCCCGCAGCACCGGGCTCCGGGCGCGGTGTCCTAACCTCCCAGGTGGCGCAGCAGCAGGGCCCGTACCTCCTCCAGGTCCGTGGGCCCGGCCAGCACCGAGTAGGTGTTCTCGCGTTCGCGCCCCCGCTCCAGGACATGGCCGTCGCCGGTGCGGGACAACCGGTAGCGCTCCTCCAGGTACCCGAACGTGATGGAACAGCCGTCCCCGTACGGGTACGCGGGCAGTCCGGCCGCCTCGGCCCGCCGCAGGATCTCGGGGGTGGCCAGGTCGACCGCGGCCCCCTCCGCGAGGACGTCCAGCAGCGGCCCGCCGCGCCCGTCCTCGTAGGCCCGGGCGATGTCGGCGTAGCCGGCCCCGGCCAGCCGCCGGGCCCGCTCCGGCCCCGGCACCCCGGGCGCGAACCCGACCCGGGGCGACCCCAGGGGCCCCGGGGCGCGCGCGTCGCCGGCCAGGGACATGAGCACCCGGCACACGTCCTCCCACACCGGCGTGGAGTACACCGCCTCCCCCACGGTGGGCGGGAAGTCCGAGCGCCGGCGCAGCTCGTAGGCGTCGCCCACGCGCGACAGGCGGACCGACCCCGAGGGGAGCGTCGCCACGAACGGGTTCCCGAACAGGGTCCGCCCGGGCTCGAACCCGCAGTCGCGGATCCACCCGGCGACCGGCCCGGGCAGCTCGCCGAAGGCGAGGTCGCGCGTCCCCTCGGGCGGGCTCTGCGCCGCGACCGCCTCCCACAGGTACGCGCAGGCCTCCTGTTCGGTGTCGAACTCCGCCGGCTCGGGCCCGGTGGTGTCGGGCGGGTACCGGGAGGGCCGGTACAGCTCGCGCAGGGTCACCGCGTACCGGCCGCCGTCGAGCGGGTAGAGGTTCCAGGCGCCGCGGCAGTACCCGCCGCGCGCCCTGTGCTCGGCGGGCAGGTGGGCCAGGAAGGGGTCGCGGCGGCCGTCGTAGGCGAGGTGGGCGTCGTGCCCGGCCGCGCGCAGCCGCCGCTGGAGTTCGGGGAAGTCCACCCCGGTATCATCCCCGCCCGCCCGCCGCCGGGCGCACCCGGCCCCGGGCACGGAGTGCCGGGGCGGGGCGGGGTCCGTCCGGGCTCAGCGGGTCAGGCCCGACTCCAGCAGGCGGCCCACCGGCCCGCGGGCGGCGAACAGCACCAGGCCCAGGCCGATCCCGGCCGTCGCGATGACCGTGAAGTAGGACGCGTTGTCGATGACGGTGAACAGCTGCCCCAGCAGCCCCGACAGGGACGAGCCCAGGGCGAGGGTGAGGAAGTTGAGGCCCACCATCTGCGACCGGAACGCCCGCGGCCCGATCCGGGTGGCCAGGGACAGCCCGATCGGCCCCACGAACACCTCCGAGGACCCGGCGAGCACCATGAACAGCAGGATCAGCACCAGGGGGATGTGCGCCTCCCCGGTGGCCTCGGAGACGACCAGCAGGAACAGGTACGCGCAGCCGATCTGGGTGAGCCCGACCGCGAACTTGGCCACCGGTCCCGGCTGCCGGTCCCCCAGCAGGTTCCAGAGCCCGGCGATGAGCGGGGTGATCAGCACGGCCGCCAGCGGGCTGGCCGTCGTGATCCAGGCGACCGGGAAGGTCCACCCGCCGATCTGGAGGTCGATGCGCTCGGTGATGAGGATCGAGATCGCCGTGAACTTCTGGAACAGGAACCCGAAGTACAGGCCCGAGACCAGGAACAGCGGCAGGAACCCCAGGATGCGGCGGCGTTCGTCCCGGGAGACCGCCGACGACCTCGTCATCGTCACGAAGTAGACGGCGGCGGCGGTGAGCGCCGCGAAGGTCACCACCGTGGCCAGGTTCTCCGCGCGCAGCAGCCCGGTGGCGGCGGCCGCGGCCACCGCTCCGACGGCGGCCAGGGCGACCAGCGCCACCAGGGGCCGGCGGTGGGCGGGCAGCGGGTCGTTGACCACGCGGGCGCGTTCGGGGAGGGACTTCATCGAGGGGATGTACTGCACCAGGGCGGCGCCCATCCCGATCGCGGCCAGTCCGAACCCGTAGTGGAAGCCGAGCTCGTTCTGGGCCAGCCCGGTGGTGAGGGGGCCCACCACCGCGCCGATGTTGATCGCCATGTAGAAGTACGAGAAGCCCTCGTCGCGGCGGCGGCCGTCGGCGGCGTCCATGACGAAGCCGACGATCGAGGTGATGTTGGTCTTCAGGGCCCCGGTCCCGGCGACGATGAGGGCCAGGCCGACGCCCAGCCCGGCGAGGCCGGGCGCGAACGCGAGCACCAGGTGGCCGGCGGTGATGACGACCGCCCCGTACAGCACCATGTCCTTGGGGCTGACGAGCCGGTCGCCCAGCCACGCCCCGAGGATCTGGGACAGGTACACCGCGCCGCCGTAGGCGCCCACGATCCCGGCCGCCGCGGCCGGGTCCAGGGCCAGGCCGCCCTGGGACAGCTCGTAGAGCAGGTAGAACGAGAGGATGCCCTGGAGGCCGTAGAAGGAGTAGCGCTCCCAGAGCTCGGTGAAGGCCATGCTCCACAGGCCGCGGGGCAGGCCGCGCCGGGAGGCCCGGCCGGGGGCGGCGTCGGGGGCGCCGTGGGTGTCGGGGGTCCCGGGGTTCCGGGGATCGGTGTGCGTCATTCTGCCAGTCCCGCCAGTCGTGCTCCGAAGCGTGCGATGAGCGAGGTCTCCCGCGAGCCCCGGCTCTCCTCCCAGTGGTCGGCGACCCCGAAGAGCCGGTACATGCCGTGCACACCGGTCCAGCGCAGTGGTTCGGGCTCCCACCTGCCCGAGTCGTGATCGTTCCATGGCAGCCGGGTCGCGACGGTGTCGCGTCCGGCGGCGCGGTCCACCAGGGTCCGCGCGGCCAGCCGGGTCGCGGTCACCCCGTGTCCGGCGAAGCCGCGGACGACGCCGACGCGGGTGGCGGGGTCGAAGGTGACGCCCGCGCACCAGTCGCGGGTGACGCCGATGGCACCGCGCCAGGCGTGCTCGATCCCGAACTCCACGCCGGGGAAGAACAGCCGGAGCCGTTCGCTCAGGGTGCGCACGGTGCGGGCGTCCACGACGCCCTGGCCAGGGGTGCCCGAGGCGTAGGCGTAGGGGGTGCCGCGGCCGCCGATGGCGATGCGGCCGTCGGCGGTGCGCTGGGCGTAGACGAAGGTGTGCGCGGCGTCGCCCAGGCACTCGCGGCCCCGCCAGCCGATGCGCTCCCACACCTCGTCCGGGAGGGGCCGGGTGACGATCATGGACGAGTTGACCGGGATGACCCGGCGCGGGCCCAGGCCGGGGGCGGTGCCCGCGACCGTCCCGGAGTAGGCCTCCAGGCAGACGAACACCGTGGCGGCGCGCACGGTGCCGCGGTCGGTGGCCACCGCGCCGGGGTCGACGCGGGTGGCGGTGGTGCCCTCGGCGATGCGCACGCCCCGGCGTTCGACCAGGTCGGCCAGGCCGCGGACGAGCTTGGCCGGGTCCACCCGGGCGGTGGCGCGGGTGAACAGCCCGCCCAGCGCCGGGCCCACGGCCACGCGCTCGGCGACCCCGGCGGCGTCCAGCAGCGACAGCTCGGACTCCTCGTACCCGAAGGCGAGGTCGGCGGCGTGGGCGCGTTCGAGGCGGCGCATGGCGGCGGGGGTGGTGGCGACCTTGAGGTGCCCGCCCCGGTGCTGGTCGGCCTCGATGCCCTCCTCCTCCAGCAGGCGCAGGGTGTCGTCGACGGCGGTGATCATCTCGCGCTGGAAGACGCGGACCGCCTCGACGCCGTCCCGGCCCCGCGCCTGCGCGGCGCGGGCGTAGACGGCGCGGTTGCCGGGGATCAGCGGGGACATCCAGCCGCCGTTGCGGCCGGAGGCGCCGTAGCCGACCTCGCGGGCCTCCAGGACGGTGATCCGCCATCCGGGGTTCTCCAGGCTCGCGGTGTGGGCGGCCCACAGCCCGGTGAGGCCGCCGCCGACGATGACGAGGTCCTGTTCCTCCTCGGGGAGCGGAGTGGTGCGCCGGTCCGCCGCCCGGCCGGGATCGGGGGGCGCGGACATCCAGTGCGAGATCGCACCGTTGCGGTAGCCGGTCATGGACGTCTCCTGTGGGGGTCGTGGGGTGTGCGCGGCGGGGGTCAGTACGTGGGCGGGGCGATCGCCCACAGCACCCGGGCCTCCTCCCGGCCGGTCGTCTCGACGACCTTGTGGGGGCTGCTGCTGCGGTAGTGGATCGAGTCCAGGGCGGAGAGGCGGTGGACCTGGCCGTCCACCTGCACCTCGACCTCGCCGGACAGGACCAGGAGGATCTCCTCGGAGTCCCCGTGGGTGTAGGGCTCGACCCCGGTGGAGCCGCCGGGCCCGAAGTGCCCGAGCAGAACCTCCAGGTGGTCGAAGGCCCCGGGGGTGAGCTTGAACTTGGTCGCGCCCTCCCCGAAGGCCATGCCCCGGGTGTCGCTGAAGCGCAGGACGGCGCTGGCCGCCGCGCCCGGCGGGGCGAACAGGTCGCCCACCGAGAGCTTGAGGACGGCGCACAGGCGCTGGAGGGTGCGGACGCTGGCGTTGGCCTGGTCGCGTTCGATCTGGGACAGGTACCCCTCGGTCAGGCCGGTCTGCTCCGCGACGTCCTTGAGGGTGAGGTGGAGGGCCCGCCTGCGGCGGCGGAGGCGGGAGCCGACGCCCGCCTCGGCGCCGGTCTGGTCGTTCGGCATGGTGAGGAACCTAACAGAACCCCGACTGGGAGCACAATGGATGTTGCCAGCACTAAAGTTTTCTTTAGTGCCCGGCCGTGAGCAGCCGCGATGCCGAAACGCGCGGGTGACGCCGACCGGTCCGGGTCAGCCGTGCCACTCGCAGAAGAGCACGGTGGCGTCGTCGTTGAGCGTGTCGTGGTGGTAGGCCAGCACCTCGTGCACCAGGCGCCGCAGGGTCTCGGGGACGGGCAGGTTGTCCGCCTGGTTGCGGATGACGAAGTCCACGAACCGATCGACACCGAACTCGTTGCCGTCGGCGTCGCGGGCCTCGATGACGCCGTCGGTGTAGAAGAGCAGGCGGTCGCCGGGTTCGAGCCGTTCGCGGCACACCGTCACCGGCAGCCCCAGGTCCATGCCCAGGGGATGGGAGGGGTCGCACTCCAGCTCGCGCACCTTCTCCCCGCGGATGAGCACGGGTGGCAGGTGGCCGCAGTTGACCCACTCCAACATTCCGGTGGTGAGGTGGAGCTCGGCCAGGACGGCGGTGGCGAACCGGGTGCGCACGAACTCCTGGATCAGGGTGGCCTCCACCCCCTGGGGGATCTCGGCCAGCGGCGTGCCCCTGCGGCGCTCGTTGCGGAAGGCCCCGACCGCGAGGTTGGCGATGAGCCCCGCGGCGGTGTCGTGGCCCATGGCGTCGAAGATCGCCAGGTGGACGGTCTCCTCCGTGATGGCGTAGTCGAAGGAGTCCCCGGCGTTCTCGTAGGCGGGCTCGGCCGCGGCGGAGATCGTCACCCGGGCGTCGGCGAAGGTGCCCGGGGGCATGAGCGTCCACTGCATCTCGGCGGAGACCGACATGGGCTCGGTCCGGATGAGCCGCGCGTAGGAGTCGCTGTTGGAGCGCTTGGCGATGACCAGCAGGCCCACCATGGCGGCCAGGTCGCGCATCGCCGAGCGGTCGGGGTCGCCGGCCCAGGCCACGTGGAGCACGCCCAGGCGTTCGGCGCCGTCCAGGATGGGGACCCAGTAGCGCGGCCCGCCGTCCGAGCGCACCGCCACGCCGGTGATGTAGGCCTGGCCCGCCGGCGAGTGGTCGATGGACAGGTCCTCGCCGCCGCCGTGGGCGTCGGGGCCCACGCCGGTGACCTCGCGCAGGACCTGCTGCTGGTGGTCGGAAAGGTAGAACCGGGCCTCGGGCAGGCCGGCCGCGTCGGCCTTCTTGGCCACCAGCTCCGGTAGCTCCTCGAAGGTGGCCAGGTGCCCGGCCCGCACCAGGGAGACCATCAAGTCGTTGGACGAGTGTTGTACGGGCATGGCAACCCCGTTCCCCCGAGGGCCTCTCGGCCCTCCCCTCCGCGGTGTCTTCGCGACCGAACGTCCATGGTCGCACATCCGCCACACCAGGCACAGATACCCACATAGCACTCATTTCGACCAGACCCGGCCATCCAATCCGCATCGGATTAGGTTAGGCTCCCCTCACCACATGGCGGGATCGAGGAGGAACACCGTGACGGGAGCACGAGGGCGCACCGCCCGGCTCGGGGGTATCGCACTGGCGGGGCTGCTGGCGGCCGCGCTCACCGGCTGCGGGGCGGCGGCGCAGGACGACGCCCCGGCCGCGGCAGACGGGGGCGGGGGCGGGGGCGGTGGTGCCTACCCGATCACCGTGGCGACATCCCAGGGCGAGGTCACCGTCGAGTCGGCGCCCGAGCGGGTGGTGGCGCTCGGCTTCTCCTCCGCCGACGAGCTCATCTCCCTGGACATCGACCCCGTCAAGGTCGCCGTCGACCCCGACACGCTGGCCGAGAACGCCCCCTGGCTGGTCGACCCCCTCACCGAGGCCGCCGGGGACGGCGACCTGGCGTCGATCGCCGACCCCTCCCTGGTGACCGCCGACGGCAGCCCCGACCTGGAGGCGATCGCCACCGCGGCGCCGGACCTCATCATCGCCGAGGTCTACCAGGTGCCGGACCGGGCGGCGTTCGACCGGCTCAACGCCATCGCCCCCACCATCACCCCCGACACCGACGCCTTCAACCCCGACTGGGACGAGCGCCTGCTCTCCACCGCCGCCGCGGTGGACCGCACCGAGCGGGCGCGGGAGCTGATCGCCGAACTGGAGGAGGAGTTCGCCGCCGTCGGCGCGGAGGTGCCCGGGATCGGGGACCGGACCTACCAGTGGGTGCGGGCCGACGACAACGGCTACGTGTTCGGCAACGGCTCCCTGTTCGAGCTGTTCGGGATGCGCCCGGCCGACAACCAGGACAACACCCAGACCGCGGCCGCGCTCTCCCTGGAGAACACCGGCGACCTGGACGCCGACCTGCTGGCGGTGTGGGCGCAGACCGAGGAGCGGCAGGCGGAGCTGGAGGCCGACCCGCTGTTCCGGGAGCTGCCGTCGGTCCGCAACGGCACCGTCTACTTCGCGGGCCTGGACTTCGCCAACGCCATCAACTCCCCCGCGCCGATCTCCCTGCGCTGGCTGCGCGACGAGCTGGCCCCAGTGGTCGGCGCCCTGGCCTAGACGGCCACACGGGAACGCCCCCGAGCCCCGCGGCCCGGCGAGGAGCCGGTCCGGTCACCGAACCCCGGCCCCCACCACCCCGCCGGGAACCGGCACCGATGGGCGCCCGGCCGGGTGGGGCGGGCGCCCCTGTCCCCGCCCGGGCGGGGACGGCACCGGTGGGCGCCGCCCCGGGGCGGGGCGTCATCACGCCGGGGTGTCCTCGGGGGCGGGTGCGGCCGCCCGGGCGCGGGACCGCGCCCGGGCGATCCCCACGAAGGCGACGGCCGCCAGGACCACGGTGTAGATGCCCAGGGTGATCGGCCCGGCGAAGAGGACGCCCACGTCCCCCTGGCCGATCGCCAGCGCGCGCCGCAGCTCGGTCTCGGCCAGCGGCCCCAGGATGACCGCGATGAGCACCGGGGCGAGCGGGATCTCGTAGCGGCGCATCATGAAGCCGAGCAGCCCCAGCAGGATCAGGAGCCACAGGTCGGTGGTCGAGTACGACGCCGCGTAGACCCCCAGGACCGCGAACCCGGTGATGCCCGCGTACAGGTACCGGCGCGGGATCAGCAGCAGCCTGGCCCACAGCGGCGCGAACGGCAGGTTGAGGACGAGCAGCATGACGCTGCCGACGAACAGGCTGGCCAGCAGGGTCCAGACCAGGTCCGCGTTGCGCTCGAAGAGCAGCGGACCGGGCTGCATCCCGTACTGCTGGAAGGCGGCGAGCATGATGGCGGCCGTCGCGGAGGTGGGCAGCCCCAGGCCCAGCAGGGCGCCCATCGCGGTCCCCGCCGTGGAGCTGGCCGCGGACTCCGGCGCCGCGACCCCCTCGATCGCGCCCTCCCCGAACTCGTCGGCCCCCCGGCCGCGGCGGGCGCGGAACCGGGCGAGCCGGCGCTCGGTCCCGTAGGCCAGGAAGGTCGGGATCTCCGAGCCGCCCGCGGGGATCGCGCCGAAGGGCAGGCCGAATCCGATGCCGCGCAGCCAGGCGGGCAGCGCCCGGCGCAGGTCGCCGCGGCCGAGCCAGGGCGTCCCCCCCGCGCTGACGGGCGCCGCGGCGTGGCCGCCCCGGTGGACGCGCGACGCCACGTGGAGGACCTCGCCCAGGGCGAGCAGGCCCACGGTCACGGTGACCACGCTGATGCCCTCGAACAGGGAGGGCACGCCGAGGGTGAAGCGCGCGGCCCCGCTCTGGGAGTCGATGCCGACCATCGCGATGGCCAGGCCGATGGTGAGGGCGATGGTGCCCCGGACCATGGACTGGGCGACCACCGCGGAGGTGGCCAGGAACGCGAAGACGGCCAGCGCCAGGTATTCGGCCGGGCCGAACCGCAGGGCGATGTCGATGATGACGTTCGAGAAGAACGCCACGACCGTGGTCGAGACGACCGCCCCGAGGAACGCCCCGACGGCGGCCGTGGCCAGGGCCTGCGGGGCCCTGCCGCGCCGGGCCATCCGGTGCCCCTCGATCGCCGTGGCGATGGCGGAGCTGTTGCCGGGGGTGTTCATGAGGATCGACGTGGTGGAGTCGCCGAACAGGCCGCCGTAGTAGACGGCGGTGAACATGATGAACGCCCCGGTGGGGTCGAGCTTGAAGGTGACCGGGAGCAGGAGCGCCACGGCCATGGCCGATCCCAGTCCGGGCAGGACGCCCACCGCCGTGCCCAGGAGCACGCCGACGAGGGCCCACAGCAGGTTCTCGGGGGTCAGCGCCGCGGCGAAGCCGCCCGCCAGGAGTCCGAAGGTCTCCATGTCAGAGCACCCCTCCCAGGATGCCGGAGGGCAGGTTGAGTCCGAGGCCCGCCACGAAGGCCAGCTGGACGACGGACGAGTACACGAGGGCGACGGTCGCCTCGAAGAGGGGGCGGCGGCCGCCGAAGGCCCAGGCGACGCCGAAGAACAGGAGCGCCCCGGACAGCAGCCACCCGACGGGCTGGAGGAGCAGGGCGAACAGGACCACGGAGCCGAGCACGGTGCCGACGGTGCGCCAGTCGCTGTGAGCGGCGGGCGCGGCGGTGTGGGGGCGCTCGCCCTCCATCAGGGCGCCGACGACCCCGGCGCCCTCGGGCCGGTCGGCCTCCCCGCCGTCCGGCTCGGGGGCGGGGCGGCGGACGACCTGGAGGACCAGGACCGCGCCCAGGACGATCATGAGGGCCGACACCAGGGAGGGGAAGAGCCGGGGGCCGGGCGAGGCGGAGTTGTCCGGCACGTGCATGGCGCCGGTCTGGACGGCGAGGAAGACGCCGATGGCGACGGTGAGCAGGCCGACGAAGATCTCGCTGCGCCCCCGCCACCAGGAGCGGGCCCCGGGGGCCGCGGGGGCCGTGCCGCCGGGGGCGGCCTCGGTGCGGTGGGTGGTCATGACAGTCCCAGCTCCTCGGTGACCTCGGTGATGCGGGCGATCTCGGCCTCCAGGAACTCCTCGAACTCGGGTCCGGACTGGAAGGTGTCGTCCCACCGGTTGCGTTCCAGCGTGTCCTGCCACTCCGGGGTGGCCACCATCTCCTCGACGACGGCGGTGAGCTCGGCGCGCTCCTCCTCGGTGATGCCGGGCGGGGCCATGAAGCCGCGCCAGTTCGGCAGGACCGCGTCCACCCCCTGCTCGGGGAGGGTGGGGTGCTCCTCCAGGCCGTCCACGCGCTCCGGGGCGGAGACGCCGAGCACCCGCAGGTTCCCGGCCTCCACCTGGTCGCGGAACTCGTTGTAGCCGGAGACGCCGACGTCGATGCTGCCGGAGAGCAGGGAGGTCAGCGCCTGGGCACCGCCCGCGAAGGGGATGTAGTTGACCTCGTCGGGGGAGACCCCCTGGGAGCGGGCGGCCAGTCCGGCCAGGAGGTGGTCGGTGCCGCCCAGGGAGCCCCCGCCGACGGCGACCGAGCCCGGGTCGTCCCGCCACTCCTCGACCAGGTCGCCCATGTCCTGGAGCGGCGAGTCGGCGCGGACCACGAACACCTCGTAGTCGTCGGCGACCCGTGCGATGGGGACGACGTCCTCCAGGGTCTGGGCGGAGTCGTTGACGATGATGCCGCCGATCATGACCGTCCCGGTGGTCATGAGGGTCGTGGCCTCCCCCTCGCGCCGCACCGTCTGGGCCAGCCCGATGGTGCCGCCCGCACCGGGCAGGTTGAGCACCTGGGTGTTGTCGACGATGCCGTTGACCCGCAGCGCGTGCTGTGTCTCGCGGGCCACCAGGTCCCACCCGCCGCCGGGGTCGGCGGGGACGAGGATGTCGATCCTCGCCCGCGCCTGGGACTCGTGCGTTCCTGTGAGCGCGGCGTTCACCGCGGCGGCGCCCACGACCAGGGCCGCGCACACGGCCCCGGTCGCCCGGAGGGCCCGCTGCTTGTCCATCTTCACTCCCTCTCGCCCCGATTGGTCCGCCTGGCGGACCGAACGGGCCGCTGTTCGGTTCAGGAAATGATGCGGATCACGTTTGTCCGTGTCAATGGGGCCGCGAAACCTTTGTGCAACATTCCCCCTCCCTCCGGCCGAGGAAGGGGGAACCCCTGGTGAATCCGGGATTTCCCGATCAGGGGAGGGCGGCGACCGGCCCCCGGAGCGCTCTGGCGGGGGCGTGGGCGATGCGTTACGCTGACCACCACAGTCCACTTGATGGTCTTATAGGTCCACCTAGCGGACCACATGAGAGGAGGGCGCATGTCCGGTGACTCGGACGGGGGCGTCCGGAGCGTGACGCGCGCGATCGACATGCTCGACCTGTTCGACGAGCGGAACCTGCGCTACACCACGCGCGAGCTGGTGGAGCGCACCGGCCTGGCCAAGACCACCGTCCTGCGCCTGGTCGGCACGCTGGAGCAGCGGGGCCTGCTGTGGACGGGCCCGGACGGCAGGATCGCCGCGGGCCCCGGCCTGCTCCGCTGGGCCCGCCTGGCCCACGCCGTCTGGCAGGTGCCCGAGGCGGCCCGCGCCGTCATGCGCGAACTCGTCGCCGACACCGCCGAGACCGTCAACCTGTACGTGCGCGCCGACGCCGTCCGCGTGTGCGTGGCCCAGGAGGAGGGGCCGCAGCGCCTGCGGCACGTCGTCAACACCGGCGACGAGATGGTGCTGTGGGGCGGTGCCGCGAGCAAGGTCCTGCTCATCGGGGCCGACGACGCCACCCTGCTGCGGGTGGCCGCCGCCTCCCCCTACGGCCCGGCCCACGTGGACCGGCTGCGCGCGCAGGTCGAGGACGCCGCCGAACGCGGCTACGCCGTCAGCCACGGCGAACGCGAACACGGGGCCTCGGGTGTGGCCGCCCCCGTCTTCGGGCGGACCGGGCGGACCCCCATCGCCGCGCTGGCCGTCGGCGGGCCCACGGCCCGCTTCACCGACGCCGCCGTGCGGGGGTTCACCGAGTCCGTCATGGGCGCCGCCCGGCGCATCTCCGAGATCGGCCTGGACCCGGCCGGCGGCGCCCCGGCCCCGGGGGAGGACCGATGACCGGCACCGGCGGAGACGGCCCGCCCCTGGCGGGCGTCCGGGTCCTGGACATGACCAACGTGCTGGCCGGCCCCTACGCCGGCTACCAGCTCGCCCTCATGGGCGCCGACGTCGTCAAGGTCGAGGTCCCCGGGACCGGCGACCTGGCCCGGCGGCTGGGCGCCTCGGCCGAGCTCAACGACCGGCGGCTGGGCGCGTCCTTCCTCGCCCAGAACAGCGGCAAGCGCTCGCTCACCCTGAACCTGAAGTCCGCCTCCGGCCGGCGGGTCATGCGGACGCTGCTGGCCGGCGCGGACGTCCTGCTGGAGAACTTCCGCCCCGGGGTGCTGGAGCGCCTCGGCTTCGGCCCCGACGTGCTGCGCGAGGTCAACCCGCGCCTGGTGTACTGCGCCATCTCCGGGTTCGGCGCCGACGGCCCGCTGAGCGACCGGCCCGCCTACGACCAGATCGTGCAGGGCCTGTCGGGGATGATGGGCGCCACCGGCACCCCCGACACGGGGCCGCTGCGGGCGGGCTTCCCCATCGCCGACGTGCTGGGCGGCCTGGCCGCCGCCTTCGCCGTGTCCACCGCCCTGGCGCGGCGCGAACGCACCGGGCAGGGCACCCACCTGGACGTGTCCATGCTGGAGACCGCGATCACCGCCATGGGCTGGGGCGTGTCCAACTACCTCTCCACGGGGGCCGAGCCCGAGCGCATCGGCAACGAGAACGCCACCGCCGCGCCCTCGGGCACCTTCGCCACCGGCGACGGAGCGCTCAACATCTCCGCCAACAAGCAGGAGCAGTTCGAGGTCCTCTGCCGCGTCGTCGGGGCCCCCGAGCTGTGCGGGGACCCCCGTTTCGCGCGGCGCGAGGACCGCAAGGCCCACCGGGAGGAGCTCCGCAAGGCCCTGGAGGAGCACTTGCGGGCGCGGTCCGCCGCGGAGTGGGAGGAAGAGCTCTCCGGCGCGGGCGTACCGGCGGGACGGGTGCTCGGGGTCCGGGAGGCCCTGGAGTCGGAGCAGATCGCCCACCGCGGCCTGGTCCACACCCTGCCCTTCCCCGGCTCCGGCGACCGCGGGCTCCGGGTGCTGGGCAGCGGGGTGCACGTGGACGGGTCGCCCCTGGCGCCCCGGACCCCTCCTCCCCTGCTGGGCGAGCACACCGTCCCCGTGCTGCGCGAGGCCGGGTTCGACGACGCCGAGATCGAGGCCCTGCGAGAGGAAGGCGCGGTATGAGCACACAGGACACGGCGGGGTCCATGACCCACGAGGAGATCGGCGCGTGGTGGTCGACCGCCATCACGCGGATCGCCCCCGGGGAGATCGACCTGCGCGGCTACCCGGTCCAGGAGCTGATCGGGCGGGTCTCCCTGGTGGAGACCGTCTGGCTCCTGCTGCGCGGCGAGCTGCCGGACCCCGAGCGCGCCCGCCTGCTGGAGGCGGCCCTGGTGGCCGCGGTCGACCACGGGCCGCAGGCGCCCTCCATCGCCGCCGCCCGGATGGCCGCCACCTGCGGTGTGGGGCTCAACAACGCGGTCGCCACCGGGGTCAACCTCCTGGGGGACGTGCACGGGGGCGCGGGCCAGCAGTGCATCGCCCTCCTGGAGCGGATGGCCCTGCTGCGTGAGGAGGGCGCGTCCGCCGACGGGGCCGCCGAGGCCGTCGTGGCCGAACACCGGGAGCGCGGGCAGCGGGTCCCCGGCTTCGGCCACCGCTTCCACCCCCGCGACCCGCGCCGCGACCCCCTCGTCGACCGGGTCCGCGAGGCGGTCGACCGGGGCCTGGTGCCGCCGACGCACCTGGAGTCGGGGCTGGCGCTGGAGGCCGCGCTGGCCCGGGGGCGCAGCCGCCCCGTGCCGATGAACATCGACGGCGCCACAGCGATCGTCTACGCCTCCCTCGGGTTCGCCGCCGAGCTGGGGCGCGGCCTGTTCGTCCTGTCCAGGTCCGTGGGCATCCTCGCCCACGCCTGGGAGGAGAGCGGCGGCGGGGCCCGGATCAAGGGCCCGCTGCCCCGGCGGGTCCTGGCCGGGCACCACGGGCCGGAGACGCGCCACCTGCCGCGGTGACACCGGCACCCGGGGTGGCCGCGGGGTCTCACGGGCACCCCGGGGCGGGGGCGGGACGGGGCGCCGTTAAAGTGCCGATCATGGACGGGCACCCCGGTACACGCGGCACGCGCACCCTCGCGGTGCTGCTCGCCGTGCTCGTGCTGGCCTGCCTGGCCTGCGCCCTGGTGCGCACCGGCACCGCGGCGCACACCGCCCCGCCCGCGGGCGCCGGGGGCGTCCCGGTGGCCGCGGCCACCGACGCCCCGGCGACCGACAGCGGCGGCGCCGGGCACGGGGACCACGCCTGCGGGGTGGCCCCCGCTTCGGCGTCCGCCTCGGGCCCGCCGCTCCTCCTGGCCCCACTCCCCCTGCTGTGGGCTCTGGTCCGCGCCGCGCACGCGCCGGCCCCGCCCGTCGAGGACGCCCCCGCGGCGCCCCGGCACGGGCCCGGGCTGCTCACCCTGCTCTGCGTGCAACGGGTCTAGAACACGACCGCGCCGACGCCCTCCGCGTCCGCGCCGCCTCCCCCTTCCCCGGACCGCCCCGACCGGCGGTCCCGTCGTGATCCCTCCGTGCCCCGCGCACGGACCCGTTGGAACGGAAGAACCGTGAACCAGAACACGACCTTCACCCTCGTGATGCTCACCGTCCTGGGCCTGCTCGTCGGCACGCTCGTGTACCTGTCGAACCGCCCCCAGGACTCCCCCGGCTCCACCGGCGCCTCCGCGGCGGCGCTCGGGGACCAGGCCTCCCCCTCGCCCGCCCCCGCCGAACTGCTGGTCCGCGAGGACAGCCGGTACCTCGACCGGGTCGAGGGGGCGCCGGTCACCGTCGTGGAGTTCCTCGACTTCGAGTGCGAGGCCTGCCGCGCCCAGTTCCCCGTGATGGAGCGCATCCGGGAGGACTACGAGGGCCGCATCGACTTCGTCGTCCGCTACTTCCCGCTGCCCGGGCACACCAACTCCGAGCCCGCCGCCGCGGCCGTGGAGGCGGCCGCCCGCCAGGGCGCGCTGGAGGAGATGTACGCCCTGATGTACGAGACCCAGGCCGAGTGGGGCGAGTCCCAGGAGGACCAGAGCGAGGTGTTCGTCGGCTTCGCCGAGGAGCTGGGCCTGGACGTCGGGGAGTTCACCGCCGACATGGAGTCGCAGGAGGTCGCCGACCGGGTGCGGGCGGACTTCGACGACGGCGTGGCCCTGGGAGTGCAGGGGACCCCGACGATCTTCGTCAACGGGTACCGGACGCCGAGCATGCCGACCTACGAGATGCTGGCCTCCCTGATCGACGCCGGGCTGGCCGAATGAGCACCGCCGCCGGGCTCCGGCGGCGGGGCGCGGGCGTCCCGGCCCGCGCCCTGCCCTGGCTGCTGGCCCTGGGCGGGGCCGTCGGCCTGCTCGCCGCCACCGCCCTGCTGGTGGAGAAGGTCCGCGTCCTCCAGGACCCCGGCCACGTGCCCTCGTGCAGCATCGACCCGGTGCTGTCGTGCGGAACGGTCATGGGGACCTGGCAGGCGGAGGTGTTCGGGATCCCCAACCCGGTCCTGGGTGTGGTCGGGTTCTCGGTGGTGACCACCGTGGGCGTCGCCCTGCTGGCGGGGGCGCGGTTCCCGCGCTGGTTCCACCTGGGCCTGTGGGCGGGCACGCTGTTCGGGGCGGGGTTCGTGCACTGGCTGATCTTCCAGAGCCTGTACCGGATCGGCGCGCTGTGCCCGTACTGCACGGTCGTGTGGGCGGTGACCGTGCCGGTCTTCTGGTACACCACCCTGCACGCCCTGGACGCGGGCCACCTCCCGGCGCCGGGCGCCCTGCGCCGGGCCGCGGACGTGATGGTCCGCTACCACAGCACGTTCCTGTGCCTGTGGGCGCTGGCCCTGGCCGCGGCGGTCACCCAGGCGTTCTGGACCTACTGGACCACCCTGGTCTGACACCGCCCGGCCCTCCCGGGCACGCCGGCGGGCGCCCGACCGCGTCGGGCGCCCGCCGCCGCGTCGTCACCGGGCGCCGCGGGCCTCCTCGGCGGTGTCGTGCTCGGCGGCGCGCACGAACCTCAGGATGGCGGCCAGGGCGTCCTCGTCGAACCCGGCGAGCTCCTCCCGGGTGCGCGCCACCAGCCCGGCGTAGGCGGCGGTGACGCGGGCCACCCCCTCCTCGGTGGGCTCCACCAGGACGCGCCTGCGGTCGCCGGGGTCGGGCACCCGGCGCACGCAGCCGGCCGCGACGAGCCGGTCGACCATGCGCGAGGCCGAGCCGGTGGTCAGGTTGACGTGCTCGGCCAGGGCGCCCGGGGTCATCGGCCCGTGCCGGGCCAGGGCGTGCAGGCACTGCACGTCGGTGTCGGTGACCCCCAGCCGGGCGGCGACGACGCTGTTGAGCTGGACGACGCGGATCCCCCAGGCGGGTATCGCGTCCTCGACGAGCGCCCTGACCAGGGCGTCCCTCTCGTTCCGTGCCATGGGCGGCGCTCCGTTCCACTCCCCGTTCGCTGCACCGCGCAGCAAAGCCATGCTACTTTAACTGTGTCACGCAGCTACCGCGTCACGCAGCTACTGCATGACACATCTACTGTGCTGCACAGCAAACGGCCACCAGGAGAGGACCCTCACCATGACCGCACCGCCCGCCGCCGCGACCGGCCCACCGCCCCTGCTCACCGGGCGGACCGCCGCCGTCGCCCTGGCGGTCGTCCTCGTCGCCGCCTTCATGGAGCTGCTGGACGCCACCATCGTCGGGGTCGCCGCCCCGGCGATCGCCGCCGACCTGGGCGCGGGCGAGGCGGCACTGCAATGGACGGTCGCCGGGTACACGCTCGCCGTCGGCGCGGGGCTCGTCACGGGCGGACGCCTCGGCGACCGGTACGGGCGCCGCCGCCTCTTCCTGCTCGGCCTGGCCGGATTCGCCCTCGCCTCCGCCGCCTGCGGCCTGGCGCCCTCCCCCTGGGCCCTGGTCGCCGGGCGCGTCGCCCAGGGGCTGGCGGGCGGGCTGATGATCCCCCAGGTGTTCGGCGTCATCCGCGCCTCGTTCGCCCCCGCGGCACGGGCCCGCGCCATGGGCGCCTACGGCGCCGTCCTGGGGCTGGCCTCCGTCGCCGGGCCCCTGCTGGGCGGCCTCCTGGTGGAGGCCGACCCGTTCGGCCTGGGCTGGCGCGCGGTGTTCTGGGTCAACGTGCCGGTCGCGGCGGCCGGCCTGGCCCTGGGCGCGCGCTTCCTGCCGGAGTCGCGGAGCGGGGACGGGACCGGGTTCGACGGCACCGGCGCGGCCCTGGCCGCCACCGCCGTGGTCCTGCCGCTGCTGCCGCTGGTCCAGGGGCGCGACTGGGGGTGGCCCTGGTGGGGCACGGCCCTCATGGCCCTCTCCGTGCCCGTCACCGCCCTGTTCCTGTGGTGGGAGCGCCGCCTGGTGGCACGCGGCGGACGGCCCGTCCTGGACCCCGCGCTGCTGCGCGGCCGGGCCTTCGCCCTGGGCCTGGCCGCCTCGCTGCCGTTCTTCGGCGCCCTGGGCGCCTTCTTCCTCCTGCTCTCCCTGTACCTCCAGGGGGGAACCGGCCGCGGCCCGTGGGAGGCCGGCCTGGTGATCCTGCCCTTCGCCGCGGGCTCGGTCATCACCTCCGGTATCGGGGTCCGGTTCGCCGACCGGGCCGGGCGCGCGGTCCTGGTCGGCGGCGCCCTGCTCCTGGCCGCGTCCCAGCTCCTGCTGCTCGCGCTGCTGCACGGGGACGCCCCCTCCTCCACGGCCCTGGCCGTGCCCCTGTTCGCGGGCGGTCTGGGACTGGGCCTGACCGCCCCCTCCCTGGTCAACGTCGTGCTGGCCGGGGTGCCCGCCCGGGACGCGGGAGCCGCGGGCGGTGTCCTGAGCACCGTCACCCAGATCGGCGGCGCGGTCGGTGTGGCCGCGCTGGGCACCGTGTTCTTCGCCCGGCTGGAGGACGCGCTCGCGGGCGGCTCCTCCGCGGCGGCCGCCCACACCCACGCCCTGGCCGCCGTCCTGCCCTGGCAGGTCGCCTGCTACGCGGCCGCGGCAGTGCTCCTGTTCCTGCTCCCCGCCCGACCCCACGAGGAGACCTCCCCATGACACCCCCGACCGGCATCGACCCCTTCGCCCCGGCCGTCCGCGGACTCGACGAGCCCCACCCGGCGCACGCCGCCCTGCGCGCCCTGGGACCCCTGGTGCGGGTCCGGGCACCGGCGGGCGGCCCCGCCTGGATCGTCACCGACGACACCCTGGCCCGCCAGGTCCTCGTCGACCCGCGGATCGTCAAGGACCCGGCGTACGCGCCCGGGCACTGGGACCCGCGGACCGCGGGGCTGGAGCCCACCGCCGCCGCGCAGCCCTCGCTCACCACCACCGACGGCCCCGCGCACGAACGGCTGCGCCGGGCGCACGCGCCGCTGTTCACCGCGCGCCGGATCGGCTCCTACGCCGGACGGGTCACCGGCCACGCGCGGCGGATGCTCACCGGCCTGGCCGCGGAGGGCGGGCCCGTGGACCTGATGGCGGACTTCACCACGCGCTTCCCGCTCACCGTGGTGTGCGACCTCCTGGGCGTCCCCCTGGACCGGGTCGACCAGGCCGTCGCCGCCTGCCGCCTGATGCACGGCGACGGCCCCGAGGACGTGGGCCGGGCGATGGCGGCCTTCGCGGACCTGGCCGCGGCCGCCCTGGAACCGGGCCGGGACGGCCTGGCCGTCGAGCTGCGCGCACGTGTCCCCGACCTCACCGAGTCCCAGGTGCACTACCTGCTGTTCACCCTGATCTACGCGGGGCAGCTCACCACCGACCCGTCCCTGGGCTTCCTCATCGCCGGCCTGCTCGGCCCCGGGGGCGCTCCGCGGGGGACGCGGACGGGATCGTCCGCGAGACGCTGCGCCGGCACTCCCCCGCGCCCTTCAGCCTGTGGCGGTTCACCGCCGCCGAGGTCGAACTCGCGGGGGTCCGGCTCCCCGCCCGCTCCCCGGTGCTCGTGGACATCCAGGGGATCAACACCGACCCCGACCGCGCCATCGGCCCGGACCTGGCGTTCGGGGCGGGGCCGCACTACTGCACCGGCGCGCAGCTGGCCCGCCTGGAGCTGGCCGCGGTGGTCGAGGTCCTGCGCGCGGACCTGCCCGGGGCCCGGCTGGCCGTGCCCTTCGCCGACCTGCGCCGGCACGGGGTCGGCGGGATCCAGGGCAGCCGCCCGGTCTCGCTCCCGGTCCTGTTCTGACCGTCCCGGGGCCGCCCCGTCCCGGGGGCGGGGATCAGCCGGCCGCGGCCGGGGTGACCCGGACCAGGACGTTCTTCATCAGCGGCTGGTCGCTCTGGGTGCTGTAGTCGGCGATCCCGACCAGGGCGTTCATCTCCGGCATGTAGCCTGCGGCGCTGCCGCGCGGCAGGTCGTAGCGCAGGGCCCGGTAGCCGCTCAGGCGGCGGCGGGTGCCGTCCTTGGAGCGGGACTCGATGTCGACCAGGGCGCCCTCGGCGATGCCGCGGGCGCGCATGTCCTCCGCGTTCATGAGGACCAGGGTGCGCAGGTTCCTCACGCCCCGGTAGCGGTCGTCGTCGGAGTAGACGGTGGTGTTCCACTGGTCGTGGGAGCGCATGGTCTGGAGGACGAGCACGTCGCGGTCGGCGGGCACCACGTCGGGCAGCGCCGCGGTGGAGAACTCGGCCCGCCCCGAGGGGGTGAGGAACACCAGCTCGCGGGCGGGCTGCTTGATGCGGAACCCCAGCGGGAGCCGCACCCGGCGGTTGAAGTCCTCGAACCCCGGCAGGACCCTGGCCATGGTGTCGCGGACGCGGTCGTAGTCCCCGACGTAGTCCTCCCAGGGGGTGGCGCTGTCGGGCAGGGCCGCCCGCGCCATCCCCGCGATGATCGCCGGCTCCGACAGCAGGTGCGGGGAGGCCGGGCGCTTCATGCCCACCGACAGGTGGACCATGCTCATGGAGTCCTCCACCGAGGTGGCCTGGAGGCCGGTGCGCTGCTCGTCCTTCTCGGTGCGGCCCAGGCACGGCAGGATGAGCGCCTCCCGGCCGTGCTCCAGGTGGCTGCGGTTGAGCTTGGTGCTGACGTGCACGGTGAGGTCGCACCGGCGCAGGCCCTGCGCCGTGTACGAGGTGTCCGGGGCGGCCAGGACGAAGTTGCCGCCCATGCCGACGAACACCCGGACCCGCCCCTCGTCCCCGTCGTCCCGGTTCATGGCCTCGATGGTGCCGACGGTGTCCAGGCCGTGCTCGCGCGGGGGGTCGATGCCGCACACCGACGCCAGCCGGTCCAGGAACTCCTCCTTGGGGCGGTGGTCGATGCCGCAGGTGCGGTTGCCCTGCACGTTGCTGTGCCCGCGCACCGGCGAGGGGCCCGCGCCCTCACGGCCCAGGTTGCCGCGCAGCAGGAGCACGTTGACGATCTCGCGGACGGTGTCCACGCCGTGTTCGTGCTGGGTGATGCCCAGGCACCAGCTGATGAGGGTCCGCTCGGACCGGTGGTACACCTCGGCCGCCTCCAGGATGGCGGCGCGGGACAGGCCCGACTGGTGCTCCAGCTCCTCCCAGGGGGTGTCGGCGCACACCTTGCGGTACGCCTCGAACCCGGACGTGTAGCGCTCGATGAACTCGGGGTCGACGGCCCCGGGATCGGTCTCCAGGCGTTCCAGCAGCGCCTTGGCGATGCCGCGCATGAGCGCCATGTCGCCGCCGGGCCGGACCCGGAGGTTGAGGCTGCTGGTGGGGGTGGCCTTCATCAGGGCCATGTCGACGAAGTCGTGCGGGACGATGGCCCTGCGGGCGGCGGCCTCGACCATCGGGTTGACGTGCACGATCCGCGCGCCGCGCTTGCGGGCCTCGGTGAGGGCGGTGAGCATGCGGGGCGCGTTGGAGGCCGCGTTGACGCCCATGATGAACAGGGCGTCGGCGGTCTCCCAGTCCTTGAGGTCGGCGGTGCCCTTGCCGGTGCCCAGCGCCGCGGTCAGCGCGCGGCCGGACGCCTCGTGGCACATGTTGGAGCAGTCCGGGAGGTTGTTGGTGCCCAGCTCGCGGGCCATCAGCTGGTAGAGGAAGGTCCCCTCGTTGCCCAGGCGCCCGGAGGTGTAGAAGGCGGCCTGGTCCGGGGAGTCCAGCCCGCGCAGGTGGCGGCCGACGAGCTCGAAGGCGTCCTTCCAGGCGATCGGCACGTACCTGTCCGTGTCGGCGTCGTAGACCAGCGGTCCCACCAGCCGCCCCTGGGCCTCCAGGTCGTGGTCGCTCCAGGTCTTGAGCTCGGTGACGGTGTGCCCGGCGAAGAACTCCTTGCCCGCGCGCCTGTGCGTCATCTCCCAGGCGACGTGTTTGATGCCGTTCTCGCAGATGTCGAGCTTGAGGCCCTTGGTGTCGTCGGGCCAGGCGCAGCCGGGGCAGTCGAAGCCGCCGTTCTCGTGGTTCATCCTGAAGACGGCCCGGGGGCCGTCGATCCACTCGCCCTCGCCCTTGAGGACGTTGGCGACCGACAGCGCCGCGCCCCATCCGGCCGCGGGGTGGCGGTAGTCGCGCCGGGACCACCGTTCCTTCTTCTCGTCCGCCATGAGGCCCTCCCCCGTCGTCGTCCGCGGTCCCCGCCGCGGCGGACGGAAAAAAGGAATTCCTTGCGGACGTTTGAATCGGCCGATACCGACACCTCCGGGGATATCCGGAATACCCCCGGAAGCGCACCGGCACCGATCGCACGGACACGCTCCTGTGCCGTGGAACCGCAGCTCACGGCGCCGCCATCATACGGCCCGGGAGATGCCCCGACAATCACCGGGGGAATCCGCGGGCGCCGCCCCGCCACGACACACCGCGACCTTTACCGCCCGGGGAAAGGGGCCGGCGCATGCGAACATGAACGGCGGACAATGGCGGCTTCGGCCCCTTCCGGTGAAATCTCCGGCGGCCGGCACGCCGCGGCCTCCGCACCGAACGCCCTGGTGTTCCGTGTGCGGGCGCACCGCACGGACCCGCGCCCCCGGGGGGCGGCCGGTCACGGGGCGCCGCGGGAGGCGGCGGGGAGGGACGCCGCGGCCGCGGCCAGGACGCGCCTGAGGGTCTCCTTCTCGATCACCGCTCCGAGCCGGGCCAGCGCCCGGGCCCCGTGCGGCCCGCCCCATCCGGCCAGGACGCGCACGGCGGCCGAGGCGGCGCGCTCCGCGCGCACCTTCCGCGAGCCGCCCGGGCCGGTGCCCGTGAAGACGGCCGTCCGTTCCAGGACGGGCACCGCCGCCTCCCGGGCCTCCTCGGGCAGCAGGTCCGCGCACCAGACGGCGCCGTGCAGGATGTCCTGGACGTGCGGCCGCAGGTGGTCCGCGGAGGTGTCCCACCGGTCCCGGGGCCCCGCCTCCGGCAGGGACGGCGCCAAGTCGAGGATTCCCAGCACCGTCGCCGCCGCGTCCGGGAGCGCGGCCAGGTGTCCGGCGGTCCGGCGCCGCCACGCGGCGGAGGGGCGGGTGGACGGCGGTTCCAGGAGGTGGACCAGCAGGTCGGCCGTGCCGGTGCCGTTCCACAGGTCGGGGCGGGCGGTCGACAGCAGGTCGCCGAACAGGTCGCCCGGGGGGAGGACGTCCTTGGGGGTGCGCGACCGGTCCAGGCGCTGGAGGAGCCGCAGCAGGCGCACGTGCTCGGGCCCCCGGGCGGGCGGGCCGGAGCCCTGATCCCCCCGGTCCCCGAACCGGCGGGCCCCCATCTCCTCCAGCCGCTCCAGGTGCTCCGCCGGGGCGCCCGCGGTCAGGCGCTCGCAGACGGCGAGCACGGAGTGCACGTCCACGACGTGGGCCAGGCACATGTCCAGGTACAGCGACAGCAGGCCGGCCTCCCAGGGCGCCCCGTCCTCCCGCAGGTGGAGGTGCAGGACGCGGTACACGTCGTTGGCCGCCGCGTCCGGCGGGGTGAGGGTGCGGCCGATCCCGTGCCGGCGGGCGGGGACGAGCTCCGTCCAGACGAGCAGCCGGTGGCGCAGGTCGGCGGGCAGCGCGTCGGTGAACACGCGGGGAGCCCAGGCTGGGCGCGGCCCGGTGCCGGCCCGCCCGCGCCGGGCGGTGCCCACCGCGGGGGTGTCGCGGACCACGGCGTCGAGCCCCTCCACCGCCGCGGCGAGTTCGGGGGTGTACAGCAGCGCGAGGAACTCCGCGGTGCGGATGCCCCCGAGCGAGAACCGGGCGGCCGCCCCGTCCGCCCAGGCGCGCGCCCCGTCCCCGGGGCCGGGCGCGGACGTCACGGCCGTCCGCCCGTCCGGGGCGCGGGGCGGGCGGGCGCGGTCCCGGGCAGGCCGGAGGCGGCGCGGCGGCCGCTCCGGGGGCTCTCGTCCACGGCGGTTCGGGGCACGGGGGCGTCTCCTCCACGGCAGGGGTCCGGCGGTCCGCCCACCCTAGCCGCCGGGCCCGACACCGGCCGGTCCTGCGGCCGGTCCTGCGGTCAGTCCGCGGAGGGGTCGTGGTGGCGGCCGATGGGCAGCATCAGCGGCCGCCCCGACACCGGGTCGGTGATGATGCGGCTGCGCAGCCCGAAGACCGCCTCCACCGTCTCGGGCGTGAGCACCTGCTCGGGGGCGCCCGCGGCGTGCAGCCTCCCGTCGGCCAGGGCGATGAGGTGGTCGGCGTAGCGGGCCGCCAGGTTGAGGTCGTGCAGCACCATCACGATGGTCGTGCCCAGGGACCGGTTGAGGTCGGTGAGCAGGTCCAGGACCTCCACCTGGTGGCTGACGTCCAGGAACGTCGTCGGCTCGTCGAGCAGCAGCAGGTCCGTGCGCTGGGCCAGCGCCATCGCGATCCACACCCGCTGGCGCTGCCCGCCGGAGAGCTCGTCCACCGGACGGTCGGCCAGCCCCAGGGTCCCGGTGGCCTCCAGTGCGGCGGCCACCGCCTCGTCGTCCTCGCGGGTCCACCGCGAGAACACCCCCTGGTGGGGGTGGCGGCCGCGGCCCACCAGGTCGCTCACCGCGATCCCCTCGGGGGCGATGGGCGACTGCGGCAGCAGCCCCAGAGTGCGGGCCACCTGCTTGGACGGCATCCGGTGGACCTTCTCGCCGTCCAGCAGCACCTGCCCGGACCGGGGGGACAGCAGCCGCGACATGGCCCGCAGCAGCGTGGACTTGCCGCAGGCGTTGGCGCCGACGATCACGGTGATGCGCCCCGGCGGCACCGCCAGGTCCAGGTCCTCGATGACGGTCCGGTCCTGGTACCCCAGGGTCAGGTCCTCGACGAGGAGTGAATGGGCCGTGGTCACAGGGAGCCTCCCGCGCGGTGGGTGCGGACGATCAGGTACACGAGGTAAGGCGCGCCCAGCACGCCGGTGACGACGCCGACGGGGAACCGGGTGCCGAGCAGGAACTGGCCCGCGAAGTCCGCGACCAGCACCAGCAGCGCGCCGACCAGGGCGGCCGGCAGCAGCAGGGACCCGCCCGGGCCCACCAGGCGGGCCGCGATGGGGCCGGACAGGAACGCCACGAACGCGATGGGGCCCGCGGCCGCGGTCGCGAACGAGATGAGCCCCACCGCCGCGACGATGAGGACCAACCGGGTGCGGTCCACCCGCACCCCCAGCGCCGCGGCGGTGTCGTCCCCCAGCCGCAGGGCGTCCAGGTCCCCGGCCCGGGCCAGCAGCACCGGGGCCAGGAGCGCCAGGGCGGCCGCGGCGGGGACGACCGCCTCCCAGCCGGCCCCGTTGAGGCTGCCGGTCAGCCAGCGCAGCGCCTCCTGGAGGTCCCACTGGGCGGCCCTGTCCAGGATGTGGTCGGTGATGCTGTGGAGCATCGCGGCGATGCCGATGCCCACCAGCACCAGCCGTCCGCCCGCCACCCCGTTGCGGTACGACAGCAGGTACACCAGCAGCGCCACGGCCAGGCCGGAGGCGATGGCGAACGCCGACACCCCGAGGCCCTCCAGGGAGAGCACCACGATCGCGAAGGTGGCGCCCGTCCCGGCCCCGGCGCTGATGCCGATGATGTCGGGGCTGGCCAGCGGGTTGCGCAGCATGGTCTGGAAGGTGACGCCGGCCAGGCCGAAGCTCAGTCCGGCGACCACGGCCAGCACGGCCCGGGGCAGCCGGAGCCGTCCGACGGTGAACGAGGCGCCGGGCACGTCGCGGCCCAGGATCACGCCGATGACGTCGCCGGGCGGGTAGAAGGTCCTCCCGACCATGAGGGTGACGGCGAACCCGGCCGCGATGAGGACGCCCAGGACGGTGATGACGACCAGGCGCCGCCGGCCGCGGGCGCGCCGCCCCCGGGCGACGGCGGACACGACGGCCTCGCCGGGGGCGGGGACGGGGGACCGGGTGGTGTCGATGGCGGAACCGCTCACAGTGCACGGACCTTGTGTCGGCGGACGATGGAGATGAAGACGGGGGCGCCGATGAGCGCGGTCACGATGCCGACGTCGAGTTCCGCCGGCCGGGCGACGATGCGGCCCAGGATGTCGGCGGCGGTCAGCAGGGCGGCGCCGCCCAGGGCGGAGAACGGCAGCAGCCAGCGGTGGTCCCCGCCGATGAGCATGCGGAAGGCGTGCGGCACCACCAGGCCGACGAACGCGATGGGCCCGGTGACGGCGGTGGACGCCCCGCACAGGACCACGGCGCCCAGGGAGGCCGTGGCGCGGGCGGTGGCCACCCGGGCGCCCAGCCCGGCGGCGAGTTCGTCGCCCAGGGCGAGCAGGTCCAGGCCGCGCGCGGACAGCAGGCACAGCAGGAGGCCGACCACCAGGAACGGCAGGACCTGGGACACGGCCTCGAAGGTGCCGCCGCCCACGCCGCCGATCTGCCAGGAGCGGACGCTCTCGGCGATGTCGCCGCGCGGCAGGGCCACGGCGGTGATCAGCGAGGTGAGCGCGGCCGAGGTGGCCGCTCCCGCCAGGGCGAGCTTGAGGGGGGTGGGGCCGCCGCGGCCCAGGGAGCCGACGACGTACACGGCGACGGCGGTGGCCGCGGCCCCGGCGATCGCCACCCAGATCCGGGAGGTGGCGGTGGCCAGCCCGAAGTAGGCCATGCCGGTGACCACGGCCAGCGAGGCGCCCATGTTGACGCCCAGGATGCCGGGGTCGGCCAGCGGGTTGCGGGTGACGCCCTGCATGACCGCTCCGGCCAGGCCCAGCGCGGCACCGGCCAGCACCGCGAGCACGGTGCGGGGGATGCGCTTGGCGACGGCCGCCCGGCCGAAGCCCTCGGTGTCGCCGCCCAGGGCGGCGAGGATGTCGGGCCAGGAGACGCTGCGCGAGCCCACGGTGACCGAGGCGAACATCAGCCCCAGGAGCACCGCGGCGAGCAGGAGCAGCCACAGGGCCTTGGCGCGCCGGGGGCGCCGCACGACGGCGGCGCCCACGGCTGCTGAGGTGTCGTGCACGGTCACTCGGCCTTGTCGGCGGCCTCGGACAGCAGCGACAGGTAGTCGTCCAGGACCCAGGAGATGGCCAGCGGGGTCGGGTTGGCGGCGGTGCCCAGCGGGTCGGTGCCGGGCAGGGCGACGATGGCGCCGCTCTCGACGGCGGGCATCTGGGACAGCAGCGGGTCGCCCTCCAGCGCCTCGACCAGCTCGTCGCCGCCGTAGGTGACGATGATGTCGACGTCGCCGAAGGCGTCGGCCTGCTCGGCGCTGTGGGTGAGGGAGAACGCCTCGGTCTCGGCGGAGGCGGTGGCGACGCTCTCGGGGGTGGACAGGCCCAGGTCCTCGAAGAAGAGGGCGCGGGTGTCGTGGGTGGTGTAGAAGCTGACCTCGCTCAGGTCGGAGGTGTCGACGTGGGTGAGGAACATCGTCGACTTGCCCTCCAGGGAGGGGTGCTCGGCGGCGGCCGCGGCGATCTCCTCCTCCAGGTCGGCGACGAGCGCCTCGCCCTCCTCGGCCATGCCCATGGCCTGGCTGTTGAAGCGGATCATGTCCTGCCAGGGGGTGCCCCAGGCGGTCTCGGGGTAGGCGACGACGGGGGCGATCTCGCTGAGGGTGTCGTAGTCCTCCTGGGTGAGGCCGGAGTAGGCGGCCAGGATGACGTCGGGCTCGGTGTCGGCGACCGCCTCGAAGTCGATGCCGTCGGTCTCGTCGAACAGCACGGGGGGCTCGGCGCCGAGCTCCTGGAGCTTCTCGTCGACCCAGGGCAGCAGGCCGTCGCCGTTGTCGTCGCCGAAGTCGGCGGCGGCCATGCCCACGGGGACGACGCCCAGGGCCAGGGGGACCTCGTGGTTGGCCCAGTTGACGGTGGCGATGCGCTCGGGCTCGGACTCGATGACCGTGGTGCCCAGGGCGTGCTCGATCGTGATCGGGGTCCAGTCCCCGGAGGCCCCGCCCTCCGGCCCGGCGGGCTCGTCGGAGGAGCAGGCGGTGAGCCCGAGGGTGAGCAGCGCCGCCGCGGCGGCGGCGGTGGGCGTGAGAACGCGGGACATGGTGTCCTTCCGATCAGGGGACCGCGCCCCGGCGGCCGCGGCCGTCGCCGCCCGCCGGGGAGTCGTCGCAGGGCAGGGGCACCCGCGACAACGGAAGATAAGGGTTGCCTAACCGAACTTAGGGTGCATTTACCCGACGCGCAATCACGCAGATGTGACAACCTTTGTCGCGAAACGGACATCCGTCCCCCGGGACGCCGTCACCCGGCCCGGAAACGGCCGGGGCTGGTGCCCGTGATACGGCGGAACGCCGTGCCGAACGCGCTCGCCGAGTGATAGCCGACACACGCCGCCACGTCCTCGATGTCCTCCCCGCGCGACAGCAGCGCGATCGCGTGCCGCACCCGCGCGGTGGCCACCCAGCGGCTGAAGCCCAGCCCGGTCCCGGCCCGGAACGCCCGCGTGATGGTGCGGGTGCTCACCCCCAGCCGGGCCGCCCACGCGGCCAGGGTGGTGGTGTCCGCCGGGTCCGCCAGCACCGCCTCCACGATGGGGGCCAGCAGCGGGGAGTCGGGGATCTGCAGCAGGATCTCGTTGCGGGCCGGGGCGATCAGGTCCGGCACCATGCCCTCGGTGCGGGCGCGCTCGTCCCCGGACAGGTCCCCGTGGTCCAGGCGGTCCAGCAGCAGCCGCAGCAGCGGCGTGACCTCGACCGCCACCGGCCGGTCGGCGATCGCGGGCACCGCGTGCACCCCGAAGTGCGCGGCCCGGTGCCGGGTCCCGGCGGGCGTCCACCCGCTGTGGCGCACCCCGGCGGGGATCCACAGGCCCACCGTCGGCGTGATGGTCCACACCCGCGTCCCGACCGTCGCCGAGGAGGCGCCGTGCTCGTTCCACAGCAGCTCGTGGGTGGGGTGGGCGTGCTCCTCCCAGAAGGTGTCGCGGGCGATGACCTCCTCCGAGCCCCACACCACGAACGGCACGTCGATCTCCCCGGCCTCGTACACGGGCAGCCGGCGGTTGTCGAACCCCGGGTCCGCACCGGGAAGGACGTCTCGTATGACCACGTCGTTCAGGGTACGGCCCCGGTCCGCGGGCGGTCGGCCGCCTCCTCCTTCCCGCCGTCATGAGAGTGGTGGCGGCCCCGGTCCGCGCACAGTCAGCCCCACCCGTCGCGGTCCCGGGCAACGGGAGCCGGGACGGCCCCGGCCCGCGCGGTCGGCCCCACTCGTCGCGGTCCCGGGCGACAAGGGCCGGGTACGGCCCCGGGCCGCGGTCGGCCGCGCCCCCGCCCGCGCCCGCGGGGGCGGGCGGTGCGATGCTGTCGGTGACCCGCAGGCATTCGACGGAGGAGCCCCATGACGGCGTTCGACCTCGGCGCGTTCCGCGCGCAGTTCCCCTCCCTGGATTCGGGGATCGCCCACTTCGACGGGCCCGGCGGCACCCAGACCCCGGTCCGGGTCGGGGAGGCGATCGCCCGAACGCTCACCGGGCCGCTGTCCAACCGGGGGACGTCGGCGGTCTCGGAGGCCAACGCCGAGGCGGCCGTGGCGGCGTTCCGCCGCGCCTACGCCGACCTGCTGGGGTGCGTGCCCGAGGGCGTGGTGTACGGGCGCAGCGCCACCCAGATCACCTACGACTTCTCCCGCCACCTGTCCAAGGACTGGGGCCCCGGCGACGAGGTCGTGGTCACCCGGCTGGACCACGACTCCAACGTCCGCCCCTGGGTGCAGGCCGCCGAGCGCACCGGCGCGGCCGTGCGGTGGATCGACTTCGACCCGGCCACCGCCGAGCCCGACCTGTCCGGGCTGGACGCGGTGATCAACGAGCGCACCCGGCTGGTGGCCGTCGGGGCGGCCTCCAACCTGCTGGGCACCCGGGTACCCGTGCGCGCGATCGCCGACCGCGCCCACCGGGCGGGGGCGCTGGTCTACGTCGACGGGGTGCACCACGCCGCCCACGCGGTGGTGGACGTGCGGGAGCTGGGCGCCGACTTCTACGTGTGCTCCCCCTACAAGTTCCTGGGCCCGCACTGCGCGGTCCTGGCCGCCGACCCGGCGCTGCTGGAGACCGTCGTCCCGGACAAGCTGGTGCCCTCCACCGACGCGGTGCCCGAGCGGTTCGAGTACGGCACCCTGCCCTACGAGACCATGGCCGGGGCCACCGAGGCGGTGGAGGTGCTGGCCGACCTCGCCCCCGCGGGCGGCGACCGGCGCGGGCGGCTGGCCGCCGCCCGCCGGCTGCTGGAGGAGCACGAGGTGTCGCTGCGCGACAGGGTCGAGGCGGCCCTGGCCGGGCTGGGCGGGGCGGTGGAGGTGCACTCGCGGGCGGCCGAGCGCACGCCGACGCTGTTCATGACCTTCCCCGGCCGCCGCAGCGCCGACGTCTCGCGCCTGCTCGCCGAACGCGGCGTGCTGGCCCCCGCCGGGAGCTTCTACGCCTACGAGGCGTTCGCCCGGCTGGGCGTCGACGACACCGCCGGGCTGCGCGTGGGCATGGCCCCCTACACGGCGGAGGAGGACGTCGACCGCCTGCTGTCCGCCCTCGCCGACGCCCTGCGCTGACCGGCTGCCGCGGGCCCCGGGTCAGCGGGCCAGGGCGCGGTGGGCGGCGGCCAGGCGGTCGGTGTCGGTGCCCTTCCCGGCACCGGTGACGGCGTCCGCCCAGGTCAAGAGGGTGTCCACGGCCGAGTCGGCGGGCGGGGGCGCGGTGGGGCGCTCCCCCAGGGCGACCCGGCCGGTGGTGCCGTCGAGGGTGAGGAGGTCGCCCTCGGCGGCCCAGCGGTCCCCCGCGCGCACGCGCCCCGGTTCGACGTGCAGGCCGGCCGCGCCCACCACCGCGGGCCGGCCCAGGGCGCGGGCCACCACGGCGGCGTGCGAGGCGGCCCCGCCCCGGGCGGTGAGCACCCCCGCCGCGGCGGCGAGCCCCGCCATGTCCGCCGGGGAGGTCTCCGGGCGCACCAGCACCACCGGCCCGCGGGCGGCCATGCGCACCGCCGACGCGGTGTCGGTGGCGATGCGCCCCACCACCGCTCCGGGGCCCGCGGGGGTGCCGCGGGTCCACAGGTCGGCGCCCTCGGCCAGGACGGGCAGCCGGGCGCGTTCCAGGTCGGCGGTCGCGACCCGCGCCAGCGCCTCGGCGCGGGTGATGACGCCGCGTTCGGCGAGGCCGACGGCGGTGCGCACGGCCGCGGCGCCGGAGAAGCCCGCGGGGCGCACCTGGAGGAGCCACAGCCGCCCCGTCTCGACGGTGAACTCCAGGTAGCAGGCGTCCCGGTAGTGGGCCTGCGTGCGCTCCAGGGCGTCGCACAGGTCCGCCCACGCGCGCGGCTCGCGCTCGGCCAGGGCGGTCAGGGGCAGCGGCAGCGCACGCCCGGAGACCACGGCGTCGCCCCGGCTGCGGAAGAGCACGTCGCCGGCGGGGCCGGGCGACCCGTCCACCGGGTCGCGGCCGAACGCCACGCCCGAGGCGCTGCGGTCGTCGCGGTCGCCGTCCGCCATGGCCTGGACGACCACCGCCGTGCCCGCGTCGCCGTCGATCCCGTGCAGCGCCCGGTAGGTGCGGGCCCGCGGGGCGTCCCAGGACCCGAGCACCTCGACGAGGGCCGCCGTCAGCCGTTCCCTGGCCCCGTCGGGCCCGGCGCCGGCGTCCCCGTCGCCGACGGGCGGTGCGCCCAGGCCCAGGACGGTGGCCATCATGCCGGGCATGGACACCGCGGCGCCCGAGCGCACCGACACGGTCAGGGCCGGGGTGCCGCCCAGGGTGCGGCCGGTCCGCCGTTCCAGGGCGGCCAGGGCGGTGCGGACCTCCGCCTCCAGCCCGTCCGGGAGGCGGCCCAGGCGGCGGAAGGCCCGGCAGGCCCCGGTGGTGACGACGAACCCCGGCGGCACGGGCAGGCCCAGGCGCCGCAGGGTGATGAGGCCGTGGGCCTTGCCGCCGATGTCGCCGGGCCCGTCGGCCACGGCCGGGTCCAGGGGCCGCACCCACCTCATCGGGGGACCCCCAGGGTGGCGAGCAGGTCCTCGTGGAGCTGGAACCAGAGCGTGTGGTAGGAGGCGAGGTGGTCGGTCAGGTACTCCGTGCGCCCCGCACGGGCGTGCTCCAGGGCGCGGGCCAGGCCGGGCCGGTACCGGCCGAACCGGGGCAGCGCTGCGGCGAGCGCGTCGCAGACCGGGGCCGCCCGCCGGTCCAGGTCGGCGAACAGGTCCAGGACGCGGGCCTCGGCGGCCGGGTCGCCGGGGCGGCGCAGCTGCCAGGCCGAGCACAGGTCGAGGAGTTCGGGGTTGAGCTCCAGGAACCGCTCGTAGGCGGCCGCGACGGCCGGTCCGGCCCCGGCGGCCTCCAGCTCCCGGGCCCGCGCGCGGGCGTCGGCCTCCCGTCCGGCCGCGGTCTGCCCCCAGCCGCCGAAGGGCCCGCTGTGGCGGGTCACCAGTCCGTCGACGGCCAGGTCGATGAGGGCGGACTCGGCCTCGCCCGGGTCCAGGCCGGTGACGGCGGCGACGGTCTCCACGGAGCTGAACCCGATGCAGCGCAGGGTGGACAGCACCACGGCGGGGGGATCGGTGGACGCCATGTCCGCACCTCACGCCTTCTCAGATGTCGATGACATCCAGATGATAACCACATCTGAATACCAATGGCATCCGAAAGCCCGCCGCTCAGCCCGGGGCGTCCAGCTGGGGGGCGACCAGGCGCCGGTAGGCGGGGCAGTCCCGGAGCAGGTCGGCGTGGGTGCCGTCGCCCACCGGGACCCCCGCGTCCAGGACGATGATCCGTTCGGCGCGCACCAGCGTGGTCAGGCGGTGGGCGATGGTGATCGTGGTGCGGCCCGCCCGGGTGGCGGCGATCGCCTCCTGGACGTCGTGTTCGCCGACGGCGTCGAGCTGGCTGACGGCCTCGTCCAGGACCAGCACCCGGGCCGGGTTCAGCAGGGTGCGGGCCAGGGCCAGCCGCTGGCGCTCACCGCCCGACAGGGAGCGGCCGTTGTCGGCGAGCACCGTGTCCAGGCCCTCCGGCAGCCGCCGGACCACGTCGTCCACCCGCGCCGCCTCCAGCACCCGCCACAGGTCGGCGTCGTCGAGGTCGTCGTCGGTGGCCAGCAGCAGGTTGTCGCGCACCGTCTCCCGGAACAGGGCGACGTCCTGGGGCAGCAGCGACACCACCCCCGGCAGCCCCGGTCGGGTGTAGCGGGGCAGGGGCGCCCCGGCGGCCTCCACCCGGCCCTGCCCCGGGTCCACGCACCGGGCCAGGACCTGCGCGAACGTGGACTTGCCCGACCCCGACCTCCCGGCGATCGCGATGTGCTCCCCGGGCCGGACGTGCACGGTCAGGTCCCGCACGGCCGGGCGGGCCGACGCCTGGGGGTCGACGTCGCTCCACCGGAAGGACACCCCCTCGGCCCGGACCCGGCCGCCCTCCTCGGGCGGCGCGGCCAGGTCGCCGTGGGCGGCGACCGGCGGGCGCGCGGTCAGCAGCGCACCGATCCGCGCCGCGGCCTCGCCGGTGGTGCCGTAGTGGCGGGTCATCGCCGCCCATTGCAGGACCGGGGCGGTCGCCATGGTGGCCAGCACGATCGCGAAGGGCACCGCCTCGGGGGCGAGGGTGCCGCGCTCCAGCTGCCAGGCGGCGGCCGCCGCGGTGGCCACCGCCGCCAGCAGGGCGACCGCGCCCAGCACGGCGGTCTCGGCCCCCGAGCGGCGGGCGTTGCGGAACTGGGCGGTGAGCAGCCGGTCGTCCAGGGCGGCCAGCCGCTCGGCCCGCCGGGGCACCAGCCCGTAGCCGACGATCTCGCGGACGGCCCCGGTGTTCTCGGCGACCTCGCCGCCCAGCTCGGCCAGCGCGGTGCGGATCCGCTCGCCCTGGGGGCGCGCCCACCGCCGGGCGGCCAGGGTGAGGGCGACGGACAGGGCCAGGACGGGGGCCGTGAGCAGGGCGGCGGGCGGGCTCACCGCGGCCAGCGCGCCCCACAGCAGCGGGGTGGCCGCCCAGGCGCTGAGCGTGTAGATGGAGGAGTGGGCGTAGAAGATCTCCAGCGCCTCGGCGTCCGACAGGGACGAGGTGAGCAGGTCGCCGGAGCGGCGGCGGGAGAGTCCGGCGGGGGCGAGCCGGGCCAGGGCGTCGTACACCCACAGCCGCACCCGGGCCAGCACCCGGAAGCTCAGGTCGTGCGAGAGCCAGGACTCCAGCCACGAGGCGGCCGACCGGACGGCCACGGCCGCCAGGGTGGCGGCCGCCGGTGCCGCCAGGTCCGCGGGCCCGCCGCCGGCCAGGACCGTGACGACGGCCCACACCCCGCCCAGCGCGGCACCCGCCTGGGCCAGCAGGGCCAGGGTGTTGAAGGCGACGGCCGCCAGGTACACGCCCCGGTGGCCGGCCAGGGCCGCCCACATGCCGGGCCAGGTGGCGAGCCCGGCCGCGGGCGGCACCGGCCCGGTCGCGGCGGTCATCGCACGCCTCCCGTCCCCGCGCGCTGGGCGTCGACCAGCCGCGCCCAGTGCCCCTGTCCCAGTGCCAGTTCCCCCGGCGGGCCGAACTCCGCCACCCGCCCCCGGTCCAGGACCAGGACCAGGTCGGCGTGCGCGACGGTGGAGAGCCGGTGCGCGATGACGACCATGGTGCGCTCGCCGCGCCCGGCGCGCAGGAAGCCGGTGATGAGCGCCTCGTTCTCCGCGTCCAGCGCGCTGGTGGCCTCGTCCAGGAGCAGCAGCCGGGCGTCGGCGGCCAGGGCGCGGGCCAGGGCGACGCGCTGGCGCTGGCCTCCCGAGAGCAGCCGCCCGCCCTCGCCCACCGCGGAGTCGAGGCCGTCGTCCAGCTGCCCGGCCACGTCGTCCACCCGGGCCCGGGCGACGGCGTCGGCGACCCGGGCGTCGGCCTCCGGTCCGGGGGGACCGGCGGCGAGGGCGATGTTCTCCCGGATCGTGCCGGACAGCAGGACCACGTCCTGTGCGACGCGGGCGGTGCCGCGGCGCAGCCCGGACAGCGACAGGTCGGTGAGGTCGCGGCCCTGGAGCAGGACCCGCCCGGAGTCGGGGTCCATGTCGCGCAGCAGCAGCCGCCCCAGGGTGGTCTTGCCCGCGCCGGAGGCGCCGACCACCGCGAGCACCGAGCCCGCGGGGACGGCGAACGACACCCCGCGCAGCGCGGGCCCGGCCGCGCCCGGGAAGGTGAAGTCCACGTTCTCGAAGGCCACCGAGGGCGGCCCCGCCCACTCCACCGGTGCCGCCCCGGGCCGGTCGCGGACGGGGGGCTCGGTCTCCAGCAGCCGGGTGATCGCGCCGGCCGCGGCGATGCCGTGGAACCCCTCGTGCCAGTACCCGCTCAGCTCCTGCTGGGGGCGGAAGCACTCGGCGGACAGGAACAGCACCAGCAGCACCGACTCCAGGGGCAGCGAGCCGCGGGAGGCCTCCAGCGCCGCCGTGAGCGTGGCCCCGGCCGTCCCGACGGACATCGCCGCGTTCATCACCGCCGACACCCCCAGCGAGGCCCGCATGTTCGCGGTCGTGGCCGCGCGCAGGTCCTCGGCGGCCCCGGCCAGGTGCGTGCGCCGCCGGTCGGCGGCGCCCAGCGCCACCAGGGTCGGCAGGCCGCGGACGGTGTCGCCGACCCGGTCGGCGAACGCCTCGAACCTGTCCCAGTGGTCCCGGGCCCGGTCGCGCAGGACCAGGCGCCACAGGCGCTGGGCGAAGGGGACCGTGAGCACGCACACCAACACCACGACCGCCACCGGCGGGGAGACCGCGACGAGCACGGCGAGCAGCACCGCCGGGACCGCCCACGACACCAGCAGCTGGGGCAGGTAGAACCCGATGTAGCCCTGGAGGTGCTCGACCCCGTCGACGGCGGTCGGCTGCACCCCGCCGCGCCCCCGCGGCCAGGTGTGGCCGGGGCCCAGTTCGTAGATCCGGTCCATCACCCGGGCCCGGACCGCCCGTTTGACCCGGGCCGCGGTGGCGGTCGCCAGCTGGTCGCGGACCCACAGGCAGACCCCGCGCCCGGCCGCGCAGGCGGCGGTGGCGGCCAGGGCTCCCGCCACCGCCGGCGCGCCGCCGTCCCCCCAGCGCAGCAGGGCTCCGGTCACGGAGGCCAGGCCGAAGGCCACCCCCACGGAGAACCCGGCGGCCGCCACCGCGGCGGCCGCGGTGGCGGCGACGCCGCCGCGTACGGGGGCCAGGAAGGGCCGGATCCCTCGGTTCAGGTACATCGCCGGGCCTTTCGTCTGCGGTAGGGGGCGGTGGCGGACGGGACCGGTCAGAACAGGTCGGGGTGCAGTTCGGCGGCGATCCGCTCGACCGCGTCGATGTTGCCCAGGGTCCCGGGGAACAGGTCCGAGTTCGGCACCGCGACGAGCCGGTCCCGGGCGACGGCCGACACGTCGGGGAAGGTCTCGGCCAGGTACGCGCGGGTGGCGGCCTCGTGCTCGGCGTCGTTGACGGAGAACACGATGACCTCGGGGTCGCGCGAGGTGATCTCCTCCGGGGTGACGACGGCGGCGAAGAACTCGGCGAAGGCGGGTTCGTCGCGCTCGAAGACGTTGTCGCCGCCGGCGCGGTCGATGATGTCGTACTCCACGCCGCCGCCGATCGCGGAGAGGGTCGTCCCCTCGACGTAGAGCTGGGCGACGCTCGGCCGCTCGGCCCCCTCGACGGTGTCGGCGACCTCCTCCAGGCGTGCGCGCCCCTGCTCGGAGAGCTCCTCGGCCCGCTCGGTGACGGAGAAGATCAGGCCGAGGTCGGCGATGTCGGTGAACAGGTCGTCGACCGTGCCGGCGGCCCGGCGGTCGGAGCAGCCGCCGGTGGCGGTGTAGGCCTCGGCCCCGGCGCCGGCGAGCTGTTCGATGCTGGCGAAGCCCTGCTCGGCGGTGAACTCGTAGTCCGTGGGCGAGTAGACGAAGTCGGGGGCCGCGCCGAGCAGGTCCTCCCGGGCGGGCGGGGCCTCCTCGCTGAGCACGGGCACGTCGGTGAGCTGCGCCGTGATGTCCTCGTCGAGCTCGTGGTGGGCGACCTGGGCCTGGCCGACGAGGCGGTCCGCCAGCCCGAGTTCGACGAGGAGCTCGGTCTGGGAGGGGCTCAGGCCGACGACGCTCGCGGGCGCGGACTGGAACGTCAGCTCCCTGCCGCAGTTCTCGACGGTGACGGGGTACCCCCGGCCGGCCTCCTCCCCGGCCGCGGGCTCGGGCTCCACCGAGGTCCCGCAGGCGCTCAGGGCCAGGGCGGCGCCCGTGAGGAGGGCGAGCGCGGCGAGGGGGCGGCGCCCCCGGGGTGCGTGCCGCCGGGTCGTGTGCTGCCGGTTCATACGGTTCCTTCCGTGAGGGTGTCGGGGGCGGCGGGGCGGGCCACGCCGTGCAGGAGCAGGTGCGGCCGCCGGGGGCCGTGGACGATGTCGGCGTCGACGCGGAAGCGGTCGCGCAGGACGTCGGGGGTGAGGACCTCGGCGGGGGTGCCGGCCCTGTCCAGGCGGCCCTCGACGAGCAGGGCGACCCGGTCGCAGTGGGCCAGGGCCAGGTCGAGGTCGTGCAGGGCGATGAGGGTGGTCAGCCCGAGTTCGCCGATGAGGTCCATGAGTTCGAGCCGGTGGGCGGTGTCCAGGTGGTTGGTGGGCTCGTCCAGGACGAGCACCCGGGCCTGCTGGGTGATCGCCCGGGCCAGCAGGACCCGCTGGCGCTCTCCCCCGGACAGTTCCGCGACCTGGCGGCCGGCCAGTCCGAGCACGCCGACCCGGTCCATCGCCTCCCGGGCGATCTCCAGGTCCCGGTCCGTGTCGGGGGAGAACCCGCGGTGGTGGGGGGTGCGCCCCAGCAGGACGGACTCCAGCGCGGTGATCCCGAAGTCCTCGTGGGAGTCCTGGGCGACCACGGCGACGCGGCGGGCGACCTCGCGCGGCCGCAGGTCGCGCACGTCGTCGCCGTCGAGCAGGACGCGCCCGGTGCTGGGGCGCAGCACCCGGCACACGGTGCGCAGCAGCGTGGACTTGCCGCTGCCGTTGGTGCCCAGGACGCCCAGGACCGATCCGGGGGCCGCCTCGACGGAGACGTCGTGGACCACGGTGCGGCTCCCCCGCGCCACGGAGACCCCCTCCAGTACGACCCTCACCGGTCCATCCCCACGGTCGAGGCGCGGTCGCGCCGCAGCAGCCACAGGAAGAAGGGGGCGCCGACCACGGCGGTGAGGATGCCCAGGGGGACCTCCACCGGTGCGGCGACGGTGCGGGCCATCAGGTCGGCGGCGGCCAGGAAGACGGCGCCGCCGAGCACGCTCACCGGGAGCATGACCCGGTGGTCGGTGCCCACGAGGATGCGCGCGATGTGGGGGATGATCAGGCCGACGAAGCCGATGCTGCCGCTCACCGAGACGACGGCGCCCACCAGGAGGGCGGAGACCAGCAGCAGGACGGTGCGCAGCCGGTCCACGGAGACGCCCAGGGAGGTGGCGGCCTCGTCGCCCGCGAGCAGGGCGTTGATCCCGCGCACGTTGGCGCCGACGACGACGAGCGCGACGAGCAGCGCCAGGGCGGGCGCGAGCAGGGACCCCATGGTGGCGGCCGACACCGAGCCGAGCAGGAAGAACATGACGCTGAAGACGTTCTGCGCCTCGGTGGTCAGTGTGAGGTAGCTGGTGACGGCGCTGAACAGGGCGCCGAGCGCGACCCCGGCGAGGATGAGCCGCTGCGGGGCGACGCGGCCGTGCCTGCGGGCGATGAAGTAGACGGCGGCGGTGGCCGCGGCGGCCCCGGCGAAGGCCGCCGTCGAGAGCGACAGGCCGCCGACGGCCCCGCCCACGACGACCAGGACCGCGCCGACGCCCGCCCCGGAGGAGACGCCCAGGACGTACGGCTCGGCGAGCGGGTTGTGCACGACGGCCTGCATGAGCGCGCCCGCCAGGGCCAGGGAGGCCCCGGCCAGGGCGGCGAGCAGGGCCCGGGGGAGCCGGAAGCCCCACACCGCCTGGTCCTGGAGCACGGTGTAGGTGCCGTCGGTCATCCAGGGCATGCCCGGGACGAGGTGCCCCAGCAGCAGCCGGGCGGCGTCCAGCGGGGTCAGGTCGACCGCCCCGGTGGCGGCCGAGGCCAGGATCACGGCCACGAGGGCGGCCGCCAGGAGGAGCGCGGCGGGGAGGCCGCGCCGCCGCCGTCCGGGCCGGGCGGCCGGGGGCGGTGGCGCGGGGAGCCCGGCGTGGTGCGGGCTGCGCGTGCTCATGGGTCGGGGGTTCCTCTCCGGGGCCGTGGGGGCGGTGCGGGGGCGCGTCCGGCCGGGAGGGGGCGCACACCGGCCACACGGACAATGAAAACGGTTTTCGTTTCATGAGTATAGACCTCCGCGAAACGGGACGGATCCATCGCCCGCCACTCCGGCCCCTCGGTCGCCCCGGGGCCCCGCGCCCGGAGCACGCGAAAGGGGGCGGAACACCCGTTCCGCCCCCGTGGCCCCGCCCGTCCCGCGCCGGTCAGGAACCGGTGGAGTGCTCGTCCCAGTGGCCGTCGTGCTCGCGGTGCAGGTGCCCGTCGTGCACGTAGTCCACGTGTCCTTGGTGGGGCACCGCCACGTGCCCGCACCCCTCCCCGTGCCGGTGGTCGTGGTCCTCGTGGACGGCGTGCCCCTCGTGCGCGCACTCGTCCCAATGGCCCTCGTGGCCGTGGTGCAGGTGCCCGTCGTGCACGTAGTCCACGTGCCCCTGGTGGGGCACCGCCACGTGCCCGCAGGAGGCACCGTGCTCGTGGGTGTGGTCCTCGTGTACGAGGTGTCGCGTCGCCATCGCTCCCCCAGGGGCTCGGTCGGTCCCGCGCCGGCCCGCCGCCGCACCGCTCCGCGGCCGCGCGGCGGACCGGCCGCACAGGGACCAGTCGATCAGAGAACACCCCCGCGGGGAACCTCGGTGGCGGCGGACCGGCGAAAGCTTGACCCGCGCCTCACCTTTCGGCGAGCGCCCCGCCGGCCTCCCGGGGCAGCCCGCCCCGCATCCGCAGGACGAGGTCGGCGCGCGCGGCCTCGCGTTCGGAGTGAGTGGCGTGCACGACGGTGACCCCTCGGGCGCGCTCCTGCTCCAGCACCTCCCCGATCCGGGCGCGGGAGTCCGCGTCCAGGCCGGTCGCGGGCTCGTCGAGCAGGAGCAGGTCCGCCTCCTGGGCCAGCCCCTGGGCCAGCAGGACCCGCTGGCGCTGTCCGCCGGACAGCTCGCCCAGCTGCCGCCGGGCCAGGTCGGCGACCCCCAGCCGCTCCATGCACGCCCCGACCTCCTCCCGGTCCCGGCGGGTCAGCCTGCGCCACGGCCCCCGCAGCCCCCACCTGCCCATCTCCACGGTCTCCCGCACCGTGATGGGCAGCGCGTCGGAGACCGCGCTGCGCTGCACCACGAGGGCGGGGCGGCGCGGCGTGCCCAGGCTCACACTCCCCGCCCGCGGGGCCAGGACCCCGGCCATGACGGACAGCAGCGTGGACTTGCCCGAGCCGTTGGCCCCCACCAGGGCGGTCACCGTCCCCGCGGGAATCGCCAGGGTGACGCCGCGCAGGACGTCGCGGCCGCCGTGGCCCGCGTACACGTCCGCCAGTTCGACCGCCGGCGCCCCTGCCGTACCGGCCCCGTCCGAGGTCATGCCCACCTCCGATTTGGTAGTGAAAACGGTTTTCATTATAGAGTGCCCGGCATGGAAGCCCTATTCGCCCCCTTCGAGGTGGTCTTCGTGCAGCGTGCGCTGTGGGGAGGCGTCCTCGTGTCCCTCATCTGCGCACTGGCCGGAACCTGGGTGGTGCTGCGCGGGATGGCCTTCCTGGGGGACGCCATGTCCCACGGAATGCTCCCCGGGGTCGCCCTGGCCGCGCTGCTGGGCGGCAACCTGTTCGTCGGCGCGGCCGTGGCCGCGGCCGGGATGGCGCTGGGGGTCACCGCGCTGAACCGCTCGCCGCGCCTGTCCCAGGACACGAGCATCGGCCTGCTCTTCGTCGGCATGCTCTCGGCGGGGGTGATCATCGTCTCCCACTCGGGGTCCTTCGCCGTCGACCTCACCGGCTTCCTGTTCGGCGACGTCCTCGCCGTACGGGAGCAGGACCTGGTCCTGCTCGCCCTGGCCCTGCTGGCGGCCCTCCCCGTCGCGGTCCTGGGCCACCGCTCCTTCACCGCCCTGGCCTTCGACCCGCGCAAGGCGACGACCCTGGGCCTGGCCCCCCGGGCCGCGCACGCCGCCATGCTCGGCCTCATCACCCTGGCGGTGGTCGCCTCGTTCCACGTGGTCGGCACCCTGCTCGTCTTCGGCCTGCTCATCGCCCCTCCGGCCGCGGCCGCGCTCTGGGCCAGGAGCATCCCCGCGATCATGGCCGGCGCCGCCGTACTGGGCTGCACCGCCACCTTCGTCGGCCTGCTCGTGTCCTGGCACTGGGGCACCGCGGCCGGGGCCAGCATCTCGGCCACCGCCGTGGCCCTCTTCTTCTGCTCGGCCGCCCTGTCCCGGCTCCGGCCCGGCGGCGGCCCCACTCCCCCCGACGACGATCCCCCCGCACCCCTGCACACGGACGAAAGGTCGAACGCGTCATGATCCGCACCCACCGCAGAGGCCGGCTCCCGGCGTCGGGCGCCGGGCTGCTCGCCGCCGCGCTGCTCGCCGGATGCGGCCCCGCGCCGCAGGAGGAGCCGCCCGCGGACGCCGAGCCGACCCCGCACGGCTACGTCGAGGGGGCCGAGGAGGCCGCCGAGCCCCAGTCGCGCCTGGTCCTGGCCGACGACGAGGGCCGGATCCAGGTCCTGGACCTGATCACCGAGGAGTCCACCCTGCTGGACCCCGTCGGCCCCGTCGACGGGATCACCGGCGACGGACGGTTCGCGTACCTGTCGTCATCCGATGAACGGACGACCTCCGTCGTCGACAGCGGCGTGTGGACCGTCGACCACGGCGACCACTCCCACTACTACCGGGCGGAGATCCGCACGGCCGGGACCGCCGGCGTCGCCGCCGCCAGCGCGGCGACCGACACCGCCCTCACCGCCCTGAACGGCGCCGACGGAACGCTCGCGCTGCTGGACCGGCCCTCCCTGGAGGACGGGACCGCCGCCGCTGCCGCCGCCGACCCGCGGGCGGCCGGCCTGACCCTCCCCTACGCCGGGCGGCTGATCGTGGCCGAGGACGGCCCCGTACAGGTCCTGGACCGCGACGGCGGACCCCTGGAGACCCTGGGCGAGGAGTGCGCCGACCCCGGGGCCTGGGCCGTCACCCGCCGCGGCCTCGTCCTGGGCTGCGCGGACGGCGCGCTCGCGGTCACCGAGGACGACGGCGCCCTCACCGCCGAGCCCCTCCCCTACCCCGACGGCCTGCCGGCCGGGGCCGCCGTCACCGGGTTCCACCACCGGCCCGGGGCCGCGGCCCTGGCGGCGGTCCCCGCCCCGGACACCGTCCTCGTGCTCGACCTCGCCGAACGGCGCTGGGACCACTGGGAGCTGCCCGGCGTCGTCACGGCGACGGCGGTCGGCGAGGGCGCCTCCGTGCTCGCCCTCACCGAGGACGGGGCCCTGCACGCCCTGGACCCCGCCACCGGCGAGGAACGGGCCCGCACCGACCTCTTGGAGCGGGTCGACGCCGAGCACCCCCCGGCCCTCCAGGTGGACACCTCCCGGGCCTACGTCAACGACGCGCACGCCGGACGGGTCCACGAGATCGACTACAACGACGACCTGCGCGTGGCACGCACCTTCGAGACCGAGGTCGCGCCCCACCACATGGTCGAGACCGGACGGTGAACCGATGAGCAGCCCTCGCACCCGGCCGCGCACCGCGGCGCTCGCCCTGGCCCTGGCCGCCGCCCTCGGCCTCTCCTCCTGCTCCGCCGGCGACGGCCCCGGCGAGGGGATCGTGGTCACCACCAACATCCTCGGCGACCTCACCCGCGCGGTGGTCGGCGACCAGGCCGAGGTGACCGTCCTGATGAAGCCCGACGCCGACCCCCACTCCTTCGGGGTCTCCGCCCAGGAGGCCGCGCGCATCGAGGGCGCCGCCCTGGTGGTGCACAACGGCCTGGGCCTGGAGGAGGGCGTGGCCCGCAACGTGGCCGCCGCCGAGGAGGCGGGCGTCCCCGTCCTGGCGGTGGGCGAGGCCGTCGACCCGCTGCCCTACACCTCCGATGAGAACGAGGGCGAGCCCGACCCCCACTTCTGGACCGACCCCGCGCGGGTCGCCGCCGCCGTGGACCTCATCGCCGAACAGGTCGTGGAGCGGGTCGACGGCGTCGACGCCGAGGCGGTCCGCGCCAACGCCGAGGCCTACGGCGGGGAGCTGGCCGAACTGGACGAGTGGATGACCGCCGAGTTCGACGCGATCCCCCGGGAGGAGCGCCGGCTGGTGACCAACCACCACGTCTTCGGCTACCTCGCCGACCGCTACGGCTTCGAGGTCATCGGCGCGGTCATCCCCTCCGGCACCACCCTGGCCTCTCCCAGCGCCTCGGACCTGCAGTCCCTCGCCGAAGCGGTCGAGGCCGCCGGCGTGCGGGCGGTGTTCGCCGACTCCTCCCAGCCCGACCGGCTGGCCACGGTCATGGCCGAGCAGGCCGGCGTGGAGATCGACGTCATCCCGCTCTACTCCGAATCGCTGACCGGCCCGGACGGCGGAGCGCCCACCTACCTGGACATGATGCGCGCCAACACCGAGGCCATCGTCGACGGCCTCACCGCGCCCTGACCCCCGCCCCCGCCCGCGGCGCCCCGCGCCCCGGAGAACACCCGTCCCCGCAAGAGAACGACACAAGGATCGGAACACCATGAGATCACCCCGCACCGCGGCACGGGCGGCCCTGCCCGTCGCCCTCTCCGCCGGACTGCTGCTGAGCGCCTGCTCGGCCGGTCAGGACGGCGGGGCCGAACAGGCCTCCACGGACGCCTCCCCCGCCGAGGCCGCCATCGCGAACCCGATCGCGGTCACCTACGACGGCGGCATCTACGTCCTGGACGGCGACACCCTGGAGGTCGCCCGGGACATCGGGATCGAGGGCTTCAACCGGCTCAACCCCGCCGGGGACGACCGCCACGTGTTCGTCTCCACCTCCGAGGGCTTCCAGGTCCTGGACGCCGCCGCCGGCGAGCTGACCGACACCGTGTTCGCGGCCGACACCCCCGGCCACGTCGTCCGCCACGCCGGGCGCACCGTGCTGTTCGCCGACGGCAGCGGCGAGATCACCGCCTTCGACTCCGACGCCCTGGGCGACGGGATCCCCGAGGACGCGGAGACCCACACCGCCGAGGAGGCCCACCACGGGGTGGCCGTCGAACGGGAGAACGGCGAACTCCTGCTCACCATCGGCACCGAGGAGGAGCGCACCGGCGCCCTCGTCCTGGACGCCGACGGCGAGGAGATCGCCCGCAGCGAGGACTGCCCCGGCGTCCACGGCGAGGCCGCCGCCGAGGGCGACACCATCGTCATCGGCTGCGAGGACGGCGTCCTGGTCTACGACGACGACGGGTTCACCAAGGTCGACGCCGAGCACGACTACGGCCGCATCGGCAACCAGGCCGGATCCGACACCTCGCCCATCGTCCTGGGCGACTACAAGACCGACCCGGACGCCGAACTGGAGCGCCCCGAGCAGGTCTCCCTGATCGACACCTCCGACGCCTCGCTCACCCTGGTCGAGCTGCCCTCCAGCTACACCTTCCGCTCCCTGGGCCGCGGCCCCGGGGACGAGGCCCTGGTCCTGGGCACCGACGGCTCCCTGCACGTCATCGACCCCGAGACCGCCGAGCTCACCGACTCCATCGAGCTGATGGACGCCTGGGAGGAGCCGCTGGAGTGGCAGCAGCCGCGCCCGGCCCTCTTCGTCCGCGGCGGCACCGCCTACGTGACCGACACCGCCACCCGCCAGGTTCACGCCCTGGACCTGGAGACCGGCGAGGTCACCGCGTCGACCACCCTGGAGGAGACCCCCAACGAGCTGAGCGGCGTCGCCCCCTGACCCGCCGGGGCCGGTGCGCACGGCGCGCGCCGGCCCCCGGGCTCAGCCCCCGGCGCGGGCCGTGTGGTCCCCGACCAGGTCCACCAGCCGGTCCACCACCCCCGGGGCCAGGTGGTGGGCCATCCCCGCGATCTCCACGAACCTGGCCCCGGGCACGGCCCGCGCGGTGGCCCGCCCGCCGCTGGGGTGCACCATGAGGTCCACGTCCCCGTGCACCACGAGCGTGGGGGCGCCGATCCGCGCCAGCTCCCGGGTCCGGTCCCCCGAGGCGTGGATGGCCCCGATCTGCCGCGGCACCCCGCTGCGGGCCCGCACTCCCCCGGCCCGCTCCCACAGGCCCCGCGCCCAGGCGACCTCCTCGTCGATGTCCGGCGGGAAGACCGCCGACCCGATGTGCCGCAGGAACGCCAGGTGCTTGCGCACGGACTCCTCGACCGTGCGCGCCGGGCGCCCGCCCATGCGGGCCAGGCTCGACCACGCCACCCGGCCCACCCGCCGCTCCCCCGTGGTGGAGAAGACCGACGTGAGCGACGCCGCCCGGTCGGGGTGGCGGGCCGCGAGGGTCTGCCCGATCATGCCGCCCATCGACATCCCCACCAGGTGGGCGCGTTCGATGCCCAGGTGGTCCAGCAGGCCCACGGTGTCCGCGGCCATGGCGCCCAGGTCGTAGGAGTCCGGGCGCGGCCGGCCCAGCACGCTGTGCAGCGGGGACGGCGACGGCGTCGGCACCCGCGTGGAGCGGCCCGCGTCCCGGTTGTCGAAGGCGACCACCCGCGCGCCCCGGTCCAGGAGCCCGTCGACCATCCGCCCGGGCCACGAGGTCAGGTCCAGCCCCAGGCCCGCGATGAGCAGCACCGGGACCCCCTCCGGCGGCCCCTGGACGCGGTAGCAGATCCGCGTGCCGTCCGACAGGTCGGCGAACCGGTCCTCCCCCCTCACGCCGACGCCTCCGTCCGCACCGGCGCCGCCGCCCTAGCGAAGCGCAGTTCGGGGTCGGCCACCCGGTCCGCCCGCAGCAGCGCCACGTCCGCGGTGTAGCCCGTGGAGGTCAGCCACGGGGCGCGGTCGCCCTGGCGGGGCAGCTCCGCCACCGACCGCCGCACGTACCCGGCCGCGAAGTCCAGCAGCGGGCGCGTGGGCATCCCCGGATCCGAGGGCTCGGGCACGCAGATGTCGTACCCGCGGGCGTCCATGTGCTCCAGCAGGCGGCAGAAGTGCTCGCACAGCAGGCCGACCTTGAGCGTCCAGGACGCGTTGGTGTACCCGATCGCGAACGCCAGGTTGGGCACCCCCGACAGCATCATCCCCTTGTAGGCGACCGTGTCGGGCAGGTGCACCGGCGCGCCGTCCACCGCCAGCTCCACACCGCCGAACGCCTGGAGGTTCAGGCCGGTGGCGGTGACGACGATGTCGGCCTCCACCTCCCGCCCCGACTCCAGCAGCAACCCCTTCTCGGTGAAGGAGGCGATCCGGTCGGTCACCACCGACGCCCGGCCCGAGCGGATCGCCCGGAAGAAGTCGCCGTCGGGCGCCGCGCACAACCGCTGGTCCCAGGGGTCGTAGGGCGGGGAGAAGTGCTCGTCCACCGGGTACCCGGCGGGCAGCTGGGCGACCGTCACCCGGCGGATGAGCCTGCGCGCCGTCTTGGGGAAGCGCCGGCAGAACCCCCAGACCAGGGCGCCCTTCCAGATGTTCTTGCGCCGGGCCATCCGGTGGCCCCGCTCGTCCCCGAAGACCCTGCGCAGCCGGTCGGCCAGGGCGTCCCCGCGCGGCACCGGCATGATGTACGTGGGCGTGCGCTGCACCATGGTGACGTGCCCGGCCTCGCGCGCCATCGCCGGGACCAGCGTGACCGCGGTGGCCCCGCTGCCGATCACCGCGACCCTCCTGCCCGCGTAGTCCAGGTCCCGCGGCCAGTGCTGGGGGTGCACGACCGTGCCGGCGAACCGCTCGCGGCCCTCGAAGCGCGGGGTGAAGCCCTCGTCGTAGCGGTAGTAGCCGGAGGCGCTGAACAGCCATCCGGTGCTCAGCCGCAGCCGCTCACCGGTGTCGGTGCGCTCGACCTCCACCAGCCACCGCGCCCGCTCGCTCGACCACTCCGCGCCCAGCATCCGGTGGTGGTACCGGATGTGCGGCCCCAGGCCGTTCTCCTCGACGGTCTCCCGCAGGTACGCCAGGATGCGGTCGGCGTCGGCGATGGCCTGGTGGTCCCGCCACGGCTTGAACTCGTAGCCGAAGGTGTGCAGGTCCGAGTCCGAGCGGATGCCCGGGTACCGGAACAGGTCCCAGGTCCCCCCGGAGGCCGCCCGGGCCTCCAGGACCGCGAACCGCTTGCCGGGGTGGTGCTCCTTCAGGTACCGCGCGGCCCCGATCCCGGAGATGCCCGCCCCGACGACGAGCACGTCCAGGTGCTCCACCTCTGTCCGCCCACCGGCCATGTACCGCTCTCCTCCGTTCGGCGCGCCTCTACCACCCTGTGTGATCCGGGCCATGTTGTGCCAGCGCACCGCGCACCGTGATCCTGGTCCGCGTGGTGCACAACGCTACTGCGGCCCCCTCCTGGCCGCTCCCCTCGCCCCGCGTCGCGCAGCTGTTCCGGCGCGGGGCCGAGCTCGCGCTGGACCCGCCCGGGGACTGGGTGGAGCAGCTGCACTCCGCCTCCCTGAGCGGGGAGCGGATGCGGCCGGTCGCCGAGGACCCGGTGCTGGCCGCGCAGATTCGCGGCGCCAACCTGGCCAACCTGCGGCACTGGGTCGCCGCCAACCTGGCCCGCCCCGGCGAGAGGGTCCCCGTCGACCTGCGCCCCGAACTCCTCGAGGCCTCCCGCGACCTGGTCCGGCGCGGCCTGGACGAGGGCGCGCTGGACTCCTTCCGCAACGGGCAGAACACCGCCTGGCGCCGCTGGATGGACATCTGCTTCGGGCTGACCGGGGACCCGGCCGAACTGCGCGAGCTGCTGGACGTGTCCTCGCTGTCCATCAACACCTTCGTCGACGACACCATCAGCGCCCTGTCCGAGCGCATGCGCGCCGAACGCGCCGCGCTCACCCAGGGCAGCCACGCCGAGCGCCGTGCCGCCGTCACCCTGCTGCTGGAGGGGGCGCCGATCGGGCGGGCCCGCGCCGAGCAGCGGCTGCGCCACACCCTGTCGGGCCCGCACACCGCCGCGGTCCTGTGGGGCGACGCGAGCGACCGGCTGGAGGCGGCCGCCGAGGACGTGGCCCGCGCCGCGGGGGCCGCGCACCGGCTGACCGTCATCGCCGGGGCCACCGCCCTGTGGGTGTGGCTCCCGGTCGCCGCCGCCCCGCCGCAGGAGGAGCTGGAGCGGGCGCTGGCCGCCCACCCGGACGCCCGCGTCGCGGTGGGGCGCCCCGGCACCGGCGTGGACGGGTTCCGCCGCAGCCACTTCGACGCGGCCACAGCCCAGCGGATGCTCGCCGCCTCTCCCGCCCGGCGCTGCGTGCGCTACGGCGACATCCGGCTCGCCGCCCTGCTCTCCGACGCCTCGCCCCAGCTCGGGGAGTTCCTGGAGGACACCCTCGGCGGCCTGGCCGCGGCCGACCCGGTCCTGCGCGAGACCGTCCTGGCCTACGTGCGCGCCCTGGGCAGCACCACCCGCACCGCCGAGCTCTGCTACACCCACCGCAACACGGTGGTGCGCCGCCTGGCCCGCGCCGACGAGCTGCTGCCGCGCCCTCTGGCCGAGAACCCCGTGGACGTGGCCGCCGCCCTGGAGCTGCTGCGCTGGCGGGCCCCCTGACACGGCGCGGGGCCCGCCCCCGGCCGGGGGCGGGCCCGCGGGGCGCCGGTTCTCACTCCCGCGTGAGCTCCATGCCCCTGGTCTCCCGGATGAACAGGCACGACAGGCCGGTCAGCGCGCACAGCGCCATGATGTACACGCCGAACACCCAGCCCGCGCCCAGGTTCCCGAACAGCTGGTTGAGGTAGGGCGCCGTCCCGCCGAACACCGCCACCGACAGCGAGTACGCGAACCCGATCCCCTGCGTGCGCACCCGGGTCGGGAAGCTCTCCGACAGGATCGCCGAGAGGATCGCCGCCGGGGCCGACACCACCAGCAGCGCCACCGAGGTCGCCACCAGCAGCGTCCACCCCTGGTCGGTGATCATCCGGGTGAGCGGGTACTGGAGGGCGAACATCAGCACCGCGAAGAACAGCAGCATCGGCCGACGCCCGACCCGGTCCGACAGCAGCCCCCAGAACGGCAGCGACACCAGCGCGATCACCTGCGCGGCCACCGACATCCAGTAGGCGGTGCCCGGGTCCATGCCCTGCTGGGTGATGGCGTAGGTGGAGACGTAGGAGGTCCACGTGTAGTGGGCGGCGGTGATGCCCGAGACCATGGCGATCATCACCAGGACGGCGCGCACCAGGCCCGCCCGCGACATGCGCTCGGGGGCCGGACCCGTGTCCCCGCCCCGGTCCCGGTCCGCCTCGAAGACGTCGCTCTCGTCCATGTCCCGCCGCAGGTACAGCGCGACCAGCGCCAGCAGCGCGCCCAGCAGGAACGGCACCCGCCAGCCCCACTCCCCGACCGCCGACTCCGACAGCGCCGAGGTGAGCACGCCGCCCAGGGTGTAGGCGATGACCGACCCGCCGAAGATCGCGATGAACGCGACGCTGCCCCACATGCCGCGCCGGTGCGGCGGGGCGATCTCGCCCACGTAGGAGTAGGCGGTGGCCGACTCACCGCCGTGCGCGAACCCCTGGAGCACCCGGGCGGCCAGCAGCACCAGGGACGCCCACGCCCCGATCGTGGCGTAGGTGGGCATCAGGCCGATGACCAGGCTGCCCACCGCCATCATGAGCATGGTCGTGACCAGCACGAACTTGCGCCCGCGCCGGTCGGCGATCCGCCCGAACACGATGCCGCCCAGCGGCCGCATGAGGAACCCGACGGCGAACACCGCCAGGGTGGACAGCAGCGCCGACAGCGGGTCGCCCTGGTCGAACATGACGACCGCGATGAACGGCGCGAAGACCGCGTAGGCACTCCACTCGTACCACTCCAGGACGTTGCCGACCGTGCTGGCCAGCAGGGACTTCTTCTTCGAACGCAGGGACGCGGCGCCGGGCGCCGGGACGGTGACGCTCATGCGCCGCCTCCTGAGGGGGTGGTGGGAACGGGGGTGTCCCGCAGCGCCCGCCGGCGGATCTTGCCGGTGGGCGTCTTGGGCAGGGTCTCGACGATGTGGACCTCGCGCGGCCGCTTGTAGGCGGCCAGGTGCTCGCGGGCGAATCCGGCCAGCTCCTCGCCGGTCGCCCGCGCCCCGGAGGCGAGGGAGACGTAGGCGACGACGGACTCGCCCCGGTAGGGGTCGGGGCGGCCGACGACGGCGGCCTCGAACACGGCGGGGTGGCGGTGCAGGACGTCCTCGACCTCGCGCGGCCAGACCTTGTAGCCGGACACGTTGATCTGGTCCTTGAGCCGGTCCACCAGGTACACCCACCCGTCCCCGTCGATGACGGCGACGTCGCCGGTGCGCAGCCGCCCGCCGGGGAAGGCGGCGGCGGTCTCCTCGGGCCGGTCCCGGTAGCCGGGGACCACGGACGGGCCCGAGATCTCCAGCTCGCCCTGCTCCCCCGGCGGGACCGGGTTCCCGCCGGAGTCCACGGCGCGCGCGGTGACGCCGGGCAGCGGGCGGCCGATGGACAGCGACCCGCCGACCGGGTCCACCGGGGCCTCGCGGCCGAGCGGGACCGCGATGACGCCCGAGCTGGTCTCGGTCATGCCGTAGGCGTTGTGGATGTACACCCCGAACCGCTCCCGGAAGCGCTCGACGGTGGAGGGCGGGATGGGCGCGCCCCCGGAGTAGAGGGCCCGCACGCTGCGGAAGTGCGCGGGCCGGGCCTCGGGGTGGTCGTACAGGGCGTTGAACGCGGTGATCGACCCGATGGTGAAGGTGACGCGGTGCTCGGCCAGCGCCTCCAGGACGACGTCGGCCCGGAAGCGGTGGGCGAAGACCAGCAGGGTGTCGTGCACCAGCGCCAGGGCGGCGTTGATGACCGCGCCGGTGATGTGGAACAGGGGCGCCAGGGCCAGCACGGCGTCGCCGGGGCGCAGGTCCACGTGGCGGCCGAAGGTGGAGGTCACCGCCAGGACGTTGGCGTGGGTGTTCATCGCGCCCTTGGGCGGCCCGGTGGTGCCGGAGGTGTAGGTGAGCAGGGCGACGTCGCCGGGGCCGACCCCGGTCGCGGGCGGCCGCCGCCCGGCGTGCGCGCGGGCCAGCTCCATGAGGTCGCCGTCGGGCGGGGGCGCGGCCCGCTCCGCCGTCAGCACCCGCGGGTCGTCGCGCCCCTGGAGGTCGCGGTCGCTGGTGCCCAGCACCCAGCGCACGGCGCTCCCGGCCAGCGCCTCGCGCACCCCGGGGTGGTCGGTGTCGGCGCACACGATCCCGACCGGCGCGGCGTCGTCGACCAGGCGCCGCAGCTCCCCGCCCCGGTACATGGGGTTGACGGGCAGCGCCGCGGCGCCGAGCTTCCACAGGGCGAGCAGGACGAGCGCGTACTGCGGGATGTTCTGGAGGCGCACGCCCACGCGGTCGCCGCGGCCGACCCCGCGCTCGGCGAGGGCGGAGGCGATGGCGTCCGAGAGGTCGTCGGCCTCGCGTGCGGTGAGCACCCGGTCGAAGTAGGCGATGGCCGGGGCGTCGGGCGAGGCCTCGACACGGCGACGCCAGGCCCCGGGGAGGGTGTCGGGGGTCCGGGGGAGGTCGGATGGCATGTCGCGGCCCTTCTCTCTGCGGGAACGTCGACGTCCGGGGTACCGACCGAACGATCGCTCGGTCGCCTGTAGTGTTGTGGATCACACCGGCGCTGTCAACACCCCCGCGGCGCCCGCCCATCCCGTCCGCGGCACCGATAACGTGCTGCCGACGGACCACGAGGAAGCGAGGGACACGTTGACGGAGTCCTGGCGTTCGTTCGGCGAGCAGCGGCTGTCCGCCCCCCTGGCGGCGGCCCTGCACTGCTTCGTCGAGCAGGGGTACCACGGGACCACCATCCGGCGGATCGCCGAGCGGGCCGGGCTGTCCGTGCCCGGCCTGTACCACCACTACCCCTCCAAGCAGGCGCTCCTGGAGGGCCTGGTGATGACGGTGATGCGCGAGCTCCTCGACCACACCCGCCGGGCGGCCGCCGAGGCCGGGGACGACCCCGGGCTCCGGTTCGACAACCTCGTCGAGTGCCTGCTGCGCTTCCACATGCACCGCCGCGACCAGGCGTTCGTCGCCTCCACCGAGATCCGCGGCATGGACCCCGACGTACGCGAGGCCTACATCGCACTGCGCGACGAGCAGCAGCGCATGGTCGACGACGCCGTGCGCGACGGGGCGCGGGAAGGAGTGTTCACCACCCCCTACCCCAAGGACGCCGGCCGCGCCGTGACCACCATGTGCGTCGCCGTCGCCTCCTGGTACCGCCCCGACGGGGAGCTCTCCCCCGACGAGGTCGTGGACCACTACCTGACCCTGTGCCGGGCCACCGTCGGCGCGCGTTGACACCGCCGCGGGGCCGTGCCACGCTGTGCCCACCAACACCGACCGAGCGATCGCTCGGTGGTAAGGGAGGCTCCACGTGATCGACCTTCAGCCCACCCCCGCCGCGGCCGACCTCACCCGGGCCACCCTGGCCTTCGTCCGCGACGAGATCCTCCCCCTGGAGGAGGAGCACGGGGGCGACATCGCCCGCGGCGGCGAGGCCCTGCGCGAACGGATGCAGGAACGGGCCCGCGCCGCCGGGGTCTTCGCCCCGCACGTCCCCCGCGAGTACGGCGGCCACGGCCTCGACATGCGCGACCGCGCCCCCGTGTTCGAGGCCGCCGGGCACTCCGTGTTCGGCCCCCTGGCCCTCAACATCGCCGCCCCCGACGAGGGCAACGTCCACCTGCTGGACCACGTCGCCACCCCCGACCAGCGCGAGCGCTTCCTGGAGCCGCTCTGCCGCGGCCGGGTCCGCTCCGCGTTCGCCATGACCGAACCCGCCCCCGGCGCGGGCGCCGACCCCTCCGCCCTGGCCACCACCGCCACCCGCGTCCCCGGCGGCTGGCGCGTCGACGGCCGCAAGACCTTCATCACCGGGGCCGACGGCGCCGGGTTCCTCATCATCATGGCCCGCACCTCCGGCTCCCCCGGCGACCGCGGCGGCGCCACCATGTTCCTCTCCCCCGCCGACGCGCCCGGGCTCACCGTGGGACGCCACGTGCGCACCATGGACACCTCCATGCTCGGCGGCCACTGCGAGGTCGCCTTCGACGGCCTGTTCGTCCCCGACGAGAACGTCCTGGGCGAGGTCGACCAGGGCTTCCACAACGCGCAGGTGCGCCTGGGGCCGGCCCGGATGACCCACGTGATGCGCTGGCTCGGCAGCGCCCAGCGCGCCCAGGACATCGCCGCCGCCCGGGCCGCCGAGCGCGAGCTGTTCGGCTCCCGCCTGGGCGACCTGGGCCTGGCCCGGCAGCTCATCGCCGACAACGAGATCGACCTGGCCGCCACCCGCGCCCTGCTGGTCCGGGCCTGCTGGGAGCTGGACACCGGGGCCGACGCGCGCACCTCCACCTCCGTCGCCAAGACGTTCGCCGCCGAGGCGATCCACCGGGTGGTCGACCGGGCGGTCCAGCTCTGCGGCGGCCTGGGCGTCAGCGAGGACCTGCCGCTGGCCCGGCTGCTGCGGGAGGTGCGGCCCTTCCGGATCTACGACGGGCCCTCCGAGGTGCACCGCTGGTCGATCGCCGCCCGCGTCGTGAAGGGGGCCCGGGCCCGGTGACCGCTCCGGCCCTGGACACCGCCGCCCTGGCCTCCTTCCTGGGCGTCCCCGGCCCGCTGCGGGCCGTCCCGCTCTCCGGCGGCAAGTCCAACCTGACCTACCGGATCGACGACGCGGGCGGCCCCCGCTGGGTGCTGCGCCGCCCGCCGACGGCCGGGCTGACCCCCTCGGCCCACGACATGGGGCGCGAGTACCGGACCGTGGCCGCCCTGCGGGACACCGGCGTCCCGGTGGCCGGGGCCGTGGCCCTGTGCGAGGACCCGCGGGTCCTGGGCGCGCCGTTCTCCCTGGTGGAGTACGTGGACGCGCGGGTGGTGCGCACCCGCGACCAGCTGGCGGACTGGGACGACCGCACGGTCGCCGGCTGCGCGCACGCCCTGGTGCGGGTGCTGGCCGCGCTGCACGCCGTCGACCACCGGGCCACCGGCCTGGCCGGGCGGCCGGACGGGTACCTGCGCCGCCAGGTGGACCTGTGGGGCCGCCAGTGGCGGCGGGTCCGCACCGGGGACCTGCCCGACCTGGACCGGCTGCACGGGCTGCTGTCGGAGTCGGTCCCGGACTCCTCCGCGCACGCGGTCGTGCACGGCGACTACCGCATCGACAACGTCATGCTCGACCACGGCGACCCCTCCCGGGTGCGGGCGGTGGTGGACTGGGAGCTGTCCACCCTGGGCGACCCCCTGGCGGACGCGGCGATGATGTGCGTGTACCGGACGCCGGGGCTGGACCTGGTCCTGGGCGAGCCCGCGGCGTGGAACAGCGAGCGCCTGCCCGACGCCGACGCGCTGGCGCAGATGTACGCCGACGCCTCGGGCCGGGACCTGGAGCACTGGGCGTTCCACCTGGGCCTGGCCCACCTGAAGCTGGCGGTCATCGCCCAGGGCATCGAGTACCGCGCCCGCCAGGGCGCCACGGGCGCGGGCCGCGACCGGGCGGGCGAGGCCGTCGCCCCGTACGCGGCGGCGGGCCTGCGGGTGCTGGCCGCGGAGCGGCACGGGGTGTGAGGCGGGGGCGGGGTTCGGGGCGGCACCGGGTCCCGGGCGGGTGAGGGGAACCGCCACCTTTACGGGGTAGATTTCCGGCATTTCAGGCACAGCGCCTCCCTGGCGGACGGGACGCCGCGCTCCCCGGCACCCGGGCCGCCCCGGGCTTCCCCGGTTCCTCGCACGACCGGGCCCGCTCCCGGCCCGGGCTGCGGGCCCTCTCCCCCGGCGGACAGACGGGTGCGGCAGTCACGCGGGCGCGGCAGACAGGCGAGCACGGCAGACAGGCAGGCGCGACGGACGGTCCGGCACGACCGTCACTCTGCCACGGCGGACACCCGGGCACAGCGGACAGTCAGGTTCGGGGAACACGCGGGCTCGGCGGACAGGCAGGCCCGACGGTCACGCGGGCGCGGCGGACAGGCGGGCGTGGCGTTCGCGCCCGGGCCGATTCCCCCGCGGATCCGGACCGCACCGATCACCGGGATTTCCCGCGGGCGGGTGCGGCCGCCCCGCCCGCGGCGCCGGTGGCCCCGCTCCGCCGCCGTGCCCGCGACCGCGGATCCGGCCCCACCACAACCCTCCCCCGCCCCGAAAACCCGTGGCGGACACCGGTTCCCCGGAGGCAGGATCACACGGCCGACGCCCCCGAATCCGCGAGGAGCCCTATGCGTCGATCCCGCAGCCGATCCACCGATCCCGCACCGGCGGCCGAGACCGGAGAGCCCGGAGCCGCCGCCCCCTCCGACACCGGCTCGGAGGAGGACCTCACCGCCCCCAAGTGGAACTTCTTCGCCGACGAACTCCAGCGCACGAGCCTGTGGACCAAGCTGACCCGCATGCCCTCCCTGACCGCGGCCGCCGTCGGGTGGGCCTGGCGCGCCAACCGCCGCGACCTGCTCCTCGCCCTGGGGGCCAGCACCGTCGCCGCCGTCCTGGCCGCGGTCAGCCTGGTCTCGGTGACCTGGGTGCTCGACGCCCTGCTGGCCGAGGGCCCCATCACCACCCGGGTACGGGCGGCGCTTCCGGCGGTGGCCGTGGTGGCCGGGGTCGCCGCCCTGTCCCTGGCCGTCCGGCTCGTGTCGGAACTGGCCCTGTCCCGGTTGAGCACCCAGACCGAACGCATCGTCGAGACCGAACTGTTCGACCTCACCACCCAGGCCCGGCTCATCGCGTTCGACGACGAGGAGTGGGCCGACGCGATGTACCGGGCCCGCGACCGCGGCATGTACGAGGTGCCCCGCATGGTCACCGCCACCCTGGACGGGCTGACCGGACTCGTCTCCCTGCTCTCCCTGGGCGGGGTCCTCGCCGTCCTGCACCCGCTGCTGCTGCCCCTGCTGCTGGTCAGCGTCGTGCCCACCGGGTGGGCGGCCACCCGGGCGGCGCGGATGGAGTACGAGGCCCAGCGCAGGCTCAGCACCGGGCGCCGGCGGCGGTGGATCCTCGGCGACCGCATGGCCTCCCGGGACTCGGCCGCGGAGCTGCGCTCCTACACCATGCGCGACTCGCTGATGGCCGACTACGGTTCCCTGGCCGACCGCGAGCGGGAGACCATGCTGGCGGTGGCCTGGTCCCAGACCCGCACCCGCGCCGTGGGCGGCATCATCTCCGGGGCTGCGACCGCCCTGACCTACACCGCCCTGGGCGTCCTGCTCGTCACCGGGGCGATGCCGCTGGCGGCGGTGGGCACCGCGGTGCTCGCGCTACAGCGCACCCAGGGGCAGATGCAGCAGCTCCTCTACACGTTGAACAGGGTGTACGAGTGCGGCCTGTACTTCGCGGACTTCACCGAGTACTGCACGCTGGCGCGGGCCGCCCTGCCGCCCGCCCCCACCGCGCCGCCCCCGGCCCGGCTGGAACGGCTGGAGGTGCGCGACGCGGTCTTCACCTACCCCACCGGTGAGGAACCCGCCCTGCGCGGGGTGAGTGTGCGCGTCGACAAGGGCGAGACCGTCGCCCTGGTGGGCGAGAACGGGTCCGGCAAGTCCACCCTGGCCCGGCTGCTCGGCGGCCTCTACTCCCCCCAGGAAGGCGAGGTCGCCTGGAACGGCGTCGACTTCACCGCGCTCGGGCCGGCCGTGTGCGAGCGGATCAGCGTCATCATCCAGGACCACACCCGCTGGCCCATGACCGCCCGCCGCAACGTCACCATGGCCCAGGGCTGCGACCCCGCCCGGTTGGAGGAGGCGGCCCGGCTCAGCGGCACCGACGAGGTCGTCAGCGGCCTGGCCAGGGGGTGGGACACCCTGCTGGACACCACCTTCGCCAGCGGGGTGAACCTGTCCGGGGGGCAGTGGCAGCGCATCGCCGGGGCGCGGGGCTTCTACCGCACCGCCGACCTGCTCATCGCCGACGAGCCCACCTCGGCGCTGGACGCCCGCGCCGAGGCCCGCTTCTTCACCACCATCGGCGAGCACGCCGCCCGCACCGGGGCGGCCGTCGTGCTCATCACCCACCGCATGGCCTCGGTGCGGATGGCGGACCGCATCTACGTCCTGGACCACGGCCGCGTCATCCAGCACGGCACCCACGCCGAGCTGATGGCGGTACCGGGCCGGTACCGGGAGCTGTACACGCTCCAGGCCGACGCCTACGGCGGCGCTGACCGGGAGTGACGCGCGGCGGCGGTGCGGGCGGGGCCGCGGATGGCCCGTCCGCACCGCCGCCGGTCCGCGGCCGGTCCGCGGCCGGGCGCAGGCGCGCCCGGTCGTCCGTCGGTGCGGCGCCCCCGGAGGGCCGGGGTGCGGGGGCTCACCGGCCGCCCGCACGGTCTCGGACAGGGGGTGCCCCCGGCGGGCCGGGAGGGCGGGAGGCCCCGGCTCCCCGGCCCTGCGCGTCCCGGCCGCCGGTCAGGGGGTGAGGACGATCTTCCCCCGCACCCCGCCGCGTTCGAGCATGCGGTGCGCCCGGACCACGTCGTCCATCTCCAGCACGGCGGCGACCACCGGCGCGACCGCGCCCCGGTCCACCAGCTCGGCCAGCTCCTCCAGCTCCCGCGGGGAGGGGTCGTTGCTGAACGCGGCGATCCGCGTGCGCCGGTCCAGTCCGGCCGCCGCCGTCCACAGGGCCGACCGGACCGGCCGCGCCGGGTCGAGGGCGAGCGGCACCAGCGCGCCCCCGCGGACGAGGAGTCCGCGCAGCTCGGACAGGCGCGTGCCGACCAGGTCGAGGACCACGTCGAACCGGCCCAGGCCGCCCAGGTCCGTCGTGCGGTGGTCGAAGGCCTCGGCGGCGCCCAGCCCGCCCAGCCAGGAGAGGTGGTCGGCCCCGGCCAGCGCGGTGACGTGCGCGCCCAGGGAGGCGCCGAGCTGCACGGCGACCACCCCCACTCCCCCGGCCGCCCCGCGCACCAGCAGCCGCTGCCCCCGATCCAGGCGCACCCGGCGGGTCAGCGCGTGCAGGGCCGTCGTGCCCGAGGACGGCAGCGCGGCGGCCTCGTGGGCCGGGACCGAGCGCGGGGCCGCGGCGACGCGCTCCTGGGGGACCACGACCGACTCGGCCAGGGCCCCGAAGGTACCGTGCGGCATCACCCCCCACACCGCGTCCCCGACCCCCGCGCGGGTGACGGCCGGCCCCGTCTGCACGACGGTGCCGACGAAGTCGACGCCGGTCCCGGCGGGGAACCGCTGGCGCAGCACGCGGCGCAGCCTTCCGGCGCGGATGGGGGCCTCCCCGCCGCCGACCGCCGCGGCGGCGACCTCCACCCGCACGTCGGCGGCGCCCACCGGGGGCGTGGGGAGCCCGTCGGCGACGGCCAGGACCTCGGGTCCCCCGTAGCGTTCGTAGCGGACTGCGCGCATGATTCCTCCTCGTGCGGGGAAGCCCCCGCCTCCTCCATGGGTTCTGACCGGTGTCGGCCGGTGCCGACATGGGCAACCGGGACCCGTCGGCGGCCCGTCCCGACAGCGCGGAAGTGAGACGAGAAGTGGACGAGGACACGCAGATCCGCCCGGGGGGCGGCGCAGCCGGGCGGCTGCGGCAGGACGCCCGGCGCAACCGGACCACCGTGCTGCGGGCCGCCCGGGCGGTGTTCCGCGACCGCGGCCTGGAGGCGACCGTGCAGAACGTGGCCCGCCGCGCCGGAGTCTCGGCCGCCACCGTCCACCGGCGCTTCCCCGGCCGGGACGCGCTCGTGCGGGACCTGGCCGAGCACGCGGCGGCGGAGCTGACGGAGCACTTCGCGGAGCTGGCCCGCACGGTGTCCGCCGACCTGGCGCTGGAGCGCGCCCTGCGGTTCGTCGCCGCCGAGGCGGTCGCCACGCGCGTGTGCGCGCCCGACCACCGGGAGCGCTTTCCCGAGCGGGCGCGCGCCCTCGACGAGCACGTCCACCGCGAACTGCACCGGCTCCTGGCGAGCGCCCGGGCACAGGGCCGGGTCTCGGCGGCGATCACCGACCGGGACCTGCGGCTGGCCACGTCCGCCGTCGCGGCGGCCGCGGCCGCCGAACCGGACCCGGAGCGGGCCGGCCGGGCGGCCCAGCGGCTGGTGACGCACTTCCTGCGGTCCTTCCGCAGCCCGGACTGAGCCCAGGCGGAACCGGCCCGCCTGCCGCGCGAATCGCCGCTGAAGGCCCCCTCGCACACCCGGCCGTCCGCCATCCCGTCTCAGCACCGCCGGCACAGCCTCGAGCTACAGGAGTTCACCGCGGACAGGGGAAGCCGACGGACCCGGCGGCACCCATGCGCCTCGAGTCGAACGCAGGAAGCGTGCCGCCGCACACGGCGGCGTCCACCAGATTCGCGACCCACTCCACCCACCCGGCGGAACTGTCGACGAACTCCTCCGAGTCCGCCGAACCGAAACAGAGCACAGAGCACCGCAAGTGGGTTCCACCGCGTTACTCGGGCCGAACGGCTACTTCCCGCCCCGGGCCCGCAGCATCCGCGCCGCCTCGGTCAACGTCACCGTGGCGTCGCTCCACCACGCGACCTCCACCCAGGCCAGACGACCGTCCCGCACGAACACCAGCACCTCGCCCGAGCACCCGCCGTCCCCGTCGTAGAGCAGCGCCTGCACGGCGATCCTCAGTCCGGCCTCGCCCGGCACCGGCTCCGCCTGGGCCACGCCCTCCACCGCCTCGAGATCGGCGGTCCCGCAACCGCACCCGCACCGCCGGCCCACCCGCATCCGCCCGGCCTGCGCCCGCAGCGCCGCGTGCACGGGATCGGCCGGGTCCAGCACCGCTTCCAGCACGCCCGCCACATCCGCGGGAAGATCCTCGATCACCGCGCGATCGTACCCGTGCCCCTCCCGCCCCGCCCAGGGCCTCTCCGCCGCCCCCAAGACCCTTCCTTCATCCGATGACCGCAGGTTCAAACCCTGCCGAGTTCACCACAAAACCCCAGTTCACAGGGGTTACACGAGGAGCTCGCAAGAGGTCCTCGCCACATTCGAGCCCCGAAATGCTCCCTGTGTGCTCCCCAGTCCAAGGTCCGTGCAGCTAGGGCACCCACCTCCGAAGCACTTTGTCCTCCCGTGACCCTGTGGGCCCGGGCCGGGACACCCCGCGTTCGCCCATCAGCGCCCTCACCACGGCGTTGATACGGCCCTGTAGCGCCATGTCCGCCCCCAAACCTGGTTGCCCCTACCCCAGGGCCAGCAGGACCTGTCCGCTGTCCACGCGCACTGCCTGGATACCCAGCCCGCCGAACCGTCCCCTCCAATCTCCGGGCATCCACCACCTCACCATCTTTGAGATACCCCAACACATCAGGACCCCTGGAATAATCGCGCGTGGCAACGCCACCACGGCAACTCTCGTCGAAAGTGAGCCACGGTTGAAGCCCTTGCTGCCGACCGACCCCCCACACATCGGCCGCTACCGACTCAACGCACGCCTTGGCGTTGGTGGCATGGGGCAGGTCTACCTCGCCCACACCGTCGGTGGCAGACCCGTCGTCGTCAAGGTCATCCGCCCCGAACACACCAACGACACTGACTTTCGTGCTCGATTCGCCCGTGAGGCTGAAGCGGCCCGTCGTGTGGGCGGATTTCACACCGCCCAAGTCGTGGACTCCGACCCCAACGCCGATCCGCCCTGGATCGCCACCGCCCACATCCCCGGTCCCTCCCTCCAGCAGGCGGTACAGGAACATGGCCCGCTTCAGTTGCCTGCTCTACGCGCCCTGGCGGCCGGGCTCGCCGAAGGCCTTGAGGCCATCCACACCTGCGGCCTGGTCCACCGCGACCTCAAGCCTGCCAACATCATCATGGCCAACGACGGCCCCCGCATCATCGACTTCGGCATCGCCCGCCCTCTGGACGCCAGCGGCATGACCCAGACCGGAGCGCTGATCGGCACCCTCTCCTACATGTCCCCCGAACAGGCCCAAGGACAGCCGGTCGGACCGGCTAGCGACGTGTTCTCCCTCGGCACCGTGCTCGCCTTCGCCGCCACCGGTGCCAACCCCTTCGCTGCCGACACCATGGCCGCCACTGTCCTACGTGTCATCGGTCCCGCCCCGGAAGTGGACGAACTACCGGCCGAATTATGCCCTCTCATCGGCTCCTGCTGGAACCACGACCCCACACAACGACCCTCGCCCGAATCTATTATCGGATCCTTCGAAGACAGCACGAACATACCTTTTCAAGGGCCAACAACCCCAACTTCCACCCAAGCAACACCCAGCCATCTCCCCCATAAAAACATCACCCCAGACACCCCAGGAGAAGAGGCAGAGTCAGAACTACAACGATCTTCCATCCTCAGATCTCTTCCGAGAACGAAAACCTTCAACGACTCGATCCACACCCCAGCCAAGCCATCCCAACCTGAAAATCCGACATCCTACAACCAACACCGGAGAGACACACGGAACGAAACTAAAGGGCGCAGATTCAGGTGGATTTTGATTCGTATAGCGGCTTGCATTTTCGCCCTCGTGTTTCTCATGGGGTCTTTCTACTTCTGGCCTTACCATGAAATCGAACTTGCATCGATTGCGATCGATACAGAAAGCGCCACCACGTCAGTTTCTTTCAGTCCAGACGGGAGCACGATCGCCAGCGGCGGCCGCGACGACACGATCCGGTTGTGGGATATCGAAACCGGCGAGAACGTTTCTAATTTCACCGGCCACGAAAGCTCCGTATATTCGGTGGCTTTCAGCCCGGACGGAACAAAGATCGCTTCCGGCAGCATGGACGACACCATCCGCCTGTGGGATGTTGAGACGGGTCAAACTATCCACGTTCTCACCGGGCACGGCGACTGGGTGCAGTCGGTCGCGTTCAGTCCGGACGGAGCAACGCTTGTCAGCGGCGGCGGTGACGGATCCGTCCGCCTGTGGAACGTTGCAAGTGGAGAAAATATCGATATCCGCACGCATAATACGACAGTTTATTCGGTTGCCTACAGTTCAGATGGCAGCACTTTCGCATCCGGCAGCAGCAGCGACTCTCAGGTAAGGGACAGTGACACCGGAGACAAAATTACCTCTTTTGATCATGATGTACTGAATCTTTCAGTAGCACTCTCCCCCGACGGGAGGACACTGGCAACAGGAACCAGCAGTGGGGCCGTTCACCTGCGGGATATCAGCTCCGAGGGAGATGGCATCGACTTCGAGGCAATGCATATCATTCCGATTCAAGAGGTCCTTTGGAGAAACAAGGTTGAGTTTCACTCAGTGGCCTTCAGCCCCGACGGATCGATGATTGCCGCCGGCGGCAGTGACGATACTGTACGCCTTTGGGACGTCGACAACGAGAAGAGAATCGGAGCCCTCTTGGGACACGAAGATCGTGTTCTCTCGGTAGCCTTCAGCCCTGACGGAAACACACTGGCCTCTTCAAGCGAGGACGGGACTATCCGCCTCTGGAAAATTCCTTGATCTTTAACCCTCGACGCACCAGATGAGACGAAATGTAGATCTATACACAGTGCGAAATTTTTATCGCCACACATCCTACACATTTAACAGGATTCTAACAATCATCTGGAAATCCGATTTCCTCCCATTTGCAAGTGGGGGTCAAGTCTTCATCCGTGGCCACCTGAACCAAGTCAGGCGCCCAAGCAAAAAACATTTTACCAGCGGGAGATTGAGCCAAGTAGAGCTTCACATCGTCTCCCACTTCAGGGAGTTCTCTCTGCTCAGAAAAGGTCATTTCAGGGTGCCGAACGAAATATCGATGAATTGGCATCTACAAACCTTCCACCCTGAACGACCAACAGGTTGAGAGGATGGCTCATAGATACCAGAAGAATCTCTTGCAGGTTTGGATGTCGACGATGATGTCTCCGAACAACGAGACGGGGGAGGCCTTGCTGGCGTTGCTTGTCCCCAGGGGTACTGACGGAGGAGAACGTGGTGCCTCCGGCAATCCCCACGCTTCTCACCAGGTGTCGTCGCCTGCACCACTACGACGAATACACAGCAGCATGCTCCCTCACCTTCACCGACATCGCCTGTGCGTTGATCCTCTTCTGTGTACTCGCCTAATGAGATGCCTTCTCAGGAGTAAGCCTGCCAGGAGACCTTTGATCCGATGGCCCACCAGCACCGCCCACAGCGAAGCCCCAGGTGGGGTGGGGTGAACCCGCCACGCAGCCCGGGGCTCGGGGCGCTGATTCGCTCCTGGTGTGCTCTCCCGTCCCGCTGCCCGGCAGAGACCAGCGTCCCGCGCAGCAGCGCGGCGGTCGCCTCGGCCGCCGCTTTTGCGACGTCGGGACAGACCGATTGGTAGGTGTCCTGAGTGAAGTGCGTGGTCGCGTGACCCAGCTCGGAGGAGACCACCTTCACGTCCGTACCCACCGCCAGCGCGAGCGAAACGGCCCCGTGGCGCAAGCCGGACATCGACCGGGCAGCCAAGAGGAACCGGTCCTGGAAGGTCTGGGTTTGAGCCACACAAGGACAGGTGGGCAACAGACGGCTGCCGGGGAGGGTACGCGGGGACGGGAACGCCCTCGCACACTCCCGGCGCCGCGCACTCTACGTGAAGGAACCCTCCTACTGGGTATAAGTCTGGATTCCTATAGGCCCACCCACAGGGACGTTGACCTGCACTGATAACGCGCTAGGGGTGGGCCGCTCAAGGCGGCCCACCGATCGGCGGAGTCACTGGCCCCCGGAAGGGCCCACCTAACGGCGGAGTGATCGGCGGCGTTATCGGCCCCTCGACGGCCCACCCTGATCAGCTTCTCTCGACGACTGCCGGGACGCCTCCAGGCCGCTTCGACGGTCCGAGAAATCACCTCGGGTTCCTTCTTCCCGACCATTGGCCGAGAAGTCCGCGACGGCACCCTGCGGCTTCAGAGAAGCGTCGGAGGGCGCCTCCTCCCGCAGGAGAGGACGCCCCCAGCCTGTTCAGGTTTTTGTCAGCCCCGCAGTACCAGGTAGGTGCGGATGCGGTCGGTCAGCTCGGTGAACTCCTCCTCCACCGGCTCTGGCTCGACACCCGAAGATGTGGCCGGGTAGTCGCCCGGTTCCGCCGCGCGGGGGTGAGGAATGGCCGCGAGGTCGAGGTAGGGGCGCACCAGGGCCCCGGCGATCTGGTCGGGGTCGGCGTCCGCCCGGTCCTCTGCTTCGAACAAGGCGGAGCGATCACGGTAAGCCTGCTCCCAACGGGCCGAGGCGGCGGGTGCTCCGCTTCTCCAAGCGTGCTGTTCAGGGAAGCCAGCCGGATCGGCGAGCAGATCGTCCCGCCTGAAGACGGTGGTGGCCGAGGAACCGAGGGCAGTGCGCTCGGAAGACCGGCGGCCGGCAGGTCCCGCCCTTCGGGCGGCAACTGCGGCCCCCGAAGGCCGTGCCTTACAACAAGCGAAGTCGCAGGCTAGGACTGCTCGCGGCACTCTCCGCCGGGCACCGGGTCGCACACGGTCCCGGGCCACGCTTCGGGGTCGGTGCCCCATGCGTCGGTGAATCCCTCACCCGCGAAACCGTACTCTTCGATTCCCAGGTTTTCGGCGAACGCACACTCGTCGGCACCCCGCTCAACGGGGTAGAGGGCGCCATTGGAGAGGTCCTGAACGGCAACGGCCTCGAAGGTCGGAACGCAGGAGGTCCCGGTTTCGGAGGACAAGGTGGCCAGAGGGGCTTCGACCGGAGTCGGGGGAAGCTCTTCTACCGGTGGGGCGACCGCGGGTTCCGGGGCCGTGGGCGCTCCGTAGGTGGTGTCATTCGGAGTGACCTCAGGCTCCAGGGATACGTCGCCGATGGCAACGGAACCCATGACCACGGCACCAGCGGCCACGATGCCGACCGCTATACCAGGGTAGATGATTCTTCGCTTCACTTTGAATCCTCGGGCTGGACGAAATGGTTTCCAGAGTTGATGACCGATTCCCTCCGATTATCTCCCAGAAACATGTATCCAGCGCAGGGCGATCCATAACTCCCGAGAATTTTGCTGCCCCTCGCTCCCGGCGACCCATGCCTGAGACGTCCGGCGCCCGCCGGCGACGAGCTCATCTGCGCAGCTCACGCTCTCTTGCACAATTGGAATCGACATAGAACGGCCAGTACGGCCAGAAATATCCGATAACGTCCAAGCAGGGCAAGATCCCCTGGTGAGCAGGCCGGTCACCGGCCGGCGCCAACCTTCCCAGGCCAGGGCAACCTCCACGAGCAAGGCTCCCCCATGTCCCATGACACCCCCGCCGCCAAGCGAGCTCAGCTCCTCGACGCCTTCCCGGAGCTGCACCGGTACGGCGCCCCGGCCCTCCTGCTCCACCCCCATCTGGCGGACCCTGGACCGCAGGACAGCTCGGTCGGCGGCCCTCTCCTGTGGCCCTCCGACGAGCCCTGGCCCACCTGCGACCTCCCCCACCACACCGCCAACCTCGGCGAGGGTGCCTCCGAGGAAAGCCCCGAAGAGCCCGTCGCCCTGCACCCGGTGCTCCAGCTCTTCGCGCGCGACCTTCCCAAGGGACGCTCCCTTCCCGGGAACGCGGAACTGCTGCACATCCTGTGGTGCCCCAACGACCACCCCGAACCGCCGGATGCGAACGGCCACGGCCATACTCCCTGGCTCACCCTGCGTTTCCGCCAGAGCATCGAAGGACTGTCGCCCCTACAGGAGCAGCCCCGCCCGCACACGTCTGTGCCGCGCCACGAGCTGCCTCCCTGCGCACTCGCCATCGAGGAGATCACCGACTACCCCACCGACGAGGAACTTCCCGAGGAACTCGCCGAACGCATCCAGGAATGGGAGGACGACGTCCCCCAGACCGGTCATGTGATCCCCAAGCCCAGCTACTTCTACGACGTCGCCCACCGGAAGGGCATGAAACTCGGCGGATTCCAGCGGTGGAGCCTGACCGATGCCTTCCCCGTCGAATGCGACTGCGGATCCCCCATGAAGTACCTGTTCCAGATCCAGAGCATGGAGGCGGGAGGTCTGGAGAGGCTCATCATCGGTCGCGGATACTCGCTCAGCGTCCACCTCTGCGAAAAGTCCCTGGAACACCCCCACCGCACGGTCATGCAATAGAGGACTCGACCAGCCAGGGCAGCGGTGTTCCGCCATTGAGCGCCCGCAGGAGGTGGTCCACCAGGGAGCACTCCTCGCGCCACATGGCCCCGCAGTGGGAGACCACCACAGGCCACTGGTCCGGGTCCCCCACCGCGTGCCAGTAGCCCACCGCCCCGGAGGGGTGGTGCCCCCACGGCACGAGCTCGAACCGGCCCGGAGCCATCGAGAACACGGAACGCTCGCCGGTGTCCGCGTCCTCCCACACCACCCGCCCCAGCTCTTCCAGATGTGCGCGCATCGACTCCGCGGGCATGACCTCCCCTTCGAACAGGGCCCTGCCGTCGGTGGCCGCCGAGATCTCCTTTTCCAGCCGTGTGCGCAGGTTCAGCCGCGCAGGTGAGCCCACAGGGAAGGACACCTCCTCCAGCCGGGGGATGTGCACCTCCAGATCCCCTGCCCGCAGTCTCTGGCAGCGGTCGGACAGCGTCTTGAAGTCCGTGGGCAGGCGCTGTCCGAGCATCGTCTCGACCAGCTCCCACTCCTGCTCTTGGCGCGGGTACCTGCGGCGGGGGGCACCGGTCCTGCGGAGCAGTTCCTCGACCTGTTCCTCCAACTCCACAACGCTCCCTTCGAAAGCCGAGGACCCGAGATCCCGGACGTGACCTCCGGCAAACGTACGCCGAGGTGGCGACAGCATTCGAAAGCCGGTGCCAGGGAGTGAAGGCCGCCCCAGAGGAAACGAGAGAGCACCACCGGAAGCGATCTGTCGCATGCCCGTGGAAGTCTTCGGCCATGGGCGACGGCCCGGCCGTCCGGAAAGGCGAACGCCCCGGACGGTACGGCCGCCACCTCTCGCAGAGACGGGGCCATCGACCCGGTCTGTGACCGACCGCCCCAGGGACGCCTGGGCGATGATGACGCACCCGAGCACGATCACCGAAGCACGCACATCCCCCGGAGAAACCCTTGACACGCCACACCCCGCCTCGCCCCGTGGACATGGAAGCGCTCTTCCCGGAATTGACGCCCTTCCGCCGGGACACGATTCGGCTCCACCCCCGCCCGGGTCGGCCCTCGCCCCGCGACAGCTCTGTGGGCGGCCCGCTCCTGTGGCCTGCCGAGGAGATCTGGCCGGTGTGCCGCCAGGAGCACTACCTCCGGACATTCTCCGGAGAAAGGTATTATGACGAGGGCGAGGTCTACCTTGTTCCCATCGTGCAGATCCATCGGAAAGATGTTCCTGCGCTCCCTTTCCCTGAAGGCTGCGACCTACTCCAGGTTCTGTGGTGCCCTTTCACGCACATCGGCCTCTACTGTCCCGAACCGCGTGTCTTCTGGCGTGACTCGCGCACCGTAGAGCACGTCGCTGAGGCACCTTCCCCGGACGAGAACGCACCCGAGCAACACATCCCCCGGCCATGCGTCATCCACCCGGAAACCGTGCAGGAGTATCCGTCCTGGGACTTGCCTGAAGAGATCGATGATGCGCTTCTGGATCGCTTCGAAAATCTCGAACAGGAACAAGGGTGGAGCTACCATTACCATCTTTCAGAGGTTCCCGGGATCAAGCTGGGCGGCTACCCGGGCTGGACCCAGGATCCGCTCTGGCCAGAGTGCCAGTGGTGCGAGCGGCAAATGGAGCATCTACTCACCGTCTCCAGTCGGGAGTACGACGGCGAGTCCTGGCGGACCTGGCTCCCGGTCGAGGACAGGGAAACCGACAGCGGTGAGGAAGGAGGGCGTGCGCACTGGGGCGAAGACGCGCACAGCCCGACCGGGATGATGCTGGGAGACGCGGGCGGCGTGTACATCTTCGAATGCCGTTCCTGCCCCGAACGTCCCATGGACTACCGCTTCGATTGCTCCTGAGTTCCGCTTGTACCGGACATGGGCACGCTGATCGCAGCGGCTGTTTTCCACCCGGCGCATCGGCGAGCCGGGCCAGGGGACCTTTTGGCCGAGGGCCGACCAGCCACGCCAACGGCGAAGCCCCGGGCCGGGCGGGTGAACCCGCCCGCCCCGGGGACCGGGGGTCCGGGCGCCCCGGGGCGCTCCCCCGTGCCGCCGACCGGCTGGCCGGGGCGCAGCGCAGCCGCGCGGCAGCGGCCTCCGCGGCGCCTGGACACCGGCCGCCGACCCCGGTCGGCTCGGCGAGCCGGCCGGGGTTCGGTGGTCGGCTCCGGGCTCGGCTCCGGGCTCGGATCCGAGCCCGGATCCCGGGCTCAGGGGCAGGCGAACCGCTGGATGAACGTCAGCGCCGTCCCGCAGACCTCGCGCCAGCCGCTGTCGATGGTCAGGGAGTGGCCGCGGCCGGGCATCTCGACGATCTCGGTGACCGCGTGCTCGTTACGCGCCTGCTTCTTGTACGAGGCGTTGGTGATGGCCCACGGCACCGTGTTGTCCTTCTCGCCCGAGATCAGCAGCAGCGGTCCCCGCTCGGGGCCGGTGCTGTCGACCTTCGTCTCGCTCCACGGGTTGAAGTTGGCGACCGCGGCCTGGAACAGGGGTGCTCCGGGCGCGGGCACGCAGAAGGTGCCGTACAGCTCCTGGGCCTCCTCCTCGCCGACGGCGTTGGCGAAGGAGTAGCGGAACTGGTCGTAGGTGAGCGGGACGGCCCGGTGGATGTTGGCGGGGTTCGTCAGCACCGGCGCGGCCGCACGCAGCGAGGAGACCGGCAGGGGCAGCACTCCCTGGAACGGGGCCGGGTCGATGGCCACCGACGCGACGGACATGCCGCGCCCCGCCAGGATCTGGGTGAGCAGCCCGCCGAAGGAGTGCCCGACGATGGCGGGCCGGCGGCGCAGCCCGCCGATGAGGTCGCAGTAGTGGTCGGCGACCTGGCCGACGGTCTTGTGGGCGAACACCTCCGGGTGGGCCCGGGCCTCGTCGACGGTGTCGGGGTCGTCGGGCCAGCCGGGGGTGAGGGGGGCGTATCCGGCGTCCTCGAACACCTGCGCCCACCGGTCCCAGCTGCTGGGCAGCAGCCACAACCCGTGCACGAAGACGACCGGGATCCGGCCGGAGGCGTTGGCACGCTCGATCTGGGCGAGGTCACGGGCGTGGGACGCCCCGGGGGTCGAAGCCATGAATCCGTCCTTCGGAAAGAGGGGAGGGAATGCACCGCGGCCCGTACGAGACGGACCCGGTGCCCCCGGCGCGCGACCGGCACCGCCGAGCGCGCCGGGGCGTCATCACATGTGCGCCGGTGGAACGTCCACCAGGTGCTCGGACAGGGACCACACCTGGGCCTCCCCGGTCCTGATCACGCCGGACACGACCAGGTCGTTGCCGCCGTCATCGCCCAGGGACGCCAAACGGGCCGCGGCGTCGCGGGCGTCGGCCAGGATCGCCTCGTGCGCCCGCAGCAGGCGCGACAGCATGGCCGGCACCTCCTCCACCCCGTCCGGCGGCCGGGGCACCGCGGTGATCTCGGCCGCGTGCCGGGGGTCGCCCACCGGCACACCGCCGAGGCTGCGCACCCGCTCGGCGAGTGCGTCGACGATCGCCGCCTGTTCCCCGGCGTGCTCGTCGAACAGGAGGTGCAACTGGTGGAAGGTGGCGCCGTGCACCAGCCAGTGGTGCTTCTTGTACAGGCCGTACAGCATCTGTGTGTCGGCCAGGATCCGGTTCAGCCGCCGGCAGCCGTACACGCGGACATCGTGGGACAGGCCGATGGGCAGGTCCCGGACCGTGTCGAAAGCCTGCGGCCCACCGCCCCCGGGTCGCGGGGGCGGCCGGTCACCGCCGCCCGGCGGCGCGGTGGTCGAAAGCGAGGTCATCATGGACTCCGATCATCTGAAGGGCGCGGCCTCCCGGGCCGGCCGGCGGCCGCCGCGGAGGGGTCGTGCAGGAGCAGCCGCACGGCCAGGCCGGTACCGACGCCGCCCACCGCCGCAAGGGCGGACTGCCAGGCGGGCCAGGGTGCCAAGTGCAGGAGGTGGTCGGCGGACCAGCGGCCGGGCCCGGTCAGCGCGAGTGCGGCGAAGAGGGTGATGAGGACCAGCGGGTACTCGTAGCCGTCGTTCTGCACCCACAGGCCGCGGTGCCACTTGACGGTGAGGGCCACCGTCATCACGCCGACCGCCCCGGCCGCGGCGAGCGGCGTCAGAGCTCCGCAGGCGATCAGGAGACCGGCACCGATCTGGGTGGCGCCCGCGGCGAGCGCGGTCAGCGCCCCGCCGCGGAAGCCGTCCTGCCGGAACTCCCGGGCACCGCCCGCCAGTCCGCCTCCTCCGAGCCGGAAGCTCACCTTCTGCACCCCGTGGCCGGCCAGGAGCAGTCCGGCGACCAGGCGCAGAAGGAACAGGCCGCAGTCGATCGGCACCCCGCTCAACCGCCCGCGTGCGCGCCGAGCATGGACTGGGCGTAGACCACGCCCATGCCGTAGGCGCCGCCGTGCTCCTTGACCACCTCGAGCGTGGGCGCGTAGGTCTCACCGCGCGCCCAGTCGCGCTGGAACTCCAGCAGCACCTGCAGCCAGGTGACCGGAACGGCGCCCGCGGCGGTCATGCGCTGCACGGCGTGCTCATGGGCGACGGGCGTCACGCCCGCCGAGGCGTCGGCGACCACGTACACCTCGTAGCCCTGGGCGAGCGCGGACAGAGCGGGCAGCACGACGCACACCTCGGTCCACAGTCCGGCCAGGACGATCTTCTCCCGGCCGGTGGCGCGGACGGCGTCCACCAGCGCCGGGTCCTCCCAGGCGTTCATGGTGGTGCGGTCGATGACGCCGTGGTCCGGGAACACCTCGGCGAGCCGGGGCAGGATCGGGCCGGAGAACGACTCGGCGGCCACGGTCGAGAGCACGACCGGGACGTCGAACACCCGCGCCGCCTTGGCCAGGCCGACCGTGGCGTTGATGACACCCGCCCGGTCGGAACTGGAGGCGCCGAAGAACATCTGGGGCTGGTGGTCGACGAACAGCACCATCGCGTTGTCCGGCGTCAGCAGGTCGGGGCTGGGAGCGGCGTGCACACGGGAGGAATCGATCACGGTTCTTCCTTTCGGAAAGGGATGGGGGGACATCGGGGAACGACGGCGGAGCGCACGGCGAATGCCGACCGCCCGCCATGAGGGGGAGGGGTCAAAGGGTGAAACAGGGATCGGAGGCCGGCCCCGGGCGGTCGGTCGCGGACCCGCGCGCGATGCGCCACCGGCGGTGCTCCTCGGCCTCCGCGGACGCCTCGCCCACCAGGTCGGCCTGGCGCGCCCCCGCGACACCGGGGCCGGCGGCGGCCTGGTAGCCGCCGAAACGGGCGACCGGACTCCAGGCGGGGCTGACCGGCGGTAGGGCCTCGTCCGAGCCGTCGTACTCGGCCGCGGCGTACACGATGCGGCCGCCGACCACGGTCAACACCGATTCGATGTGCGGCACGACCTCGTCGGGAACGGTGAAATAGTCCTGGTCGAGCACCGCCAGATCCGCGTAATGCCCCGGCTTGAGCACACCCTTGACGTCCTGTTCACCGGTCAGCACGGCACCGGCGCGCGTGTACAGCCCCAGTGCCTCGCTCCGGGAGAGGAGCTGCTCGGGCGGGTACAGGCGCAGGCCCCCCACCGTGCGGCCGGTGACGAGCCAGTGCAGCGCCACCCACGGGTTGTAGGAGGAGACCCGGGTCGCGTCGCTGCCCGCCGCCACCGGCAGGCCGCGGTCCAGCATCTGGCGGACGGGCGGCGTACGGGACGCCGCCGCGGCGCCGTAGCGATCGGCGAAGACCCGGCCCTGGAACGACATGCGGTTCTGGACACCGATCGCACCGCCGAGTCGGGCGATGCGGTCCAGGCCGGCCGGCGAAACGGTCTCGGCATGGTCGAACAGCCACCGGTTGCCGGCCGGGAACAGCCCCTCGGCGGCCAGTTTCTCGAACACGTCCAGGTGGCGGCGGATCGACTCGTCGTAGGTGGCGTGCAGGCGAAACCCCCAGCCGTTCTCCATCAACAGCCGCACCGCCTGCTCGAACTCCGATTCATAGCCGGAGGCGAGCTCGGGACGCGGTTCGGAGAAGTTCTCGAAGTCGGCGGCCGCCCAGATCAGGTTCTCGCCCGCTCCGTTGAGCCGCAGCCAGGCGTCGCCGTCTCCGGGGCGTACCGTCTCGGTCCACCGCTTCAGATCCGCCAGTTCCTGTCCGGCGGTCTGGGGGAACAGGTGGTAGGCGATGCGCAGTGAGAGCTCGCCGTCCCGGGCCAGCTCCACGACCGTCCGGTAGTCGTCGGGGAAGCTCTGGAAGCCCCCGGCGGCGTCGATGGCCGAAGTGAGGCCGAAGCGGTTCAGTTCCCGGAGGAAGTGCCGGGTCGAGGTCCTCCTGTCGGCGTCGTCGAGCGCGGGCGCGCCGGCCAGCGTCGAGTACAGGATGAGCGCGCTCGGGGCGGCCAGCAGGACCCCCGTCGGCTCGCCGTTCCGGTCGCGGACGATCTGCCCGCCCCCGGGGTCGGGGGTGTCGCGGGTGAACCCCGCCGCCCGGACCGCGGCCCGGTTCAGAAGGGCCGACTGGTACAGGTGCAGGACGAACACCGGTGTGTCCGGGGCCGCCGCGTTCAACTCGGCGACGGTCGGCATGCGCCGTTCGGCGAACTGGTCGGACGTCCATCCGCCCACGACCCGGATCCACTGGCCTCTGGGCGTGCGCGCCGCCTGCTCGCGCAGCATCGCCAGCGCCTGCCGGAGCGAGCCGACACCGTCCCACCGCAGTTCCAGTACGTAGTTGAGGCCGCCGCGGATGACGTGCAGGTGGGAGTCGTTCAGGCCCGGGACGACCCGCCGTCCCAGCGCGTCCACCACTTTGGTGCGCCTGCCGACGTGTTCCGCGATATCACGGTCGTCGCCGAGGGCGAGGATCCCGCCCCCGCGGACGGCGACGGCGGAAACGGCCGGGTTCCGGGGGTCTCCGGTGAACACCTTCGCATTTCTTACGACCAGGTCGGCGGGCTCGCGCCCGTCCCGGCAAGGTACCGGGGTGATACCGGCGACCGGCATCGTGGTCATGGCTCTCCCTTTCACGATGAGCACTCACAGGGTGCGGCGGACCCCGGCATGGCGTTCTAGGTCGCGCAGCTGGACGGTCAGATCGCCCTCCACGGCGCGGTGCGCGGGGCCGCTGCGGCCGATCGGCAGCACCTCGTGGCCTCGCATGTCCTCGAGCATCAGCGCGAAGGCGGCGTACAGCGCCACGGCCGCCAGCAGCAGCCCGAGCACACCGGAGGCGGTCGCCAGCCAGGGCAAACCGGTCAGATTGGCCGTCCCGGCCACGGCGAACCTCGGCACGGCCGTCACCAGCACCAGCCACAGCGCCCGCTTCGGCCTCGCCACACTCGCGATCAGCACGGCGAACAGGGCGAAGACCAGGTTCAACACGCCCAGCACGGCACCGCCGCCGGGCGGCTGGAGCCCCGACACCAGTGCGCCGGCCAGCCACATCCCGGAAAAGCAGGACATCAGCGTGGCCGCGACCACATCCCGCGCGCCGAAGGCGATGACGCCCACGACGAGCTGGAGGACGAAGGCCGGGAGGATGGTCAGGGCGACCGCCCTGTCCGCCCCGGCCGGGAACAGGCCCAGCTGGAGGCAGGCGACCATCACCGAGGCGATGGCCACCGCGTAGAAGCCCACCGGCATCGGAGAGGCGATCGGCCTCAGGTTGATCCGCGTCATACCGCGCAGATCCGGTTCGAACCGGCGGCCGGCCGGGGCTTCCGCCCCCGCGGGGGGACCGTCAGCGCTGCTCATCGGCCCGGACCCGGGAGAAGGCCCCGCGCAGTACGCCGACGGCCAGGCCGATCGCGGAAGCGGCCGCCGGGGTGTCGCGCAGCGCGTTGAGCATGACGAAGTCGTGGATGATGCCCAGGTAGCGGACCGCGGTCACCTCCACTCCGGCGGCGCGCAGCTCACCGGCGTAGGCCTCGCCCTCATCGCGCAGCACGTCGGCCTCGGCGGTGATGATCAGCGCCGGAGGCAGGCCGGCCAGGTCCTGCCGGGTGGCGCGCAGCGGGGAGGCGGTGATCTCGGCCCGCTCCTCCGGGTCGGTGGTGTACTGGTCCCAGAACCACTCCATGGCGTCGCGGCGCAGGAAGTAGCCCTCCGCGAACTCCTCGTAGGAGCCGGTGTCGAAGGCGGCGTCCGTCACCGGGTAGAACAGCACCTGCTGCACCAGCGGCAGCCCTCCGCGCCGTTTGGCCATCAGGGTCAGGGCGGCGCTCATGTTGCCGCCGACGGAGTCGCCGGCCACGGCGATCCTGGACGCGTCCAGTCCCCTGGACGCGCCCTCGGCGACGACCCACCGGGCCACCGCCCAGTTCTGCTCGATGGCCACCGGGTAGCGGTGCTCGGGGGACAGGTCGTACTCGGGGAAGACCACGGCGGCGTCCGCTCCGGTGGCGAGTTCGCGCACCAGGCGGTCGTGGGTGCGGGCGTTGCCGAACACCCAGCCCGCGCCGTGGATGTAGATGATCACGGGCAGATCGCCCGTGCTGCCCGCCGGCCGGACGACACGGGCCCTGACCCGGCCGGTGGGGCCGCCCTCGACCGTCACCCACTCCTCGTCCACCGGGGGCGCCTCCACGGGGCCGGACTGCACGTCGTCGACGGCCTTGCGGCCTTCCTCGGGCGGGAGCTGGAACAGGTACGGCGGCTTCGCGGTGGCCTCGGCGAAGGCCTGCGCCGCGGGTTCGAGGACGGGCTTGCTCATGATCACTCCATGGGGGGACGGCGATTGCGAACGGTGTCACCGGTCCGCCGTGTGCGCCCCGCCTCCATCGGCGGTGTCCGGCGGCGCTCGGCTCCGGTTCACCGCAATACAAACAAGCCTCCGGAAGCCGCACCATGCAGAACGACAGGCAGAACAGGGCGAGCGGCCGAACCGCCTCCGGCGGTAAGGCCCCGGCACCGTAGGGACCGCTCTGTCCGTCCGGGGCCGCGTCGGTCCCCGGGGGGAGCACTCGGTACATTCACGTGCGGCGCATCGACGGCCACCGATGGCCCGTCCCACGCCCCGGTGTCCCAAGGAGGATGGATGGTCAGTCCGTTCGGTCTTCTGCTGCGGCGGTTGCGGCAACAGGCGAAGATGACGCTCGAGGAGCTCTCGGAGGCCTCCGGGGTGAGCGTGCGCGCCATCAGCGACATGGAACGGGGCAAGAGCCGGGGCCCCCAGCGCCGCACGGTCGAGGCGCTGGTCGAAGCCCTGCAACCCGATGACGACCAGCGGGCCGCTCTGATCGAGACCGCCAGAGCGGGTCGCCCCAGGCCGACGAACGCGCCCCCGGGCGCGTGCGAGCTGCCCCGCGGCATCGGGGACTTCACCGGCCGGACGCAGGAGCTGGAACTACTGCGCCGGCTGGCCGGGCAGGCCGGGGACGGGCAGGTCGCGCTGGTGGCCGCCATCTCCGGTACCGCCGGCCTCGGGAAGACCGCCCTGGCCGTACACGCGGCCGGGCACCTGGCCGACTCCTTCCCCGACGGCCGCCACTACATCGACCTGCGCGGAATGGACGCCCTTCCGCTGGACCCCGCCGTGGCGCTGTCGCGCCTGCTCAAAGCCATGGGTGTACCCGAGCGGCGCATACCCGCGGACGAAGAGGAACGGGCCGGGCACTACCGCGCCCTGCAGCGCGACCGGCGCTGCCTGGTCGTGCTGGACAACGCCGCGCACGAACAGCAGGTCCGCCCGCTCCTGCCCGCCGACGGCCCCGGCATGACCATCGTCACCAGCCGCAAGACCCTCACCGGCCTCGAAGGCGTCCACCAGATGCCCCTCACCCACCTGGCACCCGACGAGGCGACCGCCCTCCTGGGTGCGATCGTCGGCGCCGGAAGGGCCGCGACCGACCCCGACGGCATCGCGCGGGTGGCCTACCTGTGCGAGAACCTCCCCCTCGCACTGCGCATCGCCGGGAACCGGCTGCAGAGCCGCCCGTCCTGGACCGCCGCCCAACTGGCCGCACGGCTCACCGACGAGGAACGCCGAGTGGAGTCCCTGGCGGCCGGAGACCTGTCGGTCTCCGCCGCCCTCGCCCTGTCCTACCGGCAGCTGTCGCCCCCGGCCCGGCTGGGCTTCCGGCGGCTGGCACTGGCCACGGCGCCCGACTTCGGCGCACCGCTGACCGCGGTCCTGACCGGGACCGGCCTCGGCGAAGCCGAGGACACCCTGGAAGAACTGGTCGACCTCGGCCTGCTGCAGTCCCCCTATCCCGGCCGCTACCGCTTCCACGACCTGGTGCGGCTCTTCGCCCGGGCCCGCCTGTCACAGGAGGAACCGATCCAAGCGCAGCGGCAGGTCCGCCGGCGCATGGACGACTGGCTGCTGGAAGTGGCGACGGTGGCCGGGCGCTGGTTCGAGCCCGGCTATGGCGCACCGCCGCCGGACTGGGACTCGCTGGTCTCCCTGGACTCCGCCGACCAGGCGGCCGCATGGCTGGAACAGGAGGGCCCCGCCTGGCTGGCCGCGCTCAAGGCGGTGGCGGCGGACGGCGAGCACCGCCGGGTCGTCGAGGTGGCCGAGGCGATGCACTGGTTCTCCGACCGATGGATCCACTGGGGGCACTGGCACGAGGTGTACGGGCTGTCCGCGGATGCCGCCGCCGCGCTGGACGACGACGGGCTGGACGACGACGGGCTGGTGGCCGAACACGCCAACTACCTGGCATGGGCGCTGACGATGTGCGAGGGCCGCCACGAGGACGCCATCGAGGCGGCCCTGCACGGCCTGGAACTGGCCGCTCGGAGCGGCGACGTCCGCCAGCAGGGGTGGGCCCTGCAGTACGCCGGAAGCGCGGCCCGTGACCTCCAGGACGGCGAACGCGGCGCCGACTTCGCCCGCCGAGCGGCCGCGTACCTCCTGCAGGCGGGCGACCTGGACGGATACCCGCAGGCCATGGGAACCGTCGCCGACTGCCTGCTGATGGCCGGACAGGCGGAGCAGGCGCTCGACCATCTGGAGACCCTCCTGACGACCCTGCGGGATCCGGCCTACGGCGGTTCCCCCAACGTCAGGGAGATCAGCCTCGGCCTGACCCTGGGCCGGGTGGGGCGCACCTGCATGGCCCTCGGCCGCTGGTCCGAGGCCGTCGCGCACCTGGAGGAGGCCCTACCGCTGCTGCGCCGCCAGGGGATGGGCGCCGGCTGCCGGGCCGTGCTCTACGACCTGGGCCGCACACTGCGCGAACTCGGCCGCACGGCCGACGCCCGCCGGGTCTTCGACGAAGCCGCCGACATCTACGAGTCCATGGGGGAAAAGGACATGTCCGACAGGATCCGGCTCGAAGCGGCGTCCATGGGCACCTGACCACCGGGCACCGGGCCTGCGGCGCCGTCCCCACGGTCCTCGGACGGCCGTCGGGCACGCGGACGGACACAGGGCCCGGTCGGCGGAGCGGCCACCGCTTCATCGCGGGCTCCGGCCGACCGGCCGTGTGACATCGGCCGGATGGAGGGCTCGGCGTTTTCCAGAGGCGCCGACGCCCGGTAGCGTCGAAGCATGGGTGGCGCGGCCGCTGCGGAGCCGCGCACCACCGGCGCGAGGTCGGCTTGGGGGAGCTGTCGAAGATGTTCCAAGGGCTGGCGCGGTAGGTGCCTCGGTGAACGACCCGGCGGTGCGCGGCGTGGTCTACCCCAGGCGGTCCCTGGTCCTGGTCACCGGGGTGCCCGGGGCCGGGAAGAGCACCCTGCTGCGGCGGCTGTTCGGGCTCCGCGAGGATCAGGAGCGCACCGTGCTCACCGCGGAGGGCGTGCGGGTGATCGACTCGCTCCAGTCGCGGCACCGGCTGGGCCCCCTGCTCAGCCGGATCCCCTACCCGCTGTGGCGCTGGACGGTGCACGTACTGCACCTGGTCCGGACGGCCGCGGCGCTGCGCGGCGGCCCGGTGGTCCTGCACGAGTGCGGGACCCGGCGCCCGGTCCGCGTGCTGCTCGCCCTGCTCTGCCGGCTCCGCCGGTACGAGCTGCACGTGGTGATGATCGACGCCACTCCGCGGGAGGCCCGGGCCGGGCAGGACGCGCGGGGGCGGCGGGTGACCGAGCGCAGCCACCGGGCGCATTCGCGGCGCTGGCGGCGGCTGCGGGCGGCCACCCGGCGCGGGCCGGCGGCCTTCGCTCCGGGCGTGCGCAGCCTGCTCGTCCTCGACCGGCGCCGGGCGCGGGAGCTGGCCTGGATCCGCTTCGGCCCCTGCCCGGACGCCCGCGGCCCCCTGTGCACCTCGGCGGAGCCGCCCCCCGTCCCGCCCGAGCCCGTGATGTCCGATACCCGGACCGGCGGCGGAACCCGCGGCCGGGACGGCGCGGCCCCCGACCCGCAGGGTCCCCGGACCGGCTTCGCCGACGTGTGCCCCCACCGCCTGGAGCCGGTCCTGCCCTGAGCCGGGGCCTTCATCCCCAGTGCTCCTGTGCTCCTGTACCCCCGTGCCCCGGGTCCGGCGTGCCGGAGCGCCGCGGCCGCCGGCGGCGGGCCCCTCCCACCGCGCCGCGCGCCGGTCTCCCCGGTGCCGGTCCGCCGGTCCGCCGGACCTGTCGAGGATGCCGGGACGGGTGTACCGGGGGCGTATCGGAAAACGGATACGCCGCCGCAACGCCCCGCGGTCTTGGCTGGAGGCACGGACCACAGCGGTCCGCGCCGGGGGCCCGGTTCCCGGCCCCGGAGGGCGATCACGACAGGGAGAAGACCGTGGCCGAGGCCAGAGGATGGGACCGGCGCTCACTGCTCCGGGGGGCGGCCGTGGTGGCCGGCGCCGCCGCGGCCGCACCGCTGCTGGGCACGACGGCGGCCGGGGCCCAGGGCGGCGGCGGTGACGCGGACGCGCTGTTCAGGGCCGGGAGGTTCGAGCGGGCCGGCCGCGCGTACGAGGAGATCCTGAGGAGGGATCCCGCGAACCTGCACGCCGCACGGCAGCGCGGGTACATCGGGCTGCTGGGCAACAGGTTCCCCGAGGCGGAGGAGTACCTCACGACCGCCCTGCGCCTGGACCCCGGGGACAGGCAGACCAACGAGCTCCTGGCCGACTGCCACATCAGGCAGGACGCGTTCTCCCTCTCCGTGCCGCGCTGGCGGGCGGCCGGCGAGACCGCCATGGCCGAATGGTTCGCGGCGGTCCCCGACGACGCGTACCGGATCCACGGCGACGTCGGCCGGGTGCCGTGGACACAGATGGACCCGGAGCCGCAGATCGAGGCCTCGCTCAACGGCGGACCGCCGAAGCGCTTCACGTTCTACACCGGCGCCTCCTGGCTGGGCCTGTCCGCGAGGGCCGCCGAGGAGGCCGGGGTGCGCCCGGTGTACCAGGAGAAGAGCGAGTTCGAGGGCCGCACCGTGTGGTCGTACTACGGGGTGCTGGACTCCTTCGGGCTGGGCGGCATCGAACTGCGCGGCGTGCCCGTGGCCTGGTCGGAGTCGGAGCCGGCCGGCGGCGAGCCCCCCGCGGCCAACGACGGCATGATCGGCACCTGGGTCTTCTACCACCTGCTGACCACCTTCGACTACAGGGGCCGGGAGCTGATCCTGCGCCGCCCGACCCCCGAAGCCGCCGAGGAGGTGCGCGCCGCCGCGGCCCGGGCCGGCGCCGAGCCCCTGCCGCTGTGGCTGGCCCGGGACCACTACGTGCACAGCCAGGGGAGTATCGCCGGCTCCGGCACGCGCGTGGTGGGCGTGAACCTCGGCGGGCGCGGCGAGGCCGTCGCGGGCATGCCCGGGGACGTGGCCCGGGAGCTGGGGGTCCGCACCGACCGCGACCGCCCGATCGAGACCGGCGCCCAGGGCCACCCGGCCGTCACCTACCCCTGCTACCCGGCGGAGATCCGCCTCGGCGACGCCGTCGCCGAGGAGGTCTACTGCGAGACGAACCCGGACATGCCGGTCAACGTGCCCTGGCCCTACGGGACCGGGATCGACTCGACGGGCTGGTTCGCCCACGCCTTTTTCAAGCCCTACAACATCACCCTCGACTTCACCGGCATGAACGTCTACATCGTCCGCGGCAAGGCCTCCTGAAACAGTCGGCTCGCGCTCGGCGCCGCCGGCACAGGACGCGGGCGGGGAGGGACGCTCCCTTCCCGCCCGCCCCCGGTACGGGCGCGCGCTCAGGCGAGCAGGCGCTCGCTGAGCCCCCACAGCCGGAGCGCCGCCTCGGGGTCGATGGCGTGGGGGGCGACGTCGGTGGGCGGCGGCCCGTCGAAGTGCGGGTCCGCCGGGGCGGGGTCGACCGCCGAGACGTCGTTGTCCTTCAGGTAGACCCCGCCGAGGGAGGCGAGGAGGGGGCTCGTCGCCGCGAACACCATCGTGCTCGCGCCCTGCTCGATGTTCTTGAGTCCGCGTTCGGGGTCGTTGACCCGTACGCCGTCGGCGTCGATCAGCCCCTGGGCCCGCAGCACCTCCTCGGGCAGCCCGTCCGGGACCGGGGCGCCCTCGGGACGGTAGGCGCCCAGCGACGTGCCCAGGATGATCCCCGGGTGCACGGCGTAACCGCGGATGCCGTCGGCGGCCCAGCGGCGGTCCAGCTCGACCGCGGTGAGCACGTTCGCCGTCTTCGACTGGCCGTAGGCGATGTGGGGGTCGTAGTCGCCCCGGGTGAAGTGCGGATCGTCGAAACGGACGCCCGTGAGGCGGTGCGCGCCCGAGGTCATGTTGACGACGCGGGCGCCGCCCGCCGCCCGCAGCGCGGGCAGCAGTCCCGTGGTCAGCTGGAAGTGGCCGAGGTGGTTCGTCGCGAACTGCGACTCGTACCCCCGCGCGTCGCGCACGAGGGGGCCCGCCATGATGCCGGCGTTGTTGATCAGGATGTGCAGCGCACGGCCCGAGGCGAGGTAGGCCGCGACGAACGCGTCGACCGACGCGGGGTCGAGCAGGTCGAGCCGCGCCGTCTCCACGCGCTCGACACCCCGCAGCGACTCCGCGGCCCGGCGGGGGTCGCGTGCGGCCACGGTGATCGACGCGCCCGCCTCGCCGAGCACGCGCACCGCCTCCCGGCCGAGGCCGTTGTGGCCGCCCGTCACGATCACGTTCCGGCCGGTCAGGTCGATGCCGGCGGCCACCTCCCCGGCCGTCGAGGCCGGGGTGAATCCGGTGCCGATGGGGTGCTGCCGACCTGTCATCTCTGCTCCTGTCGTAGGCGTGGAAGGGGGCGTGGATGTCGCCATGGGGATCCGTTCCGTCGATGTGGACGGCATCCACTGTGCGTTCTCGCCTCACCGGGGTGAAGGCACGGTTCGTCCACGGATCATCTGTCCCTGGATGGCCGCGGCACGACCGCGGATACTGGAGGGGTGACGGATCGACAGGGCCTTGCCACCTTCCTCCGGCGTCGGCGCGAATCGCTGCGGCCGACGGACCTCGGGATGCCCGAGGGCGTGCGGCGGCGCACCCCCGGGCTGCGCCGGGAGGAGGTGGCGCAGGCCGCCGGCATGTCGGCCGACTACTACTCGCGCATCGAGCAGGGCCGCGGCCCCAACCCGTCGGAGGCGATCATCGCCTCACTCGCGCGGGCCCTCCGATTGGACCTCGACGAGCGCGACTACCTCTACCGGCTGGCGGGGATGGCGCCGCCGGCGCGGCGGCCGGGGCGCTTCATCAGCCCGGGGCTGATGCGCATCGCCGATCGGCTCACGGACATCCCCGTCGTGATCGCCACCGACCTGGAGGTCGTGCTCTGGCAGAACCCGCTGGCGACGGCGCTCACCGGGCCGGCGGCCCCGGCCGACGGGGTGCGCGCCAGCATCACGTGGCGGTGGTTCACCGAACCGGGCACCCGGGCCCGCTTCCCCGAGGAGGAGTGGCCGCTGCATTCGGCCGCGCACGTCGCCGGGCTGCGCGGCACGGCCTCGCGCCGCGGCGGTGACCACGACGTGCGGGAGCTCGTCCGGCTGCTCGGCGGGGCGAGCGACGAGTTCCGGGCGCTGTGGGAGGCGCACGACGTCGGCGTGCGGCGGTTCGACCGGAAGACGTTCCTCGTGCCGAACGTGGGCGCGTTGCAGTTGACCTGCGAAGACGTTCTCACGACCGAGAACGACATCAGGATGCGCGCCTTCTTCCCGACCGAGGGCACGGACGCGCGCGAGAAACTCGAACTGCTCGCGGTGATCGGAGTGCAGCGGTTCGACGGCTCGGCCCTGTACTGAACCGCGCCGGATGCGCGCGGCGGTGCGAGGGGCACCCTGATCCGCCGCCGGAGGGCCGCCCTACCCCGGAGCGCGGAAGGCCCCTCGGCGGTCAGCCGCCCGTGCCGGTGGCGCCGCCCTCCGGGGGCTCCTCGGAGGCGGGCATCGCGGCGCGCATCAGGGTCGACAGCAGCAGGAGCACCGCCGCCGCGGCGAACCCGAACCGCAGGTCGCCGGTCAGCTCCCCCAGGGCGCCCGCGGCCATCCCGCCCAGCGCGGTGCCCCCCGTCATCACCAGCTGGTTGCCCGCCGACACCCGCGACAGGTGGCTGTCGGGGGTCGCGCGTTGCAGGGCCGTGATCGCCATGACGCCGAAGACCGCGGCGGAGGCCGACCCCGCCATCAGGCCGGCGGAGATCGCCCAGACCTGGGTGGTCAGGACGAGCACGACGCTGTCCACGGCCATGAACGCGCAGGAGAGCGTGAGGAGGCGGAGCTCGCCCACACGCGCCGCCAGCCGGCCCGTGAGCGAGGCCCCGACCAGGCCGCCGACCCCCAACGACGCCATGAGCAGGCCGAAGCCCCAGGTGTCCAGCCCCACCGGTCCGGGCGCGACCAGGTACAGGGCGAGCACGGCGAAGGTGAGGCTCCCCGCGAAATTCGCCACCCCGCCCCAGAGCGCGACGACGGCGATGCGGCGGCTGCGGACCAGCAGGACCAGCCCCTGCCGTATCTCGGTGAACAGGGCGGTGCGCTCACCCGCCGGTCCCGGCGGCCTGCGGGGACCGACGCGCACGCGCCAGAGCAGGAGCGCGGACAGGGCGTGGCACGCCGTGGACACCAGCAGCGGCGCGGCCTTGGAGAGCGCGAACAGGGTTCCGCCCGCGGCCGGTCCGACCAGCTCGTTCCCGGCCAGGGACACGGCGTGCCGGCGGCCGTGCGCGCGGGAGAGCTCCTCCCGGGGCACCACCCCGGGGACCATGGCCGGGGTGGAGGTGTCGAAGAAGGCCTCGCCGACCCCGAGGAGGAAGGCCGCGGCGAACAGCACCGCCAGGGTGAGGTGGTCGGTGAGCAGGAGGACGCCGACCGCTCCCAGCAGGACCGTCCGCAGGGCGGCGGCGCACAGGGCGATGGTCCGCCGGTCCAGCCGGTCGCCGAGCGCTCCGGCGGGGAGGCCCGTGACGAGCCAGGCCAGGGTGGTGGTGACCGAGACCCCGGCGACCAGTGCCGGGGACCGGGTCAGCTCGACCGCGACCAGGGGCAGCGCGACCCGGACGAGCCCGTCCGCGAGGTTCGCGCTGCCGGAGGCCCCCCAGAGCAGGGAGAAGTCGCGGCCCAGCGGACGCGGCCGCCGTGCCGGTGCGGAGGGGGTGGGGGGCACTTCGCTCATTCTGGTCGGGGGTTCCGGAGGGGTTCGGGGACGTGGTGGGGGCCGTCGCCCGGCCCGCGCCGCCGGCACGGGCGGCGGCCGAGGCCCCGGGACGACCCGACAAGGGTAAGGGAAGGAGCCGCCCCCGCGGACGCGCCCGGGAGCGGCGGTTCCGGCGTCCGGCCGCGCGGGCGGGGCGGGCCCGCGGCGGCCCGCGCCCGGACCGCGCGACGGGTGTCGGCGGGTGTTCAGGAACGGCGGCCCGAGAGCGCGTCGCGCATACGGTCGATGAGCCCGGCTCCCGGGGCCAGGATCCGGTTGGCGGGCGGGGTGTCCGGGGCGCTGGGATGGGGGCGCGTGGGCGCCCACTCCTTGGCCTTGACCACCTTGGCCCCCAGGTCGCGCAGCTCCTCCCGGGTGCACGCGGCGCGCAGCCGCGGCAGCAGGTCCTTCTCCTCCTCGTCGATGTGGTGGCGGATGTCCGCGATCAGCTCGTCCAGCAGCCGCTGGAACTCGGGATCGTCGGCCTCCAGGCCCTCCAGGTCCTTCATCACCTGTTCGGCCTCGGCGTGCTCCCGGAGCTCGTGGTCGACGAGCCGGTCGCCGTCCTCCAGTACCCGGCGCGCCGCCGGGTACATGTGCTGTTCCTCGGCGACGGAGTGCCTCACCAGCTCGGTGATCACGTGTTCGGTCAGCTGCTTGCGCACCTGGGGGGAAGAGGAGTTCTCCAGCTCGGTGAAGATCTGCTCGACCCGGCGGTGGTCGGAGATGATGACATCGATGAGGTCGGGTTCCTGCGTTTCCGCGGTCATGGTCTCTCCCTCGGGTCACGGACATCGACGACCGGTGTTCGGGCGGCTCCGCCCTCGGGTGGCGCGCCGGTACCGTGCACGTCCGGCTGCGCCCGGGCCTCGCCGACCCGGTCGTCACACGTGGCAACGGAGGTCAGACGTTACCAGTCTGTGACCTCACCGGCCCTGATGTGCGCGCGTGTCCCCGGGATCTCCCGTTCGACGGACGCCGCGGTCGGGTCCCGTGCCCCGCGAAGCGGTCCGCGGGGTGCCGTGGGCGAGCGGGCCGAGCCGCGGGCGCCCGTGCACAGGCGGGCGCCCGGCCGGGCGGTGGGGCCGCGCTCCTACGGGGCGTCCTCAGGAGAGAGGTGGACGTTCACCCACCGGGCGCCGTCCGGCCCTCGGGAGTCCAGGTCGACCTGCACCAGCCAGCGCCCGGGGCGCAGGGGGATCTCGTCGAAGTGGTCGGCGTCCCCGATCGAGAGCACCCCGGAGCGCAGGACGATGACCGACGCGTGGTCGGCCGAGGCCACGGGAGCGGTGCGGACGTGGACGTTCAGCTCGACGTCGGCGTCCTCGGGCTCCACCATGCGGCTGTTGACGACCTCGATGGTGACCTGGTCCTCCACGGCGAAGAAGGGGCCGCCACCGGTGAGGTGCCCGTAGTCGCCCGTGTACTCCCCGGGGCCTTCGCAGTAGATGCAGCCCCAGTAGTAGTCGCGGACGCTGTGGAGTACGGGATCGGTCGCCATGGCACCGAGTGTGCACTCCCACGGGGACATTGCGCCCCGTGCGGCGCGGAGCCGGGACGTTCCGCCGGTGGACGGCGGTGAGCCCCTCGAAGGCGGCGCCGACGGGCACCGCGGGGGGCCGACCGGCCCCACGGCGGCGCGCCGGTCCCGGGCACGGCGCCTCCGCCCCGCGCCTTCCCGCACGGCGGCCGTTCGCGCGCCCGTAGGGGTCTGGGCAACCGGCACGGAAGGTGTTCTGATGGTCACCCGCCGATCGGAACAAGGAACCCCCATGCCCTCGCCCTCCTCCCCCGGGCCGTCCCCGACCGCCGCCGCGGCCCCCGCGCGCGTGGACGTCCGCACCCTGCGCACCGACCTGCGCCACCTCCTCCTGGACGCGTCGGTCGCCCTGGCGGTCACCGCCGCCGTCTTCGCCCTCCTGCGGCACCGCATCGTCGAGGGGACCTCCCAGACCCTCGCCGTGATGCCGTACCTCGCCGACGCCGACCGCTACCTGCTCTACTGGCTGTGCCAGGCCTTCGGCTGGTCGGGGCTGCTGTGGGCGTGGATCACCGTCATGCTCGGGCTGCTGCGCGCGACCGCGCCGGGGCGGTGGACGGTGGTCTCGCACGCCCGGATCGAACGGTGGCACCGGGTCACGTCCATCACCACCATCGGGCTGATGTTCGCGCACGCCCTGGCCTTCTTCCTCGAACTCCTGCGGGAGAACGCCGACGGCCTGGGGACCGCCGCCCTGCTCTGGTCGGCGTTCGTGGACGTGTTCGTCCCGGGCGGGTACGACTCGGGCACCGGCCGTGTCGCGATCCTGCTCGGCCTCATCGCCCTCTACCTGGCGGTCCCGCTGGGGCTGTCGTTCTACGTGCGCTCCTGGACCGGGACCCGGCTGTGGCGGGTGCTCCACCGGTTCGTCATCGTGGTGTACGCCCTCAGTGTGTGGCACACCCTGCTGTACGGCACCAACGTGTGGTTCGACGGCTGGTTCCGCACCGCCGTGTGGGCGCTCCAGCTGCCCGTGGCCCTCCTGCTGCTGGCCCGCCTGCTGGCGCCGCTGCGCCGGGAGGAGCGGCTCGCGGTGAAGGATCTGCGCCGCCCCGGCCCCCTGCTCCGGCTCGCCGGACGGGTCGTCACGGCCGCCGGGGTGGTGGTGCTCCTCCTGGTCACCGTCACCGGCCGCGACGGCGGGCGGACGCCCGGGGCCGAGGGCGGCGACATGCTCGTCACGCAGCCGATGGTGTGGGGCGCCCTCGCGGTCCTGCTGACCGTCATGGGCGCGGTGGCCCTCGCCGTACGGCGGGACCGCTCCGCCGCCCCCGCCGGGTGAGGGCCCGGCCCGGTACCGGGGGCGGAGGCCGCCGGTGCCGGGCGGGCCGCGGGAGCCGTCCGGCCGCCGCGTCCGGGGCGCCCGCCGGGTGGCGGCGGACGGTGGACGCGGCCCCGCACGTGCCCGCAGCCGTCCCCCGGGGCGCGATCCGCCGCGGGCCGGGGCCTCCCGGCCGAGTCGATGCGCTCCCCCGGAGACCCGGATGCGGCCGGGGGCCTCCCGGCCGGGCGCCCGGGGTCACACGGGCGGCATCAGGTCGCTCTCGCTGACGGTGTACGCCAGCGGGGGGTAGGTGAAGTCCGTTTCGTTGTTCTCGCGGCGGCGCATCCGGTAGAACTCGACCCTCTGCTCCTCGTCGGCCGGCGTGAGGCGGACCCCCTGCGGGAGGTACGCGTGTCCGTCGCGGAAGCGGACGCGGGTCTTCGACGTCCGGAAGGTCACCCCCAGCCACTCGGCGTCCCCGTCCCCGGTCCCGCCGGACGCGTCCAGCACGATCCTGTGCTTGAGGCGCCGGTTCGACGCGACGGAGAAGGCGACGATCCCGTTGTGGACGAGGGGGACCTCGAACCTCTCGGCACCGCCCCCCTTGGACTCGAAGACCAGTTTCCTCAGCGGCCCCGCCCCGGGGTCCCGGTAGCAGGAGAGAACGGCGATGAACGACCCCTCGGCCAGGTCGAGGGCCTGGTCGGAGTGGGCGCCCATGGTCCTGTAGGCGTTCGTGTAGCTCTCGACGAGGGCGTTGTCGAAGCCGACGGGGACCGCCGCGCGTTCGCGGACCCGTCGCGCCAGCCGTTCGTGCACCTCCCGGAAGCGCTGCGCCGGGAGGCCGTACCGGGTGGTGGTGCGCACCAGGGGCACCCCGCCCGCCTCGTCGACCCTGGCGAGCACGGCGCCCCGCCGGCCCTTCCCCAGGTCCTCCCAGCGGACCGACGCGGACAGCTCGGTGAAGAGGTCCTCCCCCGCCGGAAGGGCGCAGGAGACGACCTCATCCGAGATCGTGGATTCGGGGGGCAAGGTAGTCTCCCGTGTTCATACTGAAGCGGAACCGGTCGCCGTAGTCGATGAAGGACGAGGTCCTGTTCTCCTCGGCGTACAGCCTGCGCAGCTCGTCCATGCCCTCCGGGGTGGGCGGCTCCAGCGCCACCGGGCCTCCGGGCGCCTTGAGGAACGTGCGGCCGTCCCTGTGGACGGCCTCGGTGTCCGAACAGCGCACCACGTACCCCAGGCGGGTCGGGAGCAGGGCGGCGTCCAGGGACGAGGGCCGGATCTCGTGCGTGTACAGGCGGTTGGTGGACAGCGGCATGAAGAACACGGAGCCGGGATACAGGGTCAGCGTGAACTGCGGCGGGAGCGCGTCCCCGCCGTGTTCCGCGGCCGGCTCCTTGAGGCGGAAGCGGAGCCGCGTCAGCCCGCTGGTGGTCTTCACCCCGCGGTCGAAGGCGTCCCCGGCCAGGGGCCGCAACCCGTCGAGCCCGTCGTAGAAGGTGCAGAAGGCCATGATCCCGTTGACGGGCATGTCCTTGGTCTTGTCGGCGTGGGAGGAGATCCTGGCCTTGGACTGCTTGCGCCCGGCCGCGGCGGCGGTGTTGTGGTAGATCTGCGCGAGGACGTGGTTGAGCGGCGCGTGGCCCCGGAAGACGGCGGCGGCCTCGCGGTTCAGGGCCCCGACGACGGCCGTGTCGGTCGGCCCGAAGTCCTCGGTCGGCCCCGACAGGTTCGTGGAGCACCGGAGCAGGCGGAAGTGCAGTTCGTCGCCGCTCCCGGTGACGGGTGTCAGGTAGATCCCGCTGCGGTGGGCCGTCCCCGGCTTGGTGGACTCCGTCAGGGACTGGAACGCGTGCTCCGCGCGGATCCGCCCGAAGTGGTCGGCGCCCGGGTCGAAGAAGCGGCGGTAGTACACGCCGGCGCCGTGCACGCGGACGGGGACCCGGCCGGGGCCGACGGTGGTCCAGGGCCCGTCGGCGTCCCCGTGGCGACCGCGCTCCGGGTCCCGGACGGCGAACACACGGTCCGCCTCCCGCAGCCGGTCGGCGCCGGCGGCGGACACGTCGCCGTACAGGTAGACGGTCTTTCGCGCGGGGTCGAACGCCCCGGAGGCGAGGTCCTCCGGCGTGATCACGGTCCCGAAGAAGTTCCCGGCCGGGTCGTCGTCCCGCGACGCGGCGGGGACGACCAGGACGTTGTCCGCGTCTTCGAGTCGGGCCTCCCCCGGCCCTGTCGTGCGCATCAAACGGACCTGCCATTCGCTGATGTCGAGGGATCGCTCGGAGCCGTGGACGTGAGAGCGGCCCGGGTCCTTCCCCTGCCACGGAGGAACGTGGAGGAAAGGGGGCGGACCATGGGGGCCCGATGCTCTCACGGGGCCGAACAGAGGACAACGGATTATGCCATACCGGGGCACGGAGCCGACCGGTGTGGTTCCGGGGCCCGAAGCCGCGCGGAGAGGCCGCGACCGGGGCCAGGCCGAGACCTCCTGAGCCGGGGTGTGATGTGATCGGCCCCGTCGGCTGTACCGAGGGCGCCCGGCGCCACCCGCGCTCAGCACTATGGGAGAACAGGCCGCCGACGGCTGCGGACCGCGGCGGCCCGTGGGGCGGACGGTTCCGCATTGCCCCCGGAAAGGCGGCTGCGTAGGCTCTTGGCCGGATCATCGCGGGTTGCGAGCCGACGGGAGAGACCGGGCCGTGAAAGCAGGAGCGACACCGGAGCGGACGGTGGGCGGGCGGTACCGGCTGGTCGAACAGCTCGGGTCCGGCGGCTTCGGGCGGGTGTGGAGGGCCCATGACGAGGCCCTCGGGGTCGAGGTCGCGGTCAAGGAGATCCTGCTGCCACAGCGGTCGGGAACAGCGGAGCACCGGGAACAGGTGGCCCGAGCCACCCGCGAGGCCCGCAACGCCGCCCGCCTGCGCGACCACCCGCACGTCGTCGCGGTCCACGACGTGATCGTCGAGGACGGGGTCCCGTGGATCGTGATGCGCCTGGTCCGGGGGCGCTCGCTCGAGGAACGCCTACGCGAGGAGGGGGCGCTGCCCTCCGCGATGGTCGCCCGGGTGGCCTCGGCGCTGCTGGAGGCACTCAGAGCCGCGGAGGCCGCCGGGATCGTGCACCGGGACCTGAAACCGGCGAACGTGATGCTCGCCGAGAACGGACAGGTCCTGCTCGCCGACTTCGGCATCTCCGTGCACGAGGCCGACACCCGCCTCACCGCCACCGGAGGGGTGATCGGCTCCGTCGAGTACATGGCCCCCGAGCGCCTCAACGGTGCCGGGGAGCACATCTCCGCCGATCTCTTCTCCCTGGGCGCGACCCTGTACAGAGCCGTCGAAGGCGTCTCCCCGTTCCACCGGGAGACCGCCACCGCCACCATGGCCGCCGTGGTGCTGCACGACCCTCCCCCGCCGCGGCGGGCGGCCCCCGCACTGGCCGCGCTCATCACCTCCCTACTCGCCAAGCGCCCCGAAGACCGGCCGACGATCGACGGCCTCGCGGCCCTCCTCGACACCATCGTGCCCACGATCGCGGTACCGCCGCTCTCGGGACCGCCCGCGCCGCACACCCCGACCCTGCGGGCCCCGGCGGTACAGGCGTCGCGGTCCGTCCGCGCGGGACGCCTGGCCGTCGCGGCCTGCCTTTTCACGTTGGGGATCGGCGGTATCGCGTTCGGCTGCTACATGTACATCACCGAGGGCGGCTGGGCGGGCGCTTATCTCATCGGCACCGTCGGCGCCGCTTTGTCAGCGTTGTGCCTGGGCCTGGCGGCGATGTTCCAGCGCTGGAGGGACCGGGCCGGACCGCCCGTACGTGTCGTCCTGGCGACCTTCCTGTCGGTCTTCCTGCCCGTGGCCGCGGGTTTCGCCGTGTGGAACACGGTGCTGCTCGCGTAGCGCCTCCAGCCGCCCTCCGAACTCCTGCGGGCCGCTGGCGGTCGCGGGCCCGGGGCGATCGCCCGGGGCCGTATTCGTCCGCGTGTCGGCTCTCGTTCAGGCGGGGGACGGAAGTTCCGGATAGAAACCGTGGGTGACCACTCCCCCACAACGAGGAGCCTCCATGGTACGCACCCACCTCTCGCGCCGGTCCGCCCTCCGCCTGGGCGCCGCGGGCACCGCGAGCGCGCTCCTGGCCGGGGGCGGGGCCGCGCCCGCCCTCGCCCAGGGCCGGAACCGCCCGGTGCTGACGCACGGCATCCAGCTCGGCGACCCCCGCGCCGACGGGGCCGTGGTCTGGACGCGGTCCGACCGCCCCGCGCGGATGGTGGTCGAGGTCGCCACCCGGCCCGACTTCCGCGACGCGCGCACGGTCCGCGGGCCGCGGCTCACCCCGGCCGCCGACGGCACGGGGCGGGTCCGCATCACCGGCCTCCCCCCGGGCCGGGAGGTGTACCTGCGGGTGCACGCCGAGAACGGGCGGTACTCCAGCGAGGTCCTCGAAGGCGGCTTCCGCACCCCCGGGGGCGGCGGGGGCGACACGATCCGCTTCGTGTTCTCCGGAGACGTCGCGGGCCAGGGCTGGGGCATCAACCCCGACATCGGCGGCATGCCGATCTTCGCCTCCATGGCCGACCGCGACCCGGACTTCTTCCTCCACCTGGGCGACGCGGTCTACGCCGACGGCCCGCTCCAGGAGAGCGTCGTGCTGCCCGACGGGCGCACGTGGCGCAACGTGGTCACCGAGGAGAAGGCGGCGGTCGCGCAGACGCTGGCCCAGTTCCGCGGCCAGTACGCCTACAACCTGCTCGACGGGGCCCTGCGCGACTTCGCCGCCCGGGTCCCGCAGATCGTGCAGTGGGACGACCACGAGGTCGTCAACAACTGGTACCCGGGCGAGATCCTGGACGACCCCCGCTACACCGAGACCGACGTCGACCTCCTGGCCCGGCGGGCCCACCGGGCCTTCCACGAGTGGATGCCCATCGTCCCGGCCGAGGCGGTGGACGGCAGGATCCACCGCAAGCTGTCCTACGGCCCCGACCTGGACGTCTTCGTCATCGACATGCGCCCCTACCGGGACGCCAACTCGGCGGGGACGGCCGCCTTCGAGCGCGTCCTCGGGGCCGCCCAGGCGCGCTGGCTGGTCGAGGAGGTCTCGGCGTCCACCGCGACCTGGAAGGTGATCGCCTCCGACATGCCGCTCGGCGTGATCGTGCGCGACGGCGAGGGCATCGAGGCGGTGGCCAACGGCCTGCCCGGCGAACCGCGCGGGCGCGAGGCCGAACTCGACGGGGTGCTGCACGGCCTGCACCGCCGGGGCGCGCGGAACGTGGTGTGGGTGACGGCCGACGTCCACTACACCGCCGCGCACCACTACTCCCCCGACCGCGCGAGCAGCCGCGAGTTCACCCCGTTCTGGGAGTTCGTGTCCGGGCCACTGCACGCCGGCGCGTTCGGGCCCAACGCGCTCGACCCCACCTTCGGGCCCGAGGTGGTGTTCCAGCACGCCCCGCCCGTGGCGAACACCTCGCCGCTCGACGGCTACCAGCACTTCGGCGAGATCGAGATCGACCGCGGGAGCAAGGAGCTCACCGTCTTCCTGCGGGACGCCAACGGGGACTCCCTCTGGACGCGGACCCTCACCCCCGAGGGCCGCTGACGCCGACCGGTCCCGGCCCCGGCCCTGCTCCGGGGCGGGGCCGGATCCGCCGCCGGCGCGGAAATCGGCCGCGCACCTCCCGGGCGGCGGCCCGGTGGTGAGAGGGTGGAGCGACCGGCGCACAGGACGACGGCGGACACGGACGGGGCGGGCATGGACGAGACCGAATTCGACGCGGTGGTGGTAGGGGCCGGGCCCGGTGGCGAGGTCGCCGCCGGAAGACTCGCCGACGCCGGGCTGAGCGTCGCGATCGTGGAGGCCGACAAGGTCGGCGGGGAGTGCTCGTACTACGCCTGCATGCCGTCGAAGGCCCTGCTGCGCCCGGGCGAGCTGCTGATCGAGGCCCGCCGGGTGCCGGGGGCCGCGGCCGCGGTGACCGGGCCGGTGGACGTCGGCGCCGTTCTGCGCCGCCGGGACGAGATCATCGGCGGGCGCGGAGAGGACGGCGGACTGCGCGACGACGGCCAGCTGCCGTGGCTGGAGGAGCACGGGATCACGCTGTTCCGCGGGCGGGGGCGGCTGGTCGGCGACCGGCGGGTCGCGGTCGGCGACACGGTGCTGCGGGCCCGGCGCGCGGTGATCCTGGCCGGGGGCACCCGGGCGGCGCTGCCGCCGATCGACGGGCTCGCCGACGCCCGGCCCTGGACCAACCGGGAGGCCACGACCGCCCGGGAGGTCCCGGGGTCGCTGGTCGTGATCGGCGGCGGGGTCGTGGGCACCGAGATGAGCCAGGCCTACCGGTCGCTGGGCGCCGCGGTGACCCTGGTGGCCGGGAACCGGGGGCTGCTGCCCCGCGAGGAGGCGTTCGTCGGCGAGCAGGTCGGCGCGTCCCTGGTGGAGCAGGGCGTGGACCTGCGCACGGGGCGGCGGGCGGTGTCCGTGCGCCGCGAGGGCGAGCGGGTGACCGTGGTCCTGGACGACGGCGCGGAGCTGCACGCCGACGAGGTGCTGGTGGCCGCCGGCCGGGTGCCCCAGAGCGCCGGGCTGGGGCTGGCGGAGGTCGGCGTCGAGACCGAGGGGTTCGTCAAGGTCGACGAACGGATGCGGGTGCCCGGCCTGGAGTGGCTCTACGTGATCGGCGACCTCAACGGGCGCGCCCTGTTCACGCACATGGCCAAGTACCAGGCGGCGGTCGCGGCCGCCGACGTCCTGGGCTCCGACATCGTGGTGGAGCACCTGGCGGACGGCCCCGGCGCGCCGCGGGTGGTCTTCACCGAGCCGCAGGTGGCCTCGGTGGGGCACACGGCGGCCAGCGCGCGGGAGGCGGGGCTGCGGGTGCGCGTGGTCGATGTGCCGACGGACGGGAACGCGGGCGGGGCGTTCACCGGCGCCACCCGGGGCACGGCCCGGTTCCTCGTCGACGAGGACGCGGAGGTGCTGGTGGGCGCCACCATCACGGGGACGGGCGTGGCCGACATGCTCCAGTCGGCGACGATCGCGATCGTCGGGGAGGTGCCGGTGCGCAGGCTGCGGCACGCGGTCCCGGCGTTCCCCACGCGCAGCGAGGTCTGGCTGCACCTGTTCGACGCCCTGGGCGTCTGACCCCCGCAGGCGCCCCGGGCCCGGCCCGGGGCGCCTGCGGGGCGGAGCGGTACCGGGACGCCGGCGGACCGCCGGTCTCCTTCCGGCCGATCGACGAGAAGGAGCCGCACGGGCTCGCCCTGCTGGAAAGCGACCTGACCACGGAGCGGGAGTACCGCGTCCGCTGGGACCGGGCGCAGGCCCGTCAGGCGCCGGCGTCCTCGAGGGCGGCGGCCCAGGCCGGCAGGGGCTCGCGGCTCGCCCACCACGGCTCCGGCGCACCGGCCACACCGGTGCGGGCCGCCACGACGCCCCCGGCGATCGCGCAGGTGGTGTCCCGGTCGCCCAGGCCCGCCACCGTCGTCCAGAGCGCCTCGGCCAGGTCGTCCGGATGGCCCGCGGCCGCCCAGAGCGCGAACGGCACGGTGTCCTGGGCCGACATGAGGGTGCCGTTGCCCAGCATCGCGGCCGCGTGCTCGGGCGCGGTGCCCGGCGCCAGCCGGGCCGCCCGCTCCAGGCCCGAGCGCACCCGGGAGGGTTCGAGCCGTCCGGCGACCGCGCGGAGGAAACCCGCGCGGTCGGGCGCGGGGTCTTCGCGGTGGCGCGCCGCCAGGGCGGCGGCCAAGGCCACCGCGACCGCGCCGGCGACGGCCTCGGAGTGGGTGTGGGTCACCGTGGCGGACAGGGCCGCCTCCTCGGCGACGCGGTCGAGGTCGTCGGCGAAGTAGGCGCCCAGCGGGGCCACCCGCATGGCGGCGCCGTTGCCGTGGGAGCCCTCGCCGCCGAACTGCCCGGCGGCGGCCGGGCGCCACGGCTCCCCGTCGGCGATCCGGCGCAGCAGCCGGTTCATCGACGGCCCGTAGCCGCGGCCCGGGTCGTACCGGGCGGCGAAGTCCGCGGCGAGGGCGTCCTGGTCGATCCGCCCGTGCCCGATGAGCACGGCGAGCACGGAGAGCGCCATGGCGGTGTCGTCGGTCCAGGGCCAGACGGGCTCGGCCGGCCACCGCCGCCGGCCGACCGCCTGCTCCGCCTCGTCCGGCGGGAGGAAGTACCGGTCGCCGAAGGCGTCCCCGAGCGCGAGCCCGCCCAGGCTCCGCACGGCCCGCCCGATCCGCTGCTCCGGCATCCGCCGCCTCCGTCCGCCGTGTCGCCGCCCCCATCATGCCCGGTACCTCGGCGGCCGCGCCGCCCGGGCCGGGCGCTAGCCTCGGCGCATGCACGTCATCGAACGCGGATCGGGCACGCCGGTCGTCCTGCTGCACGGTTTCGGGGTCGACCACCGGCTCCTGCTCCCCCTGGACCCGGTCTTCGAGGCGCAGGGCGGGTGGCGGCGGCTGTACGTCGACCTGCCCGGGACCGCCGGCACGCCGGCCGGGGCGGCCGCGGGCACCGAGGACGTGGTCGCCGCCGTGGAGGACGAGATCGGGCGGCGGCTGGGCTCGGAGCCGTTCGCGCTCGTGGGCAACTCCTTCGGCGGCATGGTCGCCCGCCGGGTCGCCCACGACCTGCGGCCGCGGGTCCTGGGCCTGGCGGTGCTGGCCGCGGTGTTCGTCGCCGACCACGCGGAACGGGACGTGCCCGCGCGCACCGTGCTCGTGGAGGACCCGGCGGCGGTCGCGGGCCTGGGCGGGGCGGGCGGGGAGTACGCCGAGATGGCGGTGGTGCAGTCGGCCGACAACGCGCGGGCGTTCGCCGAGCACGCCCTCCCCGGGCTGCGCTCCGCCGACGGGGCGGCGCTGGAGCGCATCGCCCGGCGCTACGCCCTGGACCGGGAGCCCGAGGAGGAGGCGCCGGAGCCGTTCACACGGCCGTCCCTGTTCGTCACCGGCCGCCAGGACCAGGTGGTCGGCTACCGCGACGCGTGGGCGCGGGTGGAGCACTACCCGCGTGCGGCGTTCGCCGTGCTCGACGCCGCCGGGCACAACGTGCACCTGGACCGGTCGGCGCTCGTCGCGGCGCTGGTCGCCGACTGGCTCCGGCGGATGCGCACCGTTCCCTGACCGGGTTCCCCCTCCGCGCGGCACGGAGGTGCGGGCGGGCCCGGCCGGTGCCGCGCGGCGTATCGGCGCGGGCCGGTCCCCGCCCACCGGCCCGGCGCCGGGCGGTCTCCGCCGGAGTGCGCGGTCCCCCGGCCGAGGGCCCGCGGTCCCCGCGCGGTCCGGGTGCCGCGGGCCGCGGCGGCGGTGTGCGCACGCCGCGGTCACCCCCCTTGGAACACGGGGCCGCGGCGGCTACGCTACAGCCGCGCCCCGTCCGGGGCCGGTCGTCCCCGCGCGGTGCGCGGGCGACGGCGTGCGGGGCACGGAAGGGGAACACGGTGAGCGAAGCCGTCCTGTCGGTGGGTCTGCACCCGAGCACGGTCGACTTCGACCGGTACCCGGGTGTCACCGAGGAGATGCTGCGGGCCAGGATCGCCGAGGGCGACAGGGCCGTGCGCGACGCCGGGTTCGACGTCGTCACCTGCCAGGTCACCGCCGACCCCGACGAGGCCGAGGCCGCGCTCCGCGCGTGCCTGGACGGCCGGCCCGTCCGCGTCGTGATGATCGGCGCGGGGCTGCGCATGGCCCCGGAGCACACGCTGCTGTTCGAGCGGGTGGTCAACCTGATCACCTCCCTCGTCCCGGGCGTGGTGTTCTGCTTCAACACCTCGCCGGACACCACACTCGACGCGCTGCGCCGGTGGGTGCGGCCCGACCTCTGACCCGTGGCCGGGGTTCAGGGGGTGCGGAGCGCGGCGAAGAAGGCGCGGATGTCGGCGGCGAGGACGTCGGGCACCTCCAGGGCGGCGAAGTGGCCGCCCCTGTCGAACCGGCTCCAGTGCACGATGGCGGAGTTGTCGCGCTCGGCGAGGACCCGGATGGTCTGGAAGTCGTCGGCGAAGACCGCGACGCCCGTGGGCGCCCTGTTCACGCGCGGCCCGTCCTGGGCCCGCGCGTTCTCGAAGTAGGAGCGGCCCATCCCGGAGGCGGCGTTGGCGAACCAGTTCACGCTCACCTCCAGGAGGATCTTCTCCAGCGGCACCAGCGAGGTGCCGTTGCCGAAGGAGTTGAACAGCTCGCTGTAGGCGAGCAGGCCCACCGGCGAGTCGCTGAGGCCGACCGCGACGGTCTGCGGCCGCGAGGCGTTCATCGTGTTGTAGCCGCCCACCGACTGGAACCACCGCATGTGCTCCAGGCCGGCGTGGTCCCGCGGCTCCATGCGCTCGAACTCGGCGGGGTCGCCCGAGGGGAACGAGAAGAGCTGCAGCACGTGCAGGCCCAGGAACCCGTCGGGCTCCAGCAGTCCCAGCTCCCGGGCGACCATCGCGCCGTTGTCGGAGCCGTGCACGCCGTAGCGCTCGTAGCCGAGCCGGCGCATCAGGGTGTCGTAGGCGGCGGCGACGCGGGCGGTGGTCCATCCCCCGGAGGCGAGCGGCTGGGAGAAGCCGTAGCCGGGCGCGTCCGGGATGACCAGGTGGAAGGCGTCCTCGGCGCGGCCGCCGTGGGCGACGGGGTCGGTGAGGGCGTCGATGAGGTCGAGGTAGTCGACCGAGGAGCCGGGGTAGGTGTGCGCGAGCAGCAGGGGCGTGGCGCCGGCGTGCGGTGAGCGGACGTGGACGAAGTGGATGTCCTGGCCGTCGATACCGGTGGTGAAGTGCGGGACGGCGTTGATGCGCGCCTCGGCGGCGCGCCAGTCGAAGTTCCGCCAGGCGGCGACGGCCTCGCGCAGGTAGGCGTTGGGGGTCCCGGTCTCCCAGTCGTCGGCCGGGGAGGGCTGGGGCAGCCGGGTGCGGGCGAGCCGCTCGTGCAGGTCGGCGAGTTCGGCGTCGGTGACCGCGACGGTGAAGGGTCGGATGTCGGTGGCGGCGGAAGCGCTGGTGTTCTCCATGTCTCCGACGCTACGGTCCTATCAGGAACGTTCCGTTCCTCTTTGAACATACGGCCTGTGAAAAAATCCCCGGGGGTACCGGATGTCCGACACGGCGGCCAGGCTCCTGGCCCTGCTGTCCCTGTTGCAGTCGCGGCCCGACCGGTCCGGCCCCGAACTCGCCGAGCGGCTCGGGGTCAGCGGCCGCACCGTCCGCAAGGACGTCGACCGGCTGCGCGGTCTCGGCTACCCGGTGGAGGCGTCCCGCGGCTCGGCGGGCGGGTACCGGCTCGGACCGGGCGGCCGGATGCCCCCGCTGCTGCTCGACGACGAGGAGGCGGTCGCCGTGGCCGTCGGCCTCCGTGCGGCGGCGGGCGTCTCGGGGGTCGCCGAGTCGGGCGGCCGGGCGCTCGCCAAACTCGAACAGGTGCTGCCGTCGCGGCTGCGCCCGACGGTCGACGCGCTGCACGGGGCGATCGAGCACGCCCCGGAGAACACCGCCACCGACGCGCCCGACCCGGAGGTCGACCCGGGGGTGCTGCGGGCGGTGGCGCGCGCCGTCCGCGACGGCGAGTGGCTGCGGTTCGACTACGGGGGCGACCCCCGGCTGGTGGAGCCGTACCGGCTGCTGGCCTGGCAGCGCCGCTGGCACCTGGTCGCCCGCGACCCGCGCGACGGGGCGTGGTCGACCTACCGGGTCGACCGGATGGAGCCGCGGACGCCGACCGGGCGGCGCTTCGACCCGGTGCCGCCTCCCGGCGGCGACCACACGGCGTTCGCGATGCGGACGATCGCGTCGCAGGGGTGGAAGGTGCACGCGCGGCTGCGGGTCCACGCGTCGGCGGAGCGGGTGCTGGAGCGCATCAACCCGGCGGTGGGGGTGGTCGAACCGGTGGACGGGGGGATCTCGGTGCTGGTCACCGGCGCCGACAGCCTGGACACGGTCGCCGTGTACGCGGGCATGCTCGGCATGGACTTCACCGTGGAGTCCCCCGCCGAACTGGTGCCGCTGCTGCGCGCGCTGTCCGAGCGCTACGCCCGGGCGGTCGCGGGCTCCCCGGGGTGAGGGCGTCCCTGAAGTGAGAACGAGGACCGACGCCGGGCGCGGGCGGCCCCCCCGGGGCGCGCCCCCCCCCGGCGGGGCCCCCCCCCGGGGGCGCCCCCCGGGGGGCCCCCCCCGGGCGCCCCGCGGGCCCCATGAGAAGGGGGGCGGGGTGTTTTTG